>NZ_CP124616.1:655410-1310820 GCF_029958925.1 Tropicibacter oceani
GACCCTGAGTGCCGCGCAGGCCGCCAAGGCCCGCAAGATGTTCGAACAGGCGCAGGACAACGGCCAGACCGGTCTGTCGTGGTATCTGGCATCAATGACCCGGATTCAAAGCGTTGCCGAAAGCGCCAAGGCCCGCCTGAACGTCACGGCGGGCTAAGCGCCGACGCCAATGGGCCTAGCGCGGGCTGCGCTTGGCCAGAATGCGTTGCAGGGTGCGGCGGTGCATGTTCAACCGCCGTGCCGTTTCCGACACGTTCCGGTCGCACAGTTCGTAAACGCGCTGGATATGTTCCCACCGCACGCGATCCGCGCTCATCGGGTTTTCCGGCGGCGGCGGCAGGTCATCGCCCTTGGCCAGCAAGGCATTGGTGATATCCGTCGCATCGGCGGGCTTGGACAGATAGTCCGTTGCCCCGATCTTGACCGCGGCCACGGCCGTGGCAATCGCGCCATAGCCCGTCAGAACCACGATCCGGCTGTCCGGACGCTTTTCGCGCAGCAGTTCGACCACATCCAGCCCGTTACCGTCCTCGAGCCGCAGATCGACAACCGCATAGGCCGGTGGGCGCGCTGTTGCGATGGCCCTGCCGCCAGCCACCGATCCGGCGGTTTCAACCTCAAAGCCGCGTTTTTCCATGGCCTTCGCCAGGCGCTTTAGAAAAGCCTCATCGTCGTCAACAAGAAGCAGCGTCTTGTCTTCACCGAGTTCATCGATGTCGCGTTCTGCCAAAGCCCATCCTCCCGGCCCGTTCGCCCGTGTAAAGATGAGTATTAGCGGCGCGATGGGTGGTGGTCAAACCATTGAGGAAAAGGGTTTTGGCAGCGTGCTTTGTCGGTTACGACGCATCGACAAAACACGCCACCTTGGTTGCCATCTCGTCGGGGGAAACCTCGCGGCGGAAATATTCGACAAAGCCGTGATCCGGCAGGACCAGATAGGTAAAGGTCGAGTGGTCGACCAGGTAATAATCATCCTCGCCGGGCTGGCGTTTGTAATAGGTGCGATAGGTCTGGCTGGCGGCCTTGATCTGCTCTTCGCTGCCGGTCAGGCCGATCATCTTTTCGTGAATGTTGGCGGCGAAATCGCCCACCGCCTGCGGCGTGTCGCGGTTGGGGTCGATCGTCACAAAGACCGGCGTCACGGAATACCCCCGGTCAGCCAGAACATCGACCGCATCGGCATTGCGCACCGTGTCCAGCGGACAGACATCGGGGCAGAAGGTATAGCCGAAATACAGCAGGGTCGGTTCGGTGATGAAATCGGCATCGGTGACGGTTTCGCCATCCTTGTTGACCAGCGTCAGGGGGCCACCGATCTGACCACTGCCCCCGGCAATGGCGGTGCTGCGGCACTGGGCGAACTGATCGCCGCCTTTCGCACCCATGGTCGCGTACCAGACACCCCCCATCAGGCCAACGATGGCAACACTGGCGGACAAAAAGGCAAGACGTCTCATTTTCAGGCTCTCCCATTGCGAAGACTTGCCTGACAGGTAACAATCCACACGATCCCCGCAAGTGACGAATGGGCGCAGATGGCGAATAGTGAAATCGGCCTTTTCGGCGAATACCAACGCAGCAACTGGATTCGCCTTCGGACGATGATCCTGTTGCGCTGGTTCGCCATTGTCGGCCAGTTGATCGCGATCACCGTCGCGCAGCGGATGTACAACCTGCAACTGGAACTGGGGCTTTGTTACCTGGCGGTCGGGGTGTCCATCGTCGGCAACCTGGTGGCGATCTTTGTCTTTCCGGAAAACAAGCGGCTGTCGGAAACCGAGAATTTCCTGATGGTCATGTTCGACCTGCTGCAACTGTGTTTCCTGCTGTACCTGACGGGCGGGCTGCACAATCCGTTTTCGCTGTTGGTGCTGGGGCCGGTGACGGTTTCGGCCTCGGTCCTGACCTTGCGGTCGACGGTGATCCTGGGCGTGACGGGCTTTGTCCTGGTGTCAGGCATGGTATTTTACCACCTGCCCCTGCGCACCCAGGAAGGGTTCATCCTGCGCATTCCGGATGTCTTTGTCTTTGGCCAATGGACCGCGATCAGCATCGCCCTTGTCTTCATCTCGGTCTATTCACGCCGCATCACGCGCGAGATGAATTCGATGTCCGACGCGCTGGCCGCGACCCAGATGGCGCTGGCCCGTGCGCAGAAACTGAACGACCTTGGCGGCGTCGTTGCGGCCGCCGCGCATGAACTGGGCACGCCGCTGGCGACGATCAAGCTGGCCTCCTCCGAGCTGGCCGATGATCTGGATGATCGGCCCGACCTGCAAGAAGACGCCCTGCTGATCCGTGAACAGGCGGACCGTTGCCGCGATATCCTCCGCTCCATGGGACGGGCCGGCAAGGACGACCTGCACATGCGCTTTGCCCCCCTGATCGAGGTGATCCGCGAGGCAGCCGAACCGCATCAGGACCGCGGCAAACAGATCGTCATCGAGGACGGGCCCGGCCCCGGCGGCGAATTCGGCCAGCCCCAGGTCCTGCGCCGCCCCGAAGTGATCCACGGATTGCGCAACCTGGTGCAGAACGCCGTCGATTTCGCACAAAGCACCGTCTGGGTCGAAGCGATCTGGACCGATGACGTCATTTCCATTCGGATCATCGACGACGGGCGCGGCTTTCCGCTGCACCTGATCGGGCGCATCGGTGATCCCTTTGTGCGCAAACGGCGCAGCGAAGCCGACCGCAAGGCGCGCCCGGAATACGAAGGCATGGGGCTGGGTCTGTTCATCGCCAAAACCCTGCTGGAACGCAGCGGGGCCGAGCTGAGCTTTGCCAATGGGTCCGACCCGGCAACCGGGCTTCACCGTCAGGGTGATCGCTGCGGCGCCGTGGTCGAAGTCGTCTGGCCGCGCAACAAGATCGTCGCCGAGGCAGCGCAGCCCGGAACCGCACTGGGGGAAAATGTACCTTTCTCGCAATGAGCCCACGGAAATCCGGCGCAGTTGCTCTGAAACTTAACATTTCGTAAACTACTTTTTGGCTTGGTGGAATTTCGCCAACGCAACCGAAGCGGGAAAATCGAATTGCAAGACCATTGGGCAATAGGGATCGGAATCCTGAGCGGAGTCGCGCTTTTGATCCTGGGCTGGCTGGTCATCCGGATCACCAGATCCTCCAGCCCGCGATCGGTCGAAACCGCTGGGCTTAGCGAAACCGTCTTTTTGTTCGATCGCAGCGGGGCCTTGCTGGATTGCACGGCTGATGCGCATGCGATCCTTGGGGCATCGGTGGCCAATGGCGGGGTTTGGCGCGACCTGCACGAGGCGCTGGTCACGCGGTTCCCGGATTTGCCGGTCGATCTGCCCACCCAACCGGTTTCACTGATCTCGCATGACATCGCGCAGACCGAACTGACCGTCACACCCGACGGCAGCAGGATACGCGCAACACTCAAGGCGGCGCCCCTTGGCCCCGCCGCGCAGCACCAGTACCTGGTGCGCGGCGACCAGCTGGAACAGCTTAGCACCGCCTTTGACGTGGCCCCCAACCCGATCTGGACCACCGACCACGACGATCAGGTCATTTGGAAAAACGCGGCCTTCGATGTGTTGCTGGCGGCCATAGGCAACCAGGACAGCGACAAACCTCTTTTCGACATGGGGCAGGCGGGGCTTTCTGATGCCAACAGCAGCCGGGTCCGGGTTGAAATGTCGAATGGCACCACCCGCTGGTTCGAGGTGACATCGCGCAAGACCCCCGAAGGAAGCGTGCATTTCGCCACCGATATCGACGCCCTGATCGAAGCGGAACTGGCCCAGCGCAACTTTGTCCAGACGCTGGCCAAGACCTTTGCCCATCTGCCGATCGGACTGGCCGTCTTTGACCGCGACAGGCGGCTTGTCCTGTTCAACCCCGCCCTGGTCGATCTGACGCGACTGCCGGTCAATTTCCTGTCGGCCCGGCCCAACCTGCTCAGCTTTTTCGACCACATGCGCGAAACGCGGATGATGCCGGAACCCAAGAACTATGCGACCTGGCGCGAACAGCTGACCGATGTGATCACCGCCGCGCGCGATGACCGCTATTGCGAAACCTGGAGCCTGGCCTCGGGCCTGACCTACAAGATTTCCGGTCGCCCGCATCCCGACGGCGCCGTGGCCTTTTTGCTGGAGGACATCAGCGCCGAGATTTCGCTGACCCGGCGCTTTCGCTCCGAGCTGGAACTGACGCAATCCGTCATCGACTGTTTCCACGATGCCGTCGCCGTCTTTTCCCGGCTGGGCGTGCTGACCTTCAGCAACTCGGCATATCGCAAACTCTGGAGCTGCGACCCCGACAGCGCCTTTTCCGAACTGACCATCGTCGATGCGACGAATGAATGGAAAGATGCCTGCGACCCCAGCCCGATCTGGTCCGAACTGCGCGAATACGTGCTGACCATGCAGGACCGCGCGGCCTGGAGCGCGAACCTGACGCTTCGCGATGGCGACGAACTGCAGTGCTGGATCGAACCGGTGTCCGCTGGCGCGACGATGGTGCGGTTTTCCAACCTGCCCGCGTCACGCGCCCGGCTAGCCCCGCCCAGCAGCAAGGTCGCGACTGGCTGAACGGGCTTGCAGCGGCCGGGTCCGGCGGTATCTTCGGGCCATGACCGATCGGCAAATCACGACCACCCTGACCTCACCCGAAGACACCTGTGCACTGGCGGCCCGCCTGGGTCCGCTGCTGCGCGCTGGCGACGTGATCCTGCTGACCGGCGGCATCGGCGCGGGCAAGACGCATTTCGCGCGCTGCCTTATCCGTTCCGTGCTGCTTGAGGACGAAGACATTCCGTCCCCCACCTTTACCCTTGTCCAGGTGTACGACACCCGGCAGGGCGAACTGTGGCACAGCGATCTGTACCGCCTGTCCGGCCCTGACGATTGTGTCGAACTGGGCCTCACCGATGCTTTTGAAACGGCCATCTGCCTTGTGGAATGGCCCGACAAATTGCAGGATCTGACCCCGGAAACCGCGCTTTGGCTTGGTTTTGACGCTGGCCCGCAGGACGATGCGCGCAATCTGACCCTGACGTGGCACACGCCGCGATGGGACACCGTTCTGAAAGGCCTGGTGGCATGACCGATTTCCTGCAAGCGGCGGGCTGGGCCGGGGCCGATGCGCTACCTTTGGCTGGCGATGCTTCGGCGCGGCGCTATACCCGGCTGGTGCGGGGCGCAGACCGGGCCATCCTAATGGAAGACCCTGAAGGCGACGTGGCGTTGTTCGCCCGCCTTGCACGACACCTTGGCGCGCTTGGGCTCAGCGCTCCGCAGGTTCTGGCCGAAAATGCCGAACACGGCCTGCTGCTGCTCGAAGATCTGGGCGACGGCCTGATTGCACGGCTTGCCCAGCAGGGAGGCGACGAAAAGCGGCTCTATCTATGCGCAACTCAGGCCTTGGTCGAACTGCACGCCCACCCCGCGGCACCTGGCCTGCCAAAGGCCACGCCCGAACGTCTGGCCGGAATGATCGATCTGGCCTTTGACTGGTACACGCAGGCCCAGTCAGCCAAACCCGCCGCCATCGCGGCGTTCCTGCCGATCCTGCAGCAACACGCCCTGCCCGCCGATGTCATGGTCTTGCGTGACTATCACGCCGAAAACATCCTCTTTTTGCCCGACCGGCACGGCGCCGCCCAGGCCGGCCTGCTGGATTTCCAGGACGCAATGGAAGGGCACCGCGCCTATGACCTGGTGTCGCTGATCGAGGACGCCCGCCGCGACGTTGATCCGCAAACCGCCGAGGCCTGCATCAGGCACTATATCGCCGCAACCGGCCTGCCCGAAGACGGGTTTCGCGCCTCGTTGGCGGTGCTGGGCGCCCAGCGCAACCTGCGCATTCTGGGCGTCTTTGCCCGGCTTGCAGCCACGCGCGGCAAACCGCACTACATCGACCTGATCCCCCGGGTCTGGCGCCACCTGCAATCAGACCTGCGGCACCCGGCGCTTGCCCCGCTGCGCGATCTGCTGGCCGATGCCCTGCCAAAGCCCGATGAACCCCACCTTGCAAGACTGAGAACCCCATGCCCGACGCCGTAATGCTTTTCGCCGCCGGGTTCGGAACACGCATGGGCGCCCTGACAAAGGACCGCCCCAAACCGCTGATCGAGGTCGCCGGACGGCCGCTGCTGGATCATGCGCTGGACCTGACCCGGGGCCTGTCCACCCGGGTCGTCAACGCGCATTACCACGCCGATCAGATCCTGGGTCACCTGCAAGGCCGCGATGTCACCGTCAGCGTCGAAACCCCCGAGATCCTTGATACCGGGGGCGGCCTGCGCCATGCCTTGCCGCTTTTGGGGGATGCGCCGGTGTTCACGCTGAACACGGATGCCATCTGGAACGGCCCGAACCCGCTGGACCTGCTGCAAGCGGCCTGGGACCCCGGCAAGATGGATGCGCTTTTGCTTTGCGTTCCGATTGCCCAGGCGGTCGGGCGCAATGCCCCGGGGGACTTTACCCTGCACCCCAGCGGACGGCTGATCCGGCAGGGCGACCTGGTGTATACCGGCGCGCAGATCGTCAAGACCGACCTGTTGCACGACATGACCCAGCCCGCCTTTTCCCTGAACCTGCTGTGGAACCGCATGGCCCAGGACGATCGCCTGAACGGGCTGACCTATCCCGGCAAATGGTGCGACGTCGGCCACCCGGACGGGATCGCCCTGGCCGAAGGGGTTTTGCGGGATGGCTAAGCCCAACATATTCGCCCTGCCCCCGGGGGTGGATTTCGCCCGCGAACTGCTGGACGGACTACGCGCCCGCATCGACGGCCCGCCCGAAGCCATGGCCGAGGTCGAGCTGTACGTGAACACCGAACGCATGGCGCGCCGGTTGCGCAGCCTGTTCGACCAGGGCCCGGCGACCCTGTTGCCAAGAATACGCCTGGTCACCGATCTGGCCGATCCGCTGACACGCGCGCAGCTGCCGCAACCGGTTCCGCCCCTGCGCCGCCGGCTTGAGATGGTCGGCCTGGTCGCGCGCCTGATCGAGGCACAGCCCGACCTTGCCCCGCGCTCGGCGCTGTATGACCTGGCCGACAGCCTGGTGGGCCTGATGGAGGAAATGCACAGCGAAGACGTGCCGCCCGAAAAGGTCGCGCAGCTGGATATCTCGGACCAATCGGGGCATTGGGCGCGGGCTTTGACCTTTTTCAACGCCGTGCAGCCGTTCTTTGACGAAGGCGCCGAACCCGACCGCCAATCGCACGCGCGGCTTGCCCTGGAACAAAGGCTGAATCGCTGGGAAATCGCGCCACCCCAGCATCCGATCATCGTTGCCGGATCGACCGGGTCGCGCGGGACGACGGCGGCTTTCATGCGCGCCGTCGCGCGGCTGCCAAGGGGCGCTGTCGTCCTGCCCGGTTTCGATTTCGACATGCCGGACACGGTCTGGGATCGGCTGGGCGACCCGATGAAGGGCGAGGATCATCCGCAATTCCGCTTTGCCCGCCTGCTGGCCGAACTGGGCCTGACCAAGGACGACGTGGCGCGCTGGACCGGGGCCCTGCCGCCCAGCCCGGCGCGCGGGCAGCTGTTGTCGCTGGCGCTGCGCCCCGCCCCGGTGACCCACCAATGGATGAGCGAAGGCCCGAACCTGCCCGACCTGCGGCAGGCCTGCGCCGATGTCACCCTGCTTGAGGCCCCGACCACCCGCGACGAGGCCATGGCCATCGCCCTGCGCCTGCGCGACGCTGCCGAAACCGGCACCCGCGCCGCGCTGATCACACCGGACCGGATGCTGACCCGGCAGGTGACCTCGGCGCTGGATCGCTGGGGCATCACGCCCGATGACAGCGCCGGAATACCGGCGCAACTGACGCCTCCGGGGCGGTTCCTGCGCCATGTCGCCGAACTGTTCACCAAGGACCTGTCCGCCGAGGCGTTGCTGACGCTGCTGAAACATCCGCTGACCCATTCGGGGGCGGAACGCGGCCCGCACCTGATCCATACGCGCGATCTTGAACTGCACATCCGCAAAAAGGGGCTTCCTTTTCCGGGGGCCGAGGCGGTGCAAGCCTGGGCGCAGGCGCATGATTGCCCGCAATGGGGCGCCTGGGTCGCCGAAACCTTCTGCGATCAGCGCGAAGCGGGCGAACCGGCCCTGGCGGATTGGATTGATCGGCACGTGGCGCTGGCCGAACGCATCGCCGCCGGAGCGGCGACCGATGGGTCAGGCGGCCTGTGGCAAGAGAACGCCGGCCGCAAGCTGCAGGAAATCGTGTCAGGCCTGGCCGCCGAGGCCGAGCATGGAAGCCCGCTGGATGCGCGCGACTATGCCGACCTGTTCGGCGCGATCCTGGCCGCCGAAGAGGTGCGCAACCGCGACGAAGGCCATCCACACATTCTGATCTGGGGTACGCTCGAAGCGCGGGTGATGGACGCCGACCTGCTGATCCTGGCCGGATTGAACGAAGGCAGCTGGCCCGAAATGCCCGGGGCCGATCCCTGGCTGAACCGTAAGATGCGCGCCGATGTGGGTCTGTTGTTGCCCGAACGGCGCATCGGCCTGTCTGCGCATGACTTCCAGCAGGCCGCCGCCGCGCCAGAGGTCTGGTTCACCCGGGCGCTGAAATCCGACGACGCGGAAACCGTTCCGTCACGCTGGCTGAACCGTACCGTGAACCTGATGACCGGCCTGTCCGATCGCCATGGCCCCGAAGCGCTGGCGACAATGAAGGCGAAGGGCGCGCATTGGCTGGCCCTTGCGCGTGCATCGGAACAACCGCTGACGACCGCGCCGGCGCGGCGTCCGTCGCCCGCCCCCCCGGCCGAGGCACGCCCGCGCGAACTGCCGGTGACCGACATCAAGAAACTGGTGCGCGACCCCTACGCGATCTACGTCCGGCGCATTTTGCGACTGCGCGCCCTTGATCCACTGATGCGCGCGCCCGATGCCCTGATGCGCGGCGTGCTGGTCCATTCGGTGCTTGAGAACTTTGTGAAAGCCACGCAGGACGACCCCGCCAACCTGACCGTCGAAACCCTGATGCAGAAGACCGCCGAATTGGTAGGCGATGCCGAACAGGTACCCTTTCCCACCATCCGGGCGCTATGGACCGAACGGATGCGGGCCATTTCGGGCTGGTTCGTGGCGACCGAAGCGGAACGGCAGGCGCTGGCCCATCCCGCGCATTTCGAAGTGCGCGGCAAGGCGGTGATCCCGGCGCTTGGGTTCACCCTGACCGGACAGGCCGACCGGATCGACATCGACGACCGTGGAGGCGCCCATATCTATGATTACAAGACCGGCTCGGCCCCGACCGGCCCGCAACAAAAGCAGTTCGACAAGCAACTGCTGCTAGAGGCCGCGATGGTCGAAAAGGGTGCCTTCAAGGACCTTGCCCCGCGCCACGTCGAACGCGCGCTGTTCATCGCGCTCAAACCCGGCGACCTCAAAGAGGTGCCTGCCCCCCTGGACGAAAGCCCGCCCGACAAGGTCTGGGAAGAACTGGCGCTTTTGATCGCCGCCTACCTGGACCCGGCCAAAGGGTTTTCCGCAAGGCGCGCCCTGATGTCGGACAGTGATTTCGCCGAATTCGACCACCTGTCGCGCTTGGGCGAATGGGACGTGACCGACCCGGCCGACCCCGAGGTGCTGACATGACCCGCGATCTGGCAACCCAGCGGCAGGTCGATGCCGCCGCGCCCGGAAACTCGACCTGGCTGGCCGCGAACGCCGGGTCGGGCAAGACCCGCGTGCTGACCGACCGCGTCGCGCGCCTGCTGCTCGAAGGTGTCCTGCCCGAGCACATCCTGTGCCTGACCTATACCAAGGCCGCCGCAAGCGAGATGCAGAACCGCCTGTTCCGCCGCCTTGGCGCCTGGGCGATGCTGGACGGCCAAGCCCTGCGGGCCGAGCTGCGCACGCTGGGGGTGGAAACCGCGCTGGATGACGATTTCCTGCGTCAGGCCCGCACATTGTTTGCCCGGGCCATCGAAACCCCCGGCGGTTTGCGCATTCAGACCATCCATTCCTTCTGCGCTTCGTTGCTGCGCCGCTTTCCTCTTGAGGCGAAGGTCAGCCCGCAGTTCCAGGAAATGGTCGATCGGTCCGGCGAATTGCTGCGGGCCGAGATTCTGGATCAGATCGCCGAAGGGCCGGACGCCCATCTGGTGCAGGCGATTGCGCCCTATATTTCCGGCGACGATGCCGAAAGCCTGCTGGCGGAACTGACCCGGCACCGCGATGCCTTTGCCCTGGCCCCGTCTGATGCGGCGATCCACGCCGCCTATGGCCTGGCCGAGGGGCTGACCCTGGACACCCTGCCGGCGCAGGTCTTTCTGGGCAGCGAACAGGCTCTGTTTCAGCAGATCATCCCCCATTTGCGGGCCAGCGGCGTCTATGACAACGCCCTTGCCGACGCGCTTGAGGCAGGTATCGCCGCCGATCCCGCAGGCCTGACCGCGCTAGAGGCCGCCGTTCTGACCAAGGCCGGAACCGTCAGCAAACGCCTGCTGTCCAAGGGGCTTACGAAAAACGCGCCTGACCTGGCCGAAGCCTTTGCCCAGCTGATGCAGCGGGTCGAAGACGCGCGCCAGACGCGCCTTGCCTTGCTTGCCGCCCAGCGCGACATCGCCCTGCACCGGTTCGCCGCCCGCTTCATTCCCACCTACGAGCTGGCCAAACAACGCCGCGGCTGGCTTGATTTCGACGATCTGATCACCCGCGCCCGCGACCTGCTGAACGATCCCAAGGTGGCGGCCTGGGTTCTATACAAACTGGACGGCGGGATTGACCATATCCTGGTGGACGAAGCGCAGGACACCTCGCCGGTGCAATGGCAGGTGATCGAACGTCTGGCGCAGGAATTCACCTCGGGCGAAGGCGCGCGGACCGACACCCGGCGCACGATCTTTGTCGTCGGGGACAAGAAACAGTCAATCTATTCGTTCCAGGGGGCCGATCCCGCCGAATTCGACCGGATGCGCGACGAATTCCGCGAACGTCTGCTGCACACGGATGCGCCGCTGGCCGCGATGGAACTGGAGCATTCCTTTCGGTCGGCCGACCCCATCTTGCGGCTGGTCGACTGCACCTTTGACAACGCGCAGGAGTCGGGCTTTGTCCCCGATCAAAAGCACCGCGCCTTCAAGGATCGCATGCCCGGCCGCGTCGATCTGTGGCCCGTCGTGGAAACCGTCAAGGAAGACGTCGACGCCGAGTGGTTCGACCCGGTCGACCGGGTCGGCGTGCAGCACCACACCGTCATTCTGGCGAAACGCATCGCGGATTTCATCCACGGAACCATCCAGGCGGAAACCCCCCTGCCGATCGAAAAGGGGCACAGCGGCGACTATCAGGCCCGACCCGTCCACGCCGGCGATTTCCTGATCCTCGTGCGCGCGCGGTCGCGGTTGTTTTCGGAAATCATCCGCGCCTGCAAGCAAAAGGGCCTGCCCATTGCCGGGGCGGACCGGCTCAAGGTCATGGCAGAATTGGCCGTCCGGGATATCATGGCGCTGCTCAGCTTTCTGTCGACCCCCGAGGACGACCTTTCGCTGGCCACGGCGCTGCGCTCGCCCCTTTTCGGGATCAGCGAACAGGCGCTGTTCGACCTGGCCCACCGGCGCACCGAAAGATACCTGTGGGAGGCGTTGCGCAAAAACCGGGAAAAATTCCCGGCGGTGATGCAGGTGATCGACGACCTGCGCGACCAGACCGATTTCCTGCGGCCCTACGATCTGATCGAACGCATCCTAACCCGGCACAAAGGGCGTCAGCTGCTGGTCGGGCGCCTGGGCGCCGAGGCCGAGGATGGCATCAACGCCCTGCTGGTGCAGGCACTGGCCTATGAACGCAGCGACATCCCGTCGCTGACCGGCTTTCTGCAATGGGCCGAAGCGGACAACCTTGAAATCAAGCGCGCCGCCGAAAGCGCCGGCAAGACGCTGCGCGTGATGACGGTGCATGGCGCCAAGGGGCTCGAGGCTCCGATCGTCATCATGCCCGATTGCGCCGAACGCAGGGATACTCTGCGCGCCAGTCTGCTGCGCGACCAGGGCGGGCTGTTGTGGAAACAAACCAGTGACGCCCTGCCCGCCCGCCACGCCGCCGCGATCCAGGACGCAAAGGATGCCGAGGCCCGCGAACACGACCGCCTGCTGTACGTCGGCCTGACCCGGGCGGAAAAGTGGCTGATCGTGGCCGCATCAGGCGATACAGGCAAAAGCGGCGCCGCCTGGTACGACAAGGTCGCGCGCGGCATGCAGGGCGTTGGCGCCGAAGAGACGCTGTTCGACTTTGGCGATCTGGGCTCGGGCAAGGGATTGACCGTCCGGCATGGCGACTGGTCGGCGCTTGACATGACCCGGCCCACCACCGTGGCCGATTTGTCGCCTGACCTGCCCAGCCACCTGACCCGCGCCGCGCCTTTGCCGCAGATTCCCCCGGCGACGGTCAGCCCGTCTGACCTTGGCGGCCCCAAGGCGCTGCCCGGCGACGAAGGCGACGATGAAGGCGCTGCCAAGGAACGCGGCAGCCTGATCCATGAACTGCTGGAACTGCTGGCCCCCCTGCCCGCCGAAACCCGCGAATCTGCCGGCCAGGCCCTGCTGACGGCAAAAGGGTTTTGGCCAGGCGCAGAACCGCTTTTGCGCGAAAGCCTGGGCGTTCTTCAGGCGCCGGATCTTGCCCCGTTCTTCGCGCCCGGCACCCTGGCCGAAGTGCCCGTGGCAGCCGACCTTCCAGGCATTGGCCGGATCCACGGCATCATCGACAGGCTGGTTGTCACCCCCGACAAGATCACCGTGCTCGATTTCAAATCCAACCGGGTCCTGCCCGCAAACGCCGATGCCGTCCCCGAAGGTCTAAAGCGGCAGATGGGCGCCTATGCCCGCGCGCTCGGCCAGATCTATCCGGGCCGTGAAATCGAAACCGGGCTGATCTGGACCATCAATGCGCAATACATGCCCTTGCCGCACGATACTGTGACACAGGCACTCGGGCGGATGTGAACACCTTGACGGGCGGGCGGCGGCTCCATACCTTCCGGCCTCAACACAGCTGCCCCCATTTTCGATAGGAGAAGACCCATGGCCACTGTTGCCGTTACCGACGCCACCTTTGACGCCGAAGTCAAGAATTCCGATGTCCCCGTTGTCGTGGACTTCTGGGCCGAATGGTGCGGCCCCTGCAAGCAGATCGGTCCGGCCCTCGAAGAGCTGGCCGCTGAATATGATGGCAAGGTCAAGATCGCCAAGGTCGACGTTGACCAGAACCCCAACGCCGCCGCCGCCATGGGCGTGCGCGGCATCCCCGCGCTGTTCATCTTCAAGGACGGCCAGGTCGTGTCCAACCGCGCCGGCGCTGCCCCCAAGGCCGCGCTCAAGGGCTGGATCGACGACTCGATCTGAACCGGCCTGCCGGTGCAATCAGGGCCTCGCCTTCCCGGCGGGGCCTTTTTCTTTTCCCGGCTTCTTCTTGGCAAAAATACTCAAATCCCCCATATCGGCAGGAACCAAAGGAGGCAGACCATGAGCGACACAGATTTCCCCGGCTGGCATGGCACCACGATCATCGGCGTGCGCAAGGGCGGCAAGGTCGTCGTCGCCGGCGACGGACAGGTCAGCCTTGGACAGACCGTGATCAAGGGCACAGCCCGCAAGGTGCGTCGCCTGTCCCCGGGCGGCTACGACGTGGTCTGCGGTTTCGCCGGTTCGACCGCCGATGCCTTTACCCTGCTGGAACGTCTCGAAGCCAAGCTCGAGGCAACGCCCGGCCAGTTGCAGCGCGCCTCGGTCGAACTGGCCAAGGACTGGCGCACCGACAAGTACCTGCAAAAACTCGAAGCGATGCTGATCGTCACCGACGGGCGCGATCTCTACATCATCACCGGCGCAGGCGATGTACTGGAACCCGAACATGACGTTGCCGCCATCGGATCAGGAGGCAATTTTGCACTGGCCGCAGCGCGCGCCATGATGGACAGCGACAAGGACGCCGAAGCCGTGGCGCGGGACGCCATGGCCATCGCCGCCGACATCTGCGTTTACACCAACGGCAACCTTACCGTCGAAACCATCAAGGCCAGCTAGACGTCAAGCTCGGTTGCCCCGCTGGGCTGACTGTCCAGCGGGTAGCGTACCTTGCCGCTCATCTGGTTGGCTGCGATCCCCAGATGCGTCAGCGCGCGGGAGGCCCAGTCTGCGGCCCCGTCGTGGTTCTTGTACTCTTTTGCGCTGCAATATTCGTCGCGGGCGAGGGTCTTGAATGCGGCATATCCTTTGGACATGGTAATCTCCTGTTGTGACTGAAAAGATTGGTGAAAGACTTGGGGTGAAATGCCTGAGAATGTTCAATGTACCGCAAATTCGCCTTTTGGGCGAGTAAAAATCCCGGTCCGCGCGACTTGGAAAATGACAGCCACGGATATATGTGCCCCCCATGACCGACCTTACCCCCCGCGAAATCGTCTCGGAACTCGATCGTTTCATCATCGGCCAGCAAGAGGCCAAGCGCGCCGTTGCCGTGGCCCTGCGCAACCGCTGGCGGCGCAAGCAGCTGTCCGATGATCTGCGCGACGAGGTCTATCCCAAGAACATCCTGATGATCGGCCCCACCGGCGTCGGCAAGACCGAGATCAGCCGCCGACTCGCCAAACTGGCCAAGGCGCCCTTTATCAAGGTCGAGGCAACCAAGTTCACCGAGGTTGGCTATGTCGGGCGTGATGTCGAACAGATCGTGCGCGATCTTGTGGATGCAGCCATCCTGATGACCCGCGAACAGATGCGCGAAGACGTCAAGGCCCGCGCCCATCACGCTGCCGAAGAACGCGTGATCACCGCCATCGCAGGGACAGACGCCCGCGAAGGTACGCGCGAAATGTTCCGCAAAAAGCTGAAGTCCGGCGAACTGGACGATACGGAAATCGAACTCGAAGTCGCCGACACCGCGTCGCCCTTGCCGATGATGGACATTCCCGGCCAACCCGGCGCCGGCCAGATGGGCATGATGAACCTGGGCGATCTTTTCGGCAAAGCCTTTGGCGGGCGCACCATCCGTAAAAAGATGACCGTCGCCCAAAGCTACGAAGTCCTGATCTCCGAAGAGGCCGACAAACTGCTGGATGACGAACAGGTCAAACTGGCCGCCGTCGACGCAGTCGAGCAGAATGGAATCGTCTTTCTGGACGAGATCGACAAGGTCGCCACGCGCAAGGAATCCCGCGGCGGAGACGTGTCCCGCGAAGGCGTCCAGCGCGATCTGCTACCGCTGATCGAAGGCACGACCGTCAGCACCAAATACGGACCGGTGAAAACCGACCATATCCTGTTCATCGCCTCGGGCGCTTTCCACATCGCGAAACCGTCGGATCTGTTGCCCGAATTGCAGGGCCGCCTGCCAATTCGGGTGAACCTGCGCCCCCTGACCGAAGACGACTTTGTCCGCATCCTTACGGAAACCGACAACGCCCTGACGCTGCAATACACGGCGCTGATGGCCACTGAAAACGTCACCGTGTCCTTCACGTCAGAAGGCATTGCCGCGCTGGCCAAGATCGCCGCCGAGGTGAATCAATCGGTCGAAAATATCGGTGCGCGCCGTCTGTACACCGTTCTGGAACGGGTCTTCGAAGAGCTCAGCTTCAACGCGCCCGACAAGGCAGGGGAAAGTGTCACGGTGGATGCCGACTTTGTTGAAAAGTACCTGGGCGAACTGACCCGCTCCACCGACCTGAGCCGCTACGTTTTGTAGGTGCCGACTGGGGGCCAGCCCCCAGACCCCCGGAGTATTTCCGCCAAGAAGAAGAGCATTGGTCTGGTCTTCTTCTTGGTCAAAAATACTGCCGCCGGAGGCATCCGTCCTCTACCACTTGCGCTGATCCTTGATATGGTTGCGCAAACATCAGACAGGTACATGCCATGAAACGTTCCCGTATCAACCAGATCATCCGAGAATCCGATGCCTTTATCCGCAGCCACGGCTATTCTCTTCCGCCCTTTGCCTATTTCACCCCCGGCGAGTTGCGAAATGCCCCGCATGCGCAGATCAAGGAACGCCGGATGGGTTGGGACATTACCGATTATGGCGATGGCAATTTTGACGAGATGGGTCTGTTCCTGTTCACCACCCGCAATGGCCTGAACAAGGATCTGGGGCGGAAGTCGGCGATGCTTTACGCTGAAAAGATCATGATCTCGCGCGAGGACCAGCTGAGCCCGATGCACCGGCACGACATCAAGGTCGAGGACATCATCAACCGCGGTGGCGGCGATCTTGTGCTGAAGCTGTACAAGGCGGACACCAAGGGTGAAATCGACCACGAAGCCAAGGTCGAGGTCATGTGCGACGGGCTGGTTCGCCGTATCGATGGCGGCGGGCTGTTGAAGCTGAAGCCCGGTGAATCCGTGACGCTGTACCCTGACACCTGGCATGCCTTTTGGGGCGAGCGCGGCGATGTACTGATCGGTGAAGTGTCGACCGTCAACGACGATGTGACCGACAATATCTTTGCCAAGCCCATCGGCCGCTTTGCCAATGTCGAAGAAGACGAAGAGCCTCTGCATCTGCTGGTGTCGGATTACGACACGCTTCTGTAAGGGCGGGGTCCACCCGGGTCCGTCAAAACAACAACGCCCCGCAAATTCTGCGGGGCGTTTTTGGTTTCAAGTCAGGTTGGCTCAGGCCATCCACCACCGTTCGGCCATACGGGCGTTGTCCATCTGCCAAAGGTTGCCCACCGTGTCCGGGTTGGCGACCTTGTTGCTGACGGCCTGCACGTAGTTGGCGAACATCGGCAGCACCACGCCGCCATCGTCGCGCAGAATCTGCTGCATCTCGCCGTACATTTCGCGGCGCTTGCCGCTGTCCAGTTCGGCGCGGGCAACAACCAGAAGATCCTGGAAACGCTCGCTGTCTTCGCGGCCCCACTGGGTATCATTCCACGGCACGCCTTCTTCGTAGGCGGTTGCGAACATCCAGTCTTCGGTGGCGCGACCGGACCAGTAGCAGGCGCAGAACGGCTTTTTCAGCCAGACGTTGGACCAGTAGCCATCCGCCGGTTCCTGCACCACGTTGATGTTGATGCCCGCGGATTTGGCCGACGCCTGGTACAGCTGCGCCGCATCAACCGCGCCTTCGAAGGCCGCGTTCGAGGCGGACAGGTCGATGTCGAGCGAATCCAGCCCGGCCTCTTTCAGGTAGAACTTGGCCTTGTCCGGATCATAGGCGGTCTGCTCCATGTCGGCGGCAAAGTACTGGTTGGCGGGGCCGATCGGGGTGTCATTGCCGACACGGCCATGGCCGAGCAGGATCTTGTCGACCATTTCCTGACGGTTGATCGCGAACTTCAGCGCGCGGCGGATGTTCACATCGTCAAAGGGCGCCACGTTCGTCAGCATCGGGAAGGTATACTGCTGGTTGCCCGTCACTTCCTGGATGCGGACCATCGGGTTTGCCTTCAGCAGCGCCTCGGTCTTGAAGTCGATCCGGTTGATGGCGTCGACCTGACCGGTCATCAGCGCGTTCATCCGGGCGGTGTTGTCGTTGATCGCGATATATTCCACTTCGTCGAAGTGACCCGCATCGGTGCCCTTGTAGTGGCTGTCGACGCGCTTGGCGGTCATGCGCACACCCGGCTCGAACGAGGTGACGGCATAAAGGCCCGTACCGATGCCCTTGGCGATCGCTTCTTCGATCTGGCCCGCGGGATAGATCAGCAGGTGGTAATCGGACATCAGGTAGGGGAAGTCGGCGTTGCCAGCGGCAAGCGTGAACTGCACCTGATGTTCGGTGATCTTCTTCATTTCGGTGATGGCTTCGACAATCGGCTGGGCCGCAGATTTCGAGCCTTCTGCAACGTGCATCTGAAGCGATTCGATCACGTCGTCCGCGCCAAAGGCCTTGCCGTTGTGGAAGGAAACGCCCTGACGCAGGTTGAAGGTCCAGGTTTTGGCGTCTGCCGAGGCCTCCCAGCTTTCGGCCAGTTCGCCGGTCAGCGAACCGTCTGCCTTGACCTCGGTCAGGCTGTCGAACACCGTGCCCTGCGCCGAAGCGATCATGAACAGGTCGGAATGCGTGCGGCCATCCCAGCTGTCCGAGGTGTTGGCCCCAGACAGGCCAGCGCGCAGCCGGCCACCGCGTTTTGCCTGCGCCCGAAGCGGCAGCCCCGAGGCCGCCAGCACACCGGCGGCAGCGCCCGTGGTCAAAAGTCCGCGTCTGCTGATGCGTGTCATATGGTCATCTCCCTTTGTTTTGGCGGACTGCGCCGCCTTTATTTCGCACCCATTATAGGTGATTCTCAGTCCATCTTACCAACAGCAGCGTCGCCGATGTTATCAACTCCGCGTTCGGCAAGAAGATTCGTCAGCCAATCGGGGTCCATTTCCGGGACCGAAGACAGCAACAGGTCGGTATAGGCGTGATGCGGCGGACGGAACATTTCGGTCTTGCCGCCCTGTTCGATCACCCTGCCCTCTTTCATCACGACGACCTCGTCGGCGATGGATTTCACCGTGGCCAGGTCGTGGGTGATGAACATGTAGGACAATTTCAGCTTGTCCTGCAGATCGGCAAGCAGGCGCAGGATGCCCTCGGCCACCAGTTGGTCAAGGGCGCTTGTCACCTCATCGCAGATGATGAATTTGGGCTCGGCCGCTAGGGCGCGAGCAATGCCGATGCGCTGTTTCTGACCGCCCGAAAGCTCGGACGGAAGGCGGTGATAGTATTCCGCGGCGGGCAGTTCGATCTGTTCCAGCAGTTCATCGACCCGGCGGCGTTTTTCACGGCCCTTGAGACCCATGTAGAATTCCACCGGGCGGGCGATGATTTCCCCGATCTTGGTGCGCGGGTTCAGGGCCGTATCGGCCATCTGATAGATCATCTGGATCTGCCTCAGCTGATCCTTGCTGCGCTTGCGGTAATCCAGCGGAAGGGGTTCGCCATCCAACTCGATATGACCCAGCCGCGGCGGCAACAATCCGGTGATGCAACGCGCGGTGGTCGATTTGCCCGATCCGCTTTCGCCGACAACCGCAACGGTGCGACCTTCGTGGATGTCAAAGCTGACATCCTTGAGAACGTCAATCTTGCCGTAGGCGGCGGTAATGCCCTGCACCGAGATGACCGGCGTTGCATCCAGCGCTACGGCGGGCTTTTGCGGGCGCTGGAAATGGCGCACGGCCCACAGGCTTTTGGTATAGTCCTCTTTCGGCGCGCTCAGCATTTCGCGGGTCTCGGCCTCTTCGACCTCGTCGCCTTTCAGCAGCACCTTGATCCGGTCGGCCATCTGGGCAACGACGGCCAGGTCATGGGTGATATAGATCGCGGCGGTGTCGTATTCTTCGACGATGTCGCGGATGCTGGCCAGAACCTCGATCTGGGTGGTGACGTCCAGCGCGGTGGTGGGTTCGTCAAAGATGATCAGATCGGGGCGGCAGGACATGGCCATGGCCGTCATCGCGCGCTGAAGCTGTCCGCCGGACACCTGATGCGGATAGCGGAACCCGATCTGGTCGGGGTTGGGCAGGCGCAGTTTGCGGTACAGCTCCATGCCGTCGGCCTCGGCCTCGGCGCGGGACATGACGCCGTGCTGAACGGGCGCCTCGGAATGCTGGTCGATCAGCTTGTGCGCGGGGTTGAAACTGGCCGCGGCCGATTGCGCGACATAGGCGATCCGCTTGCCCAGCAGCGCACGCTTTTGTTCCGCGCTGGCGGCCAGCAGGTCGATGCCGTCGAACATGACCGAGCCCTTGGAAATCCGAACGCCGTCGCGGGTAAAGCCCATGGCCGCAAGGCCCAGTGTGGATTTCCCGGCGCCGGATTCGCCGATCAGGCCCAGCACCTCGCCCTTGTCCAGGGTCAGGTCGACGCCGTTGATGATCGGGTTCCAGGTTTCATCGCTGCGGCCTTCCATGACGATGCCGCGCATTTCGACAAGATGGCTCATTCCTTCAACCCCGAGCTACGCTGCAACATCCAGTCCACCACAAAGTTGACCGCGACCGTCAGCAGGGCAATCGCCCCGGCGGCCATCAGCGGGGCCGTGGCGATCTGCGGGGCAAAGGCAGCGTAATTGATGAAAGCCGACAGATCCTTGACCATGGTGCCCCAGTCGGCCAGCGGCGGCTGGATGCCAAGCCCCAGGAAGGACAGCGCCGAAATCGTCAGGAAGACAAAGCAGAACCGCAGCCCGAATTCCGCCAGAAGCGGCGCGGTGGCATTGGGCAGGATTTCCTTGAAGATCAGGTAAGGCAGGCCTTCGCCGCGCAGCTTGGCGGCCTCGATATAATCCATGACGACGATGTTCATGCCGACGGCGCGGGCCAAGCGATAAACCCGGGTGGAATCGATCACCGCGATGATCAGCACCATGGCGATGGTCAGACCGGTGCCCGTCACCCAGGCCGATGCGACCGTGATCAGCAGCAGCGAAAAGATCAGCGACGGGATCGCCATCAGCACGTCGACGCCGCGGCTGAGAACCTGATCGACCCAGCCCCGAAGCGTTGCCGCCAGAAAGCCCAGCGTGCCGCCCAGAAAAAACGCGATCAGCGTGGTGGCAAAGGCGATGCCGACGGTGTTCTGCGCGCCAAAGATCAGGCGCGACAGGATATCCCGGCCGATCTGGTCAGTGCCCAGCGGAAAGTCGGGGTTGCCGCCCAGCGCCGGGTTGCCCCCCGGCACCACGTTGGCGGCGGCAAAGACCTGGTCCTGCCCATGCGGCGCCAGAACTCCGGCAAAGATCGCGACGGTGGCGTAGATCAACACGACAAGAATGCCATAAGAGGCCGTGAGCGGCATCTGGCGGAACAGCTTTTTGCTGTCCGTGGTGCCGACATTTCGACCCAAAAGTCGAAAGACAAAGGCCATCAACGCCGAGACGGCAAAGAAGTGCACCGCCCAGCGGAAAAAGATCACCGAGGCGCGCGGCACGCCCTGTTCGGTTTCTGCCGGTTGGAAATACAGCCAAAGCCCGGCAAGGATCAGCGCGACGGCCAATGCAAAGCCGAAGGCAACCGCAAAAGGCATGTCCCGGAAATAGGGTTTGTTGCCCGTGGTCTTTTGCCCGACCAAGCGGAACAGCCAGCCCACCAGCGCAACACCGACCAGCGCGCCCGCAATGTTCATCCAGACGCTCATTTCGGGTGCCTCAGACGCGGGTTGGTCAGGATCGACAGGATGTCGGCGGCAAGGTTCAGCAGGATGTAGGCTCCGGCAAAGATCAGGCAGCAGGCCTGCACGACCGGGATGTCCCGGTTCTTGACCGCGTCGACGAACAGCTGGCCGATGCCGGGATAGACAAAGACCACCTCGACCACGACGACGCCGGTGATCAGGTAGGCCAGGTTCAGCGCGATCACGTTGATGATCGGCGCCAGCGCGTTCGGCAGCGCGTGTTTCACGATCACCCGCATCGGGCTAAGCCCCTTGAGCCGAGCCATTTCGATATAGGGCGAGGCCAGCAGGTTGATGATCGCCGCGCGTGTCATCCGCATCATGTGCGCCGTGACCACCAAAGTCAGCGTCAGCGCCGGCAGCAGCGTTGCCGCCAGACGATCGCCAAAGGAAATCCCCTGATAGATGTTGGAAATCGCCGGAAGGATCGGATTCAGCACCGCCAGGAACAGGATCAGGATATAGGCCAGGAAGAATTCGGGCGAGGAAATCGACGTCAGCGTGGATATGTTCACTGCCTTGTCAAAGACCGAGTTGCGATACAGCGCCGCCAGAACGCCCAGCGTCACCGCAAAGGGCACGGCGATTGCAGCGGTCACGCCGGCGAGGAACATGGTGTTGGCAAAACGCGGCGCGATCTGGTCGGTCACGGTTTTCAGCTCGACCGCGCCCATGTTCGACTGAAAGTTGAGCTGGGCAAAGCTGATCCCAAGATCGCCGCGCAGCATGTCGCCCAGCCAGATCAGGTATCGGGTGACAGGATTTTGGTCCAACCCCAAATCCCGCCGGATCGAGGCAATCGCCTCGGGGGTGGCCCCCTGTCCAAGGATCGCCTGGGCGAAATCCCCCGGAAGCATGTTCACTGCTGTGAAAATGACAATCGAAACGATGAAAAGCGTGAGCAATCCAAGCGCCAGACGCTGCAAGATGATTTTGAGAACTGCGTTCAAGATCCCTGTCGGTCTATTGTTCTGATTGGGGGGCAGGTTAACGTTTGCCTGTCGTGTGTAAAGGCTTGAATTGAAAACCGGTCCAAAGCCACCCATGCCGGACGGTGCGGATCATTTCGCCAGGGCTTCGGCGATCTGGTCCATTGCCCGCACCAGTTCCGAACTGATGCCCGGTTCCGACAGGGCGTGCCCGGCGTTGCGGATCATCCTCAGGTCGGCATTCGGCCAGGCCTTTGCCAGTTCCCAGGCGCGTTGGGGCGGGCAGATCATGTCATAGCGGCCCTGGATGATGTCCCCGGGGATGTGCTGGATCTTGCTGACATTGGCCAGGATCCAGCCGTCGTGATCCAGAAAGCCCTTGTTGACGAAATAATGGTTTTCAAGCCGGGCAAAGGCACGGGCATATTCCCCGGGCGTTTCGCCCCCATGCCCCGACGAATAAACCGACGCCAGCGCGTTCTCCCATGCCGACCAGGCCTGCGCGTGCTTTGTTTCGACCCGCAGATCGCCGCTGAACAGCCGCTTGTGGTAGGCGGCGATCAGGTCATCGCGTTCCTCTTCGGGGATCAGGTTGCAGAACCGCGCCCAGGTTTCGGGCCAGAACTGCCCGGCGCCGCCGCCATAGAACCAGTCCAGCTCGACCTGGGTCATCATGAAGACGCCGCGCAGAACCAGGTGACGGACGTGATCGGGGTGCGAAATCGCGTAGATCAGCGCAAGGGTCGCGCCCCAGCTGCCGCCAAAGACGACAAAGCGGTCAATGTCCAGAACCGTGCGGATGCGTTCGATATCGGCAACCAGATCCCATGTCGTGTTGGCCTGCACGCTGGCATGGGGGCGCGACCGCCCACAGCCGCGCTGATCGAACAGCACGACACGAAACACCCGGGGATCGAAATACCGGCGCATGGCGGGGCTGCATCCACCGCCCGGACCGCCGTGCAGAACGATGACGGGAATGCCTTCGGGGTTGCCGCATTGTTCGACATAGATCGTGTGGCCATCGCCAACAGGCATGGTGCGTTGATCATAGGGATCAACCGGCGGATAGAGGTACTGAACTGCGCGCATTTGGCTCGGGAATTTGTCCATGATCCATCTATATTAAGTCTGAAGGGCAAAAGACCATGGGGAAAGTCATGACAGTCACCGTCGATCCAGCAGAAGTGGCAAAGTTCGAGGCAATGGCCGCCGAATGGTGGGACCCGAACGGCAAGTTCAAGCCATTGCATATGCTGAACCCCTGCCGGCTGGACTATATCACGACGCAAATCGCGGGTGAATTCGACCGCGACCTGTCTGGCGAATTGCCGTTCAAGGGGCTGCGCATCGTCGATATTGGCTGTGGCGGCGGGCTGCTTTGTGAACCCATGGCACGGCTTGGCGCGACCATCGTCGGCGTCGATGCCGCCGAACGCAACATCCCCGTGGCGCAGACCCATGCGCTGCAATCCGGGCTGGACATCGATTACCGCCACACCACCGCCGAAGCGGTCGCCGCGGGCGGCGAACGCTTTGACGTGGTGCTGAACATGGAGGTGGTCGAACACGTGGCCGACCCGCTGGCCTATCTGACCGCCTGCCAAGAGCTGCTGAAACCCGGCGGGCTGCACATCTGTTCCACCATCAACCGCAATCCCAAAAGCTTTGCCATGGCGATTGTCGGCGCCGAATATGTCATGCGCTGGCTGCCCAAGGGCACCCATGAATGGAACAAGTTCATCACCCCCGATGAACTGTACGACCTGATCCGCAAGGCGGGGCTGGACCCGGTGGATCGCAAGGGCTTTGTCTTTAACCCGATCACCTGGAAATGGAGCCTGTCGGACAAGGACCTGTCGGTGAACTATGTCACCGCCGCGCTAAAGCCCCGGTAAACCATTGCCGGGGGGCCAATTGCGCGACATAGCTTGCGCATGGGCTTTCTTCGTTTTCTGACCGGGAACTTTCGCTGGCTGTCGGTCGGCATCTTGCTGACCTTTCTGTCGGGCTTTGGGCAGACCTATTTCATCTCGATCTTTTCGGGGGAAATCCGCGCGGGCTTTGACCTGAGCCATGGTGAATGGGGCGGCATCTATACCTTGGGAACCGGCGCTTCGGCCGTGGTCATGCTGTGGTCGGGCGGGCTGACTGACCGGTATCGCACGCGGGTGCTGGGTGCCGGCGTGCTTGTGCTGCTGGCTGCGGCCTGCCTGTTCATGGCGCTGAACACCTGGGCCGCACTGTTGCCGCTGGTGATCTTTGCGTTGCGCCTGACCGGGCAGGGGATGATGAGCCACCTTGCCGTGGTGTCCATGTCGCGTTGGTTCATCGCCTCGCGCGGGCGGGCGCTGTCGATCGCGGGGCTGGGCTTTGCCATGGGAGAGGCGATCCTGCCGGTCAGTTTCGTGTCGCTGATGCTGCTGATCGACTGGCGCTGGCTGTGGGTCGGCGCGGCGGCGGTCAGCGTCGCGGCCATTCCGCTGCTGTACGCACTGCTGCGGCAGGAACGCACGCCGCAATCGCACGCCGAAAGCGACGTGTCCTTTGGCATGGACAAACGCCACTGGACCCGGTTGGACGCCCTGCGCCATCCGCTGTTCTGGTTCATGGTCCCGGCGATCCTAGGCCCGGCCGCCTTCAACACTGCCTTCTTTTTCCAGCAGGTCCATTTCGCCGAGGTCAAAGGCTGGGCGCATCTGGATCTGGTCGCGCTGTTTCCGCTGTATACGGTGGCTGGGTTTGCGGTGATGCTGCTGTCGGGTGGCCTGCTGGACCGGTTCGGCACGCCGCGCCTGATCCCCTGGTACCAACTGCCCATGGTGGCGGGGTTCATCATTCTGGCGCTGGCTCAGACGCCGGCACATGCCTTTGTCGGCCTGATGTTCATGGCCATGACAACCGGGGCGAATGCAACGCTGCCCAATGCGTTTTGGGCGGAATTCTACGGAACCCGGCACCTGGGGGCGGTCAAGGCGACCGCTGCCTCGGTCATGGTGCTGGGATCAGCCATCGGGCCGGGCATCACGGGGGCCTTTATCGACCTTGGGATCGGGATCGAAACGCAATACCTGGGCGTCGGGCTGTTCTTCCTGACCACGACGGCGTTGATGGCGGTGGGGGTCGGGCGCTATTCCAGAACGCTTTAGCGGCTGCGCCGCAGATAGACGTAATACGCGCCAGAACCGCCGTGCTTGATATGCGCCTCGGCCACCTGCAACACGGCCTGAGAAATCGGCGGCTGCCGCAACCACATGGGCACCTGCCGTTTCAACACGCCGCGCCGGTGGGGCATCGGGTCATAGGGATCTTCGCGCGATCCTTTGCCGGTGATCACCAGGACCAGCCGCATGCCGCGGGCATGGGATGTCATGATGAACCGCGACAAGGCAGGATGCGCCTGGTCCAGGGTCATGCCATGCAGGTCGATCCGGGCCTCGGGGGCCAGTTTGCCGCGTTTGAGCCGGGTAAAGGACTTGTTGTCCATCTGCACCGGTTCGGATTTCAGCCGCTGGCTGGTGGTCTTGGGGAAAACATGCGTTTCTGTATGCGGCTGCGCCATGTCACCAAGATTGAAACTGGGGATCGACGGCGCGGGTGGCGGGGTGATCTTGCCCGGTTTCTTGGGCTTGGCGCGCACCACCGGTTTGGGACGTTTGTGCAGCGGGTCCGCGCTTTTCGCGATCTGCTGCCAAAGCTCCAGTTCCTCGGGGCGGACACGCCGCCGGGTCATTGCACCGATTCCGGCAGCAAGGCATAGGCGCGCTGGATCGGCATAAAGACGATCATCCGCCCCGGATCCTTGAGCGTTCCCGCGATGCGCCCGGCCTTGTCGCCCGTGCCGATGAAGATGTCGGCGCGCTGGGCGCCCTTGATGGCTGAACCGGTATCCTGCGCGATCATCAGCCGCCGCATCGGTTTCTTGCCATCCTTTTCAACCCAGACCGGTGCGCCCAGCGGGGTAAACGCGGGGTCAACCGCGATCGACCGCATGGTGGTGATCGACCGGTTCATGGCGCCAAGCGGGCCCTTGTCGGCGGGCACTTCGCTGACTTCGCGGAAAAACACATAGCTGTTGTTGTGAAACAGCAGTTCCTGACCATCGACCGGGTTGCGCCGCACCCAGTTCTTGATCACCTGCGCGGACACCTGATGCGGCTGATAGGTGCCACGGCGGACCAGTTCCTGCCCGATCGAGCGATAGCTGTGGCCGTTGAACCCGCCATAGCCGACGCGGATGTGGCGTCCGTCCGGAAACCGCACGCGGCCCGAACCCTGCACCTGAAGAAAGAACAGTTCGACCGGATCATCGACCCAGGCGATTTCCAACCCCCGGCCATCCATCGCGCCCGATGTCAAAATCTCGCGGCGGGTCAGCCAGGGCCGGATGTCGCGTGCCTCGGGGGGCATTTTGTAAATCGGGTGACGATAGCGCGGCGTCGGCACGGGCGAGCCGTCAAGCTCGGGTTCGAAATAGCCGGTGAACAAGGGGTCCTTGCCGTCGCTGATCAGCACCGGCCGGAAGAACAGTTCAAAGAACTGGCGCGCATTGCCGGCATCGGCGGCAACCCCGCACAGCGCGCGCCAATCGGGGTCGTCCAGATCGTTGCAGGTGTTCAGAAAGGTTTGCAGCGCTTCGTCATGCTTGTCCTCGGCCCAACCGTCCAGATCCCCGAAATCGAGGATCTGATAAGTCACCTCGGTTTGGGCAGAGGATGGTTCGGTCATGGTGGATAAAGCGAAAAGCGCTGCAAGTACCGTTCGTATCATTCGTCCGTTGCGACAAGCTGCCAGTTGGGGTCATTGCTGCCCATGACGCGCGCATAGGTCCAGATGTCTTTCTGGCGCTTGACGGCGGTGGGCGATCCTTCGATCACCTGGCCGTTGGCATCCTTGACCACCGAGGTCAGCTCGCCCACGTATTTCACCGTGATCTCGGCGCGGCGGGTTGTTTCGTCAAAGGTGGCGTCGGACAGGGACAGTTCGCGCACGCCGATGAATTCGGCCTCGACGGTCAGGCCCTGTTCGGTGCGCTGATCGACCACCTGCTGGAAGGTCTCGTAAACGTCGGGGTCAAGGAACGGCACCAGCGGCTCGATCTCGCCGCGCTCGAACCCCATCAGGATCATTTCATAGGCGCCGCGCGCACCAGACAGGAAATCGGATACGCCAAAGCTGGGCTCGGCGCGTTTCATGGCGGCCAGGGCCTTGGCCATGTCCGAGCCTTCGGGCGCGTGATCCGTGATGTCGAGATCGGGACCGCCTTCGATCACCTCGAAATCACGCTTGTCACGGCGCGATGTCGGGGCAGGCTGGCCCTTTGGCTGCTCGAACCCGTCACGCGTTCCAAGAACACTGCGCAGGCGCAAAACGAGAAAAATGGCAATTCCGGCAAGAACCAGAAGCTGAAGGATGGGCGAGTTCATCTGCACCTCGTGCTGGGGGTGGATGGCAATTTTGCTGTTGCGTTCCTATGTAGGTGCTGTGTGCGGGCAAGTCCACCTGCACCGGTACACGAAGGAGCCCCACCCATGTGGTTGTTTATCGCATTTCTGGCTGTCCCCTTGATCGAGATCGCCCTTTTCATCCAGGTCGGCGGTCTGATCGGGCTGTGGCCAACCCTTGTCGTCGTCATCCTGACCGCGATTTTGGGCACCTGGCTGGTCAAACAACAGGGGCGGATGGCGATTGGCCAACTGCAATCGTCCTTTTCCGACCTTCAGGACCCAAGCGAGCCCTTGGCGCATGGCGCGATGATCCTGATCGCGGGGGCCTTGTTGCTGACGCCGGGATTTTTCACCGACGCGGTGGGCTTTGCCCTGCTGGCGCCGCCGGTGCGCATGGCGGTCTTTGCCTGGGCGCGCAAGCGTGTCACCGTGGCCCGCTTTGAAATGGGCCCCGATCCGCGCCACCCGGCAGGGCCCGGGCGCGATCCGCATGCGCCGCGCGGTCCGTCGGACGTGATCGAAGGCGAATTCACCGAGCTTCCCGACGGGAAAAACCCCAATCACCCCGGCTCGGGCTGGACGAGGCATTGAGCATGCAAAACCGGCCTGCTAAGTCATGATGCAATATTTTTGATCCAGCGGAGTTCGGCTTATGGCGGAAAATGACAACGGCGCGGCGGCTCAGGCCCCCCAGCCCCCCAAGATGAATGTTTTGGCACAATTTGTGCGGGACATGTCCTTTGAAAACATCCTGGCCCAAAAGGGCGTGACGGGCGAAGTGCAGCCCGACGTGCAGGTTCAGGTGAACCTGGATGCGAAAAAGCGTTCGGTCGAACATCAGTACGAGGTCGTCCTGAAGCTGAAGGTTGATGCCAAGTCCAAGGGGACGGGCGATCATCTGTTCCTGCTGGAACTGGATTACGCCGGTGTCTTCCAGATCGAGAACGTGCCCGAAGACCAGATGCACCCCTTCTTGCTGATCGAATGCCCGCGGATGATTTTCCCGTTCGTGCGCCGCATCGTATCGGACGTGACCCGTGATGGTGGCTTCATGCCGCTGAACCTGGACACCATCGATTTCCTGGCGCTTTACCGTGCCGAAATCGCCAAGCGTGCCCAGCAGCAGGCCGCGGCAGCGCCCGCGAACTAAGGCAAAGCGCGCTTCAGGTCCGTGACCAAAGCGCGTTTTCCCCAAGTTTCTCGACAAAGGCGGCGTGAGCCGCCTTTTCCTTGTCCGAAATCCGCGACGCCAGGGGCGCAGGGCGGGGTTTCGGGCGCCAGTCTTCCTCGGGTTCGCCCGTCGCCTGGCGCTGGGTTGGAGTGGCCAGGGCAAAATCGGGCTGCTTGCCGCCGATCAGCTCCAGATAGACTTCGGCCAGGATTTCACTGTCCAAAAGCGCGCCGTGCAGCGTCCGGGACGAGTTGTCGATGCCGAACCGGCGACACAACGCATCAAGCGAGGCAGGAGAGCCCGGGAATTTTTTCCGCGCAATGGCCAAGGTGTCTGTGGCACGCGAAAAGGGGATCTGCGGCAGGCCGATCCACTTGAGCTCGGCATTCAGGAATTTCATGTCGAAACTGGCGTTGTGGATCACCAGGTTGGCATCGCCGATGAAATCCAGAAAGGCCTGACCGACAGCCTTGAACACCGGCTTGTCACGCAGGGTGACTTCGCCCGGGTTCGGCGGGCGCGGGACATCCAACAGGTCAGGGCCGATACCATGAACACCAAAGGCATCATCCGGCATGCCGCGTTCAGGGTTGATATATTGGTGATAGGTCTTGCCCGTGGGCATGTGGTTATAAAGCTCAAGCGCACCGATTTCGACGATCCGGTCGCCGGACTCGGGCTCGAAACCTGTGGTTTCGGTATCAAGAACGATCTCACGCATGGTTCAGCCTGTTCCTTATGTCCTGCATCACAGCCTGCACCTGTGCGCGGGCATGCTCAAGCGTATCAGTTTCGATGACATAGGTCGCGCGGGCGCATTTTTCATCGTTGGGCATCTGGCGCGACAGAATGCGGTCCAGATCCTCGGCCGTCATTGTGCCACGTTCCAGAACCCGGCTTTTCTGGATTTCAGGCGGAACAGAGACACATGCGGTGGCGTCCATCTCGCGGTCTCCGCCGGTTTCGAACAGCAGGGGAATGTCGAAAACGCCGATCTTGTCCGCGTTCAAGCGCGCAAAATCGGCGCGGTCCTGTGCGACAAGGGGGTGAACGATGGCTTCGATCCGGGCAAGCGCGGTTTTATCCTGTGCAATAATGGCGCGCAGGCGATCACGCGACACGGCCAGATTTTCTATTGCCTCGGGAAAAGCCGCCTGCATCGGCGCTACGGCCGCCCCGGAGGCGGAATAGAGCCTGTGCACCGCGGCATCCGCATCCCAGACGGCGCATCCTTCGTCAGCGAACATGGCCGCTGTCGTGGATTTGCCCATCCCGATTGATCCTGTCAATCCCAGCCGGAATTTCATGATAAAACCGCCGATCTGGTGGACTGGGTGATTTCCGGGCGTTGGCCGAACCAGCGTTCGAACCCTGGCACCGCCTGGTGCAGCAACATGCCAAGCCCGTCGACCGCGATGCATCCGCGCGCTTCGGCCACCTCGAGCAGGTGGGTTTTCAACGGAGTATACACGATGTCGGTGACGATCATGCCGGGTTTCAACGCATCCAGCGGCACGCGAAAAGGTGGTTTTCCAACCATTCCAAGCGAGGTGGTATTGATGATGACCTGGCTGCCTTCGATGATGTTGCCGGCCTTGACCCAGTCGTGCACCTGCACCCGGTTGCCAAAATCATCACGCAGTTTTTCGGCGCGGATGCGGGTGCGGTTGGTCAGCCGGATTTCCGGCACGCCCACATCCAGAAGCGAAGCAATGACAGCCCGCGCCGCGCCGCCCGCACCAAAGACCGTGGCCGCCCCCAAACGCGGATTCCAGCCCGGCGCGCCCTGGCGCAAGTTTTCAACGAACCCGTAGCCATCGGTGTTGTCGGCGTGAATCTTGCCGTCCTGCCGGAAGATCAGGGTATTGGCCGCACCGATCAACGTGGCCCGGTCTGAAATCAGATCCGCCAGATCCATCACCTTTTCCTTGTAAGGAAGGGTGACGTTGACGCCGACAAAGCCCAGATCGGGCAGGCACCGCAGGCTGCTTTCCAACTTGTCCGAAGCAATCTCGAGCGGGATGTAGTGGCCAGGCAGATCATGAGCCTTGAGCCAATGCGCAAAAAGCCGAGGGGATCTGGAGTGCGCAACGGGGTATCCGATGACGCCGGCAAGGGGAATGCGCGGCGCGGTCATCCCGCAATGACCCCGCGAAGAGTCAGATAATTCAACAGTTCGAGCAGAGGCAGACCGAGGATCGTGAAATGATCGCCCTGAATCTGCGAAAACAGGCGAACGCCTTCTTTTTCAAGCTTGTAGGACCCCACCGAGGAACCGATGTCGGGCCAGTTGCGGGCGACATACTGGTCAAGATAATCGTCCGAGAAATCGCGCATGGTCAGGCGGGCGGTGGAAACGTGCCGCCAGATCGGTTCGGCGTTCTGGTAAAGCACGGCGGCCGACAACAGGCGATGGGTCTTGCCGCGCAGTTGGGTCAGCTGTTCCCGGGCCTGATCGGCCGTTGCGGGTTTGGACAAAAGCGCGCCATCCAGATCAAGAACCTGGTCGCAACCAAGAACCAGCGCCTGCGGAAACTTGCGGGCGATTTTCTGGGCCTTCGACTCGGCCAGTGTATCGGCAATGTCGCGCGGACTGGCTTGATCAAGTTCCAACGCCTGACGGATTGCGATTTCGTCGACTTTTGGCGATTCGATCTGGATCACCAAACCCGCCGCACGCAGAAGATCGGCGCGGATTTCAGAGCCGGAGGCAAGGATCAGGTCAAGAATCATGTGGATAAAATCGCGGAAAACCATGTGGCCAGACGTGGTTACGTTTCTGGGGAAAAAGCCACGAGCATGCAAGCCTTGGGATGACTCGGCCCTTTCAGGAAAGGTCAGAGAGTTAGTCCTGCCTGTGGGAAGGAAAACTTTGCAGACGGGAGGAACTGTACCACTCCGTCGTTATCCACCCGTGATTTCCCCGTGGTCAACGGCTGGAAAGCCATTACACAGCAGGGACATGGACAGGTTCCGGCAAACCATCCACAGAAAGCCCCCAAGCGAGGTGGGGTGTGGGTAAGGTTTGGTAAGAACCATTAATCCACAGTTAAGATGCCCCTCTAAATAAATCAAAATCCTTTCTATTTTCTTTATTTCTTTAGAAAGGCAGGCCGGAAGAGCGGGTCATTGACCTTTGAGGCGTTCTCGGGGTAGGAGGCTGATGTTCCTGTTCTGGAGCAGTTTCCCATTGAGCGACATGAGGCGGGCAGAAATGCCCGAAGGGCGTTGTATGACCCAGGAAAGATTGAACCTTGCTGAGCTGAAGGCGCAAAGCCCGAAAGACCTGCTGGCGATGGCGGAAGATCTGGAGATCGAGAACGCCTCGACCATGCGCAAAGGCGAGATGATGTTCCAGATCCTGCGCGAGCGGGCCGATGATGGTTGGGAAATCTTCGGAGACGGCGTTCTGGAAGTGCTTCAGGACGGTTTCGGTTTTCTGCGGTCGCCCGAGGCGAACTATCTGCCGGGTCCGGATGACATCTACGTGTCGCCCGAGATGATCCGCAAATATTCGCTGCGCACCGGAGATACGATTGACGGTGAAATCAAGGCGCCGGATGGCGAAGAGCGGTATTTCGCGCTGGTGTCTGTTCGGTTGATCAACTTTGAAGATCCCGAAAAGGCGCGCCACAAGATCGCCTTTGACAACCTGACGCCGCTGTACCCCGATGAGCGACTGAAGATGGAAATCGAAGATCCGACGATCAAGGACCGTTCGGCCCGGGTGATCGACCTGGTGGCGCCGATCGGCAAAGGCCAGCGTAGCCTGATCGTGGCCCCGCCGCGGACCGGTAAGACGGTGATCCTGCAGAACATCGCGAACTCGATCGAAAAGAACCATCCGGAATGCTATCTGATTGTTCTTTTGATCGACGAACGCCCCGAAGAAGTGACGGACATGCAGCGTTCGGTCAAAGGCGAGGTCGTGTCGTCCACCTTTGACGAACCGGCGCAGCGCCACGTGGCCGTGTCCGAAATGGTGATCGAAAAGGCCAAACGCCTGGTCGAGCATAAGCGAGATGTTGTTATTCTTCTTGATTCGATCACAAGACTTGGTAGAGCGTTCAACACGGTTGTTCCGTCCTCTGGTAAGGTTTTGACCGGTGGTGTGGATGCGAATGCACTGCAGCGGCCCAAGCGGTTCTTTGGTGCGGCGCGGAATATTGAAGAAGGTGGATCGCTGACCATCATCGCGACAGCACTGATTGATACCGGTTCGCGGATGGACGAAGTGATCTTTGAAGAATTCAAGGGTACCGGCAACTCGGAAATCGTTCTGGATCGCAAGATTGCGGACAAGCGCGTGTTCCCGGCCATCGATATCCTCAAGTCCGGAACGCGGAAAGAAGAGCTGTTGGTGGACAAGATCGACCTGCAAAAGACCTTTGTCCTGCGGCGAATTCTGAACCCGATGGGGACGACGGATGGCATCGAATTCCTGTTGTCGAAGCTGAAACAGACGAAAACCAACTCCGAGTTCTTCGACTCGATGAACACCTGATCCCAGGTTTGCCATGGACACGATCTTTGCCTTGGCAAGCGCGCCGGGGAAAGCGGGCGTTTCGGTCATTCGGGTTTCTGGCCCGCATGCGCTGACGGCTGGTGTAGAGATATGTGGAAGCTTGCCGGTTGCGCGGCAGGCCAGCCTTAGAAAACTGCGAAGCGCGACGGGCGAGGTGCTGGACGAGGCCCTTGTTCTGGTCTTTGAAGCCGGGAAAAGCTTTACCGGTGAAGCGGTTGTCGAGTTTCAGGTTCATGGCAGTCTTGCCGTCATCGCGGCGGTTTTGAAACGGCTGTCGCAGATTGACGGGCTGCGTCATGCGGAAGCGGGAGAGTTCACGCGCCGAGCCATGGAAAACGGCGTTCTGGATCTGACCCAGGTCGAAGCCTTGTCCGATTTGATCGAGGCAGAGACCGAGGCGCAGAGAAAGCAGGCGGCCGAGGTTTTGTCGGGGGCGCTTGGCACGCTGGTGGAACGTTGGCGGACCGATATCATTCGGGCGGCATCGTTGATCGAAGCGACCATTGATTTCGCTGACGAGGAAGTGCCGGTCGACGTTTCGGATGAAGTTCGGGAGTTGTTGTCGGGTGTTCGCAAGGATGTGGTGCGGCAACTGTCCGGGCTGGAGGCTGCGGAACGTGTGCGCCACGGGTTTGAAGTTGCCATCGTTGGCGCGACGAATGTCGGGAAATCGACGCTTTTGAATTATCTTGCGGGGCGCGAGGCGGCGATCACCTCGGAAGTGGCGGGGACTACGCGTGATGTCATCGAGGTTCGAATGGACATCGGTGGGCTGGCGGTGACATTGATCGACACGGCGGGTTTGCGCGAAACCGAAGATCTGGTCGAATCGATTGGTGTCGATCGGGCAAAGGCGCGCGCCGCCACGGCAGATATCCGCCTTCACTTGATCGCTGCGGGAGATGCTCCGTCGATTGAAGTTCAGCCGCAGGATATCGTGGTTGCAGCGAAGGCGGATCAGATGGTGGTCGAAAACGGTGTGTCCGGATTGACTGGCGAAGGCGTGCCGCAGCTTTTGGAAAAACTGAAGGCTACGTTGCAGGACATGACCGCCGGAGCAGGGGTTGCAAGCCGTCTGCGGCATCGGTTGGTTCTTGAAAGTGGCCTGGTTCAGATTGATCGGGCGTTGGAGCTTTTGGATCAAGGTCCGGATGTTTATGATATTGTGAGCGAGGAAATTCGCGTCGCTGTCCGTGGGATGAGCTCGCTTTTGGGATATGTCGATGTCGAGCATCTGCTGGACGAGATCTTTTCCAGCTTTTGTGTTGGGAAGTAGGAGTGTTTCACGTGAAACAAAACCAATTTGACGTCATTGTTGTTGGTGGTGGCCATGCCGGTACCGAAGCCGCGGCCGCGGCTGCACGAATGGGTGCGCTGGTCGCTTTGATCACATTGAACAAGTCCGATCTTGGTGTGATGTCCTGCAACCCGGCCATCGGTGGATTGGGAAAAGGCCACCTGGTTCGCGAAATTGATGCGATGGACGGTGTGATGGGTCTGGTGGCGGACGCTGCCGGCATTCAATTCCGTTTGCTGAACCGGCGCAAAGGACCCGCCGTACAGGGCCCGCGCACGCAAGCGGATCGAAAGATTTATCGCGAAACCATGCAAGCGGTGATCGCTGCAATTTCGAATATCACGGTGGTCGAGGGCGAGGCCGTTGATTTTCTGATGCAGGGCGGGTCCGTTGCCGGTGTTGACCTGGCGGACGGCACACAGTTGGCTGCGCGCTCTGTTGTCTTGACCAGCGGAACATTCTTGCGGGGCGTCATTCATATTGGCGATCAACGGTCTTCGGGTGGTCGAATGGGCGCACGCCCATCTGTGCGACTTGCCGAACGCATTGACGGATTTGGGTTGTCTCTGGGTCGACTAAAGACAGGAACGCCGCCGCGATTGGATGGACGCACAATCAATTGGGATATTTTGGAAATGCAGCCGGGCGACGATGACCCCGTGCTGTTTTCCTTTCTGTCCTCCGGCGTGCAGGCGCGCCAGATATCCTGCGGCATCACGCATACAAACGCCAGGACGCATGATATCATTCGCCAAAACTTGGACCGATCCGCGATGTACGGGGGTCATATCAGCGGTGTGGGCCCGCGCTACTGCCCCTCGATCGAGGACAAGGTCGTTCGGTTTTCTGACAAAGAAAGCCATCAGATTTTTTTGGAGCCCGAGGGGCTGGATGACCACACGGTCTATCCAAACGGGATCTCCACCTCGCTGCCTGCGTCGGTCCAAGAGGACTATGTTCACAGCATTGTTGGGCTTGAGCGGGCAGTGATTACCCAACCGGGCTATGCGATTGAATACGATTACGTCGATCCTCGTGAACTGGACTCGCGTTTGGCCTTGCGCCAAGTCGACGGATTGTTCCTTGCCGGTCAGATCAATGGCACGACGGGGTACGAAGAAGCGGCTGCCCAGGGACTGGTTGCCGGGCTGAACGCGGCCGCGGCTGCGCAGGGCAGGGACCCGATCCGGTTCGTCCGCAGCGAAAGCTATATCGGCGTGATGATTGATGATTTGACGACTCGTGGCGTGTCCGAGCCTTACAGGATGTTCACATCGCGAGCCGAGTTCCGCCTTTCTTTGCGTGCCGACAATGCCGATCAACGGCTTACACCAAAGGCGATTGACTTGGCTTGTGTCTCGGAGCGGCGCCGAGTGGCTTTCCTGGAGAAGGTCGACAAACTGTCGGCTGCGCGCGATGTTGCGCAGTCGGTCATGCTGTCACCTCAAGAGATCCTGGATCTTGGCGTTGATGTCAAAGTCGATGGCGCAAAGCGTTCGGCCTATCAGGCGCTGTCGTTCAAGGACGTCGAGTTTCAGGATGTCGCCAAGTGTTCAGACGAATTGGCGTCCATTGATGCCGCGGTGGGCAGGCAGCTGAAATGCGAGGCGCTTTACGCGAACTACATCGAACGGCAACGCCATGATGTGGAAATCTTGCAACGGGATGAATCCATGCAGATTCCACAGGACTTCAACTATGACGACATGTCGAGTCTTTCCAATGAATTGAAGGCCAAGCTGAAACAGGCAAGGCCCGAAGATCTGTCTCAGGCGTCGCGGATTGATGGTATGACACCTGCAGCTTTGACCTTGATTCTGTCCAAGCTGCGGCAACCGGCAAAGCGAAATCTGGCGTGAGTGACCTGTCGAAAGCGATTGGCGCCGATGTTTCACGTGAAACAAAAGATAGGCTGAACACCTATCTGGAGCTTCTTCGTACATGGAATCCCAAGATCAACCTGGTGTCGCCAAGCACACTGGACGCTGCGTGGGAACGTCATATCCTGGATTCCGCTCAGATTTTCGGTCACGCCCCTAAGTCCGTTGAAACATGGGTTGATCTGGGCAGTGGGGGCGGATTTCCTGGCCTCGTCATCGCCATTCTGGCCGCTGAAAAGGCGCCTGATATGGCGATAACCTTGATCGAAAGCGATGCCCGAAAATCGACATTCCTGCGAACGGTGATCCGCGAAACTGGGACGGCAGCCAAGGTCCTGACGCAAAGGATTGAGGTGGCTCCGCCCCAAAATGCCCAAGTCGTTTCTGCCCGTGCGCTTGCCCCCTTGCCCTTGCTGCTTGACTACGTTCGGCGCCACATCGCCCCGGACGGCACGGCTTTGCTGCAAAAGGGCGCAAGTTGGAAAAACGAGATGAGCAGAGCGCAAGAATCGTGGAAATTCCGCGCTACGCCACATAAAAGTATCACTGACCCGAATTCCGTCATCCTCGAAATTGGAGAGATCGCCCATGTCTGATCTGGCACATGCGACCAGCCCGAAAATCATCGCTGTCGCCAACCAAAAAGGCGGAGTCGGAAAGACAACAACCACCATCAACCTGGGCGCCGCCATGGCGGAATTGGGCCTGCGCGTTCTTGTCATTGACCTCGATCCGCAGGGCAACGCGTCGACTGGCCTTGGCATCGAACCCGAAGACCGGGAATTCACAACCTACGAATTGCTCCTGGAAGATATCGAACTGGATCAAGTCATCCTTGAAACCACGACGCCGAACTTGATGCTGGTTCCAGCCACAGTAGATCTCAGTTCGGCCGATATGGAGCTGATCTCGAACGAAAAGCGCAGCTTTCTGTTGCATGATGTGTTGCGTCAGCCCGCGATGGACGCTTTCGGCTTTGACTACATCCTGATTGACTGCCCGCCGTCGCTGAACCTTCTCACCGTCAACGCCATGGTGGCCGCGCATTCCGTTCTGGTCCCGCTGCAAAGCGAATTCTTCGCGCTGGAAGGTCTGTCGCAATTGATGCTGACAATCCGCGACGTGCGCCAGAACGCAAACCCGAATTTGCGGATCGAGGGCGTCGTGCTCACCATGTACGACGCCAGGAACAACCTTTCGCAACAGGTGGAGGCAGACGCCCGCGCCAACCTGGCCGACCTTGTTTTCAACACGGTCATACCGCGCAACGTCCGGGTCAGCGAAGCACCGTCCTATGCCTTGCCAGTCCTCAGCTATGACAGCCAATCCAAGGGCGCAGTCGCGTACCGGATGCTTGCCGAAGAGCTGGTGAAAAGAAACGCAAAACTGGCCGCCTAAGGCCGGAACAGACACGATAGGGGGCCAGGATGGCAGACAAGAAAGAGCAGCGCAGAGGATTGGGCCGGGGGTTGTCGGCGCTCATGGCGGATGTTGAACCGCGTGGTCAACAGCCGGCCGGGGATACGCAGGCCGTTCGGCCCGATCGCCTGATTCCGATTGAACGCATCGTTCCCAATCCCGATCAGCCTCGCCGCACCTTTACGGAACCGCAGTTGCAGGAACTGGCCGAGTCGATCAGGGCAAAGGGCGTCATTCAGCCCTTGATCGTGCGCGTCAATCCCAAGGACGCCAACCAGTTTGAAATCGTCGCAGGGGAACGCCGTTGGCGGGCCGCCCAGATCGCGCAACTGCATGAACTACCCGTTTTGATCCGCGAATTCGATGATACCGAGGTTCTCGAAGTCGCAATCATCGAAAACATTCAACGCGCCGATCTGAACGCCATCGAAGAGGCAGCCGGCTATCGTCAGTTGATGTTCAAGTTCGGCCATACCCAGGAAAAACTGGCCGAAGCCCTGGGCAAAAGCCGCAGCCACATTGCCAATCTCATGCGTCTGCTCAACCTCCCGGATTCGGTCCAGGACATGGTGGTCAAAGGCGATCTTAGTGCAGGCCACGCCCGCACGTTGGTCACTGCAACCAACCCCGAGGACCTGGCCAAGACCATCGTCGCCAAAGGGTTGTCCGTCCGCGCCGCCGAGCAGTTGGCCAAGGCCGCCACAACACCGGCCGCACCCAAGCGCAAACCCGAAGGCAGTTTCAAGGTAGAAAAAGACGCCGATACCCGCGCGCTCGAAGGCGATCTTTCCGCCGCCCTCAGCATGAAAGTCACCATCGACCACAAGCCGGGGCAAGAGGCGGGCAAAATCACCATTTCCTACGAATCGCTCGAACAGCTTGATGCGCTATGCGCGATGCTCAGCGTCGGTTGACTAATGCCGCCGGATCTATTCCGGCATCAACTCGGCAATGACCGAGTTAAGAACAAGACGGCCCTTTGGTGTGACGCCAAGGGCCGTTTCCGTTTGCCAGATCAGACCCAGGTCCATCAGGCCCTTGATTGTATCTGGGTCAAGATGCTGACCCATCATTTGGTATAGCCGGTCGCGGTTGACGCCTTCATTTATACGCAGCCCCATCATCAGGTATTCACCACCCTGATCGCCACCAGAAACAGCATCAAACACCGTATCTCCGGACCCGGCCTTGACCCGCGCCAACCAGTCCCCTGGAGCCGAGGCCGCAACTGTCGCGTATTTCTGTCCAGACACGGTCAGGCGACCATGGGCACCAGGCCCGACGCCAGCATAATCCCCATAGCGCCAATAGATCAGATTGTGCCGGGATTCCGCGCCCGGACGGGCGTGATTGGAAACCTCATAGGCTGGCAGCCCGGCCTTTGCGCAAAGCTCTTGCGTCACATCATACATATCCGCCGCCAGATCATCCGAAGGCAAATCCCGCAGCTTCCCCGCCTTGGCCCGATCCCAAAATGCGGTGCCCTTTTCGATGGTCAACTGGTACAGCGACAGGTGGTCGACCGACAGGGAAAGCGCCTCGGTCAACTCGGCTTCCCAATCGGCCAGGCTTTGTCCTTGGCGCGCATAGATCAGGTCGAAACTGACCCGCCCAAAGACCGAGCGCGCGATTTCAAAGGCTTTGCGCGCCTCGTCCACGTCATGCAGTCTGCCAAGACGCCGCAGATCATCGGCGCGCAACGCTTGAACGCCCAGGGAAACCCTGTTCACTCCCGCGTCGGCATAGCCACCAAAGCGTGCCATTTCGACCGACCGCGGATTGGCCTCCAGGGTGATTTCAATATCGTTGGCCCATAGCCAGTTCTCTCTGGCCGCCTCCAGAACCGTACGCACGGTTTCGGGGGCCATCAGGGACGGTGTGCCGCCTCCGAAAAAGATCGAATTGAGCACACGGCCGGGCACCAGCTCGGACACCCGCCGGACCTCTTGCGCCAAGGCATTGGCCCAGACGGTCTGGTCAATCGACCGGGTCACATGGCTGTTGAAGTCGCAATAGGGGCATTTGGCCTCGCAAAAGGGCCAATGCACATACAGGCCAAAGCCCCCGTTTTTCGAATCCTCAGCGATCAAAGCAGCCCTTCACCAACTTGCGGAACGCATCCGCACGATGGCTGATCTTGTTCTTTTCCCAGCGGTCCATTTCGCCAAAGGTCACATCATAGCCTTCGGGCTGAAAGATCGGATCATAGCCGTGTCCCTGATCCCCGCGCATCGGCCAGACAACCTGACCTTCCATCACGCCCGGGAAAACTTCGTCGTGGCCATCTGGCCAGGCCAGCACCAGCGTGCAGCAAAACCGAGCCGTCCAGGGTTGCGGCGCGTTCCGCTCGACAAGCAGACGATAGCTTTTCTCCATCGCCATGACAAAGTCACGACCAGTCTCTGTTTCGGCCCAATCGGCCGTATAAACACCCGGCGCCTTGTCCAGTCCGTCGATCTCGATCCCGCTGTCATCGGACAGGGCGGGCAGGCCAGTTGCCTTGGCGGCGGCGTGGGCCTTGATCCGGGCGTTTTCCACAAAACTGGTGCCGTCCTCGACCGGTTCGGGCAGGCCCACTTCTTTGGCGCCGACAACCGCGACGCCAAAGGGTTTCAACAGATCGGCGATCTCTTCCAGCTTGCCCTGGTTGTGGGTCGCGACCAAAAGGCGATCGCCTGTAAACGGGCGCGTCATGCAAAGGCCGCCAGCTGCGCGGCCACCAGCTCGTTCACGCCTTTTTCCGCCAGGTCCATCAACTGGGCCATCTGATCGCGGGAAAAGGTGGCGCCCTCGGCGGACATCTGCACTTCGATCAACTGGCCATCGCCGCGCAGGATAAAGTTGCCATCAACGCCGGCTTCGCTGTCTTCGGGGTAATCCAGATCCAGAACCGCCTGACCGGCATACATCCCGCAGCTGATCGCCGCGACCGGCGAAATCAGCGGGTCGGTCTTGATATCGCCGACCTTCATCAGCTTGTTGACGGCCATCCGCAGGGCCACCCATCCGCCGGTGATCGATGCGCAGCGCGTGCCGCCATCGGCCTGGATCACATCGCAATCGACGGTGATCTGACGTTCGCCCATGGCGACGCGGTCAACCCCGGCGCGCAGGGACCGGCCGATCAGGCGCTGGATTTCCACGGTGCGTCCGCCTTGCTTGCCGCTGGTGGCTTCGCGCCGCATCCGCGACGAGGTCGACCGCGGCAGCATCCCGTATTCGGCGGTGACCCAGCCCAGGCCCGAACCCTTGATGAACGGCGGCACACGTTCCTCGACCGAGGCCGTGCACAACACGTGCGTGTCGCCCATTTTGATCAGGCATGACCCTTCGGCGTGTTTCGTTACCCCTGTTTCGATTGAAACAGCGCGCATTTCGCTTAAATTCCGTCCCGAAGGTCTCATGGTCTTCCTCTCTGGTATGTTGCGCCACGGATAGACGGGCCACCCCCCTCGGCGCAAGTCCGATTGACGCCAAGGCTCAGGCGTCTTTAATGGTCAGGCTCTCAAGAGGCCAAGGATGAACAAGGCGAACGAACTGCTGTCCCAGATGAACCAACGCTCGCGCGAGGTTTTCCGCCGCGTGGTCGAAGGCTATCTGGAATCCGGAGAACCGGTTGGATCGCGCACCTTGACCCGCACCTTGTCGGAAAAGGTGTCGGCGGCAACAATCCGCAACGTCATGCAGGATCTCGAATTCCTTGGCCTGCTGGACAGCCCGCACATCAGCGCCGGGCGCATTCCGACGCAGCTGGGCCTGCGCATGTTTGTCGATGGGTTGCTGGAAGTGCGCGACCTGGACCGCGACGACCGTCAAAAGATCGACGCGACCATGGGTGCCAATGCCAAGGACGTCGGTGGCCTTCTGGATCAGATCGGATCGGCGCTGTCCGGGGTCACGCATGGGGCGTCCCTTGTGCTGACGCCGAAACACGAAGCGCCGCTGAAACATATCGAATTCGTCAGTCTTGGCCATGATCGCGCGCTTGTGGTGATCGTCTTTGCCGATGGCCATGTCGAAAACCGCCTGTTCACGCCGCCGCCGGGCCAGACCCCCAGCTCGATGCGCGAAGCGGCGAATTTCGTGAACGCCCTGGCCGAGGGCCGCACCTTGGACCAATTGCGCCGGGTCATGCTGGACGAGGTCAAGCGCCGCCGACAGGAGCTGGACGTGCTGGCCGCGCAACTGATCGAAGCCGGCGTTGCCGTCTGGGATGGCGAATCCGACAGTTCGGCCCGGTTGATCGTGCGCGGGCGGGCGAATCTTTTGGGCGATGACGCCGCCGAAGAAGAGCTCGAGCGCATTCGCCAGTTGTTTGACGACCTTGAACGCAAGCGTGATATCGCAGAATTCCTTGAATTGACCGATCAGGGCGACGGGGTGCGCATTTTCATCGGTTCAGAGAACAAACTTTTCTCACTTTCGGGTTCCTCTTTGGTGGTCTCTCCATATATGAACGCTGACCGTAAGATCATTGGCGCGGTGGGGGTCATCGGACCCACGCGCCTCAACTATGGCCGGATCGTTCCCATCGTGGACTATACGGCCCAGCTGGTCGGAAAGCTGATTTCCGACCGCAGTTAGAGGTGAAGAATGGCAGACCCGAGAGACGAAGATTTTCTCGACGATATCGAAGCGATGGAGCAGGCCGAGGCAGAAGCCGCCGAGGCTGACCCGACGCCGGAACAGATCATCGCATCGCTCGAAGCCGAGCGGGATGAATTCAAGGATCGCTTCATGCGGGCGCTGGCCGATGCCGAAAACAGCCGCAAGCGCGCCGACAAAGATCGCCGCGAAGCGCAGGCCTATGGCGGCACCCGCATCGCACGCGACCTGATCCCGGTTTACGACAACCTGAACCGCGCCCTGAACGCGGCAAAAGAGGCGACGGACCAGGCGTCCGTTGCACTGACCGAAGGGGTTGAACTGACCCTCAAGGAACTTATGACCGTCTTTGACCGTCACGGGGTAACCCGGGTCACGCCCCAGGTCGGCGATCGTTTCGATCCCAAGCTGCACGAAGCCATGTTCGAAGCGCCCCTGCCGGGCACCAAGGCGGGCGACATCATCCAGGTGTCGGCCGAAGGGTTCATGCTGCACGACCGTTTGCTGCGCCCCGCGCAGGTTGGTGTCAGCTCGATGCCGGGCTGACACCTGTCACACGTGAAACACAAGGTAGGGCGGGGTTTTACCCCGCCTTTTTCTTGCGCAGCGCCTTGAGCTCATACAGGGCCTGAAGCGCCTCGCGCGGGGTCATTTCATCAGGCAAAAGCGCATCCAGCTGCGTTTCAATCTCGGACGGGCCTGAATTGGCCGCCGGTTGGGGTGCCGCATGCGCCGCGACCGAGAACAGCGGCAGATCGTCGATCAGCGCCTTGGGCGACGCTTTGTCCCGTTCCCCTTTTTCAAGCGCTTCCAGCACCGCGCGCGCGCGGGTGATCACCGGTTTGGGCAGGCCCGCCAGCTGTGCCACCTGCACACCATAGGACCGGTCCGCCGCACCTTCGCGCACTTCATGCAGAAAGATCACTTCGCCTTCCCATTCTTTGACCGCGACCGTGGCATTCCTGACCCCGGGCAGCTTCCCGGCCAGAACCGTCATTTCGTGGTAATGGGTGGCGAACAGACCGCGCACGCGGTTCACCTCGTGCAGATGTTCCAGCGTCGCCCAGGCAATCGACAACCCGTCATAGGTCGCCGTGCCGCGCCCAATCTCGTCCAGGATCACCAGCGCGCTTTCGTCCGCCTGGTTCAGGATTGCGGCGGTTTCCACCATCTCGACCATGAAGGTCGAGCGCCCGCGCGCCAGATCGTCACTGGCCCCGACACGGCTGAAAATCTGGCTGACCAATCCGATATGCGCGGCAGAAGCTGGCACATAAGACCCCATTTGCGCCAAAAGCGCGATCAGCGCGTTCTGCCGAAGATAGGTCGATTTACCGGCCATGTTGGGCCCGGTCAGCAATGTGACCGACGCGGCCTCGCCCTCGGCGTTCAGAGTGCAGTCGTTGGCGATGAACGGCTCTCCGGCCTTGGTCAGCGCCGCTTCGACAACCGGATGCCGCCCGGCCTGAATGTCAAAGGCGCGGCTGTCATCGACCGTGGGTTTGCACCAGTCCCGACTGCGCGCCAGCTTGGCCAAACCAATGGACAGATCGAATTCGGCCAGCCCCAGCGCAAGGTCCGACAGGGCAGGGGCAAGATCCAGAATGGCCTGTCTCAGCGTGGAATAGAGCCGCTTTTCAATCTCAAGCGCTTCGTTCCCGGCGTTCAGGATGCGGGTCTCCAGCTCGGACAGCTCAACAGTGGTAAAGCGTACCTGGTTGGCCGTTGTCTGCCGGTGAATGAAGGTTTCCGACAGGGGCGGCGACATCATCTTTTCGGCGTGGGTCGCGGTGGTTTCGATGAAATAGCCCAGCACGTTGTTGTGCTTGATCTTCAGGGCGTTGACCCCGGCGCGTTCCGCATAATCGGCCTGCATTCCGGCAATCACGCCGCGCCCCTTGTCCCGCAGCCTGCGCGCCTCGTCCAAGGCGGCGTCATACCCCGCCGCGATGAACCCGCCGTCGCGCGCCAATAGCGGCGGTTCGGCCACCAGCGCAGCGTCGAGCAATTCCAAAAGGCTTTCGTGACCGGTCAGGGATTGAACGGTGCGGCTCAGCAGGTCTGGCAGATCCTGGCCTGCCAACTGCGCCGAAATGGTTTCTGCCTGCTGCAAGGCATTGCGCACGGCAGCCAGATCACGCGGCCCACCGCGATCCAGCCCCAGCCGCGACAATGCGCGATCCAGATCGGGCACACCGCGCAAACTTTCGCGCAGCGGTTCGGCCAGGGGCGAGTCCACCGCCCAGGTCACCGCCTCAAGACGTTCGCGGATCACCGCCAATTCGCGCGATGGCGACGAAACCCGCCGTTCCAGCAACCGCGCACCGCCCGAAGTAACGGTGCGGTCAATCGCGGCCAGCAAAGACCCGGCGCGCCCGCCGTTCATGCCGTGCGTCAGTTCCAGATTGCGCCGCGTCGCGGTGTCGATCTGCATCAGGCGCGAAACCGCCTCTTGCCGCGGTGGGCGCAGCAGGGGCAGGCGGCCCTTTTGCGTGATTTCCAGGTAATCGACCAGGGCGCCCATCGCGGACAGTTCGGCCCGCGCAAAGGTGCCGAAACCGGCCAGCGTCTGCACCCCGAAAACAGCGCAAAGCCGCCCTTCGCCCGCCGTGGAATCAAAGGAGGCAGCGCCCAGAACCGTTGCCTCGATCCCCAGATCGCCCAGCACCTCGCGCAGCTCTTCTTCGGTCTTGTCGGCGACCAGCAGTTCGGACGGCGCAAGCCGCGCCAGTTCGGCCCCGATCCGCGCCCGCGACAAGGGCATCACGTGAAACGCACCCGTAGAAATGTCCGCCCAGGACAGGGCAAATTCGTCTCTGACACGGCCCAAGGCGGCCAGATAGTTGTGGCGCCGCGCCTCCAGCAGGGATTCCTCGGTCAGGGTGCCGGGCGTGACCAGCCGCACCACGTCGCGCTTGACCACGGATTTGGAGCCGCGCTTTTTCGCCTCTTCCGGGCTTTCCAGCTGTTCGCCCACGGCAACGCGAAAACCCTTGCGGATCAGCGTCAGCAAATAGTTCTCGGCGGCATGCACCGGAACCCCGCACATCGGGATATCGTCGCCGTCGTGTTTGCCGCGTTTCGTCAGGGCGATGTCCAGCGCTTCGGACGCCGCCACTGCGTCGTCAAAGAACATCTCGTAGAAATCGCCCATCCGGTAGAACAGCAAGGCGTCGGGATACTGCGCCTTGATTTCCAGATATTGCGCCATCATCGGCGTCACAGTTGTTTTGTTAGCGCTCACGTATCTTCCCCCCACGGGTTTGGCGTGACATTAAGGCGGCCAACCATCGGGGAAAACCCGATATTGATGACGCCAAGGGAGGAAGCATGTCCAAACCCAAGTTTACCCGCGAAGAGGCGCTTGCCTTCCACCTTGAACCGACCCCCGGCAAATGGGAGGTGCAGGCCACCGTTCCCATGACCACCCAGCGCGACCTGTCGCTGGCCTATTCCCCCGGCGTCGCCGTTCCTTGCGAAGACATCGCCGCCAATCCCGAACTGGCCTACGACTACACCAACAAGGGCAACCTTGTTGCGGTCATTTCCAACGGCACGGCGGTTCTGGGCCTTGGCAACCTTGGCGCGCTCGGCTCCAAGCCGGTGATGGAGGGGAAGGCGGTGTTGTTCAAGCGCTTTGCCGACGTCAACAGCATCGATATCGAACTGGATACCGAGGACCCGGACGAATTCTGCAAGGCCGTGCGCCTGATGGGGCCCACCTTTGGCGGGATCAACCTCGAAGACATCAAGGCACCCGAATGCTTTATCATCGAACAGCGTCTGAAAGAGGAAATGGACATTCCCGTCTTTCACGACGACCAGCACGGCACGGCGGTGATCTGCGCGGCGGGCCTGATCAACGCGCTGCATATTTCGGGGAAAAAGATCGAGGACTGCAAGATTGTCCTCAACGGTGCGGGTGCGGCGGGGATCGCCTGTCTTGAGCTGGTCAAATCCATGGGCGCGCGGCATGACAATTGCATCATGTGCGACACCAAGGGTGTGATCTATCAGGGCCGTACCGAGGGCATGAACCAGTGGAAATCGGCCCATGCGGCGCAAACCGATGCGCGCACGCTCGAAGAGGCCATGAAAGGCGCCGATGTTTTCCTTGGCGTGTCGGCCAAGGGTGCGGTGACGCAGGACATGGTCATGTCAATGGCCGATAACCCGGTGATCTTCGCCATGGCGAACCCCGATCCCGAGATCACCCCCGAAGAGGCACACGCGGTTCGCCCCGATGCCATCGTTGCCACCGGGCGGTCGGATTATCCCAACCAGGTGAACAACGTCCTTGGCTTTCCCTACCTGTTCCGCGGCGCGCTGGATGTGCATGCCCGCGCCATCAACGATGAGATGAAGATCGCCTGCGCCGAGGCGTTGGCCGCGCTGGCGCGCGAGGACGTGCCGGACGAGGTTGCGCTGGCCTATGGCAAGACGCTGACCTTTGGCCGTGATTACATCATCCCGACGCCCTTCGATCCGCGTCTGATCCACCGCATTCCGCCCGCCGTGGCACGGGCAGGGATGGACACCGGCGCCGCGCGCCGTCCGATCATCGACATGGAAGCCTACGAAGAAAGCCTCAAGGGCCGGATGGATCCGACTGCAAGCATCCTGCGCGGCATCAACGCCCGCGCCCGGGCTGCACAGGCCCGGATGATCTTTGCCGAAGGCGACGATCCGCGCGTGCTGCGCGCCGCCGTGATGTACCAGCGTTCGGGTCTGGGCAAAGCGTTGGTTGTCGGCCGCGAAAGCGACGTCAAGGAAAAGCTGGAGGCCGCCGGTCTTGAGGATGCGGTGCGCGAACTGGAGGTGGTCAATGCCGCCAACAGCCGGCATTTCCCGGTCTACAAGGATTTCCTGTACGACAGATTGCAGCGCAAGGGGCATGACCGGCAGGACATCCACCGCCTTGCCGCGCGTGATCGTCATGTCTTTGGCGCGCTGATGCTGGCGCATGGCCATGGCGACGGGTTGATCACGGGCGCCACGCGTAAATCGGCGCATGTGATGGAGCTGATCAACCACGTCTTTGATGCTGATGCCGGCGACGGTGCGGCGGGCGTGACGGCTTTGCTGCACAAGGGGCGGATCGTCTTGATTGCCGATACGCTAGTGCATGAATGGCCGAACGAAGAGGACCTGGCCGATATCGCCGAACGCGCCGCAGGTGTGGCCCGGCATCTTGGGCTTGAGCCGCGCGTTGCCTTTGTGTCGTTTTCGACCTTTGGCTATCCGGTGTCTGAACGTGCGGCCAAGATGCACCTTGCGCCAAAGGTGCTGGACCGCCGCGGCGTGACCTTTGAGTATGAGGGCGAAATGACCGTGGATGTGGCCCTGAACCTCAAGGCGCAAGAGGCCTATCCGTTCCAGCGGCTGACCGGCCCGGCCAATATTCTGGTTGTTCCGGCGCGGCATTCGGCCTCGATCTCGGTCAAGCTGATGCAGGAAATGGCCGGGGCGACGGTGATCGGCCCGATCCTGGCCGGCATCGACAAGTCGATCCAGATCTGTTCGTCGAACTCGACTGCGAATGATATCCTGAACATGGCGGTTCTGGCCGCGTGCAAAGTCGGCTGAGGACAGCGCCCGCCGCAGGGGCAGGAGCCTCCGGCGGGGATATTTTGGGCAAGAGGAAGGGCCAGGGGCGTGACGATATTCAATCTTGGGTCCATCAACGCCGATCTTGTCTATCGCGTGCCGCATCTGCCGGGGCCGGGGGAAACCCTGGCTTCGACTTCGCTCTCGCGCGGGCTGGGCGGTAAAGGCGCAAACATGTCGGTCGCTGCCGCCCGGGCCGGGGCGCGCTGTGTGCATATCGGGGCGGTCGGCGAAGACGGGCGCTGGGCGATTGAACGACTGACGGAATATGGCGTCGATACCCGGCATATCCGCGTCGGGAGCGAGCCGACAGGCCATGCGGTCATTGCGGTTGATGACGCCGGTGAAAACTCGATCCTGTTGTATCCCGGTGCGAATTGCGCCTTGTCAGAGCCTGATATCTCCAAGGCGCTGTCGGAGGCCACGGCCGAGGATCTTTTCATCTGTCAGAATGAAACCAACCTGCAGGCCGAGGCGGCCAGAATGGCCAGCGGGCGCGGAATGCGTGTCGCCTATGCCGCCGCACCGTTTTCGGCCGCGGCGGTCATGGCGGTTTTGCCCCTGCTCGACCTTCTGGTCCTGAACGAGGTCGAGGCCGCCCAGCTGGCCGAGGCGACCGGACATTCTCCCGAGCATTTGCCGGTGCGCGATGCGGTGGTCACCCTGGGATCAAAGGGATGTCGTTGGCATAACACCGACAGCGGTGACACGCAGGCATTCCCCGCGATCAAGGTCGCGCCTGTGGACACGACCGGGGCGGGGGACACCTTTACCGGTTACCTGATTGCGGGACTTGATCGCGGCATGCCGATGGCGCAGGCCATCGGGCTGGCGACAAAGGCGGCGGCGCTGATGGTGACGCGCATGGGCACCGCCGATGTGATCCCTGACCTGAAAGACGTGCAGGACATGCGCAGTTAGTTCACGAAGGCCGCCGCATTGCCCCAAAGCTGCTTTACCCGCTGATCACGACCGCAAGCATCGCGGTATTTTTTGTAAGCGTCCTTTTGCGGGATCGGACCAAAGCGGGTCAGCACGCGCTTGGTGCCCTTGTAGTAATCCTGATGATAGCCCTCGGCCTGGTAAAACGGTCGGGCGTCCAGAATGGGGGTCACGATCTTGCGGCCCAACTGCGCCTCGGCGGCGGCTTTTGCTTCGGTGGCGGCCTGCTTTTGCGCAGAGTTCGTGACGAAAATCGCGGTGCGATAGCTTTCCCCGCGATCACAGAACTGACCGCCGGCATCGGTGGGATCGACCGAGCGGAAGAACAGATCATAGAGCGCGCGCGGGTTGGTCTGGTTGCCGTTGAACCGGATCATCACCGCCTCGTAATGGCCGGTGCCGCCGCGCGTGACCTGTTTGTAGGTCGGATTTGCGACGGCGCCGCCGGTATAGCCGGAAACCGCCTCGGTCACACCGCGCAACTTTTCGAAATCGGCTTCGACGCACCAGAAACAGCCTCCGGCAACGATGATTTCATCCGCGTGGGCGCGTTCGGCGGCAAGGCCGACCAGGATGAACAGTCCAAGGACCAGAGGGCGGGTACAGAACGGAAGGCGCATGGCAAGTCTCCTTTTGACCCAAGGCTGCCAGCCCGCGCGCGCCCTGGCAATCGTCGCAACGTCTTCTCACCACAAGGTGAGCTTGCGTGAACGTTTCCCGCGCCCTAGCGTGACGCCATGACAGATCATGTGACAACCCATCAGGCCGAAGAAGACGCGCGCAACGAAAGCGTGCTGATCTGGGTAAATGGCCAGCTGAAACCAAGGGCGCAGGCCATGGTCAGCGTTTTCGATTCCGGCTTCATGCTGGGGGATGGTGTCTGGGAAGGGCTGCGGCTGTACGACGGGCGCTGGAGTTTTCTTGACGAACATATGGACCGCCTGTTCGAGGCGGCCAAGGCGATTGATCTGGACATCGGGATGGACCGTCATGGTGTGATTTCAGCCTTGTTAGAGACGCAAGAAGCCAACGGCATGGTCACCGATGCCCATGCCCGGCTGATGGTGACGCGCGGGGTGAAATCGCGCCCGTTCCAGCATCCTTCGCTTTCGCGGCAGGGGCCGACCGTGGTGATCATCATGGAGCATTCCCAGCCGAAAATTCCGCGCCCCATCCGGCTTGCCACGGTGCCGCATTTGCGCGGGCTGCCGATGACGCAAGACCCCAAGCTGAATTCGCATTCCAAGCTGAACTGCATTCTGGCCTGCATCGCCGCCGAAAAGGCCGGCGCGGATGAAGCGCTGATGCTGGATGTCCATGGCTTTGTGAACACCACCAACGCCTGCAATTTCTTTATCGTGCGCAAAGGTGCGGTTTGGACCAGCACCGGGGACTACTGCATGAACGGGATCACCCGGCAAAAGGTGATCGACCTGTGCCGCGCCAACGCCATTCCCGTGTTCGAGAGGAATTTCAGCCTGGTCGACACCTATGGTGCCGACGAGGCGTTCCTGACCGGCACCTTTGGTGCGCAAACGCCGGTAGGGTCGATTGATGGACGCGCGATTGGTGACGGCCAGATGGGGCCGATCACCAAACGGCTGCGCGCGCTGTACAAAGATCTGGTGACATCGTGAAGATTGCCATGTGGTCCGGGCCGCGCAACCTGTCGACGGCGTTGATGTACAGCTTTGGCAATCGCGCTGATTTCCATGCGGTGGACGAGCCGTTTTACGGCCCTTACCTGCGGATCACTGGCCTTGACCACCCGATGCGCGACGCCGTTCTGACCAGCCGGCTGGAAAGCGCAGTTGAGGTGGAACAGAGCCTCTTGGGTCCAATCCCGAATGGGAAACCCAACGCCTATCACAAGCATATGTGCCAACACATGGTTGACGGCATTCCGCGTGGCTTCATGGCGGGTTGCGTGAACGTCTTTTTGTTGCGCCACCCGGCGCGCGTGGTCGCCAGTTTCCTCAATGGATATCCGCAGGCGACAGAGGATGACATCGGCTTTGCCCGTCAGGCCGCGCTGTTCCAGCACTGCCGTGATCTGGGGCAGAACCCCGTTGTGGTCGACAGCGCCGACATTCGCGCCGATCCGCAGGGGATGTTACGCGCCATGTGTCAGGCCATCGGGCTTGATTGGGATCCTGCCATGCTGAGCTGGCCCAAGGGGCCCAAGCCATTTGACGGGGCCTGGGCGCCGCACTGGTACGCCTCGGTTCACGACAGCAGCGGTTTTGCCGGACCAGAGGGCGCGCTGCCGTCGTTGGATGCGCGCGGGCAGGCGCTTACCGAAACGGCGATGCCCTATTTCGATGCGATGGCGCGCAACGCATTAAAAATCTGACTTTCGTGAAACTTTGTCTGCCGGGCTGACGTGACTGTTGGCAAGCACGGACAATCCGTGCGCAGAAAACAGATGGAGAGTCCCAATGAAAACCCTTGTGACCAGCAGCATTTTCACCCTGACCGCCAGCATCGCCATGGCCGCAGGCCACGCCATGGCCCCCGGCGTCGAAGCGATGGATCAGGACGTTTCGGGCGGAACCGTGACGGCCGACAAGGTGATCGCACCCGCCAACGGCTGGCTGGTCGTTCACCGCACTGACGGCGAAATGAAGCCCGGCCCCGTCGTTGGCTATGCTTCCTTGAAGGAGGGTGAGAACATGGACGTCTCGGCCATCCTGCAAGAAGAAGTCGCAGCCGGTGACATGCTGATGCTCATGGTGCATGGCGAAGACGGCGGCATGTCGACGGGCGTGTTCGAATACACCCTTGGCGCCAAAGAGGATGGCCCGATCAAGCCTGACGGCAACCTTGTGATGACGGTCGTGACCGCCAAGTAACCAACCGGAAAGGGCGGGATCATCCCGCCCTTTTCAGATGCAACAGGGTCTAAAACTGGATGCCTAGCCCAGCAGTTGGCTCAGCTTCAGAGCAAGGCTCATGTCGCCCGAAACCTTGATCTTGCCCATGGCGAATGCGGTCATCGGGTTCAGGTCCCCGGCAATCAGTTTTTCCAGGTTGGCCTGCGAAATCCTGATCGTGCAATCGGCGGGCAGGTCGGCCAGATGCGCTGTACCGCCCTGCAGCGTGATCGCGCCGTCCTCGCTGCAATCGAACTTGATCGAACGTTCCAGGGGATGTTTGTCCAGGCCGCGCTGCATCTTGGCGGCGATATCGGTCAGCGGCATCAGGTGTCCTTTTCGTCTGTTGTCCCAGCTAGGACACAGCGCGCAAGCCGGGCAACCGTGACGTGACGGCGGATCGCGCCCCGCAACAAGAAAGGCCCGCCTGTTTCCAGACGGGCCTTTGAATTTCGCCGAATGGCGGATTACTTCAACCGCCGGTTCCGAGCGGCCAGCAACCGCAGGCGCAGCGCGTTCAGGGTGATAAAGCCCGCCGCGTCCTTTTGGTCATAGGCACCGGCGTCGTCCTCGAACGTCACGTGCGCCTCGGAATACAACGAATGATCAGACCAGCGGGCGATTGTGCGTACCGAGCCCTTGTACAGCTTGAGCCGCACGGTGCCGGTGACGTGTTCCTGCGACTTGTCGATCAGGGCCTGCAGCATTTCGCGTTCGGGCGAGAACCAGAAACCGTTATAGATCAGCTCGGCGTAGCGCGGCATGATCGAATCCTTCAGGTGGCCGGCACCCGAATCCAGGGTGATCTGTTCGATCCCGCGGTGCGCTTCCAGCAGGATGGTGCCGCCGGGCGTTTCATAGATGCCGCGCGATTTCATCCCGACAAAACGGTTTTCGACGAAATCGAGACGCCCGATGCCGTGCTTGCGGCCATATTCGTTCAGCTCGGTCAGGATGGTGGCCGCGCTCATCGCCACGCCGTTGATCGCAACCGCGTCGCCCTTTTCAAAGGTCACTTCGATGACTTCGGGCGTATCGGGCGCGTCCTCGGGGTGGACGGTGCGCTGATAGACGTAGTCGGGCGCGTCCTCGGCCGGGTCTTCCAGGACCTTACCCTCGGACGAGGTGTGCAACAGGTTCGCATCGACCGAGAAGGGCGCTTCGCCGCGCTTGTCCTTGGCGATCGGAATCTGGTTCTGCTCGGCGAATTCCAACAGCGAGGTGCGCGACGTCAGGGTCCATTCCCGCCACGGGGCGATGCACTTGATATCCGGGTTCAGCGCGGCGCAGGACAGTTCGAACCGCACCTGGTCGTTGCCCTTGCCGGTGGCGCCATGGGCCACGGCGTCGGCGCCGGTTTCCTCGGCGATCTCGACCAGACGTTTGGAGATCAGCGGGCGCGCGATCGAGGTGCCCAGCAGGTACAGCCCCTCGTAGACCGCGTTGGCGCGGAACATGGGGAACACGAAATCCGAAACGAATTCTTCGCGGATGTCCTCGATATAGATGTTCTCGGGTTTGATCCCCAGCATTTCGGCCTTGGCGCGGGCGGGCTCCAGTTCCTCGCCCTGACCAAGGTCAGCGGTAAAGGTGACCACTTCGCAACCGTATTCGGTTTGCAGCCATTTCAGGATGATCGAGGTATCAAGGCCACCGGAATAGGCCAGGACGACTTTCTTGGGCGCGGACATGCTGGGATTCCTCTGTCAGATGCTGGCGCGCGGCTTAACGGGTTTTGCAAGGATCGGCAAGGATGCGGGATTGACGCGGCTTGGGATCAAGGGTCCCATGCGGAAAACTTGGCTGAAAGGGCAGGACATGAAAGGCTGGACGATTTTTGTGCATTCGCTGCGCATGGTGTTGCGCAACTGGATGCAGGCTTTGCGGATCGGGCTTTTGCCGGTGATCATTGCCACGGCGGCCCTGTCGTTGCTGGTCGGCGGCACCGGTTGGGAGATGATGAACACGCCGGGCGGCGGGATGCCGATGCCCGAAGACGGCGCCGGGTTCACCATGGCCTTTCTGCCCGCCTGGATCGTGATCATGGTGGCGATGATCTGGATCGTCGTGAACTGGCACCGCTTTGTCCTGCTCGAGGAATATCCGCGCGGTTGGCTGCCACCCTTTCCGGTGTCCTTGATCCTTGGTTATTTCGGGCGGATTTTGATGCTGGTGGTGATCGCCGTGGTGCTGTCGATCCCGCTTGGCATTCTTGTCGCCGCGATGGGGCAGGCGGCCATGATCCTGCTGCCGATCTTTTGGGTGATCATCATGGTCGGGTTTTACCGGGTCTCGGTCATTCTGCCCGCCGGTGCCGTGGGCAAGCCGATGACACTGGGTCAGGCCTGGACCGCGACGCAGGGCGCCAGCGGCGTCATCCTTACCTTTGCGCTGATCCTGTTTGCGGCGAACTTCGTGCTGCAGCTGGGGGTCGCCGCGATCATGGCGGTTTCCGTGCTTCTGGGCGGGTTGGTGTCGATTGCGTTTTCTCTGGTCATGGGGTTGGTCGGTGTGTCCATCCTGACCACGCTTTACGGCCATTATGTCGAAGGCCGCGAGATTGACTGACTTGCTAAGCCGCGCGCGCTTTGCCAATCCTTCGGCATGAGCAATTTTCAGGATAAGGCCCGCGAGGCCGCCGCAGCCATGCGAGAGGTGTTTCCCGAAACGCCCCTGCAACGCAATGCCCATCTGTCGGAGCGCTATGGCGCCGACATCTGGCTCAAACGCGAAGACCTGAGCCCGGTGCGCAGTTACAAACTGCGCGGCGCCTTCAACGCCATGCGCAAACGGCCCGATCTGGATCTTGTGGTTTGCGCCAGCGCGGGCAACCACGCGCAGGGCGTTGCCTTTATGTGCAAGCATTTCGGCAAGCGCGGCGTGATCTTCATGCCGGTGACGACACCGCAGCAGAAGATCCAGAAAACCTCGATGTTCGGCGGGGACAGTATCGAAATTCGCCTGATCGGTGACTATTTCGACGACTGCCTGCAGGCCGCGAAAGAGTTCTGCGAAACCGAGGGTGGCTATTTCCTGTCGCCCTTTGACGATCAGGACGTGATCGAAGGCCAGGCCAGCGTCGGGGTCGAGATTGAACAGCAACTGGGCGCGGTACCCGATACGCTGGTGATTCCGGTCGGGGGTGGCGGGCTTGGCTCGGGGTTGCTCAGTTATTTTGGAACGCAGCCGCAGTATACCTTTGTCGAACCCATGGGCGGCGCCTGCCTGCGCGCCGCGCTTGAGGCGGGGCATCCCGTGGCGCTGCCCAAGGTGAACACCTTTGCCGATGGCGCAGCGGTGGCGCGGATCGGCGATCTGACCTTTGACATCCTGAAAGAGGTCGGTCTGGCCAGCACCCTGCAAATCAACGAAGACCGCCTGTGCACCACGATGCTGGAAATGCTGAACGTCGAAGGCATCGTGCTGGAACCCGCCGGGGCGCTGTCTGTTGATGCGCTCAAGGACATGGGGCAGGCGATCCGCGGCCGACAGGTGGTGTGCGTGACCTCGGGCGGCAATTTCGATTTCGAACGCCTGCCCGAGGTGAAAGAGCGCGCGCAGACCTACTCGGGGGTCAAGAAGTACTTTATCCTGCGCTTGCCCCAGCGCCCCGGCGCCCTGCGCGGTTTCCTTGATATGCTTGGGCCCGACGATGACATCGCCCGGTTTGAATACCTCAAGAAATCGGCGCGCAACTTCGGCTCTGTCTTGATCGGTATCGAAACCCGTGATCCTGCGAACTTTGGCAAGCTGTTCCAGCGGCTGGACGCCGAAGGCTACACCTATACCGATATCACCGACGACGAAGTCCTGGCGAATTTCGTGATATGAGGTTCACGGGCCGCACCGCCATTGTCACGGGCGCCGGCCAAGGCATCGGCCGCGCCATTTCCCGCGCGCTGGCGGCACGGGGCATGGCGATTTGCGTCAGCGATATAGACCCTGTTGCGGCGCAATCTGTCGCCGATGAGATCGGCGGCGTCGCCCTGCCTTGTGATGTTCGGGACCCTGATCAAATCGCGGATCTGGTCGCTAGCGCGCAATCTGCGCTGGGCGATATCGACCTGTTGTGTTCGAACGCCGGCTTTGCGCGGGGGGCCGCGCTGGGACCGACCTCGGTTTCCGATGCGCAATGGCAGGACAGTTGGGATGTGCATGTGATGGCGCATCTGCGCGCGTCGCGTTTGTTGCTGCCCGGTATGATCGCCCGAAACGAGGGTTGGCTGGTCAATGTTGCCTCAGCCGCGGGGCTGCTTAGTCAGATCGGCGATGCCCCCTATTCGGCATCCAAACATGCGGCGGTCAGCCTTGCCCAGTCGCTGGCGATCGAACATGGCGATCAAGGCATTCGGTCCAGCGTTGTCTGCCCGCTTTATGTTGCGACGCAGCTGCTGGGCTATGACGCGGACAGCCCCATTGATCGCCCGCACGACCGTGTCCTGACCGCCGAGGATGTGGCGCAGGCGCTGGTTCAAGGGTTGGAGGAGGACAGGTTCCTGATCCTGCCGCATCAAGAGGCCGCCATGTATTTCCGCCGCCGGGCCGAGGACATGGACCGCTGGATCGACGGGATGCGCCGTTTGCGCCGCAGCGCCTTTGCCGACGGGGTGCCGGACACGCTGTCCGACCTGCATCGCAAGATCTGAACCGCAGCGTCACGCTGCGAATTTCAACGGAAGCTCTGCCAGGAACCGGTTTTTGCTGTCTTCAAAGGTGGTCCGCACCGCGCCAAAGGGAATGGCCTCGGCGTCGCCGCCGGCGGCCGCCTTTTCACCCTTTTGGCAAAGGTCTGATACCGCCGCAAACCCAAGGTTCAGCGCCGCCCCTTTCAGAAAATGCATCTGGTCGTGCGTCACAACCGGGTTTCCCGCCGCGCTTTCCAACAGGTCGATGGCGCCTTCGACCTCGGTCAGGAACAACTCGACCACCTCGTCGAAATCCTCTGGTCCGATTTCGTCGCGCAATTCGGCGACGCGTGCCCAATCAATCATGTCATGTCTCCGCTCATGCCGAGACGCTAGGGGGCAAAGGTAAATCGCGGGTTTCTGGCCGATACGGAATAGCTTTCATTTTAGATTTCAGAGGCTGTTAAGAGTCCTGTCTTAAACCGGTCGAAATTCCAGTCCGCCCATCCCGGGCCAGGGGGACGACGTGAGGCCGAAAGAAGCAGATTTCACAAGGATCGAACCAGATGCCGTCAGGCGTGTCCTGCTGGTCGATGACAGCCGTCTGCAGCTGAAAATCGTCAGCGCGATGCTGTCGCGTTGGGGATTCGAGGTGCTTCAGGCAGAATCGGGGCCCGAGGCATTGGAACTTTGCGCGACCCATTCCCCTGACCTGGTCCTGTCCGACTGGATGATGCCCGGCATGGACGGCCTGGAATTCTGCCGCCATTTTCGTGACCTGCAAAAGGACAGCTATGGCTATTTCATCCTGCTGACGTCGAAAAGCGAAAAGGGGGATGTGGCGCAGGGGCTGGATGCCGGGGCCGACGATTTCCTGACCAAGCCTGTGAATGCCCATGAACTACGCGCCCGGATCAATGCCGGCGCGCGCGTCGTATCGATGGAGCGGCAGCTTTCGGAAAAGAACCGCCTGGTGTCCGAGGCGTTTGCCGAACTCAAGACCATTCACGAGGCGATCGACAACGATCTCAAGCAGGCGCGCAAGATCCAGGAATCGCTGGTGCCGGACCGGATGCGGGTAATCGGCACGTCGCGCGTCAGTCTGCTGCTGCAACCCTGCGGTCATGTCGGCGGCGATCTTGTGGGCATGTTCACCCCCGGTTTCGATCGACTGGGCCTGTACAGCATCGATGTTTCCGGCCACGGTATCACGTCCGCCATGGTGACGGCGCGGGTCGCCGGGTATATGTCCAGCACCTTTCCGGACCAGAATATCGCGCTGGAAAAGCGGTTCGACCAATACTACGCCATGCGCGAACCGGCCGAGACCGGGCGCATGTTGAACCAACGGCTTGCTGCCGATCCGGGGGTCGAGGAATACCTGACCATGGCCTATGTCGCGGGCGACATGAAAACCGGGGCGATGCGGCTGGTGCAGGCCGGGCATCCGCCGCCGCTGTTGCTGCGCGCCGATGGCACGGTGGAATTTCTTGGCGATGGCGGCCTGCCGATCGGGCTGGTCGACGAGGTGTCATATGATCAGGTCGAATTCACCATGGCCCGCGGCGACCGGCTGCTTTTGTATTCGGATGGGTTTACCGAGGCGGTGATGAAAGACGGCCAGATGCTGGAGGAAGAGGGGCTTGCCCGCATTTTTCGCCAAAGCGTCGAAATGGGCGGCACAGGGCCTGAACTGCTGGAAGACATGTACTGGCGGCTGACCACCCAGATGGAAAATGCCGAAACCCTTGGGGATGACGTCTCGGCCGCATTGCTGGAGTTCGACTCCGTTCCCGAGGCGCCGGCCAACCCCTGATCACAGGCAAAAGCGGGCCACGAAATCCCGGTCACCGGGATTGCCAAGGCTGCGCACGGCCTGTTCGGGTTGCATCAGCACTGCCATATGCCCGGCTTCGCTGGGCGGCCCATGCGGGCGCACGGGACGGGCCGTGTAGATGATGCACAGCTTTTCGGCCCAAAGATCGTACTCCGGCATATAGGTAAAACGCCGAAACGCCCCCAGCCGACGCGGAGAGGTCATGCGCCAGCCGGTTTCCTCGAACACCTCGCGGTGCAGCGCGGTCAACGGATGCTCGCCAGGGTCGATACCCCCGCCGGGCAGCTGCACTTCGGGTTCCGGAAAGGCCTGGTGGGTCAGCAAAAGCGCATCGCCCAATGGCAGGATCGCATAGACTCCGGGGCGCAAACGATAGCGCTTTTGCGGGTCAGGAGACTGCCCATATCTGCGGATCATGCCCTTGCCCCTTTGCGCGTGCCTTGATCGTCCCTATATGGCTGCGGTATGCCAGCACTTGGCAGATAAGGAAACCCCATGACACTTGGCACAAAAATCGCCTGGGACGACACCGTCCTGCCCTTTCAGCTTGATCGTTCCGACATGCGTGGACGCGTCGCGCGCCTTGATGGCGTGCTGAGCGGCGTTCTTTCGCAGCACGATTATCCCGCCCCGGTCGAGGCCCTGGTTGCCGAAATGGCGCTTTTGACGGCCTTGATCGGCCAGACGATCAAACTGCGCTGGAAACTGTCGTTGCAGGTTCAGACCAATGGCCCGGTGCGGATGATCGCCACGGATTACTACGGCCCCGAGAAAGAGGGCGATCCTGCCCGGATCCGGGCCTATGCCAGCTTTGACCGCGACCGCATCACCGATGCTCCGCCGTTCCAGCAACTGGGCGCGGGCTACTTTGCCGTGATGATCGACCAGGGCACCGACATGCAGCCCTATCAGGGGATCACCCCGATTGCGGGCGGCAGTCTTGCGGATTGTGCGTCGTCCTATTTCGCGCAGTCCGAACAGCTGCCGACCACCTTTGCGCTGTCCTTTGGCCGTTCGTCCGAACCCGGTGTGCCGGAACATTGGCGCGCGGGCGGCATCATGCTGCAGCACATGCCCAAGGCTTCGCCATTTGCCACGGGCGGTGGTTCGGGTGATGCCGGTTTGCTCGAAGCGCAAGACCTGATCGGCGATGACGCGCAGGAAAACTGGAACCGCGTGAACAGCCACGTCGGCACGGTCGAGGAATTGGAGCTGATCGGCCCGAAGGTGTCCCCGGCGGACCTGCTGTACCGCCTGTTCCACGAAGAACAGCCGCGGGTCTATGACGCGCAACCGATCCGTTTCGGCTGTACCTGTTCCGAAGACCGCGTGCGCCAAAGCCTGTCGATCTATTCGGCCAAGGACATCGAAAAGATGACCACGGACGAAGGCACGGTGACGGCAGACTGCCAATTCTGCGGGGCGCACTACGTTCTGGATCCGGCCACGGTCGGGTTTGAGGCGGACAATGACAAGGGATGATCAGATCCGTGCCCTGCGCGCGGCCCTTGGCGGCGATGATCAGGGCACCTCTGATTTCGATCTGAACCCCGATGTGCAATTGCCCCCGGGCCGCAAATTGCGGCCCGCCGGGGTGCTTTGCGCCTTTCAGCAGGGGGATGCGGGGCTTGAACTGGTTCTGACCAAGCGGTCGTCGCGGCTGAAGCACCACCCCGGCCAGATCGCCTTTCCGGGCGGCAAGCAGGACGAAGGCGATGCGGATGTGATCGCCGCCGCCCTGCGCGAGGCACATGAAGAGGTGGGATTGAACCCGCAACAGGTCGAAGTGCTGGGTACTTTGCCCACCCATGAAACCGTCACGGGTTTCTTGGTGACACCGGTTTTGGGCCTGATCAGAGACAGATTTGACCCCATTCCCGAACCCGGTGAGGTTGACGAGGTGTTTACCGCCCCCTTTGCCCATGTCACCGACCCGGCCCGCTTTTTCGTGCAGTCGCGGCGCTGGCGCGGCCAGCGGCGTCATTATTTCACCGTGCCGCTTGGGCCCTATTACATCTGGGGCGCCACGGCGCGGATGTTGCGCGTGTTGGCGGATCGGGTTTCGTCATGACTCAGTTGCGCGGCGCATGGTTGGAGGATCGCGGCACCCAGCGGGTCATGGCCCTGCTGGAGGACGCCGGGTTCGAAGCCTTTGCCGTCGGTGGCTGCGTGCGAAACGCGCTTTTGCAGGTGCCGGTGTCGGATGTGGACATCTCGACCTTGGCCCGCCCGGAAACGGTGATGCAGTTGGCGCAAGACGCGGGCCTGAAGGCCATCCCCACCGGTATCGACCACGGCACCGTGACCGTCGTCGCCCATGGCGAAGGCTATGAGGTCACCACCTATCGCGCCGATGTCGAAACCGACGGGCGGCGGGCTGTGGTGCGGTTTGCCGATGACATCCACGAAGACGCGCTGCGCCGCGATTTCACCATGAACGCGCTTTACGCCGACAGGCGCGGGCATGTCGTGGACCCCTTGGGTCAGGGGCTGGCGGATCTGCGCGCGCGCCGGTTGCGCTTTATCCAGGATGCCGAAACCCGCATCCGCGAAGATTACTTGCGAATCCTGCGGTTCTTTCGGTTTTCGGCCTGGTACGGCGACAAGGACCAAGGCTATGACGCCGAGGCGCTGGCCGCGATTGCCGCGAATGTCGATGGTCTGGACCGGATTTCCAGCGAACGTCTGGGGGCCGAGTTGCGCAAGCTGCTGACAGCGCCCGATCCCCTGATGGCAGTCGCCGTGATGGAACGGACTGGGGTTCTGGCGCATGTGATGCCGGGGGCGGTGTGCCGCCCGCTTGGGCCGCTGCTGCACCACGAAACCGTTCTGGGTCTTGCGCCCGAAGCGCTGCGGCGGATGGCAGTCATGGGGTTTTTCGACGGGGCGGCGCTGCGCCTGTCCAAACCCGATCAACGCAAACTTGCGCTGTATCAGAGACTGATTTCGCCTGATGCCGGCCTGGCCGAACTTGCCTGGCGCGAGGGGGCGGACATCGCCCGGGACGTGGCAGCCCTGCGCGCCGCCAGCCTTGAGGCGCCCTTGCCCGAGGGGATCGCGCAGCAGGTCGCGCTGGGCGCGGGTGCCGTGTTTCCGGTGACGGCGCGCGATCTGATGCCGACCTATCAGGGTGCACAACTGGGCGAGTCGTTGAGCGCGCTTCAGGCGCTTTGGATCGCCTCTGGTTTCAAGATGGACAAGCAGGCCTTGCTCGCTACACTTGACGAGGGGTGACACAACACCCGTTTTGCGCTAAAGCGGGTGGACCCTATCGGAGGACGTTTGATGATTTGTGACAGGAGCCCAACCAGCCTAGCCTGAGTTGCCCTGCACCCGCGCGGGCCACGCATGGCCCCGCATTTCATCACGTTCTTTAGTCCGTCAAGGCCGCCGATATGTTCCGTTTCTTTGAAAACCTCGTGAATCCCTATGCCGATTACGCGCACGAGGACACGCCACCGCGCCGCGTCGTGCCGTTCATCCTGCAATATACGCAGGGGTTTCGGACTGTCTTTGTTCTTGCGACCGTGTTTTCCATCGTGTCCGCCGCGATCGAGATCGGGTTGATCTGGGCAATGGGCTGGGTCGTCGACATTCTGACCGGTGATCCCGGTCAGGTCTGGCAAGATCACGGCACGGCGTTGATCGCACTGGCGGTCTTTATCCTGCTTCTGCGGCCTGTCTTGCAGGCCTTGGACGTGGCGCTGATGAACCAGACGATGATGCCCAATATCGGAACCCTGATCCGGTTTCGCGCGCATGCCCATGTGCTGCGGCAGTCGGTGGGCTGGTTCGAGAACGATTTTGCCGGACGCATCGCCAACCGGATCATGCAGACTCCGCCCGCGGTGGGCGAAGTGACCTTTCAGGTCTTTGACGCGATCACCTTTTCGCTGGCTTATGTGCTTGGCGCCCTGATCATGCTGGGCGATGCCGATCCGCAGCTGATCATTCCGCTGGGGATCTGGATCGTGCTTTACGGGCTGTTGATCCGCTGGACGGTGCGGCGCGTCAGTCCGGCGTCAAAGGCATCAAGCGACGCGCGCTCGCAGATCACGGGGCGCGTGGTGGATGCCTATACCAACATTCACGCCATCAAGATGTTCGCGCATCACGACCAGGAAATGAGCCACGCCCGCGAGGCGATCGAACACGCCCGTAAGACATTTCAGCGCGAAATGCGGCTCTATACCATCATGGATGTCAGTCTGGTCACGCTGAACGGCCTGCTGATCGTTGGTGTGGTGGGCTGGGCCATTGCGCTTTGGGCGCAGGGCAGTGCTTCGGCCGGAGTGGTTGCGGCGGCGGCGGCGTTGGTGCTGCGGCTAAACGGCATGACCGGCTGGATCATGTGGGCGACCACCAGCCTGTTCCGCGAACTTGGGATCGTTCAAGAGGGGATGGAGACCATCGCCCAGCCGATTGCCCTGGTCGACGCGCCGGGGGCTGCGCCGCTGGCGCTGAAGGCGGGGAAGATCGAAATACAGTCTCTGTCTCACCATTATGGGCGTGACAGTGGCGGGTTGGACGGGATCACCCTGAACATTGCCGCCGGCGAAAAGGTCGGGCTTGTCGGGCGGTCGGGCGCCGGGAAATCGACCCTGGTCAAGCTGCTGTTGCGGTTCTACGACGCCGAACAGGGGCGCATCCTGATCGACGGACAGGATATCGCAAAGGTGACCCAGGACAGCCTGCGCCACCAGATCGGCATGGTGCAGCAGGACAGCGCGTTGTTGCATCGGTCGGTACGCGACAACCTTTTGCTGGGCCGGCCCGGCGCCAGTGACGACGCCCTTATGCAGGCGGCGATGCAGGCGCAGGCGCATGAGTTCATCATGGAGCTTGAGGACCCCGAAGGGCGGCGCGGCTATGACGCGCATGTGGGCGAACGCGGGGTCAAGCTGTCGGGTGGGCAGCGGCAAAGGATCACGCTGGCGCGGGCAATGTTGAAGAACGCGCCGATCTTGCTGCTGGACGAAGCAACCAGCGCGCTGGATTCCGAGGTCGAAGCCGCGATTCAGGATACGCTGTATGGCATGATGCAGGGCAAGACGGTGATCGCGATTGCGCATCGCCTCTCGACCATTGCGCAAATGGACCGCATTCTGGTCATGGATCAGGGGCGGATCGTTGAAGACGGCAGCCATGACGCGCTTTTGGCGCGGGGCGGGCTATATGCCCAGTTCTGGGCCCGTCAAAGCGGCGGGTTTCTGGACCCTGATACAGACACTGACCGTGAAACCGAGGCGGGCCAATGACACCGATGACCTGGATCAATCCCTTTGCCGAGGCTGACGGCCCGCCGCCGCATACCCTGTGGCGGTTTTGCCTGTGGGCGCTGCGCGGAACATGGCCGCCCCTGATCCTGGCGGGGGTGTTTTCGGTGCTGGGCGGCGTGGTCGAGGTCGCGGCGGCGGTGATCCTTGGCTGGGTGGTCGATGCGGCGCTTTCGGCAGAAGCAGAGACTGTTTTCGACGCCAGTTTCGGGCTTTTGCTGTTTTCCCTGGTGTTCTTTCTGGTGCTGCGGCCGGTGATTTTCGGGGTGAACGCCTATCTGCAAACGCAAGTCACGCAGCCCAATATCCTCAGCCTGATCCTGAGCCGGATTCACCGTCATACCATCGGGCAGTCAGTCAGCTTTTTCGACAACGACTTTGCTGGGCGGATTTCGCAAAAGGAAATGCAGACCGCCCGCGCGCTGAATGATGTGGTGACAGAGATCCTGCATACGGTGCTGTTTGCCATCGCTTCGGTCATCGGGGCGGTGTTGATGCTGGGCACGGTGAACTGGCGGATTGCGCTGGGGCTGGTGATCTGGATGGTCGGCTATGGTTTCCTGATCCGCTATTACATGCCCAAGGTGCGCAAACGGTCCAAGGCGCGGGCAGCGGCGCGGGCCATGGTGACCGGGCAGCTGGTGGATACGGTGACCAACATCAAGACGGTCAAGCTGTTTGCCCATGCCGATTACGAAGACAGCGCCGCGCTGGACGCGATGGAAACCTATCGCAACCGTTTCATAGAATTTGGCCGCGTGTCGGTGGCATTCCGGTTCTGGTTGATGGCCTTGGCGGGGCTTTTGCCGGTGCTGCTGGTGGGTGGCGCGCTGTGGTATTGGAGCCTGGGTCTGGTGACGGCGGGCGACATCGCTGCGACTGGCGCGGTGTCGTTGCGGCTGGCGCAGATGACGGGCTGGGTGTCCTTCACCCTGATGGGGCTTTATGCCAATGTCGGCGAGGTCGAGGATGGGATGCGCACCCTGACCCCGCCGCATGATCTGGTGGATGCGCCGGGCGCCGCCGCGCTGAGCGTGCCGGAAGGGCGGATCGAATTCCAGGATGTCGGCTTTGCCTATGGCCGCAAATCTGGTGGGGTCGAACACATCAGCCTGCATGTCGAACCCGGCGAAAAGCTGGGGGTTGTCGGGGCCTCGGGGGCGGGGAAATCGACGCTGGTGGCGATCCTGATGCGGCTCTATGACACCGAAAAGGGCCGTGTTCTGATCGACGGGCAGGATATCGCGCAGGTCACGCAGGACAGCCTGCGGCACAAGATCGGGATGGTCACGCAGGAAACCGCGATGTTCAACCGGTCGGCCATGGACAACATCCTGTACGGTCGCCCCGACGCGACCGAGGATGAGGTGTTCGAGGCCGCGCGCAAGGCCGAGGCGCATGACTTTATCCTCAAGCTGCGCGATCACGCGGGGCGCGAAGGCTATGCTGCGCATCTTGGCGAACGGGGCGTCAAGCTGTCTGGCGGGCAACGTCAGCGCATCGCCCTGGCCCGCGCCATTCTGAAAGATGCCCCGATCCTTGTGCTGGACGAGGCCACCAGCGCGCTGGATTCTGAAGTTGAAGCCAGCATTCAGACCGCGCTGGAGCGGGTGATGCAGGGCAAGACTGTGCTGGCCATCGCGCACCGGCTGTCGACGATTTCCAGCATGGACCGGATCATCGTGCTGGATGCGGGCCGCATCGCCGAAGAGGGCACCCATGACTCCCTGCTGGAAAAGGGCGGGCTGTACGCGCGCTATTGGGAGCGGCAGTCGGGCGGTTTCCTTGGGTCGGACGAAGGGCAGGAAGCGGCCGAGTGATCGCGCCACTGGACGAAAGCGCGATTTCCGGGCAAGAGCGGGCGCATGACCACGATCAAGATTGAACGACTGGGCCACAAGGGTGACGGGATCGCCGCTGGGCCGATCTTTGTTCCCGGCGCCTTGCCGGGCGAAGAAGTGACGGGTGACGTCAAAGGTGGCGTCATGGCCGCGCCCAAGATTGTCACGCCTGTGCCGGATCGGGTGAAACCGCCCTGCGCCCATGCCAAGGGTTGCGGCGGCTGCCAATTGCAGCACGCCAGCGACGGTTTTGTCGCGGATTGGAAAACGCAGGTCGTGGCCCGGGCGCTTGAGGCGCATGATCTGAGTACGGAAATCAGACCCTGCATCACCTCGGCCGCGCAATCGCGGCGGCGCGCGTCCTTTTCGGCGCGGCGCACGAAAAAGGGTGCCTTGGCTGGTTTTCACCAAAAGGGATCGGACGTGATCGTGCCGGTGCCGAATTGCCGGCTGGTGACGCCCGCGCTGGCGGCGTCTTTGCCCATGGTCGAGGCGCTGGCCGTTCTGGGGGCCAGCCGCAAAGGCGAGATTTCCGTGCTGGTGACGCAAAGCCGGACGGGGCTGGATGTGTCCGTGACTGGCGGCAAGGAGATGGACGCGGATTTCCGGCGCGACCTGGCCGATCTGGCGCGGGACCATGATCTGGCGCGCATCGCCTGGGACGACGAGGTGCTGACCCGCCGCGCGCCGATCCAGCGCTTTGGCAAGGCCGATGTCACGCCGCCGCCCGGCGCCTTCATGCAGGCGACCGAGGATGGCGAGGCCGCCCTGCTGGCCGGTGTCCGCGAGGCGCTGGGCCCCTTGGGCAAAAACGCCAAGATCGCCGATCTGTTCGCCGGATGCGGCACCTTTTCCCTGCCTTTGGCACAGGATGCCCGCGTGCATGCCGTCGAAGGCGATCAGGCCATGATGCAGGCGCTGGACCACGGTTGGCGCAATGCCGAAGGGCTGAAGCTGGTGACACATCAGGTGCGCGACCTGTTCCGCAATCCTTTGATGCTGGACGAGTTGGACCGCCTTGACGGCGTTGTCATCGACCCGCCGCGCGCCGGGGCCGAGGCGCAGATGGTCGAGATTGCCCGCGCCCGCGTGCCGAAGGTTGCGCATGTGTCCTGCAACCCGGTGACCTTTGCGCGCGATTGCGCCGTGCTGACCCGCGCGGGCTATCGTCTGGATTTCGTGCAGGTCGTCGACCAGTTCCGCTGGTCCACCCATGTCGAGGTGGTGGCCGGGCTGACGCTGATCAAATGACGCAAAGGTGATCTTCCGGGGCGGACAGGATTTTGGTATGGTCGCCAAAAGTCTGTAAAAGGCAGGATCGATGCAGTTTCTGAAGGTTTTTCTGGTTCTGGGCTTGGCGCTGACTGTCAGCGCCTGTTCCAGCAAGTTCAAGACGTACAATGGCCCGGAGGTCACCCAGGTTCTGGTGAACAAGGGGGAACGCAAGATGTACTTGCTGCACCACGGCGAGGTGTTGGAGCAGTACAAGGTGGGCCTGGGATTCGCCCCGGGTGGCGACAAGAAGGTCCGCGGTGACGGGCGCACGCCCGAAGGCGACTACACCATCGACCGGCGCAACCCGAACAGCCAGTTCCATCTGAGCATCGGGATCTCCTACCCCAACGAGGCCGACCTGGCCGAAGCCAAGGCGCTGGGCAAGAACGCCGGCGGAGATATCTTCATTCACGGGCGTCCCTGGAAGTACCGCAAGGGCGGGCGCGACTGGACGGCGGGCTGCATCGCCGTGACGAACCGTGAAATGCAGGACATCTATGCCATGGTAAAGGACGGGACCCCGATCCGCATCAATCCCTGATCGGGCTTAGCTGGCGGTGAAACCCGGGATGGAGGCCAGACCGGGTGCACCCAAAAGCATCGTCCACCAGATCTTGCCGCTGCTTTCCTGGTGCCAGGAAAAGCCCAGGTCGCGCGCGGTCGGGTCCAGGATGACCTTGCGGGTCGACGGTTCTTCCATCCAGGCGGCCAGAGTCTCAAGCTCGGTTTCATAGGTTTCCGAGATGTTTTCGCCGACAACCCGGCCGCTGTAGCCGACGCGCTGCACGCGGTCGATCGGGGACGACCCGTCCGACCCAAAGTGCCAGGGCCGGTTCTGAACAGACATGTCGCGCGCATGGGTGGCGGCGGCGGCGTTCAGTTTGGAGTCCAGCTGCAACGCGGGGGCGCCGGCCGCTTCGCGCAGGGCGTTGACCGAATCCAGAATGCGGAACTGAATGCGGGCCGTATCCCCGGCGGTGATTCGATAGACCTTTGGCAAAGGCTTGCCGTCCGGCGCCAGGGTGGGCTGGGTCGGGGTCTCTGCGCAGGCAGCCAGGGCCGCGGCAGACGAAAGCAAAAGAAAAGTACGACGGTTCATGAGGCAGCTCTTGAAAACATTCTGTTAATACATGCCTTATCCTGCACAGCGTTGCCAATCAAACCCACATCGGCGTGAGCCCGCCAAAACACGCGGCTTTGAATTGCGACTGAGGCTTTCGGGTCATATTATAGGCGGCTTAGTTACACGCGTGAAAGAGGAGGCTTGGACATGGTAAATTCAAAAGGCAAAGGCCTGAGCCGCCGCGGCTTTTTGGTGGCCAGCGCGGCCGCCATCGGGACTCCGGCATTGGCGCAGGACGTGAACGAAGGCACGACCGAGATCGAGCGCGACGTCACCTCGGTGGTGCGGCGCAACATCAGCAGCTTTCGCACGCTGGATTGGCAACCTTACTTCACGAACCTCAACAAGGGGGCGATTCTGGTCGATATCAGCAGTCGCGCGCTGCACTACTGGGAAGAGGGCGGGCGTTACCACCTGTACCCGTCGTCGGTTCCGCTGACCGAAGACCTGACACGCCGCGGTCGGACCGAAGTGGTGCGCAAGGTCGAAGGCCCCGAATGGCGACCGACCCCGTCGATGCGCATCCGCAACCCCGAGTGGCCCGAATACGTCGGCCCCGGTCCGGATAACCCGCTGGGAAGCCACGCGCTTTACCTCAGCTGGCAGTATTACCGCATCCACGGCACGCATGACACGCGCAAGATCGGTCGCCGGTCGTCGAACGGCTGCATCGGCCTGTACAACGAACACATCGCGGAACTTTTCGGGATGGCAGAAGTTGGCACCCAAGTGTTGCTAATTTGACGACACTTTGTCGGGCTCGATTTCCGGTTTCACAAGATGCAATTGCATTCGCCCGGAAATGCTGGTTAGACAAAGATACGAGGTAAGTCTTGGGTGCCTGTCGTATGTTCCGCTATGGATACGGCAGGCGAATATCTGGAGAAGAACATGAAAAAAATCGCACTCGCCGCTGCATTTGTTGGCGCCGCTTCGACCGCAATGGCCGGTTCCTATGCTAAGGACGACGTCGTTATGGAGCCCGTCGTTGTTGTGGAAGAAACCGCAGCTTCGTCGTCCTCCGCAGCGATCCTGATCCCGCTGCTGCTGGTCGCCATCATCGCGGCAGCCGCTGCTGACTAATTCAGTCAGTCACGGACCGAAAAGGAAAAGGCGCTGCGACGGCAGCGCCTTTTTCTTTTGTCAGTCACAGTTTTGATCAGGCCAGAAGCGCGCTGGCCGGACGCACCTGACCCGTCAGGATGCCGCGCCAGTTGCGGATTTCGGGGGACAGGAATCGCTGTGTGTCGGGGTGATCTTCCGACAGGACGCCCAGCCTGACCAGGATCGCTGCCAGCGCGCTTTCGGCCGCGCGGGTCGTGCCATCGGCGATTTTCAGCGCAACCCCCAGGCCCTGTTGGGGCAGAATGGCGATGAAATAGCCATCGGCCCCGGTTTTCAGCGCCACAGGCTGGTTCGCCGCGCGCATCAACAGCGTGCAGGCCCGGCCTTCACCGGCGACCATTTCGGGATAGGCATACATCGCGGCGGCAAGGCGTGCGCCAGCCTGGCTAAGCGTATCGTTGCGGGTCTGGGCGGTGGCGAACCAGGCCATGGCGCGCGCCATCGCCTCGACCGTGGTGGCGTAGTTCGGGGCAGAGCACCCATCGATTCCAAAGCCGGGGCTTTTCAGGTCGGTGACGGTTTCAAAGGCGTCCAGCGCGGCCTTTTGCACCGGGTGATCGGGGTCGACATAGTCGGGGCCCGCGCCCAGATGCTGGCCCAGCGTCAGGAAACCGGCATGCTTGCCCGAACAGTTGTTGTGCAGTTGGCAGGGCGGCTCGCCGTCGCGAATCATCTGCAATTTCAGGTCGTTGTCGCGCGTAGGCTGGGGCCCGCACTGCAGGTCGGATTCGCCCAGGCCCAGATCCTTTAGCCAGTCCGACACGGCAGACACATGCAGCGGCGCCCCCTGATGAGAGGCGCAGGCCAGCGCCAGCTGGCGTTCGGTCAGCCCATGTTTGTCGGCAGCCCCCGAGGTGACGAGCGGCAAGGCCTGGATCATCTTGGACGAGCTGCGCGGCAAAACAACGGCTTGGGGATTGCCCCAGGCCTGGACGATACCCTTGCTGTCACTGATCACGGCATGCCCCAGATGGGTGTTTTCCAGAAACGGGCCACGGAAGGTTTCGGCAAGCAATTGAGCGTTGGTCATGGGTCTCCTCACGTCTGAGCGATAATCTGCCAAGAGGGCTTTCGTTTTTCAGCTATTTCAGGCTATTGTCCCGCCGTCGAGAGGAAAGGTTGTGTCTTGTCAGCGGGCGGTTACAGGCCCATAGGCGCACCTGGCTACGATTGAGGCAAGGACAGCTGGAGGCTGCACAGATGATTTCAAGCTTTGTGCGCGTGATTGCCACGACTGCGATGGTTCTGACGGCGGGTGCCGCCATGGCGCAGCAGGAAAGCACGAACCGCGTTGACGCAATGACCGATTGGTCGGTGTTCGAAGGGCAAACCCCGCGCGAATGCTGGGCCGTGACGACCTACAAGGAAAGCGTGAACACCAAGGACGGGCGCGTTGTCGCCGTGACGCGGGGCGATATCCTGCTGATGGTGTTTTTCCGCCCCGAGGCGGGCGTGAACGGGCAGGTCGCCTTTACCGGCGGTTATCCCTTTGCTCCGGGATCGACGGTCAACATGAACGTCAGCGGCACCGAGTTCGAGCTGTATTCCGAAGGCGAATGGGCCTGGCCCGCGACGCCGCAGGATGATGCCAAGCTTATCACCGCGATGAAGCGCGGCGCCGATGCGGTGCTGACGGCGGTGTCTGCGCGCGGCACCACGACCAAGGATACCTTTTCCCTGCTGGGCTTTACCGCCGCGGTGGAAGACGCTGAAAAGCGCTGCGCCAAGTAAGGGCCACGGCCCGAACCTTGTGACGGTGCGGCAGAGGTTTACATGACACGTCAAAGCAAGGGCCGGTTTTCGATCGGCCCTTTGTGTTTTTCGCCGAATCCTGTATGGGACAGGCTTGTTTTTCGAAGGATGCTGGCAATGGCTGCGGATGCACCGATCACTCAGGATGTTCTGACCATCCCCCGCAAGCTGCCCGAGGGCGGCAAGGTCAACCTGGTGGGGCTGACCCGCGACGGGATGCGCGATGCCTTGTTGCAGGCGGGCACGCCGGAAAAGCAGGCCAAGATGCGGGTGAACCAGATCTGGCAGTGGGTGTATCACTGGGGCGTGCGCGACTTTGCCCAGATGACCAACCTGGCCAAGGACTATCGCGCCAAGCTGGACGATCATTTCGTGATCGAAATCCCCGAAGTGGTGTCCAAGCAGGTCAGCGCCGATGGCACACGCAAGTACCTGGTCAAGATCGCCGGCGGTCACGAGGTCGAGGTGGTCTATATCCCCGAGACGGATCGCGGGACGCTGTGCATTTCCTCGCAGGTGGGCTGCACCCTGACCTGTTCGTTCTGTCATACCGGCACGCAGAAACTGGTGCGGAACCTGACCGCCGGAGAGATTGTCGGCCAGATCATGATGGCCCGCGACGATCTGGGCGAATGGCCGGAACCGGGCACCGGGACGGGCGATGCCGGGCCGCGTCTGTTGTCGAACGTCGTTCTGATGGGCATGGGCGAGCCGCTGTACAACTTTGACAACGTGCGCGACGCGATGAAGATCGCCATGGATGGCGAAGGAATTTCCTTGTCGCGTCGGCGGATCACTCTGTCCACCTCGGGCGTTGTGCCCGAGATCGCGAAATGCGCCGAGGAAATCGGCTGTTTGCTGGCGGTGTCCTTCCACGCCACCACCGACGAGGTGCGCGACAAGCTGGTGCCGATCAACAAGCGCTGGAACATCAAGGAGTTGCTGGACACGCTGCGCGAATATCCCCGCCTTTCGAACAGCGAACGCATCACCTTTGAGTATGTCATGCTGAAGGATGTGAACGACACGGATGCCGATGCGCGGCGGTTGGTCAAACTGATCCAGGGCATTCCGGCCAAGATCAACCTGATCCCCTTCAACGAATGGCCCGGCGCGCCATATGAGCGGTCGGACTGGGAGCGGATCGAGAAGTTCGCGGATATCGTCTATAAGGCCGGCTATGCCAGCCCGATCCGCACCCCGCGCGGCGAAGACATCATGGCCGCCTGCGGCCAGTTGAAATCGGCGACGGAACGGGCCCGAAAGTCACGCAAGCAGATCGAGGCAGAAGCAGGGATGTAACGCGCGTCCTGTCGATTGTCTAAGCAAGAAAAGGCAGGGCTTTGGCCCTGCTTTTTTGTTCGCGGCGGCCCGTTGACAAATACGATTAATTTAGTCAGGTATTTTGTGTGAGCAATAAGAGGCGTGTCATGCGGCACATGGACTTCGACATTTCTGATGACGGGCTGCGCGGACCCGAGCGACGGTTGATCGACATGCTGCGCCACTGGGCCGCGGGCCCGGATGCGCAAGAAGGCATTTGGCGGGAACTTTGCCAAAGCCTGGGCGCGCCGCGCGCCAAAGGGTGCCTTCGGGGTTTCGAAGATATGCTCGGCCTGCTGCGTCGTCATGCTTGGCACGCGCCGATGATCCTGCCGATATCCGCAACCGGCTATTCAGAGGATGAACTGGCCATTGCCCGCTTTGTCATGGCCGCAACCGAACAGCGCCGGGAAGTGGCAATGGCCGAGGCAAGCTTTCTCGTTTCTCCGCAAGCGCTGTTGCCGTTGATGACTGCCGCGACGCGAACTGGTTTGCCGCTTTTGTGCGAGGACTGCCGCGCCCGGGTGATGGGGCGCGGTAGCGTGCAGTGATGTGCATGCGATTTCCTGAAAGGAAATCGGGGCGGAAACTTCAAAAGTTTCCGCGTCAGTCAAGCCACCCTTTCAGATTGCTTTCGACGACCGCAGACAGTGCCTTGATGTGGGCATCGTCGTCGTTGAGGCAGGGGATATAGGTAAATTCCTCGCCTCCGGCGTGCTCAAAACTTTCCTTGATCTCTTCGTTGATCTCTTCCAGCGTTTCGATGCAATCGGCCGAAAAGGCCGGGGCGATCACGGCGATCTTTTTCTTTCCCTGCTTGGCCAGATCGGCCACGTGATCGACCGTATAGGGCTTCAGCCATTCTTCGGACCCGAACACCGACTGGAAGGTTGTCGTGATCTGGGTGTTGTCCCAGCCCAGCCGTTCTTTCAGCAGGCGCGTGTTTTTCTGGCATTGGCAATGATAGGGATCGCCTTCCAGAAGGTAGCGTTTGGGCATGCCGTGGTAAGAGCAGACCAGAATGTCGGGCTTGTTTTCCAGCGCGGCATAGGCGGTTTCGACAGACTGGGCCAAGGCGTCGATATACAGCGGATGGTCGAAATAGGGCGGGATGGTGCGCACTGCCGGTTGCCATTTCTCCTCCATCAGCGCGCGAAAGAACTCGTCATTGGCGGTGGCCGAGGTGGCGCCGGCCTGCTGGGGATACAAAGGCACAAACAGGATCTTTTGACAGCCTGCTTCGACCATGGCACGGACCTTTGATTTTGTCGACGGATTGCCATAGCGCATGCAGAAATCCACCATGACCTGATCGCCGTAGCGTTCTGCCATGGCAGCCTTCATCTTGGCGGTCTGGTCCTTGGTGATGGTCATCAGGGGGCTTTCGCCCTTGTCGTGGTTCCAGATGGATTTGTAGTTCGCACCCGAAGTGAAGGGGCGTTTCGTCAGGATGATCAGTTGCAGAAGCGGTTGCCATTTCCACGACGCGATGTCGATCACCCGCTTGTCCGACAGGAATTCGTTCAGATAGCGGCGCATCGGCCAATAGGTGTAATCGTCCGGCGTGCCGAGGTTGGCCAGAAGGATGCCCACCTTGGCCGGTTTGATCCTGGGGTGATCGGCGGGGGCGTGTTCCGGTCTGACAGCGGTATTGGCAGCATCGAGCATCTGATGTGGTTTCCTGTGGTCGAAAGCGTTTCGGGGTAAGTATCGCCTTATCACGATACGTCAATCTTTCAGGGGCTTTTCCTGCGTTCCTAGCGCCTGCGCAAGACTATGGGCGGCCGATCCTGGGCGCAGCGGTTTTTGCTGGCTGGCGTCGGGGGCCCACCCGGTCAGGGTGACGATCTCGAAACTGGCAGGAACGCGGCCGTCCTCCAGCGCGAAGGTCTGCGCATAGATTTCGCTGGCGCGCAGCAGGATCGCGCGCCTTGTCGGCTGGCGCAGGCGGGCGTGCAGGGCATTGGTTTCGCCCATGGCGCGCAGGTCGCGCATCAGGTGCAGGGCGCTTTGATAGCTGACGGTCAACGGTATGGCGTCAGCCACGGGCAGTGCCAGACCGGCCCGTTGCAGAAGCCCGCCCAGGTCGCGGATTTCGCCCATCGGCAGGATCCGCGGCGACAGGCCACCGGTGATCTCGATTTCGGCCTGCCCCAGCGCGGCGCGCAGTTCCTTCAGGGTGTCGCCACCAAAGGTCAGACACAGGAACAACCCGTCGGGCCGCAGTGCGCGGCGGCATTGGATGATCTGGCCGACAGGATCGTTGGCCCAATGCAAGGCCAGCGCATGCACCACCAGATCATGCGCACCTTCGGTCAGATCCAGCGTGTCGTCGTCCGAAAGGGTGCGGACATCCGGCAACAGGCTTTCCCAGACCTGCGGAAAAGGCGTCACCACAGCGGGTGCGGTAAACGATCTGTTAACCATCGCCAGTCGATCCTGAACCTCGTCGCGGGCGGTTTCATGCAGGAACAGCGCGGGATCGCGGGCCGCACGGGTGCGCCGCCGGTTCAGGGTCTGGCGATCGGTCAAAAGGGGCGTTTGTGTCATGGAGTACCAGATATGAGTTGGGCGCAGCGGATGCAAACGCTAGTGCAGCTTGTCTATCCGCCAAGGTGCCTGTCCTGCGGCGGCATGGTCGAAAGCGATTTCGGCCTTTGCGGCGTATGTTGGCGCGACACGCCCTTTATCGCGGGGCTGACCTGCGATCTGTGCGGCACGCGCCTGCCGGGCAGTTCCGACCGCGAAGAACACTGCGACGACTGCCTGACCACCGCGCGCCCCTGGAGCAAGGGTCGCGCCGCGCTGGAATACAAGGATCGCGGACGGCGCATGGTTCTGGCGCTCAAACACGGCGACAGGCACGACATTGCACGCCCTGCCGCACGCTGGATGGCGCGCCAGACGCGGTCTATCGTGCGGGAGGATACCCTGGTCGTTCCGGTGCCCCTGCACCTGCATCGACATTTGGCGCGCCGTTACAACCAGTCTGCCCTGCTGGCCGAAGCCCTTGCGGCGGAACTGGATCTGGACTGGTGCCCCGATCTGTTGCAACGGCCGCAAAAGACGCCTTCGCTGGATGGCAAGTCGCGGGATGAACGTTTTGCCACGCTGGCCGGGCGGCTGTCCGTATCGCCCCTGCGCGAAGGGTTGATCCGGGGTCGCAGCGTGCTGATCGTCGATGACGTGATGACCTCGGGGGCGACTCTGGCGGCGGCCACCGAGGCCAGCCTTGCGGCAGGCGCAACCGAGGTTTTCGTCAGCGTACTGGCGCGCGTTGTCAAAGACGCCTAAGTATTTCGGAAACAACAATCCGGAACCGCGCCATGAAACCTGTCGAAATCTACACCTCGCCGCTTTGCGGTTTTTGCCATGCGGCCAAACGGCTGCTGACCCAGAAAGGCGTCGCCTTTTCCGAAGTCGACGTTCTGAAGGAACCCGGCCGCCGGTCCGAGATGATGGACCGCGCGCATGGTCGCCACACCGTTCCGCAGATCTTCATCGGTGACACCCATGTGGGCGGCTGCGACGATCTTTACGACTTGGAGCGGGCGGGCAAGCTGGACGCGCTGCTGGCCAGCTGATGCGGGTCGCGCTGCTGCAAACCTGTTCGTCGGACGATCCGTCGGCCAACCTTGCCATGGTGCAGGGCATGCTGCGCGACGCGTCCGGGCAGGGGGCGCAGATGGCGCTGATGCCCGAGGTGGTCAACTGCGTGTCAATGGACCGCGCGCATCAGGCTGATGTGCTGCGATCCGAGGGCGAAGATCCTTTCCTTGCCGGCGTGCAGGCCGAGGCACGCGCCCTGGGGTTGTGGGTGCTGATCGGATCGCTGGCGCAAAGGGCCGAACCGCCCGAAACGCGGTTCGTGAACCGGTCTTTCGTGATCGACGATCAGGGGCATATCGCGGCGCGCTATGACAAGATGCACATGTTCGACGTGCAGGTCACCGAAACCGAGACCTATCGCGAATCCAGCGGTTATGCGCCCGGCGCGCGGGCTGTGCTGGCGCAGACCCCCTGGGCGATGCTGGGGCTGAGCGTGTGTTATGACATCCGCTTTGCCTATCTGTATCGCGCCCTTGCGAAGGCCGGTGCGGACATCCTGACGGTGCCTGCCGCCTTTTCGCCCGGTACCGGCCCGGCCCATTGGCAGCCCTTGTTGCAGGCTCGGGCGATCGAAACCGGGTGTTTCGTCCTTGCACCCGCGCAGACCGGTACCCATGCCGCGCGCAGCGGCCGCGCGCGATCGACCCATGGTCACAGCATGATCGTGTCGCCCTGGGGCGAGGTGCTGCTGGATGCCGGGACAAGCCCGGGGGTTTTCGTCGCTGACCTGGATCTGAACCAGGTGCAGGAGGCGCGGCGCAAGGTGCCCTCGCTGACTCATGACCGCGTTTTCGAGGGTCCGGAATGAGCGACGCAAGCAACCTGGCGATTTCCCTGGTAAGCGAGCTTTTGACAGCCGATCAATTGCTGCGTTCGCGGTTGTCCAAGATTTTGCCAAACCGCATGGAGATTTCGCATTTTTCGGTGCTCAATCACCTGGCCCGGGGCGGCGAACGGACCCCGGCGCAACTGGCCCGGGCCTTTCACCTGACGCGCGGGGCGATGACAAACACGCTGGGGAAACTGGAAATGGCGGGGCATGTCCACATCCGCCCTGACTGGGACGATGCCCGCCGCAAGCTGGTGTCGATCTCGCCTGCGGGCAAGGCGGCGCGGGATGCGGCGCTGGCGGCAATCACGCCGCTGATCACGGAAATGGTCGGAGAGCTGGGCGATGATCGCGTGCGCGCGGCCTTGCCGGTCCTGCGCGAGTTGCGCGTCAGGTTGGAAGAGGGTTAGCCCCTGCCAAAGATGCTGGCTGCGTGGTCCTGAAGGTAGATGCGCAGCCAGGGGGTAAAGGCCTGCGGGTCTGCGGCAACCTCGGCGCGCAGGGCGTCCAGGTCGATCCAGCGGGTCTGCATCACCTCGTCCGGGTTGGGCGCAAGCGGCATGTCGGCGGGCGCCTCGGCCAGAAAGATGTCGACGACCTCGTGTTCGATCATGCCGCCGCCGACATCGGCGCGGTATTCGACCTGCTGACGGAAAACCGGGTTTGTCCCGGTGATCCCCAGTTCCTGTTGCAGGCGCCGCCGGGCACAGGTTTCCGGGGCTTCGTCCCAATGCGGATGCGTGCAGCAGGTGTTCGCCCACAGCCCGGGGGTGTGGTACTTGCCCAGTGCGCGGCGCTGGATCAGGGTTTGCCCGTCCCGAACGACAAAGACCGACACGGCCTTGTGGCGCAGCCCGTCCAGATGCGCCCGAAGCTTGTCGACCGGCACCAAGGTGCCGTTGATCCAGGCGGGGATCATCGTATGCATGTCCGGTGTGGTTTCGGTGTTTTCTGGCATTGCGGTGTCCTGTCGCATCACGGCTGGCAGGTCAAGCGCGGCATATTGAGCCATATAACGCTAACACCCCCGGTAACGAAACCGAAGCGCTTGTTGACTCTGTGGGCATTGCATTAGGTACTGAACCAGATACCTGTAACGGGAGACTACGAATGAAATTCAAGATCATCACCGCCATCGCCGCCATGACCATGGCCACCGGCGCCTTTGCCGAAAGCCACGGCGCGTCGGGCGATGCCGAAGCGGGCGAAAAGGCCTTTGGCAAGTGCAAGTCCTGCCACATGATCCAGGACGCCGAAGGCACCGATATCGTCAAGGGCGGCAAGACCGGCCCGAACCTGTACGGCATCGTCGGCCGCACCGCGGGCACCTACGAAGGCTTCAATTATGGCGCCGATCTGGTGGCCGCTGGCGAAGCTGGCCTTGTCTGGGACGAAGCGCAATTTGCCGCCTATGTCCAGGACCCCAAGAAATTCCTGTCCGACTACCTTGGCTCGGCTGCACGGTCGAAAATGTCCTTCCGTCTGAAGGATGGTGGCGAAGACATCTATGCCTATCTGGCATCGGTTGGCCCGGCTGCTGAATAAGCCATCGGCCACAGGCTGAAACGACAAAGGCGCGCCGCTGGGCGCGCCTTTTTTCATGGGTCGGCAAGCCGGATCAGTTGGCCAGCGCGGTCGCCCGTGCCGTCAGTCCAAAGACCGACCCCACCAGCCCAAAGACAGTCTGGACCGCATTGACCGGGGATTCCGTGGCCAGAACGGTGTCATCGGGGTTGATCATGAACTTGCGTGCGGCAAACAGGCCGTCGGCGCTGGTCAGATCAAGGGCAAAGACCACTTGCTGATGGGTCGGACCGTTTCCGCCCGGCGACAGGTGTTCGGCCTTGTATTCCCGCAGCACCAGAACGCCCTTTGGATCGGCGCGGGTGTCAGACAGGCCGCCCATCAGGGACAGGGCCTCGATCGCGCTGATATCGTCCTTGGGGAAATAGATCAGGTTTTCCTGACCCGATGCACCAAGGGCGGTAAAGGCGCGTTCATCCGCCTCGACCACGACGGTGTCGCGCGGGTACAACAAGGCGTTCTTTGAGCCATCGGCAAACAGTTCGTCCGCCGAGATTTCATAGGTGTCAGAGCCGCGGATCAGCCGCACCTGCGGGTTGCGCAGGCCACTGGGAATGCCGCCTGCATCCGACAAGACGTTGAGGATCTTGTAATTGCGCGAGGTCATGGGATAGGCGCCGGGCTTGGACACGCCGCCGACCACGTCAACCGAACTGTCGCGCCCCTGTTGCAGGCTGACCTGCACCTGCGCGGACGGTACGATCGGTTCCAGGCGGCTTTGGATCTTGGACCGAGCGCCCGAGGCCGTCAGACCGCGAATTCCGACCTTGTTGACATAAGGCAGGAAGATCGAGCCGTTGTCGTCGACCTCGACCCCTTTGATTTCGGTAAAGCGCTGGCCGGGGTTGGTGATCAGCGAATTTTCCTGGCTGTCCCAGATGGTGACATCGACCCGGTCCCCGGTGCGGATCACCGAAGAGGACGCGCCGTTCGAGGCGTTGGGCCAGTGGAAATGACCATGCCAGCCCGAAGCGGGCCATTGCGCCAATCCGGGGATGTTGGCGCGGGTGACCTGGACCACCTGGAAGGTCGGGGTTTCGGAATTCTGTTCCGCCAGCACTTCGGATTGAAGCGCGGCGCCGCGCGGCAGGCTGCAGGCTGACAGGGCCAGCAGCGCAGCGATCAGCGTCAAAAACTTGTGTCTTGCCTTCACGTCGTCCCCCGACATCACCGTCCGGTTTTTTAGTTTCTAACCGGTTGCGACGTTGATAGATAGTCTGACGCCGGATTGGAAGAAGAATGAGAAAAACCGTGGCCCCCAGGACCCCCGCTTTCAGCGTTATTTTGTTGGGCGCCAGCGGGTTGCTGGGTCGGATGGTGCGGGCGGTCTGGCACGAATCCGCCGGCCAAGATTTTGATATAAAGCCTGTTTTCAGGCAGGCGCCGAATGATGCCGACGCCTTGTGCTGGGCCCCCGGCCAGGATGCCGCCAATTTGCCACAGGTTGACGCGATTGTTGCGCTTTGGGGCGTCAAGCCGGGGCCCGGGGCCGATCTGGACCAGAACGCCGCGCTGGGCCTTGCCGCGATGGAGCTGGGCCGCGCTCTGGGCGCCAAAAAGGTGCTGCATGCCTCAAGCGCGGCGGTCTATCAGCCCGGGCCCGTGCCCTTGCACGAAGAGGCCAGCTTGATCCCGCCCAGCGGCTATGGCGCGGCCAAGGTGGCGATGGAGGCCAAGATTGCCCGTTGGCAGGCCGACAACCCCGGAGGACCGGACAGCGTGCTGATGCGGATCGGCAATGTCGCCGGGGCGGACAGCCTGTTTGCGAACCTTGGGCGGGGGGCGCGCATTCGGCTGGACAGGTTTCCGGACGGCACCGCGCCAAGGCGCAGCTATATCGCGCCGCAGGATCTGGCCGCCGCGATCCTGGCGTTGGTGGGCAGTGATCTGACCGGGCCGGTGAATGTCTGCGCGCCGATGGCAACGGGAATGGACCAGATCGCGCTGGCCGCCGGCGCCGAAATCGACTGGGTGCCCGCGCCGGACTCGGCCTTGCCGGTGGTGCAACTGGACTGCAGCCGCCTGCAATCGATCCATGAATTCCCGCAAGACAGCGCCAAGGCCGCCTATCTGGTCAATGCCGCCCGCGCCACCGGGGTCTGGCCATGACCCCCTTTCGCCGCCTGATCGACATTCTCAGCGCCTTTGTCCTGGGCACCGTGCTGATGCCGCTGATCCTGTGGGTCACGGTTCTGCTGCTGGTCAAGGAGGGGCGCCCGATCCTTTACAAGGCCGAGCGGATGAAAACCGCGGACAAGGGCTTCTTGCTTTGGAAATTCCGCACCATGCGCCCCGATGCCGGTGACCGGGGCGTGTCGGGTGGGGACAAGTCGGACCGCATCACCAAGACCGGGGCCATGCTGCGGCGTAAACGTCTGGACGAGCTGCCGCAGCTGTTCAACCTGCTGCGCGGCGATGTCAGTCTGGTCGGGCCGCGCCCGCCGCTGCGCCGCTATGTCGAGATGTACCCGTCAATCTATCGCGAAGTGTTGAAATCACGGCCGGGGATCACCGGGCTTGCCAGCGTCGTGTTCCACAAGCACGAAGAACGACTTTTGGCGCAATGCAGGACCGCGCAGGAAACCGAGCAGGTCTATTGCCGCCGCTGCATCCCGCGCAAGGCCCAGATCGACAGGCTGTACGAACCCCGGCGCAACATCTGCACCGATTTCCGGGTGATGTTCGCGACGGTGTTTCGTGGGGTCGACCCGCACTAGGCGGGCCTTTCCCGGATCAGCAAGCGTTGCGGCCGATCAGCGGCGCAGCGCCTGGTTGCCGACATAGCCGATCGGAAAGCCGATCCACTGCCGCCCCGTGATGATCGAACCGGCGTTGTCGACGATATAGGTGTTGGTGAATTTCACCCCTTCGCCCCGGCACAGCGCGGTCATGATGATGCCGCTGCCGTTGATTTCGCCCGCGGTGACGGGCTGGCGGGCGCCGGGGGTCACGTCGCAGGTATAGGTCCTGGTCTCGGTCACGTCTTCGGGCGTCAGGAAACGCTGCTGATAAGAGGCCGAGCCAGCCTGACGCGATTGCACCAGCCGCAGCAGCGCGTCTTCCTCGACGCTCATCAGATCGCCGCCAAAGCCGCGTGTGGCGGTGATCATCCCGCTGCGCAGGACGATGCCGCGACGGTCCGGGCTGCCATAGCTTTGATAGGGGCCGTTGCGCTCGATCTCGAGCATCATGAACTGCGCCTTGCGGGATTCGAAGTGAAAGAATTCTACCGGCGCCGGGGTTGCGGCCAGCAGGCTGGTCATCTGGTCTTCGGTCACGCCGCCGGTGGCTTCGCCATCGGATTTTTTCAGGAAGGTCGAGGGCAGCGCCTTGACCGCCTCGACGACCGGGTTCTTTTCGGTGCCACAGGCGGACAGGGTCAGACCCAGCGCAAGGGCAAGGCCCAGCCGAAACGGATTGGTCATTTTCATCGCCAGAACCTTCCCCAGGAGTTGACCACATCGGGTTCGTGATAGTCGCGCACCTGGTCGTACAGGCGACCGCGCACCGACAGCCTTGCGCCGCCATCGCGGGTCAGGGATTGCAGGGTGAACGAATCGTTCTTGCGCGTCGGGGTTCCGATGAAGGATGCGATGGGGATCGTGAACCGCAGGCCCTTGTCGAACGACCCTTCGCCAAAGTCCTCGAACGAGGCGTTGGTCTTGGTCGCATAGGCACCGATCCGCCAGCCATTGGCGAATTCGCGGTCCAGCGCGATGGTCGCGCCATAGTCGCCCGCCAGATAGCGGCCCACGTCCAGCTGGCCGTGGAAGCCGTTGCCAAAGCTGTAGTAGGCCGACAGATGGCCGTTCAGATTGGGAATGTCGCGCTTGATCCCGGTTACCGGGTCGGTGGTGGTCATACTTTGCAGGCCGAACAACTGGTCATAGTCGCGGCGCATCACGTAGTTCAGCTCGGCGCCCAGCGCGAAGCGGCTGTTCACCGGTTTCCACAGGACTTCGCCCGAGGCCCCGGCATACATCGATTCCAGATAGCCCAGAGTCAGGCGGCTATAGAGGTTGCGGCCGGGCCGTCCGTACATGGCAACCTGAAGGTATTTGATCGCGGGATCGCCCTGCGTGGCGTATTGCGCCCGGTCGGTACGCACGCGCGGCAGGTTGGATTTGTCGACGCGGATCTTGTCGCCGCTGTTGTTGCCCAGTTCCTTGGTGACGGCCCCGGACAGGATGATGTTCGGCGCGACCTGCCAGTCGGCATTGGCGCGCAGCCCGACCTCAAGCCCAAGGGGGTTGTCGGGATCAAAAAGCGAAATCGCGGCGTAGGGGCCGAATGCCCAGCTGAACTTGGGGTACAGCCCGGGGTCCAGCTCGGGTAGGCGGCCATAGGCATCGACGATCGAAGTGCGGGCCAGCATCTGCTCGGCGCCTTCGTGTTCCAGGCGTTCCAGATCGGACCGCCGCATCACCACGGCGGACATGGCCATGCCGCTTTCGACCGGGACGATGACGAATTCCTCGACCGAGGCGGGCAGGGTGCGGCTCATGGCGCGGGCGGTGCGGCCAATGGCCTGCGACGGCGCGCCATAGCGCGGGTTGACCAGGCGGACGGTGGCGCGGTTCGCTTCCAGCGTCAGGCCTTCGACATGCAGGCCGTCCTTGGCGGCCAGTGCGCGCAGTTCCTGGTTGGCCGAGTCGATGACGGCGGTGTTGCCGATCCAGCCAAGATCGCTGGCGGACCCTGCGGGGCGCACCTTGACCGGAAACGAGGCCTGCTCGATCCCGCCGCCCACACCGAAGGTCTTGGGGTTCATCACCAGGGTGAACTGGGCGCCGACCTCGTTGCCATTGAAGTGGTACAGCGACAATTGCGACCCACTGCGGAACCGGTAGTCGATGCCGAAGTTCCAGGGGCTGTCCTTGGACATGTTCCCGCGGGCGGTTTCGATGTTGTAGTTGTCCGAGGAATATTCGAGCGAGAAGTTCCAGTTGGCGTTGGGCGCATAGCTCAGGCCGCCAAATCCGGCGACAGGACCGCGGAACCAGCGGTCATAGGTCGGCACGCCGCCGCGCCCCAGCACCACGTTCGGCCGCGTCCCGGTCGTGCCGAAGGAATTGTAGCTGCCCAGCCGGCCCCAGCCCAGACCACCGGTCAGCTTCAGCCCCGGCGCCACGGACTTGGTCGCAACAAGGTATTCGCCGCCATACAGCCCGGTGCCGATCAGATCCTGAAAGCCGACCACGACCGAAGGCATGATGTCGCCTTCCTTGAGCAGCTGATAGCGCAGGTCAAAGCTGCGGTCGTAGAAGACACCGTTGACACTGTCGGGGTGGCGAAAGCTGCCGATGCCGGAATAGCGGAATGTACCGGACAGCCGCGGCGTGATCTGGAACGAGATCGTCGTGCGGCGGGTGTCCCCGATCTGCGCCATGGTCGCGGCGATGGTCGCATCCGGATCGACTTCGCCGGTGGGCATGTCGACAAGGCCAGGCACACCGAAAAGGTTGTGGCTGGGAACAAAGGGGGCATCCTGCGCCATGGCGGCCGACCCCGCCAGGCCCGACGCCATCACGAGCCCAAGCCCGTTCAGTCGAGCCCTGTGCCGCGTCACAGCAGAGAAAATGTCCGGCATGCCCTGCCCCTTTCAAAAGGTCCTTTTGATACGTCCGTGCTAGTCATTTTCGGCGCATCTGTCCATTGATGGCGCTGACGTCCCGGCAGTTTGTGGGAAAATCGGCACGCCGTTGCCTTGGGCAAAACGGGCCTGTCACGCATTAACGGAACATTTTTAATCGTTAAGTCGCTGGTAAACCCCGCCAGAGTATACCGGTCCTCGGTGAGAAAAAAGGTGGTGAGATGGGTGGCGACAGCAATGTTGCGCCAGTCATTATCAAACGCAAGAAAGTCGTGGGTGGCGATGGCCACCACGGGGGTGCATGGAAGGTGGCGTATGCCGACTTCGTGACCGCCATGATGGCTTTCTTCCTGTTGATGTGGCTGTTGAACGCGACAACCGAAAAACAACGCAAGGGGATCGCGGACTATTTCAGTCCGACGGTGGCCATGGCCCGGGTTTCGGGCGGTGGGAATGGCCCTCTGGGGGGCGAATCCGTCTTTGCGGAAAACGTGCTTCCACGCATGGGGACAGGCTCGACCAGTCTGCGCCCGACGGCGGACAACCGGGAAAAGGGCAGCTTTTCCCAGGGGGACGATGCAGATCAGGACGCCCAGAACGAGGTTTTCGAGCAAGCCGAAGACATGTTGATGGGGCGTGGCGGTGAAAGCATGGTGGCCGATGAGCTGATGAAGCACATCTATACCGAGGTCACCGACGAAGGCCTGATCGTCGAATTCTTTGAAACCGAAGAGGCACCCCTGTTCACGGGCGAGGCCGAGCCGACGCAGTTGATGCGGGACTTGGCGATCGTTCTGGGCCGGGCGGCGCAGATCGTGACCAACCCCCTGGCAATCGAAGGTCACACGGCGGCCTATCCTGTTGTTCTTGCGCGCAATCCGTCGTGGGATGTATCCGCAATGCGGGCCGCGGCCTTTCGGGAACTGCTGTTTGACGGCGCGTTGCCACAGGCCCGCGTGCAACGGGTGACGTCCCATGCCGACCGCGAACCGCGCCAGGAAAACCGGATGGATGCACGCAACAACCGGATCGAGGTGGTCTTTCTGAGAAAGGGAAAAGAATAGTGGAAGATTGGATTGAATTTTAGCTGTTAGCGTCGCGTTAAACCAACGTCCTTATCTGTTGTCCTCGGAATAGTACCGAGACAGCAGAAAGGCGTGTCATGACGATCTCTTCTTCCCTCAATGCCGGTGTGGCGGGCCTCGCGGCGAATGCGACGCGGCTTGGGACCATCTCTGATAACATCGCGAACTCGGCCACCAATGGCTACAAGCGTGTGGAAACCGATTTCCAGTCCATGGTGATCGGGTCCACGGGCGGTACTTACACGGCGGGCGGCGTGCGAACGACGACGCAGCGCCTGATCGACGAATCCGGCGCCCTTGTGGCGACGACCAATGCCACGGATCTTGCGGTGCGCGGACGCGGGTTCCTTCCCGTCGCCCAGGCGACCGAGGTTCTGGCCGGCAATGGCGATCCGCAGATGTTCCTGACGACGACCGGATCGTTCCGGGTGGATGCCGATGGCTATCTGCGGACCGAGTCGGGCCTTATGCTGCTTGGCTGGCCGGCCAATGCGGATGGGTCGATCCCGACCAATGCGCGTGATACCTCGGCTTCGCTGGAACCGGTACAGATTGCCCTGAACCAATACCTGAGCGAGCCGACGACCGCGGTGACGCTGGGGGTAAACCTGCCTGCGACCGAAACCTATTCGGGCGCATCGGGGGACGACCTGACCCTTCCGGTCGAATACTTCGACAACTTCGGGCGGTCGGAAAACCTGACGGTGACCTTCACGCCGACGGTTCCGGCCACCGGGGCGTCGAACGAATGGACGGTCGTGATCGCCGATTCGGCCAGCGCGACCAACCCGATCGGCGAATACACGGTCACCTTCAACGACACCCAGGCCGACGGCGGGACGCTGGGCACCGTGACCGACGTTTCGGGCGGCGCCTACAACGCGACGACGGGGTCGTTCATCGTGAACGTCGCGGGTGGCCCGATCGAAATCACCATCGGCACACCCGGATCGAACGGCGGCCTGACCCAGCGTTCGGATTCCTTTGCGCCGCTGAACATCGCCAAAGACGGGTCGCCCGCGGGCAACATGACCTCGGTCGAGATTGACGAAAACGGCTTTGTCTATGCCTTCTTCGATACCGGGATCACTCAGACGATCTATCAGGTACCGATGGTCGACGTGCCGAACCCGAACGGAATGGTGGCGCTGGACAACCAGCTTTACATGCCATCGCCCGAAAGCGGCAGCTTCTTCCTTTGGGATGCCGGTGACGGACCGACGGGCGATATCGTGTCCTACGCCCGCGAGGAAAGCACCACCGACGTGGCAAGCGAGCTGACCGACATGATCCAGACCCAGCGCGCCTATTCATCGAACGCGAAGGTCATCCAGACCGTCGACGAGATGCTTCAGGAAACCACGAACATCAAGCGCTGACGGGGTTCCGTCAGCTTTTAAGGGGGCTGCGATATGTCACTAACGGGTGCACTTTACAATGCGTTCAGCGGCCTCAAGGCCAATTCCCGCGCTGCGGCTTTGGTGTCGACGAACATCTCGAACGCGACAACCGAAAGCTATGGGCGCCGGGAATTGGCGCTGTCTGCCGGCGTCGCCGGAACCCACGGGGGCGTCACGATCAAGGGCGTGATCCGCCACTCCGATCCGGTCCTGACGGCAGACCGCCGCCTGTCCGATGCCAACATGGGTGCGGCCGGCGACATGTACACCTTTGCCCGCCGGATGGAGGATCTTGTCGGCGAAAGCGGCACCTCTGGTTCGTTGACGGATCGGGTGACCTCGCTTGAAAACGCTCTGATCAACGCGGCATCGAACCCTGCCGCGACCCAGAGGCTGGAAAACATCGCCACCACGGCGAATGATCTGGCAAAGTCACTGAACAAACTGTCCGACGAGGTGCAGCTTGCGCGGCAAGGGGCGGATGCCACCATCGCCCGCCACGTGACGTCGCTGAACGAAGCGGTGGTCCGCCTGGACGAAATCAACGACGACGTGGTCAAGGCGAACAGTACGGGCGGCGATGTTTCGACCCTGCTGGACGAACGGCAAAGGCTGATCGACGGGATTTCCGAGATCGTGCCGCTGCGCGTGGTTGCCCGAGAGCGCGGTGAAATCGCCCTGTTTACCCAAGGCGGCGCCGTGCTGCTGGATGGACGCCCGGTCGAGGTCGGCTTTGAGCAGACCCCGTCAATTGGCGCGGGGATGAGCCTGTCTGGCGGTCAGTTGAACGGGCTGACCCTGGCCGGGCTGCCGGTCAACTCGACCGAGTCGGGGATGTTTGCCGGCGGGCGTCTGGGCGCGCAGTTCGAACTGCGCGACGTCGCGACCGTCGAACGTCAGGCACAGCTGGACGGGATCGCCCGCGATCTGATCGACCGTCTGGGCCCCGGCGGGCCGGACTCGACCCTTGGCGCTTTGGATCCCGGGTTGTTCACTGATGCCGGCATTGCCTTTGATCCCTTGAACGAAAACGGGATCGCAGGCCGCATCGAAATCAATGCCCTTGTCGCACCGGGCAGCGGTCAATCCTGGAAGCTGCGCGATGGCCTTGGTGCCGCCACGCAGGGTGAAGTTGGCGATGCCTCGCTTCTTGTTGCGATTTCCGCCGCGCTCGAGGCGCAGGCCCTGCCGGGATCGGCCGCTTTGGACGCGGTGCCCAGCAGCTTTATCAACCAGGTGGCCAACTTTGGGTCTGACGTCGTCGGAACTCGTGTGCGCGCCGAAAACGAACAGACCTTCGCGATTTCGCAAAACACGGGGCTCAAGGAAATCGAGCTTTCGAAAGGGGTCGATACCGACTTCGAGCTGCAAATGCTGATGCAGATTGAACAGCTTTACACGGCCAACGCCAAGGTGATGTCGACAGTTGACCAGCTGCTTGAACGCCTGATGAGCATCTGAGGAGAACCAGAATGGATTCTGTAGGAAATTTGGCACGCTCGTTGGTGCTCCGCACCAACCAGGTGCGCTTGCGCGAGGAAATGGACAAGCTGGCCGTCGAGGTTTCGACCGGCCTGACCAAGGACACGGGGAAACACCTGGGCGGCGATCTGACCGGCCTGATGGCGATCGACCGGTCCCTGTCCAAACTGGATGCCTACCGCGTCAATACCACCGAGGCGGCCTATCTGACCTCGACCATGCAGACCACGCTGGACGAGATGCAAACCCGTACGCAGACCCTGTCAGGTACGCTGATCGCGGCCGATCTGACGACCTCGGGTGAACTGCTTTCCACGATGTCCGAGGATGCCAAAAGCGCGATGGGCCAGGTTCTGAATGGCATGAACAGATCGGTGGCCGGGCGGTTCCTGTTTTCGGGAACCGCGACGGATCGCGCCGCTGTTGCCGGGCTCGACGAGATGATGATCGAACTGCGCACCGCCGTGGCCGGGCAGACCGACCTTGCCGGGATCGAAGCGGCGCTGGATGTGTTCTTTGATGCTGGCGGCACGTTTGAAACAACGATTTACCAGGGGTCTGCCACTGGTCTGGCCCCCATGCGGCTAAGCGAGAATGAAACCGCCAGCGTCGATATTCGCGCCACCGATCCGGTGTTCCGCGAATTGCTCAAGCCGCTGGCCATGGCGGCGCTTGCCGCCGATGGGACGCTTGGGTTGGACTCGACCGTGCAAAGCGAACTGCTGGCGACCGCCGGTCGCGATCTGCTGGGCGCTCAGAAACCTCTTGTCGAACTGCGTGCGGGGCTTGGATCGCTCGAGGCGCGGATCGAGGAAACCCAGACACGAAACTCGGCTGAACGCACCGCAACCAGCCTGGCCAAGCTGGATCTGGTGGGCACCGATCAATATGAAACCGCCGCCCGCTATGAAACCATCCGTAGCCAACTGGAAAGCCTTTACACCATCACGGCACGCTCGCAGCGGCTTTCGCTGGCGGAGTATCTCTGATGGGGAAAATTATAGCCGCATTTTGCGCGTTTTTCCTTTGGTTCGGCATGGCGCAGGCCCAGTCGGTGCGGATCAAGGACCTGGTCGAAGTCGATGGCGTGCGGTCCAACGATCTGGTCGGCTATGGCCTGGTGGTTGGCCTGAACGGCACAGGGGACGGGCTGCGGAATTCGCCCTTTACCGAGGAGATCATGACCAACATCCTCGAACGGTTGGGCGTGAACGTCACCGGCGAACAGTTTCGCCCACGCAACGTGGCGGCGGTGATCGTCACGGGGCGGTTGCCGGCGTTTTCGCGGGTAGGCAACCAGATCGACGTCACGGTTTCGGCGATTGGCGATGCCAAAAGCCTGCTGGGCGGAACCTTGATCATGACGCCCTTGAATGCGGCGGACGGTGACATTTATGCGGTCGCTCAGGGAACGGTGATCGCTGGCGGGGTCGAGGCCGAAGGCGATGCCGCCCGGGTGGTACAAGGGGTGCCAACCGCCGGGGTGATCCCGTCAGGCGCACGGGTCGAACGGGAAGTTTCCTTTGATTTCACGCAACTGTCCAATCTGCGGCTGGCCCTGCGCGAACCGGATTTCACGACCGCCGCCAGGATCGAGGAGGTCATCAACAGGGCAATCGGACGCCGCGCCGCAACAATGCTGGACGCCGGGACCATCACCGTCGATCTGCAAAGAACCGGCGCCGGGTCGCCGGCGCGCGCCGTCGTCGCGATCGAAAACCTGGCGGTCGAGCCGGAACGTCGCGCGCGGGTGGTCGTCGATCAACGCTCGGGCACGATTGTGATGGGGTCGGATGTCCGGATTTCACGCGTGGCGGTTTCGCAGGGCAACCTGACCCTGCGCATCGAAGAAGCGCCGCTTGCCGTGCAGCCCAACCCCTTTGCCGAAGGTCAGACAGTGGTCGTACCGCGCAGCGCCGCCGGAATCATCGAAGAGCCGGGTATCGGTCTTGCCGAAGTGCCTGCGGGCACCTCCTTGTCCGAGGTGATAGCGGGATTGAACGCCCTGGGCGTCAGTCCGCGCGACATGATCGACATCCTCAAAAGCATCAAGGCGGCAGGTGCCCTGCACGCAGAGTTCGTCGTGATGTAGCGATTTTCTCGTCAGCCGGTGAGAGGTTCTTAACGGCTGACTGTCATCGTTGACGAGAGTTTAGGATTGGGAGTCCGGGAATGCTGGGAATCATCGGTATCGCCGTTATGTTCATCATGGTTTTTGGTGGATACCTTCTGGCGGGCGGAAAACTTGGGATCATTTTGAAAGCGCTGCCTTTCGAATTCATGATGATCGGGGGGGCCGCCGCCGGCGCCTTTCTGATCAGCAATGACGGGGGCGCGGTCAAGCACACCTTGAAGGATGTCGGCAAGGTCTTCAAAGGGGCCAAGTGGAAACCGGATGACTACCGGGATCTGCTTTGCCTGCTGTTCGAGTTGATCCGCCTGGCGCGCAGCAGCCCGGTGGCCATCGAAGAGCACATCGAAACGCCCGCCGAATCCACGATTTTCCAGAAATACCCCAAGATCCTGGCAGACAAATACGCGCTGGAACTGATCTGCGATACCATGCGGTCGGTTTCGATGAACTATGACGATCCGCATCAGGTCGAAGAGGTCCTGGACAAGCGTATCGAAGGCATGGCGCATCATGCGCTGCATTCAAGTCACGCGCTTCAGTCGATGGCCGACGCCCTGCCCGCGCTTGGGATCGTGGCCGCCGTTCTGGGCGTCATCAAGACCATGGCCTCGATCGACCAGCCGCCCGAAGTTCTTGGCAAGCTGATCGGTGGCGCCCTGGTCGGTACATTTCTTGGGGTGTTCTTGGCCTACGGTCTGGCCGCGCCCTTCGCGTCCAAGGTCAAGGCCGTGGTCGAAGAGGACATGCATTTCTACCAACTGATCCGCGAGGTTCTGGTCGCAAACCTGCACAACCACGCCACCAACATCTGTATCGAGGTGGGTCGTCAGAATGCTCCCTCGCATTTCCGGCCCAGCTTCATCGAGCTGGAAGAAGCCTTGAAATCGGTCAAGCAGGAGGCAGCATGAGGCTTATCCCGCTCTTTTTCTTCGCGCTTTTCTGGCCCATGTCGGCCTATGCCCAACAAATCATCGTGCGCGGAGGCGAGCACGATGATTTCACGCGCCTGGTCTTTGATGTACCGGCCGGAATCCAGTGGACGCTGGAAGAGATCGAGGGAGCCAACGGCAAACGGTTTGTTTTGCAGCGCGAAGGATTAAAATTTGATACAACTCGCGCCTTCCAGAAGATCGGGAATGCGCGGATTGCGGCGCTGGATCCAGTTGCCGGGCGATCTGCGATAGACATCCGGTTGAACTGCAATTGCACTGCCGAAAGCTTTACGTTGCGCGGCAGGATGGTCGTGTTCGATTTTCGCGACGGGGCTGATGTCGATGCGCTTGCCCAGGCGGCCGAACCCGCGCCTTCGGCAACGCCATCCGCACAGGACACCACGCTTGCCCAAGATCTTTCGACCGTCAGGATCGACGGTGTACCAGGGATTGGCCCGAACAAGCGGCCCGACCCCTTGATGCCCAGCGTGTCCGTTTTGCGCCCGCTCGAACCCCAGGGCAGGACGGCAAATGCCGCACCCGCAACCACCAACCCCTATGCCGTGGGCGATTCGATCGCGGCGGATCTGGCAAGGGCGGCGACCCAGGGGCTTTTGGAACCTGCGCTGCGGGCTGTCCCGGATCCCGCACATGTCACACTGCATTCAGATACGCCCCCGGCGGATACGAGCGCTGGCCAGGGCCCGTTGAACGATCTTGCCGCGCAGTTGGCAGAGCTCGACCCGGATTCGTCAAGGAAAGGCGTCATTTCGATTGGCGGCGTTCAATGCGCCTCGGACAAGAAGTTGCGGATCGGCGATTGGGCGCAGGCTGACAGCGTTCTCGAGGTCCTTGCCCGCGACAGAAGCGCCTTGTTCGGCGAGTTCGACAAGGTCAACAAACAGGCTTTGCTCAATTATTCCCGTGCCTTGCTGCACTTTGGTTTTGGCGCCGAGGCGCGCGCCGTCCTGGGGACTGACCCCGAAGGGCCGGACCCGATGTTGCTGGCGATCAGCTATATCGTCGATGCCGAAAACGACCCGACCGGGTGGTTCGCCAGCCAGGCGAACTGCGATACCTACGCCGCGTTTTGGGCCGCGATGAGCGGCGGTGTTCGCCCCGAGGACACCCGCTATAGCTCAGAGGCGATCCTTCGCGGGTTGGAGGCCTTGCCTGCTCACTTGCGCGATCATTTGGGTCCGCTTTTGGCGGAACGGCTGTCGAAAGCGGGCAAATCCGACATCGCGCGCGACGTGTTGCGGCGGCTGGAGCGGCTTCACGGCGGGCCGACGGCCAGCTTGGCACTGAGCGCCGCGCAGCTTGAACTGCGTGAAGGCAATGTCGCCAAGGCCGATGCGACCTTGAAATCCATCGAGGCCTTGCCCGAAGCCGACGCCCCCGAAGCGATCACGACGGCGGTCGATATCGCGCGGGCAAAGGATATTCCCGTCTCGGCCGAAGTTGCAGAGCTGACCGAAGCCTTTGCTGCAGAACTGAAAAACAGCGAACAGGGTCCCGGCCTATGGCAGGCACACATCAGATCGCGCCTCCTGAACAAGGAATTTGCCCGCAGTTTTCAGGGGCTGCAAGACGCCGAAGGCATTCCGGCAGACATGCTTCGCGATACGACCATCGAGGTGTTCAAGGCGATCGCCGAACAATCCGATGACCTTGAATTCCTGAAATACGCGATGGGTGGCATGCTGGAGTCGGGCGATCTGGGCGATCCCGGACTGGATCTGGCGATCATTCAGCGCCTTCTTGCGCTGGGAATGCCCGACGAGGCGCTGACCCGCCTTGACGAGACGCCGGACATACCGGGGGCACGTGATTTCCGACTGGCTCGGGCCCAAGCCTTGCTGGCCTTGTCGCGCCCGGAGGAGGCTGAAATCGTCCTGGTCGGCTTGCGCGGCGAAAACATTGCCGCCCTGCGGGCCGAAGCGCGCCGTCAGATGGGTGACCACGACTATGCACGCACGCTTTATGAAGAAATGGGCGAAACCGAAGAGGCCCTGAACGCAGCCTGGCTATCGGGTGATTGGGACAGGGTCGCCGAGGAAGGCGAAACCCCCTTGGCGCAGGCGGCCCGATTGACCAGTCAGGACAATCCCGTTCCCGAGGCGCCCAGCCTTGGCTATGCCGAAACCCTGACAGGCCAAAGTGCGGAAACCCGGCAGACTTTGCGCGCACTGCTTGACGCGACGCAGATTGGTGCGGGTGGCTAACGGAAACTTACCAAAAATAAAGGTCTGACCCCTAGCAATGTTTGAACGCCAGAAAGCGTCGATCCAGTGATCCAAAGGGCCAAGAAATGGCAGTCGCGGAAAAACCAATAGTAATATCAACCGGGCAAGGGCGATTTGACGCCGCACCTGCGATCATCGGCGCCTTGCAGGCAAGCAGATGCGCAATTTCAAGGTGGCGGCCATGAACATGAGCGTCTCGGCCTTTTTCAAGCCGACGATCCTGCTGGCCTTGGCGCTGATGGCGATCATCGTCATGATGATTCTGCCCATGCCTTCGTGGGTGCTGGACGTGGGGCTTGCGGCCTCGTTCGGGTTGGCGATCCTGATCTTTACGGTGACGCTGTTCATCGAGCGGCCCCTCGATTTTTCGGCCTTTCCCACGATCCTTCTGACGTCCCTTATGCTGCGCCTGTCGTTGAACGTCAGCTCAACCAAATTGATCATCGGGAATGGCCACAGCGGCACCCATGCCGCTGGCGAGGTGATCGAAGGTTTTGCCAATTTCGTGATGGGCGGCAGTGTTTTCCTTGGTCTCGTGGTCTTTGGCGTTCTGATGATCGTCAACTTTACGGTCATCACCAAGGGCGCCGCGCGCATGGCCGAGGTGTCGGCGCGGTTCGCGCTGGACGCCATGCCGGGCAAGCAGTTGGCGATTGACGCTGACATGGCGGCCGGCGCCATCGACCACGCCGAAGCCAAGGCCCGCCGCGAGCGCGAACAGCAGGAAACCACCTTTTTCGGGTCTCTGGACGGTGCGTCAAAATTCGTGAAGGGGGATGCGGTTGCCGGTCTTTTGATCACCGCGCTCAATTTCATCATGGGCATCTCGATGGGTGTCTTCGTGCATGACATGGGCTTTGCCAGTGCAGTGGAAACCTATGCGATCCTGACGGTTGGCGATGGGCTTGTGACCCAGATCCCGGCTGTCATCATCTCGATCGCGGCTGGCCTGCTTTTGGCGCGGGGCGGCGCGACAGGGGCCACCGACCTTGCGATTCTCAGCCAGCTTGGCCGTCATCCTTCTGCGCTGGCCACGGTTGGCGTGCTTATGGGGCTTTTCGCGCTGGTGCCGGGGCTGCCGTTCCTGCCTTTCATCTTGGGGGCGATCATTCTTTGCGGCGCGGCCTGGTGGATATCCAATCGCCCCGAAGTCGAAGAAGAAAAGGAAGAAGAGCAGACCGAAGCAGAGGCACCCAGATCGCGCCCCATGGGGGATGTTCTGGACCTTGACGACATCCACGTCGAATTCGCCCCGGACCTTGTGAACATGGTGCTGGATCCGGGGACGGGGCTGGACGTGCGGATTGCCAACATGCGCACGCATGTCGCTTCGCATTACGGGTTGATCCTGCCGGAAATCCGACTGACGGATGCTCCGGAATTGACGACGGGCACCTATGTCGTGCGGATTCACGGCGTCGAAATGGCGCGCGGCGAGCTAAACGGCGACCTTGTGCTTGCCCTGATGCCCGAGGATCGCGGCGCGCTGCCAGCGGGGCACGATGTGACCGAACCAGTCTACGGTGCGCCCGCCCGTTGGATTCGGCCCGAAGATCAGGAACGCGCGGCGATCACCGGTGCCACGATCGTCACCCCGACCGAGGTTCTGGCGACCCATCTGCTCGAGGTGATTCGCCGCAACTTTGGCCGGTTGCTGACGTTGAAATCGCTGCGCCGGCTGCTGGACGAAATGGTGTCGCTGACCAATCCCACGCGCGCCGAGGCGAATCGCAAGCTGATTGATGAACTGATCCCCGACAAGGTGCAGATCGACACGCTGCATCACGTTCTGCGGCTGTTGCTGGATGAACAGGTGTCGGTGCGCAACCTGCCGCTGATCCTCGAGGCCATTGCTGAAATGCGCGGTCAGCAGACCCAACCCGAGTCGATCTGCGAACATGTCCGGCAGCGGCTGGGCTTTCAGCTGGTCGCCAATCTGCGCCGCAAGGATGGCACCATCCCGCTGATCCAACTTGCCCCCGAATGGGAGGAAACCTTTCTTTCCTACCAGATCGAAGGCGGGCATGGCGCGTTGGACGTGGCCTTGCCGCCGGACCGTTTCGAGGCCCTGACCGAGGGGCTGGCAGAACAGATCGGCGCGGCCGGCAACCGCGGTGTCGTTCCGGCCATCGTCACGTCGTCCCGGCGGCGGCGGTTCTTGCGGACCGTCATGGCGGCCAAGGGAATGACCAACCCGGTGATGTCCTTCGAGGAAATTGGGCTTGAGGCGCGCCCGGCCCTGATCGGCGTGGTTGCCGCGTGATCGCGGGGCTCGAAGATGCGCTGGCGCTGAGCACATCGGCGCTTTGGGGCGGCTTGATGGTGTTTTTTCGGGTTGGCGCGGCGATGGCGGTGCTGCCCGCGCTGGGCGAACAGATGCTGTCGTCGCGGGTGAAACTGGTGCTGGCGCTTGTCCTGACCTCGGTCGTGGCGCCCGCAGTCCTGCCGAACATGGATCTGCCCACCATGGGAATGGGTGGCTTTGTCAGCGCGCTGGTCACGGAAAGCCTCTCGGGGCTTTTCATGGGCATCATGCTGCGGCTGTTCATTCTTGCGATCCAGATGGCCGGATCGATCGCGGCGCAGGCCACGTCGCTGGCGCAGATCTTTGGCGGCCAGGGGTTGGACCCTTTGCCAGCGGTGGGGCACATCCTTACGATTTCCGCGCTGGCGCTGCTGATGGCGACGGGGTTCCACGTCAAGGCAGCGGCCTACCTGGTGCTGTCCTACGATATCCTGCCGCCTTTTGCCTTTCCCGATCCTTCGGCTGTCGCGGATGCGGGGCGTGCCCAGGTTGGCAAAAGCGTGGCGCTTGGGTTCAGCCTGGCCGCGCCCTTCGTGATCCTGTCGGTGCTGTACAATCTGACGCTGGGCGTCATCAACAAAGCGATGCCGCAGCTGATGGTGGCCTTTGTCGGCGCGCCGGTGATCACGTTGGGGTCGATCGGCATGTTGCTTTTGTGCGCCCCGATCATTCTGAGCGTCTGGCTGGAAGCCCTCGAAGGGTTCCTGGCGAACCCGTTCCGGTAGCGCCATGTCGGACCAGGACGACAGCGCAGAAAAGAGCCACGAACCATCCCCGCGCAAGCTGGAAGAGGCCCGAAAGAAAGGCGAAATTCCCCGTGCCCCGGACCTGTCCACGGCGATGTCCTACCTTGGACTATTGCTTTGCGGGCTATTGCTGGGCGGGTCGATCCTGCGCGAATTCGCCAATGCCCTGCTGCCGCTGATCGAACAGCCCGATCGCCTGCATTCGCTGTTCTTCAAGGATGGCGCGCAAAGTATTGCCGGAAACCTGCTGTCCGCGACCCTGGTGCCGACCCTTCCGATCCTGACGATCCCGGGGATCATGGTGCTGCTGACGCTTCTGGCGTCGCGCGGCATTCTGTTCACCCCGTCGAAACTGGTGCCCAAGGGCCAGCGCCTCGACCCGATTTCAAACGCCAAGAACAAGTTCGGCCGGCGCGGGTTGTTCGAGTTCTTCAAGAGTTTCGTCAAGCTGACGGTCTATTCGATCTGCCTGGCGCTGTTTCTAAGTGGCAAGATGGAGCAGATCATCGGCAGCATCTATGCCTCGGCGCCCGAAAGCGTCGTCATGATGACCGAGCTGATGATGCAATTCCTGATCCTGGTGGTCCTGATTGCAATGACGATCGGGGGCTTGGATTTCTTCTGGCAGCGGGCCGAGCATATGCGCAAGAACCGCATGACCCTGAAAGAGCTGCGCGACGAGTTCAAGGAATCCGAAGGTGATCCGCATTTCAAACAGGCGCGCAGGGGCCGGGCGCAGGAAATCGCGCTGGCGCAGATGATGGGCGTGGTGCCCGACGCCGATGTGGTGATCGTCAACCCGACGCATTACGCCGTCGCCCTCAAGTGGAGCCGGATGCCGGGCGCCGCGCCGGAATGCGTAGCCAAGGGTGTGGACCAAATCGCGCTGCGCATCCGTGAAATCGCCGAGGAAAACAAGGTGCCGATCCACTCGGACCCGCCGACGGCAAGGGCGCTATATGCCACGACCGAGATCGGCGACGAGATTTCGGCCGAACATTACAAGCCGGTGGCCGCAGCGATCCGCTTTGCGGAAAAGATGCGCGCCAAGGCCCGCACAAGGGGATGGTGATGACACAAAACTATCAAGATCTCATTCAGGTCAGCGATCTGTTGCAGGAAAGGGCGCTGAACAAGCACCGTCAGAACCTGACCGAAAGCCGCCGCCTGAAACAGGAGCTGGCCCAGATCGACAACTATCGGCAGGCCGTCCAGGCGGACACGGCTTCGCTGGGGGCGCGGCGTTTGTCGGGGGCGGATACCTTGTGGCAAACATGGCTTGTGCGCAAGCGGGCCAGCATCCTTCAGGAAATGGCGATGGCCCGCGCGAAAGAGGCCGACAGCCTGGCCCGTGCCAAGACGGCCCAGGCCCGGTTTGACGCCGCCCGGGATCTTCAGGCCGAAGAGCAGCGCAAATCGCGTGAAAAACGCCTGCTTGCGCAGACCGAAACGCTCGAGGCGCTTGGCCGGTTGCGCGGAGGATTTGGCGAGGATTGGTAAGGCTGACGTCAAAGTCCCCTTGGCGATCGGGGTGAAAACGCCTAATTCCAAGCCATGCGATTGTTCGGTTCCAAACCCGCCCCCAAGCCCGTGTTCGACGCCCCCTTGGCGCCGGATCACCCGTTCTATGCGGTCGGGGATATTCATGGATGTGACGGCCTTCTGGCCAAGCTGTTCGACAGGTTTGCCGCCGATGCGCATCCGTCGGCGCGCCTGATCTGTGTCGGTGACTATGTCGACCGGGGCGAGGAAAGTGCCCAAGTTCTGAAACGGCTGCATGCAATGCAGACGGAGTCGGGTGGGATGATGGTGTGCCTGATGGGCAACCACGAACGTATGTTGTTGAATTTCCTGGACGATCCGGCCGGGCAGGGGGTTCGATGGATGCGCAATGGCGGATTGCAGACCTTGGCCAGTTACCGGCTTCCGGGTGCACCGGAAACGGCGTCGCCCGAGGTCTGGCAGGATCTGGGCGCTCGGTTGCGCGACAGCATCGGTGAAGAAATCATCACCTGGCTCAGGGCGCTGCCGTTGCATTGGCAAACCGGCAACGTTGCGGTGACCCACGCCGGCGCCGATCCCAACCTGCCGATAGCGCGGCAGGGGGAAAAGGCGCTGATATGGGGGCGGTCCGGGTTTTTCGAAGACATCCGCAAGGATGGCGTCTGGGTTGCCTATGGCCATGTCATCACCCGCGAGGCCAAGGCCGACAATGGGCGTATTCCTTTGGATACGGGGGCTTATGCGACGGGCAAGCTGACCGCGGCCCTGATCGAGCCGGGCAAGCTGACCTATATGAGCGCTTGAGGCGACAGGCAAAGCCCCACATTTGCGTTACGAAAATCCGAAGACGCCTGCGTCTTCGTAACGTTTTTCTTGCTCCGAATCGGTTTTCGGCATAAACCGACCCCGCGGTCGGCGAATGCCGGCAGGAGGAGACGCGCAACCATGACCACAGATGCCTTCATCTGCGATGCCACCCGTACGCCGATTGGCCGCTACGGCGGCGCCCTTTCATCCATTCGCGCCGACGATCTGGCCGCGCTTCCGATTGCCGCGCTCAAGGCGCGCAATCCACAGGTCGACTGGGCCGCTTTGGACGATGTGATCTATGGCAGCGCCAATCAGGCGGGCGAGGATAACCGCAATGTCGCGCGGATGGCGGCGCTGCTGGCCGGCCTGCCGGTCGAGGTTCCGGGAACCACGATCAACCGCCTGTGCGCCAGTGGTATGGACGCGGTTGGCATGGCCTCGCGCGGGATCAAGGCCGGGGATTACGACATGGTGATCGCGGGCGGCGTTGAATCGATGTCGCGCGCGCCCTTTGTGATGCCCAAGGCGACCAGCGCCTTTACCCGGGCGAACGCGGTCTATGACACCACCATCGGCTGGCGTTTCGTGAACCCGAAGATGGAGCAGATGTACGGCACGGATTCGATGCCCCAGACCGCGGACAACGTGGCCGCGGATTATGGCATCGGCCGCGAAGATCAGGACGCCTTTGCCGCGCGGTCGCAGGCGCGCTGGGCGGCGGCGCATGAGGCGGGGATTTTCGGGGACGAGATCACGCCGGTCACCGTGCCGGTCCGCAAGGGCGATCCGGTGATCGTGGACACCGATGAACATCCGCGCCCCGGCACCGATGCGGCGCAACTGGCGCGGTTGAAGGGGGTCAACGGCCCGGAATTGTCAGTGACCGCAGGCAATGCCAGCGGCGTGAACGACGGCGCGGCGGCGATCCTGTTGGCGAGTGAAGCAGCGGCAAAAGCCAATGGATTGATCCCGATGGCGCGAATCGTCGGCATGGCCAGCGCGGGCGTCGCGCCGCGCGTCATGGGTATTGGCCCGGTGCCTGCCACGCGCAAGGTCCTGGCGCGCACGGGACTCACCATTGCGCAGATGGATGTGATAGAATTGAACGAGGCCTTTGCCGCTCAGGGTCTTGCCACCTTGCGCGAACTGGGTGTCGCGGATGACGCTGCGCATGTGAACCCCAACGGCGGGGCTATCGCGCTGGGCCATCCGCTGGGCATGTCGGGTGCGCGGCTGGTTCTGACGGCGGCCTATCAACTGCAACGCACCGGCGGGCGCTATGCCCTGTGCACCATGTGTGTCGGTGTCGGACAGGGCGCGGCCCTGATCCTTGAACGGGTATAAGGAGACGATCCAATGTATGCTCAGATGGTGAAATCCGAGGCTACGAATGACGATCCGGCACTGCTGGCTGCCTTTCAGGCGCGCATCGACGCCGGTGAAAAGATCGAGCCGAAGGACTGGATGCCCCAAGGCTATCGCAAGACGCTGATCCGGCAGATCGGCCAGCACGCCCATTCCGAGATTGTCGGCCAATTGCCCGAGGGCAACTGGATCACCCGCGCCCCGACGCTGGAGCGCAAGGCGATCCTGCTGGCCAAGGTGCAGGACGAGGCGGGGCACGGATTGTACCTTTATTGCGCCGCTGAAACGCTGGGCGTGTCGCGCGACGAGCTGACGGAAATGTTGTTGGACGGGCGGATGAAATATTCGTCGATCTTCAACTATCCGACGCTGACCTGGGCCGATATCGGCGCGGTTGGCTGGCTGGTCGATGGCGCTGCGATCATGAACCAGGTGCCTTTGCAGCGCACGTCATTTGGACCGTATTCCCGCGCGATGATCCGCATCTGCAAAGAGGAATCGTTCCACCAGCGTCAAGGCTACGACATCATGATGAAGATGGCGCAGGGCACCGAGGCGCAAAAACGCATGGCGCAGGATGCGCTGAACCGTTTTTGGTATCCGTCGCTGATGATGTTCGGCCCCTCTGATGCCGAAAGCGTGCATTCGGCGCAAAGCATGGCCTGGAAGATCAAGATCGACAGCAACGATGGGCTGCGTCAGAAGTTTGTCGATCAGACCGTTCCGCAGGCGAAGTACCTTGGCCTGACCATCCCGGACGACAACCTGACATGGAACGAGGACAAGCAGGGCTGGGATTTCTCGGAACCCGATTGGACGGAATTCTTCAACGTTCTCAAGGGTAATGGCCCTTGCAATCATGAACGCATGGAAGCCCGCAACAAGGCCTGGGACGATGGCGCATGGGTGCGCGACGGTCTGCTGGCCCACGCGGAAAAGAAACGCGCCGCACGCGTTGCGGCCGAGTAAGGGTAAGCGAAATGTCCAAGGAATGGCCCCTCTGGGAAATCTTCATCCGTGGTCAGCACGGGATGAGCCACCGGCATGTCGGCTCGCTTCATGCGCCTGACGCCGAAACCGCGATCCGCAATGCGCGCGACGTCTATACCCGCCGCAACGAAGGCGTTTCGATCTGGGTGGTCGAGGCCGCGCAGATCACCGCCAGCAGCCCGTCGGACAAGGGGCCGCTGTACGAGCCGTCGGAAAGCAAGGTCTATCGCCACCCGACCTTCTTCGACATTCCTGACGAAGTGGGCCACATGTGATGGCCGAGGTGATTGATAAAACGGCGCTTTTCGAATTCCTGTGCCGGATGGGGGACAATACCCTGATCCTTGGGCATCGGGTGTCGGAATGGTGCGGCCATGCGCCGGTGCTTGAAGAAGACATCGCGCTGGCCAATACCGCGCTGGACCTGATCGGGCAGACTCAGCTGTGGCTGGGCTATGCCGCGCAGGTCGAGGGCAAGGGGCGTTCCGCAGACGATCTGGCCTTTCTGCGCGATGCTTGGGATTTCCGGAACGTGCTGATGGTCGAATTGCCGAATGGTGATTTCGGCCAGACCCTGATGCGGCAGTTCCTGTTCGATGCTTGGCAGGTCATCATGCTGCGGCATCTGCAGGGGTCCTCGGATCAGCAAGTGGCTGACATTGCGGAAAAAGCCAGCAAGGAAGTGACCTATCACCTTGAACGGTCCGCCGGGACTGTGATCGGGCTGGGCGACGGGACCAAAGAAAGCCATGCGCGGATGCAGGCGGCGCTGGAACGGCTTTGGCCCTATGTGGGCGAGATGTTCGACAGCGATGCCACCGACGCGGCGATGGTTCAGGCCGGCGTTGCCCCTGATCCGGGTGCCTTGTGGGCCGAGTATGATGCGCTGGTCGGCGCCAAGCTGAGCGAGGCGACGCTGACCATCCCCGAGGGCGATTTCCACCACAAGGGCGGGCGCGACGGGCGGATGCATACGGAGCATCTGGGGCATATCCTGTGCACCATGCAATGGCTGCAACGGGCCTATCCCGGGGCCAAGTGGTAAGCGCCATGGGGGCTTCGGTCGAACAGATTTGGGAATGGCTGGACGCGGTGCCAGACCCGGAAATCCCGGTGATTTCGCTGGTTGACCTGGGGATCATCCGGGACGTGGCATGGCAGGGCGATACCCTGCAAGTCACTGTGACGCCGACATATTCCGGGTGCCCGGCGACCAGCATCATCAATCTGGACATCGAAACGGCCCTGCGTGCGCATGGTATCGACAAGATCGCCCTGAAACGCCAGCTTTCGCCGGCCTGGACCACCGATTGGCTGACTGAAAAAGGCCGCGCCAAGCTGGAGGAATACGGCATCGCGCCGCCGCAACCTGCGGGCGGTCCGCAGCGGTGCCCGCGATGTCAGGGTGAGAACCTTGAACGGCTTAGCCAGTTCGGATCGACCCCGTGCAAGGCGCAATGGCGGTGCAAGGACTGCCTTGAACCCTTTGACTATTTCAAATGCATCTGACGAGGTGACCATGGCCCGCTTTCACGCCCTTGAAGTGACTGATATTCATAAGACAATCCGCGATGCGGTGGTCGTGACCCTGCGCCCGACCGAACCCGAGGCGTTCAGCTTTACCCAGGGCCAGTACCTGACCTTTCGCAAGGCGTTCGACGGGGAAGAGCTGCGCCGGTCCTATTCAATCTGCGCTGGGCTGGATGACGGCGTGTTGCAGGTGGGGATCAAGCGGGTCGAGGGCGGGGCCTTTTCGACCTATGCCAACGAGGACCTGAAGGTCGGCGATACGCTGGAAGCGATGCCGCCCATGGGCAATTTCTTTGCCGCGGTCGAGCCGGAAAAAGCCAAGCATTATCTAGGGTTTGCAGGCGGCTCCGGGATCACGCCGGTGCTGTCGATCATCAAGACGGTTCTGGCGCGCGAACCGGGCAGCGCCTTTACGCTGGTCTACGCCAACAAGGCGGTGACGACGATCATGTTCCGCGAGGAACTGGAAGACCTCAAGAACCGCTACATGGGCCGGTTCAACGTGATCCACGTGCTGGAAAGCGACGCGCAAGAGATTGATCTGTTCACCGGATTGGTGACCGAAGAGAAATGCGCGCAGCTGTTCCGGTCGGGCTGGGTGGATATCGCATCGGTCGATCTGGCGTTCATCTGTGGGCCCGAACCGATGATGCTGGGGATTGCCAAAGCATTGAAAGATCATGGTCTTTCTGACGATCAGATCAAGTATGAACTGTTCGCCAGCGGCCAGCCGGGGCGGGCCAAACGGCAGGTGGTGTCCAAGGATGGGGTGGTTGCGGGGCACGCGACGACGGCCAAAATCACGCTGGACGGGTCGACGCGGACGATCACGATGGACAAGGATACCTCGGTTCTGGATGCGGCTTTGCAGAACAATCTGGACGCGCCTTATGCCTGCAAGGCGGGGGTTTGTTCGACCTGTCGCTGCCGGGTAATCGAGGGCGAGGTCGAGATGCTGGCGAACAACGCGCTTGAGGATTACGAGGTCGAAAAGGGCTATGTGCTGTCGTGCCAATCCTATCCGCTGACCGATACGGTGGTTGTCGACTACGATCAGTAGGCCGTGGTTAATTCCGGCGCTGTGCAGGATCGGATTTTTGCCGGCAATCGCGGTTAGTCCGGCGTGCGGAGGGGTAACGGGCCGGTATGCGGTTTGCCGGGCTGAAGCCCGGCCTACATCCCGCCCTTCAAGGGTTACATGCCGGTCAGGCCGTTCAAAGTCAGATCGCAGACCAGCCCGGCGTATTCCTCGCGGGCGGTTTTGTCGGCCTCGGCGTTCCACATGTAGTACCAGTTCAACATGCCAAAGACCGACATGGTCACGGCGCGCAGCTTGGCGCGGTCGTCGCGCAGGCCGGGCGGCGCGCAATCGGCGATGACGTCGCCGACAAAGCGCACGAGATCACGCTGATAACCGCGCAGCAGGTGCTGTTGATCCTCGGGCAAGGCGCCCAGCCCGTTGACCTGAACCTGATGTTCGTGGTCCTGGCCCTGATAGGCCATGAGCACCTCGCCTATGACGCGGCGCAGGCGTTGCTGTGCGGTCAAGCCGTCCAGTTTCAGCCCGCAAATCCGCTGTCGAAGCCCGGTCAGGTAGGTGTCGAGGATGTCGAACAGGATCGCATCCTTGCTTTCGTAGTAGTGGTAGATGTTGGCCTTGGAGATCCCGCATTCGCGCGCCAAAAGCGCCATCGAGGCGCGGTCAAACCCCTCGGTCGCGAACACCTTGGCGGCGGATTTCAGGATCTGGCCGCGCTTTTCTTCGTGATCCTTGGCGATGGTGCGGGCCATCAATCTTTGCCCCGGTTGTCGATGACGCGGCGGGCCTTGCCCTGTGAACGTTCCACCGCGCCGGGATCGCCGACAATGATTTCGGTGGATACGCCGACCACATCCTTGATCCGTTTCGACAACATCCGCGCCGCGGCATTGCGCGAGGCATCGTCGGCGGCGGTGATCTCGGCCTCGACAAAGATGCGCATGGCGTCCATTCGGCCGGATTTGTACAGCTCGATCTGGTAATGCGCGGCGATGCCGCCGGTGGCCATGACCTGTTCTTCGATCTGGGACGGGAAGACGTTGACGCCGCGCAGGATCATCATGTCGTCGCTGCGCCCGGTGATCTTTTCCATGCGGCGCATGCTGCGGGCGGTGCCGGGCAAAAGGCGGGTCAGATCGCGGGTGCGATAGCGGACCATGGGCAGGCCTTCCTTGGTCAGGGTGGTAAAGACCAACTCGCCCATTTCGCCATCCGGCAGCACTTCGCCGGTCTGCGGGTCGATGATTTCGGGATAGAAATGGTCCTCCCAGATCACCGGACCGTCCTTGGTTTCGACGCATTCATTGGCGACGCCGGGCCCCATGATTTCGGACAGGCCGTAGATGTCGACGGCGTGCATGTCAAAGGCTTGCTCCATCTCGGCGCGCATGGCGTCGGTCCAGGGTTCGGCGCCGAAGATGCCGACCTGAAGCGAGGATTCGCGCGGGTCGAGGCCGGCCTTGTGAAAGCCTTCCAGGATGTTGAGCAGGTAGGAGGGTGTGACCATGATGGTCGTCGGTTTGAAATCGTTGATCAGCGTGACCTGCCGTTCGGTCATGCCGCCCGAGACTGGGACAACGGTGCAGCCCAGCCGTTCGGCGCCGTAATGCGCGCCCAGTCCGCCGGTGAAAAGGCCATAGCCATAGGCGATGTGCACGATGTCGCCGGGCCGGGTGCCGCTTGCGCGCATCGAACGGGCGACCAGATCGGCCCAGTTGTCGATGTCGTTTTTCGTATAGCCGACCACGGTGGGTTTGCCGGTGGTGCCGGACGAGGCGTGGACGCGGGTGATCTGGTTTTGCGGCACGGCGAACATGCCAAAGGGATAGTTGTCGCGCAGGTCGGTTTTATAGGTGAAAGGAAATTTCGCGAGATCCGCCAGCGTGTGCAGATCCTCCGGGTGCACGCCCGCCGCGTCAAAGCGCTGGCGGTACATCGGCACGTTGTCATAGGCGTGTTTCAGCGACCATTTCAGGCGGTCCAGTTGCAGGGCGGCGATTTCATCGCGCGAGGCGATTTCGATCGGGTCAAGGCTGGCGCGGTCGGGGGTGAGGTCTTTCATATGGTGTCCTCTTCGGCGAAGAGCTGGCCCTTGATAGAGCGGGAAAAGCCGCGGAATTCGGCGATTTTTGTGCCGTCTTGCCGGGTTACGGTGATGTCATAGATGCCGCTGCGGCCCTGTAGACTGACTTCGGTCGCGGTGGCGGTCAGGGTGTCGCCCTTTTGCCCCGGTGCGAGATAGCTGATCAGGTTGTGCTGGGCGACGGTGTTTTGGTTGCGCGAATTGCATGCAAAGGCAAAGGCACTGTCGGCCAGGGTAAAGGTGAACCCGCCGTGACAGATGCCGTGGCCGTTGCAGTGGTGGTCCTGCACGGTCATTTCCAGCGTGGCGGTGCCTTCGTCGACATGGGTAAGGCGCAGGCCAAGCCATTGGCTGGCCTTGTCGTTGGCCCACATCGCGGCGGCGGATCTTTCGGCGCGTTCCTTGGGGGTCATTGGCCTGTGAACCTCGGCTCTCGTTTTTGCAAAAAGGCGCTGACACCCTCGGCGTAGTCGCTGCTTTGACCGCATCGTTTCATGAAGTCGGCCTCGAGTTCCAGGTGGTCGTGCAGGGTGTCGGTGGCGCTGGCCTGGATTGCCTGTTTGGTCAGCGCATAGCCAAGGGTCGGTCCTGCCGCGAATTTTTCGGCCATGGCGCGGGCCTGGGGCATCAGGTCGTCGTCTGGCAGAGCCTTCCAGATCAGGCCCCAGTCTTCGGCCTTTTGGGCGGGCAGGGGCTCGGCGGTCAGGGCAAGACCCTTGGCGCGCGCTTCGCCCAGCAGGCGGGGTAGGTGCCATGATCCGCCAGTGTCGGGGATCAAGCCGACCTTGGAGAAGGATTGGATGAACTTGGCCGATTGCGCGGCAAGCACCACGTCACAGGCGAGGCTCAGATTCGCGCCCGCGCCTGCGGCGACGCCGTTGACGGCGCAGATCACGGGGAAATCCAGGCTGCGGATCAGGTTGACCAAGGGCGCGTAAAAGGTGCGGACGGTTTTCGACAGGTCGGGGGGGCCATCCATCTTTGACGGATCGCGGTCGCCCAGATCCTGCCCCGCGCAGAACCCGCGCCCGGCGCCGGTCAGCAGGACACAGCGTTTGCCGGTGTCGCGGGCGCTTTCCAGCGCGGCGCGCAGGGCAAGGTGCATTTCGTCGTTGAAACTGTTCAGGCGGTCCGGCCGGTTCAGGGTGATTTCCACCCAAGCCCCGTGATCCGCGACCAATATGGTCTCGCTCATCTGCATGTCCTCCCTTTCCTTGACCTTGCATAAACCGAACGGTTGGTCAATAAATAACAAAGCCAGAGGGAGGCCCGCCATGACCGTTCAGAATGTGCAAAGTTTCGTTGCGGGGCGCTGGATCGCGCCGGGGGATGACGCGCGGCAGATCGCCAGTGCCATCGACGGGCAGGTGATCGCGCAAGCCGGCGGCGCTGCGCTGGATATGCAAGAGGTTCTCGACTTCGCCCGCAGCACCGGCGGGCCAGCCCTGCGCAAGCTGACGTTTCATGACCGGGCGCGGATGCTCAAGGCGCTGGCGCTGGAGCTGAACAAGCACAAGGACGCGCTGTACGAGATCAGTTATCTGACCGGGGCGACGCGCAGCGACCATGCCTTTGATATCGACGGCGGCATCGGGACGATGTTTGTCTTTGCGTCGAAAGGGCGGCGGGAAATGCCCGATGGGCAGGTCTATCTGGACGGCAGCCCCGAGCAACTGGGCAAGACGGGCGCCTTTCTGGGGCAACACATCTGCACGCCGCTTTTGGGCGCGGCCGTGCATATCAACGCCTACAATTTTCCGCTGTGGGGGATGCTGGAAAAGCTGGCGCCGACGCTGTTGGCGGGGGTGCCTGCCATCGTGAAACCGGCGACCGACACCTGCTATGTCACTGAACTGGCGGTCAAGATCATGCTGGACAGCGGGATTTTGCCCGCAGGGGCGCTGCAATTCATTGCGGGCGGCGTGGGCGATCTGCTGGACCGGCTGGACTGTCAGGATGCGGTCAGCTTCACCGGCTCGGCCGCGACGGCGCTGAAACTGCGCAGCAACCCCCGGCTGCTGGGCAATGCCGTGCGCTTTGTGGCGGAACAGGACAGCCTGAACGCCAGCATTCTGGGGCCGGACGCCGAGCCGGGAACACCGGAATTTGATCTGTTCGTCAAGGAAGTGCACCGCGAGATGACCACCAAGGCGGGGCAGAAATGCACCGCGATCCGGCGCATTCTGGTGCCCGAAGACCGCATCGAGGCCGTGTCGGACGCGCTGGCCCAGCGATTGGCGAAAACCGTGGTTGGCGATCCGAGGGACGAGGCGACGCGCATGGGCGCGCTGGTGTCCAAGGGTCAAAAGGCCGACGTACTGGCGCGGGTGGCCGAGCTGGGAGCCGAGGTTCAGCGCCTGTGCGGCAACCCCGATGATTTCGCGGACAGCGCCGGGGCGTTCTTGCCGCCGATGCTGTTGCTGTGCGCCGATCCCGACGGCGCCCAGCGCGTGCACGATACCGAGGCATTTGGCCCGGTCAGCACGCTATTGCCCTATCGCGATCTGGATCACGCCATCGCGCTGGCCAATCGCGGCGGCGGGTCGCTTGTCACCTCGGTCATCACGCATGATGCGGGTGTCGCGCGCGACGTGGTGCTGGGGGCGGCGGCCTATCACGGGCGGATCTACATCAATGACCGCACCTCGATGAAGGAAAGCACGGGCCATGGCGCGCCGATGCCGCACATGATCCACGGCGGGCCGGGGCGCGCCGGGGGCGGCGAAGAACTGGGCGGCGTGCGCGGGGTGAAACATTACATGCAGCGCACGGCGGTGCAGGGGTCGCCCGACATGCTGACGGCCATCGGGGGCACCTGGGTGCCGGGGGCCACGCAAAAGGACGGCGGGGCGCATCCCTTTACCCGGCGCTTTGGCGTGCTGGAGATCGGGGAAACCATCGTGACCGCGCCGCGCACCGTCACGCTGGAGGATATCGCCCATTTCGCCGAGTTCACCGGCGATACGTTCTATGCCCACATGGATGACGCAGCGGCCAAGCGGAACCCGTTTTTCCCGGGGCGCGTGGCGCATGGCTATCTGCTGTTGTCCTTTGCGGCGGGTCTGTTCGTGGAACCCAACGAAGGGCCGGTTCTGGCCAATACCGGGCTGGACAACCTGCGCTTTATGAAGCCGGTCAGCGCCGGGTCGGCGATCCACGTGCGCCTGACGGTCAAGGCCAAGACGCCGCGCAACGCCGACTATGGCGAGGTGCGCTGGCATGTGACGCTGCTGGATCAGGACGGCGACAAGGTTGCGGAATACGAGCTGTTGACCATGAACGCGGCTTGAGGCGGGGCGCGGCGGGGTCTAGGCTGGGGGAATGACCGCTCAAGCCTATGACATGGCGACTGAAATCGCCGCCTTTGCGTCCTGCGGGCCGCTGCGCACCTGGTCGGTGATCGCGACGATCATGGGCGACCTTCTGCGCGCGCCCGAGGATGCGATCAGCGGGCGGGCTCTGGCCGGATTGGCCGGGCCTATGGCGATTTCAGAACAGGCGTTGCGGGTGGCGGTGCACCGGCTGAAGAAAGACGGCTGGATCGAAAGCCGCCGCGAGGGGCGGGAATCGTTGCACCTGTTGTCGGCGCGCGGCCGGGCCGAAACCGAGGCAGTGCGCGCACTGGTCTACGACGCCGTCGGCCCACGCCCCGAAGCTGTGACGCTGGTTGTGGCGCCGCCTGATCTGACGCCGCCCTTGATGACGGTCTTGCCGCCCTCGGCGATGCAATTGTCGACGCGCTGCGCCCTGGTCGCGGGGGAAAAGACGTTGGACCGGCGGCTGTTGGCGGCGCCGCTGCACGAAGGCACCTTGCCGAAATGGGTGGCGCTGGCGCTGGCGGGCAAACCCCTGCGCAGCGAGTTTGCGGTGCTGACGCGGCTGACCCGGCAGGCGTTGGAGCAGTTGCCTGAGGATCCGGATAAACGGCTGCTGCTGCGGCTGATCATTTTGCACCACTGGCGTCGTCTGGTGTTGCGGCAATCGCCGCTGGCCGATGCCCTGCTGCCCGCCGACTGGGAGGGCGCGCAGGCCCGTGCGGCGGTGATCGAGGCGTTGGAACGCCTGCCCCGCATCGCGCCAGATGCGCTGAATTTGGCGTTGCAATCCAAAGGGTAATTGGCGCATTTTGCCCGCATGTCCGATTTCAATTGTCCCAATTGTGGTGACGCGGTTCCGGCGCAGATTTCCTATGTGACGATGGTCACTTGCCCGTCCTGCAGCACAACGCTTTATCTTGATGGTGCGGGTCTGCACGCGGCTGGCCAATCGGGCGAAATGCATGACGGGCCCAAGCTGTTCGATCTAGGCGATACGGTCGGGCTTGGCGATGCGACGGTGCAGATCCTGGGACATGCGCGGTTTTCCTATGGCCGCGGCTGGTGGGATGAATTCTGGGGCCTCGACGAAAGCCAGCGCAGTGTCTGGGTGTCGGTCGACGAAGGCGACATCGTCCTGCAATACCCGGTGAAGGCCGAATTCTGGCCGCCGGTTGCGCCCGCCGCGCCGCTGGGATCGACCTTTCAACACCGCGACGAAACTTGGCGCGTGATCGAACGCGACAAGGCGGAATGCATTGCCCTGAAGGGATCGTTCGGAGAACAGCTGGCCGTTGGCGAGCGCTATAGCTTTGTCAATGCGCAGTCAGACAGCGGTGCGCTGATGTCCGGCGAATTCTGGGAGGGCGGGCGCAGCTGGTTCCTGGGCTTCTGGTTTGATCCCTTCGATGTGCGCATCGAGGTGCATCCATGACCCGCACCGCCAGCCTTCAGGCGATCAATTGCACGGCCTGCGGGGCGGGGCTGGACCTGCTGGGCGGTGGCCGGGTCACCACCCACATCTGCCCCTATTGCGCCACCGAACTGGATGCCCGCGACGATTACCGCGCGCTGCGCAAATTCTCGGACATGCCGCGGCCGGACACGCCCTTTTCGCTTGGCCAGACGGGCAAGATCATGGGCGTCGACTGGACGATCATCGGCACGCTTGGCCACCGCGAGGATTGGGGCGGCAAGTCGTGGACCTGGGTCGAACATCAGCTGTATTCGCCAACCCATGGCTATGCCTGGCTGACGGTCGAGGATGGCCACCTGACCTATGCGCGGCGGGTGCGCGGTGCGCCACAGGCGCTGTGGATCAGCGAACGCTGGGTCGAAACCGCCGAGAACGTCCCGCACGTCAGCCACCGCGGCGAGACCTTCAAATACCTGCAAACGACCAAAAGCCGCCTGACCTTTGCCGAGGGCGAATTCACCTGGGCGCCCAACGTCGGAGAGGCGACGACGACGATTTCGGCCATGTCCCCAGGCGCCATGCTGGATTTTTCCGAAACCGGGTCCGAGCGGGAAATCTATCGGTCGACCTATCTGCCGCACGGCGCGACGATGAAGGCCTTTGGACTGGCGCCCAAGGATCTGGTGCCGCGGGGCGTACATGCGTTGCAACCCTACAAGGCGGGCGAAAACACCGATTTCCTGGCCTTTGCCAGCACGGTGGCCGCCGCCGCCTGCCTGGTGATCGCGATCACCTTTTCGGCACTGCCGGGGTTCCAGATCCTGGCGCCGACCACGCTGAGCACCGCATCGCTGCCGCAGGAGGTCAGTTTTGACATCACCGACGACAGCAAGCTGGCCGGCATCCGCCTGAACAGCAACGTGTCGAACGCCTGGTCCTATTACGAGATGGAGCTGACCGACCCCGAGGATGCGCCGGTGTTCGAGGCCGGGCGCACGGTGGAATACTACTATGGGCGCGAGGACGGCGAAAACTGGAGCGAGGGCAGCCGCACCACCGCGCTTTATTTCCGGCCGCCCGGAACCGGCACCTATACGCTGAGCATCGACCAGCCGGAAACCGGCACCTGGGGCACCACCAACATCCGCCCGGCGACGGATGTCACGGTTTCGGCGCGGCAGGGGATGTCGTCGGGGTTCTGGATGTACGTGTTGTTCGCGGGCTTTGCAGCCATCGCGGTTTTGACCTATGGCCGTAGGCACTATCACCGGATGCGCCGTTGGAAACACAGCGATTGGGACGACGACTGAGATGACTATTTTCCGCGTGGCCTTCATTGTCCTTTCCACCGCTGCGATCGGTGGCACTTCTTATGTGTCCTATTACGGGGCAGGCGGCGAAAGCACGGATCTGGACCAATCGGTGCGGGTCGCGTCGGGCGGGCGCGTCGGCGGTGTGGTCGGCAGGGTAAAATAACAGGGGGATCGAAATGGATCTGTTTTCAGCAATTCAGCTGGCCGAAGTGTTCAGCACCATCTTTTACACGGTCCTCGGGGTGGTCCTGATGGGCATCTTCTGGTGGATCATCAACATCATGACGCCGTTCTCGGTGATCAAGGAAATCGAGGAAGACCAGAACACCTCGCTTGCGATCCTGATCGGGTCGGTCTTTGTCGCCCTGTCCATCATCATCGCGGCCGTGATCCTGTCGTGAGCACGGCCCCGGCGCCGCGCCTGCGCGAGGCCTGGCTGCTGGCGGCGACCTTTCTGATCGCCGTCGCCGGGCTGGTCTATGAGCTGATCGCGGCCACCGTTTCAAGCTATCTTCTGGGCGATTCCGTTCGCCAGTTCAGCATCGTCATCGGCGTGTTCCTAAGCGCGATGGGCGTCGGCGCCTGGGCGTCGCGCTTTGTCGGCCAGGCGATGCGCGGCTTTTCCTGGGCACAGATCGCGCTGGGCGTGGTGGGCGGCTTCATGGCGCCGGTCTTGTTCTTTGCCTATGCCTGGCTGGGCGAAGTGGCGATGCCGCTGTATGGCATGCTGATCGCGGTGGGCGTTCTGTCGGGCATGGAAATTCCGCTGATCGCGCGGGTTCTCAAGGAAATCGGCGCGCCGGATTTCCGGTTCGAAAACGTGCTGAGCGTCGACTACGTCGGGGCGCTGGCGGCGTCATTGGCCTTTCCGTTGTTGATCATTCCGCACCTGGGGCTGATGTCGGCCAGCCTGGTCTTTGGCTGCCTGAACCTGTTGGTGGCCGGGCTGTCGCTGTACCTGTTCCGAGAGGTGTCCAGCCGCACGCAATGGGCCGCCTGGACGATCGCCTTGCTGTGTTCCACCGCCGCGCTGGCCCAGTCCGAGCGGCTGGTGTCGATCACCGAAACCCAGTTGTTCGAAGACGACGTGATCCTGTCCGAGGCGACGCCCTATCAGCAGATCACCGTCACCCGGTTCCGCGACCGCACCCGGCTGTTCCTGGACTATTCGATCCAGTTCGATACGATGGATGAATACCGCTATCACGAATTGCTGGTTCACCCGGCGCTGGGACTGGCGCCGCGCATAGAAAGCGTTCTGATCCTGGGTGGCGGCGATGGCATGGCGGCCCGCGAAGTGCTTCGCCATGACCGGGTGAAACAGGTGACGCTTGTCGATCTTGATCCAAGGGTCACCGCTCTGTTCCGCGATCACCCCGAGCTGGCAGAGCTGAACAACCGGTCCCTTTCGGACCCGCGGGTGACCATCCTGAACCAGGACGCCTGGCAATTCGTCGACGAAAGCGACGCTGTCTACGACGTCATCCTGTTGGACCTGCCGGACCCCAAGAACATCGCCCTGTCCAAGCTGTATTCGCGGCAGTTCTATGCCCTGGTGGCGGAACGGCTGTCGGCCAACGGCTTGATCGTGACGCAGGCGGGCTCTCCTCTTTTTGCGCGCGAGGCATTCTGGTCGACGGTTCACACCCTGCGCGAAACCCGCAATCCGCTGGCGCCGGGCGACGGGTTGGCGGTGCGGCCCTACCACGTCTATGTGCCCAGCTTCGGGGACTGGGGCTTTGCCATGGCCAGCTTTGCGCCGCTGGCCGACCGGGTGCCAAAGCTGCCGGCGGGACTGTCCTATCTGACCGCCGAGGGCTGGCAGACGGCGCAGGTGTTCGGCGCCGACAATGGCGAAGTGCCGGCCGAGGTGAATGACATCCAGTCCCACGCGCTGGTCGGTTATTACCTGGATGGCTGGGACCGCTGGTTTCGCTGATCACGAATCCTGGCGCGCGATTTCGGTGATCAGGACATCGCTGACGGTGTCGCCCAAAACCGGACGGGCCGCTTCAAGAAGGGCGCTTCGCAGGTCTTCCATGCGGTTGCCGGTGGTGAAGTTACCCTTGAAGCCGCCGACATTGGCGTGATCGAACATGACCTGCAGGAACACGTCGCGCAGCTTGGGTTCCCGGGCATAGACCGCCTCTGTCGTCCCTGTCTGGACCTCTACGCTGAGCGAGGCAACCACCAGCGCTGTCACCTTGTCGGTTCCGACGACGGGGATCACGAACTGGTTGTTCAGCTTGACATATTCGCGGGTCGCGGGCGCGTCCTCGTCTTCGGGCGCGGTTTCGGCGTCGGCGTGTTCGGCGGGCGGGACGCATTCGACGGCAGCGCCTTCGGCGTGTTCCTCGGCGGCGGGGGGCGCGAGGAAGAACCCCGCGCCGACACCCGCACCCGTTCCGATCAGGGCCAGGATGATGGGCAACAGCTTGCGCATGGATGGCTCCTTAGAAGGGCAGGATCACGTCCAGCACCTGCTGTCCGTACCTGGGTTGCTGCATGTCGCTGATCTGGCCACGACCGCCATAGGAAATGCGAGCCGATGCGATCTTGTCATAGGTGATTTCGTTCTGCCGCGAGATGTCTTCGGGGCGCACGTAACCGGTGACCAGCAGTTCGCGCAGTTCAAAGTTCACGCGGACCTCCTGGCTGCCTTCGATGGCCAGAACGCCGTTGGGCAGCACGTCGACAATGGTGGCGGCGACGCGCAGGGTCAGCTGTTCGCTGCGCTTGACCGATCCGTCGCCGCGCGACTGGCTGGAGCTGTCCAGCGACACGGCGCTGTCCAGGCTGGCGCCGTCGGTGATGCCCTGGTTGATCCGTTCGGGGATGCCGAACAGGTCGGGCACACCCAGGCTTTCGGAACCGGACCGCGACCGGGCAGAGCTGTTGGAAATCGCCGCCTGTTCCTTGATGTCGATGACCACTGTCAGGATATCCCCGCGATTGACAGCGCGGCGATCCCCCAAAAGCGAGCCTTGCCCGCCGCTCCAAAGCGAGGCCCGATCGGTGGTGCGCAGCGGCAGCGGCGTCGTCGGGATGCCCTGGGCGATCATGGCGACACGTTCGGGGCTTTGCGTCGTGGGGGTAAAATCGGGTTCCTTGCCGATATGGCCGGCACGCCCGCAGGCGGCCAGGGCAAGGATCAGAACGACAAGGCAGCTATTTCGCAGCATACTTTTCCTCATTTTGTGACCAGCACAGAGCCGTCCGGGGCAATCTGGCCGAAAAGAACTGTTCTGGATCCGGTGTTCATGACGCGAATCCGTTCACCGATACCGCCGCGGCCAAGGGCCCGGCCCTCGGCCACGATGCGCAGGCCGCCGGTCGAATAGACCAGTTCGACCACCTGGTTGCGGTCGATCAGGGCCGGTTCGCCGACCGCGCCGTGCATGACCGCACGACCGGGATAAAGCGCGATGCGCGCCTCTTGGCCGATGACCTCGCCCAGGCTTTGGTGGGCGCCTTCGACGGTGGTGGGGTCGATCCGCACGTCGCTTGCCGAAACCAGCTGTTGCGGCCGGATCGTACGGGTGGCGATCACCGTGTCGGCGAAACCGGGGCCCGCGATGAGGGCGATCATGACCGCAAGCGCGCGCATCAGCGGATCTGACTTGTTGCGGCCAGCATCTGGTCGGCGGCCGAGATGACTTTGGAATTCAGCTCATAGCCGCGCTGGGCCTCGATCAGGTCGGTGATTTCCTTGACCGGATCGACCGAGCTTTCTTCGAGAAAGCCTTGGCGCAGGGTGCCGAGGCCGTCCTGGCCCGGCGTTGTCTGAAGCGCCGCGCCCGAGGCTTCGGTTTCCACGAAAAGGTTCGAGCCGATGGCCTCGAGCCCCTTGGCGTTGGTAAATCCGACCATGGTGAACTGCCCCAGCAGCTGCGCCTCGGCTGAATCCGCGAAATAGGCGTAAACCTCGCCGTCGCCGTTGATCGAAATGCTGCGGGCATCGTCGGGAATGGTGATTTCCGGCGAGACGGGGAAGCCTTCGGAGTTGACGATCAGCCCTTCGCCGGTGCGTTTCAGTGCGCCGTCGCGGGTATAGGCGGCCTGGCCAGAAGGCAGCGTCACCTCGAGATAGCCGGCGCCTTCGATGGCGACGTCCAGATCGCCCCCGGTCGAGGACAGCGCGCCCTGCGACAGCATCACCGACACCGAGGAGGGCCGGACACCCAGGCCCAGCTGCACGCCGGTGGGCAGCACGGTGCCGTCCGAGGCATTGACCGTGCCGGGGCGGGCGGCCTGTTGATAGTGCAGGTCGGCGAATTCGGCCCGGCGGGCGTTGTAACCCGTGGTGCTCATGTTCGAGAGGTTGTTCGAGATGACCTCGACCCGGGTTTGCTGGGCACTCATGCCCGTGGCGGCGATTTGAAGGGCGCGCATGGTTGGCTCCTGTTACTTGATAAAGGCGTTGATGGCGGACCGGATGCGTTCGTCTTCCTTGTCCAGAAAACTTTGGCCCAGTTCATAGGCGCGCTGCACCTCGACCATCCGGGAAATCTGGAGGATCGGATTGACGTTGGAGGCTTCGACAAAGCCCTGCATGACGCCCGGTTCCTCCATCGGTTCGAACCCGGCGTCGGCGCGGAACAGCACGCTGCCCTCGCGCACCATCTGGGTGGGTTCCAGCGGGCGGACCACGCCGATCTGGCCCAGCGGAACGCCCTTGGAACTGATGGTGCCGTCGCGGCCAATGGCCAGATCCGTGGCATCGGGCGGCACAAAGACCGGCGCACCGCCGTTGCCCAGAACCGGATAGCCGTCAGGGGTGACAAGCGTGCCCTCGTTGCTGGGGGTAAAGCTGCCGGCACGGGTCAGGCGCTGGCCATTGGGCGCGTCGATCAGGAAGAACCCGTCGCCCTCGATGGCCATGTCGAACATGCCGTTGGTCTGCTCAAGCGTGCCCTGCACAAAGGATGTGTTGCGGATGCGGGCCGCCGACATGGCAACCGACGCGCCGCCATCGGCATCCTGCACGTATTCGGAAAAGATGATCCCCTGCTGCCGAAAGCCGGTGGTATTGGCGTTGGCGATATTGTTGGCAATGACCTGCATTTCCCGCTTGAGCCCCGAAAGGCGCGAAAGGGCAGCGTATCCTGTGGCTTCCATGTCAACCTCCGACGATGATGGGAATGATCTGGGCCTGGAAGAATTCGACCAGGGTGCGTGTCATGAAGCTCATCGACATCCAGAAGACGACGACGATCGCCATGAGTTTCGGCACAAAGGTCAGCGTCATTTCCTGGATCGAGGTGAGCGCCTGAAACAGGCCCACGCCGACGCCCGCGACAAGCGCGGCGGTCAGGATCGGGATCGAGGTGACCGTGGCGATCCACAGCCCCTGGCGCAGCGTGTCGAAAAAGATGGCTTCTGTCATCATGGGATCAGACCGGCATCCGCAGGATTTCCTGGTAGGCTTCGACCACCTTGTTGCGCACGGCAACCACGGTTTCGACGGCCAGTTCGGACTGGGCCAATGCCTCGACCAGCGCATGGGGATCGGCATCGCCGGCCATGTTCTGCTGCGCGGTTTGCTCGGCTTCGCGAAGGGTGCCGACGAAATCCTGCGCGGCCTGGGCAAAGCTGCCCTGCAGGCTGGGCTTTTGGGTAGCATCGGGTTCCATCGCGGGAAGCGAGGCGGCGTATTTCTGTGCTGCATAGAGCGATCGGACGTCCATTCTGGTCTCCTTTCACGGGTTTCGGAAAATTCAGCGTCTCAGCAGGTCCATCAGTCCGGTGGACATCTGGCGGGTCTGGTCAAACATCTTGAGGTTGGCCTCATAGCTGCGCTGGGCTTCGCGCGCGTCGGCGATTTCGATCACCAGGTCGACGTTCGATCCGTCATAGTTCCCGGTTTCATCGGCCAGCGGATGCGAGGGGTCATAGATCTGTTCAAGCTCGGAACGATCCAGCCGCACACGCCCGGTTTCCACCCGCGACAGCGCGGTGTCGCCCTTGTCCAGCTGGAAGGGCACCGATTTGCGGCGAAAGCCGGGGGTGTCCATGTTCGCGATGTTTTCCGAGACCACGCGCAGGCGGGTTGCCTGGGCTTTCAGTCCGCTGGCGGTGACGCTTAGCGCGTCGGAAAAGGCACTCATCCCTTAGCTCCTTCAGCTGCGGCCAAGGCTTGCCCGGATGACGGACAGGCTGTTGCGGTAAATTGCCAAGGCGCGGTCGTGCTGGCGTTTGGCATCGACGGCCTCGATCATTTCGATTTCGAGCGAAACGGTGTTGCCGTTGGGGTCCATCGCGTCGCGCCGATCGCTTGTCGCGACCATGCGGTCGCTTTGACCGTTCAGGTGCCCCGTGCGGGTTGCGCGCTGTTCGGACAGAGACCCGCGCAGGGTTGTCTCGAATGCGGGCAGTTCTTTCGCGCGATACCCCGGGGTATCCGCGTTTGCGATGTTTTGGGCGCTGATCGCTTGCTTGTGGCCAGCATGTTTGGCCATCGCCATCGCCGTTCTGAAGACGTCCAGGTTTTGGAACATCGGGGCTTCTCCCTCGATTACTTAAATCAAGGCTTAACCGTGATTCCTTTAGAAACGGTTTGCAGAAAACTGAACGGAGCGTTCGATGGACAATAGTGTGATCAAAGGGCTCAGCGCGCGAATCGCGCAGATGCAGCCGGTTCGGAATGTCGGTCGCGTGCGATCCGTGGACGGAACAACGATCTGGGTCAGCGGCCTGGCGCATACCGCCTGTATCGGCGATCGGTTGCGGCTGTTTCACCCTGGCGGCGCGCTTGAGGGCGAAGTGCTGAGAATTCGAGACGAATTGGTCGCAATGCTGCCGGACGAGGCTGCCGATGGGGTTTCGCAGGGCGATCGGGTGGCCGTCATGGGCGCCCCCGTACTGGCGCCCTGCGATTCGTGGATTGGCCGGGTGATCGACCCCTATGGGCGGCCGCTGGACGGCGCGCCGCTGGGGCCGGGCCCCCACCGCCGACCGTTTCGCGCCAGCCCGCCCCCTGCCGCCGCGCGCCGCGGGTTGGGCGCAAGGCTGAACACGGGACTGGCGGTTTTCGACACGCTGCTGCCCATCGTCCAAGGGCAGAGAATCGGGCTTTTCGCCGGATCGGGTGTCGGCAAATCACGGTTGCTGTCGCAATTGGCGCAGGGGATGCAAGCCGACGTGGTCGTGCTGGCGCTTGTCGGCGAACGCGGGCGCGAGGTGCAGGAGTTCGTGCGCCATGTGCTGGGCCCCGAGGGGATGGCGCGCAGCGTGGTCGTTGCGGCGACCTCGGACCGGTCTCCGATGGAGCGGCGGCGCTGCCCGCTGGCGGCCATGACCATTGCCGAACACTTTCGGGACCAGGGCAAGCACGTGCTTTACCTGGCCGATTCGATCACCCGCTTTGCCGAGGCGCACCGCGAAGTGGCCATCGCGTCGGGAGAACTGCCCGCGCTGCGCGGCCACCCGCCGTCGGTTGCGCATCAGATCATGCGGCTGGCTGAACGCGCCGGTCCAGGATTGCCCGAAGCGGGGGATATCACCGCCGTTTTCAGCGTGCTGGTCGCGGGGTCGGACATGGATGAACCCGTCGCCGACATCCTGCGCGGTGTTCTGGACGGGCATGTGGTGATGGATCGCCAGATCGCCGAGCGCGGCAGATTTCCGGCGATCGATCTGTTGCGGTCGGTGTCCCGCAGTTTGCCCGAGGCCGCGACCCCGCATGAAAATGAACTGATCTCTCGGGTGCGCCAGCTGTTGGGTGCTTACACCCGGTCCGAGACGATGATCCGCGCCGGGCTGTACCGGGATGGAGAGGACCCGGTTCTGGATCAGGCGATTCGCGCCTGGGCGGATCTGGACGGATTCATCGCCGAGGAGTCGCCGGGCGGTCCGACCAATGCTTTCAACAAGCTGGAACTGGTTCTCAGACGGTCGGGTGCCGGTACGAATGCGGGCGCGGCGCTTCAGGCTGGCCGGGGGCCAAAGCAAAACGGCCGGGCAGCGATCCGCCCGACCGTGCGAGGCCGTTGACTGGTTGGATATCGGCGGCCGCGACGTTCGAATGTCGCGGTCAGCCCAGCAAGGAGGTGCGCGGAATGGACTGCAGCAACGACAAGGCGACCAGACCCGCCGATGATTGCGAAAAGTCCTGAACCTGGGTTTGCAGCAGGTAGGTCTGAACGACCTTTTCCATGACTTCGGGGTCCGCCAGTTCACTTACCTCGGTTACACCGAACCTGCTTTGAGCCTTGTCGCGAAAAACCTCGAGTTGTTGGTCGATGTCGAGCTGGCCAAAGCCACTGGGCAGGCCCATTGCGGTTTCGAACACCGTGCGCAGGGCGGTGGTGCCCATAACCTTGAACCATTTGGTGTCGTTGCCGCCGCTTCCTTCGGCAAGTTCGGGCAGGCTTCGCTGAAAATTCAGGGCCAATCTCAGGCTGTCATCCTGATCGCCGACCGCAACCTCGAAGGATTGTTCGCGATATTTGGCGACGATTTCATCGCCGAAATAACTGAGTTGCGTCCGCGCCCCGACCGGCGAATCGAACGCAAAAGCGCTGGCGATTGCGCCGTAGCGATCATCGGACAGCTTGTTGGCCAGGCTTTGCGGGTCTGCGCCGCCTTCTTCCAGGATCTTGCGGATGAAAAACTTATTGTTGATATCATCCTGCAGTCCAAAGGCCCCAAGCGCGACCCGCAACAGCCGGCGGTCGGACACCAGGTCTTCGGCGGTCTTGATCTGACCGATGTTTTCCTTGAAGTAGTCCGTGTCGCGCACAAGGTCGGCGGACTTTTCGAAAACCTGGCGCTGTGTATCCTGGGTGGCCTTGAGGAATTGCCACCCGACCAGACCGCTGCCGACAATGACCGGCTGAAAGCTCATTGCCGAGACGCGGCCAAAAGCCGGTCCTCTCGCGGGATCAAGGCGCGCAGCGCTTTGAGGCACTGATAGAACTGTTCCGTCAGCAGGGCGTTGCTGGCCTGCGCCAACAGGCGGCGGCTGTCCGGGTCGATCAGGATATGGCTCAGCTCCTCGATCCGAGGCAGCAATTGTTTTTTCGCATCACCAGGCTCTGCGTCACCGGTCAGGATCAGCTGGGCGGTATAGCAAAGGCGCCGCACGGGTGTCTGCGCTTCTTCGGGATGAATGGCGTCGCGCAACCGCAAGACATTCGCATTCGGGGTCACGATGGAAAGCCGGCTGCGCCGATCCCCGTTTTCGATGACGGCCCCGTTGATCAAGACGCGTTCGCGAGGGCCAAGTTTCAGAACCAATCCGCTCATCAGGTTGTTCTCCGACCGCTCAGTCCACGCAGGACGGCGGCATTTATTTCCAGAAGGGGGGTAATCCGAGCTTGCTTCATCAAGACCTGGGAGGTGTGTTTTTGCACAAACTCGGCCAGGTAGAAGATACGCGCCCTTAGATCTTGGGGCAGGCCGTTTTCCTTGTCGGCGACGTCGACCGCCAACATGGTCCAAAGGCGCTGGTTTTCCGAAAGCGCTTCGACCAGTCTTGGATAGGCCTTGGGCCCGGCTTCTGCGGCTGACTTGATGCGATGGGTTACGCGGGCAATCAGTTCGTATTCGGTGCCACGGGGCGTCTTTGTCGTCCGCGCCGTCTGCGAATAGGCGTGCTGGGCAAGGGAATGGGCGTTCACTGCAAAACCTTCTGGTTGTGGCTACGATGGATATATGGAGATCGGAGGCCGGTTGACCGGCCTCCGATCAGGACCATTAGCGGAACAGCGACAGAAGCTGCTGCGGTGCCTGGTTGGCGATCGACAGCGCCTGGACACCCAGCTGCTGCTGGACCTGCAGGGCCTGCAGACGGGCCGAGGCCTCTTCCATGTCGGCGTCGACAAGGGTGCCGATCCCGGACTTCAGCGCATCGGTCAGGCCGGTGATGAAGTCGGTCTGGGTTTCGATGCGGCCCTGGGCCGAACCGAAGTTTGCAGCCGAGTCGATCGAGATCTGGATCAGACCTTCGATTTCTTCGAGAGCCGCATCAGCGCCCGCCTGGGTGGTCACGTCGATATCGCTGAGCGATTCGAGGCGGCCACCGATGGTGTTGCCGGCCGCAGCAAAGGTATCCGCGCGGAACGACACGTTGTTGCCGGTGGTGGTCGATCCGGTCACGGCCACGGCGCCGGTCGATGCGGTAAAGGACATCGACAGATCGGCAGTATCCACACCGTTGGCTTCGAGGTGCTTGACCATGGCATCGTTCAGACCGTCAAAGACGTCCTGAGCGGTATCGCCATCGCGAGCCACATACATGATCTCGGACGGTTTGCCTGTGGTCGCAGCGGTGTTCGCTCCGGCCAGACCCGATGCGCCGGATGCCAGGGTGATGGCATAACCAACGCCTGCAGCAACTTCGTCCGGAACAATGGTGAAGGTCGTGGTCGGTGCGGTGCCGGCACCCGTCAGGGTGATAGCTGCGCCCGCTGCCGCGCCGGACATCTGGGTGCCGCCGGTTGCCTGGGCCGTACCGGTGATCGCCGAAGCGCCGGTGCCAAGGTCCTGCTTGCCGACATTGATGTCGCTTGCGGTTACACCGGTGCCCGAACGGTCAAGCGATGCCAGCACGTTGATGCTGCCGGTGTTGGCCGTCTTGTCGGTGTTGGACAGCAGGTTCAGGCCGTTGAACTGGGCTGCGCCCACAACAGCCGAGATCTGGTCGCGCAGGGCGTTGATGTCGGTCTGGATCTTTTCACGATCGACGTTTTCTTCCTGTGCGGCGACGATCTTGCCCTTGATGTCGGTCAGCAGCTCAGTCGTCGTTTCAGCGGCCTGGCGGGCCACGGCGACGGTCGACTGACCCAGGTTGAGGCTGTCCGAGATGCCCTTGAAGCCCTTAACGTCGGCCTCCATGACCTTGGAGATCGCCCAAACCGCCGAGTTGTCCTTGGCGCTGGAAACCCGCTTGCCGGTCGAGATTTCCGACTGGGTCTGGGCCAGGCCCGAGTTGATCGATTTCAGGGTCTGAAGCGCCACCATGGCGCCGTTGTTCGTCAGGATGCTAGACATGCATTTTGTCCTTGCTAGTTGGCGCTTTTGCGCCGGTTTCATTTGCCGGTTAAGGCATCTCTGACGTCTTTCTGACGTTTACAGCCCGGCGTTTCCGGCCTGTGCCACCCTTCCGAGTGCAGGGCCAACATGGGTCCGGAATCCTAACGTTGCGCTAATTCCGAACGGTCCATTTCAGCCAATTTGAACCAAATTCTCACGCCCTGCGTTCCAGCTTGTTTTCTGCCGGTGTGCTCAGCGGTGTGCGACGGCCCTTTTCGTCATAGGTGTCCAGTGTTTTGCGCAGGTGGTTCAGGTGATTCAGGCGGTTCGCGACATTGCGCAAACCGGCCAGCGCGTGATCGAACAGCTCCTGATTCCGGCGCAGCCCGTCGCGCAGCGGCGCGACCTTGGTTTCGTCATTTGTGGTCTTGGCCAGCCCGAATGCCAGATCCTGCTTTTCCTCCATCAGGTCGGCGATTCGGTCAAAGTCACCTTCGAGCAGGGCCTGCCGCTCGGCTGCGATGAGTTCTTCCAGGCGGATAAGGTCGGTGTCATTGGTCATCGAATTTCTCCTTCATTGAACGATAAAGCGTGTCGGCAAGGCCGATACCGCCCTTGGCGGCCATCGCGCGGGCCTGTTCCTGCACCAGGAAGGACGAGAATTGATCCTCGCCCGCGCCGCCGCCAAAGCTTTCGGGGGTCTTTCCAACGCCGGCAGCCTCGAGCATTTCGGCCAGAAAGCTGGCTTCGAGACCCTGTGCGGCGGCTTTCAGCGCCTTGTCCTGTATCTGCCTGGGGGCGGCAGGGATCGGGGGGATATCCATTGTGTTGTCTCCAATTCGACTCACTTCACCCAGTTTTCTGCGAAGGCGGTAAAGAACCGGTAAGGATGTGCGATCTAGAAAGGAGCGACGGAAGAAATCCCGAGGCACGCAAATGCTTATCCAGCTCACCAGTCTTCTTGGACTGGCTCCGAAACCCCCGGTCGACGGTGCGCCCAAACAGGCGCGCGAGGGCGCTGATTTTTCCGAAGTGTTCAATCAACTGGCGGGCCAAACCCCCGAAAAAGACGCCGATCCGCAGCAGGCTGTCGCAGAGCCAGAGGCGATCGAGGCCGCGGCCTCGGCCGACGACAGTGCCATGATCGATGACGATATGGACGCCGCGCAGACGCTGGAAGAACCCTGGGACGATAGACCCGAGGCCGAGGATTTCGCACGGTTCGAAAAGCAAAGTGAGACGGAAATGCCGGGCGTTGTGGCATTTCAAAGCGTTCGCCGCAGCAGTGCGGCAGGACCCATGCCGCAAGCCCCGGTGCCGATGGAAAGGGCCGAGGTGCCCGGTAGCGAATCGACCCGAACCACCGGTTTTGCGGACACCTCCCCGTCGCAGGAAATCCGACACATGGCTTGGTCGGTGCCGGGCGCATTGGCGGCAGACCTGCCAGCGGCGAAAGCCACCGACAGCGTTCAGGGCGAACGTACTACGCCTGTGCCGCCCAGCGTGGGGGCACTGCCCATGGACCGCCCTCTGCACGGACAGGGACGGCCGATGTTGACACAACTTGATGGCGGCATGGTCGGGGTTCGTGCAGATGCACCTCTGGCACCGCAGAGTCCTTTGCAGTCCTCAGCGCGGGTTCAGATGGCCCCCGATACGCTTCAGGGTGATGCCGTTTTGACCCGGGAAATTTCGCGCGCTGTCGTGCCGCCAGAGCAGGCGCGCGCAGAGCCCGGGCAAGGCGGGACTGCGGTATTCACGCCTGTGACCAGAAGCGATTTCAAACAAGCTGAAATTCCCGCCCCTGTTTCGCAAACGGCGCCCGCAGAGTCGTCTTTGGTGACGCCGCAAGGGCAACGCTTTGGCCGTATGATCCCGGGGGCAGAAACATCGTCAGCGGATGTGTTGAACCCGGTCGCTTCGAAGCCGCCGTTGCCTGTGGCGCCGCAGGGCTCTCGGCTGGAAGCAACACCCGTGGTTCCCGAAATGGCGCCGCCGGTTGCATCCAGCGGACCGGCGGAGCCGATGTTCAAGCCCACAGCAAAGCAGCCTGATCTTGCTGCGGCCGAGACGTTTCGGCAGGTCGCGCCTGTAGGAAACGAAGTCGGCCCGAAACTGCCCGATGTTGGCAGACCATCGCAGGGCAGAGAAGATCAGAGGCCGGTGGACATCCAAGGGTTCGGCGCAGCGATTCGGACGGCGCGGCATGAGGTGCCGTCAGAGGGGGGCGTTCAGGTCAGCTTTGCCGCAAAGCCATCGGACCGCGTGACCGGAGTGATCGAAACCAGCCAGCCGGTTGGGTCCGTCCTTGCGGGTTCGCCAATGGATGTCGACAATCCCCAGGTGCGGGTATCCGTGGTCAACACGCCGGTTTTGCCATCGGCGGACAGCTTTGAATATCGTCCGGGTGACCCTGTTACAGCGCTGCGCGATCCTGCCCCGGCGATGCCCGCTGCCTTTGCGTCAGGCGTTTGGAACGCCCCGGCTGTCGAACCGGCGCGTGCGCCCTTCACCGGCGCTTTGCCGGGCGCGGAGATCCAGCGCCCGTCTGAACCGCCCGTTCAGGCGCCTGTGCCTGCCGCCGCTGTGGCCCCCGAGGCCATGGTGGTGCCGGTTGCAGCCCAGACTTCGGCCGGCATTACCTTTGCGGGGCTGGCCCGGGAAACGGTCGGGAATACCGAAACGGCTCCGGTTGCGGCCGGGGCAAGGCGGCGCGATGATGTCCCGGATACTGGCATGGCCAAGATGGCGGAACCGCTGAAAGCGGCCCCCAGTGCGCCGTTGGTTCCCGCGCAAATCCGCCTTGTGGACGCGCAGGTCACCAACCCGTCCTTGATGGAGCCAAGGGTGCCCACATCCGATTCGGAGCGAGCCGACATGTTCACTGTCGCAGCGACAGAGGAAATGCGCCTGCAAACCGTGACCGGCGCGCAAACGGGCCAAAGCGCCGCGACACACCGAGAGGCCTCGGCCGCCGTTCTGCGTCAGATTTCCGAAAACTTGCCGCGGCTGACAGAGGGTCAGATCGACATTCGCCTGAGCCCCGAAGAGCTGGGCCGGGTGCATATGCGGCTGATTGCCGGCGAGCAGGGGATGACGGTGCATATTCAGGCCGATCGGCCGGAAACGTTGGATCTGCTGCGTCGGAACATCGACCAGTTGGCGCAGGATCTGGCAGAGGCGGGCCATGAGGCGGCCGGGTTCACCTTTGGCGATGACCGCCCCCAGGGCAGCGGCCCCGAGGGGGATCAGGGCGCGGAGGGCGGGATTGCCAGCGGCAAGCCGGGGCTGACGCAGGACGAATCGCCAGGGCCGATCACCGAAACAATCGCCCAGACGGGCGGAATGGATATCAGGATATGAGGTACCAGAATGGTTGACGTCAGTTCGGCAACTTCGGCTGCGGGCATTCAGACCCGTGTTGCAGCCAGCGAAAGCAAGAGCGACGCGAATGCGGCGCTCAGTTCGGATTTCGATACGTTCATCCGCATGTTGACGGTTCAGGTGCAAAACCAGGACCCGTTGAACCCGGTTGATTCGACGGATTATGCGACCCAGCTGGCGACCTTTTCGTCGGTCGAACAGCAGGTGCTGACCAATGACCTGCTGAAAGAGATGGCGGCGCAGCTGGGCGGCGCCGGTTTGCAGCAGGCCGGTCAGTGGATCGGGATGGAGGCGCTGGCGCGGGCTCCGGTCTGGTTCAACGACAGCCCGATCTCGATCCGGCCCGAGTATCCGGAGAATGCGGATTCGGCCAAGCTTCTGGTCAGGAATTCCAGCGGCGATCTGGTGCAGACCTTTGATCTGAACGGGCTGCCCGAAGACGTTGTCTGGACCGGCACCGACGAAGAGGGCGCGCTGCTGCCGGTCGATGTCTACAGCTTCCAGATCGAACACTACGAAGGTCAGACGCTTTTGGCGACGGCGACGCCGCTTAGCTATAACCGGATTGTCGAGGTCCGCTCGGACGACAATGACATCGTGGTGCGCCTGTCCGACGGAACCGAGATCCCGTCGACCATGGTGACCGGCCTGCGCACGCCCACGGCGGGCTAAGGCGTTAAAGGGACTGCCACATCAGGACGGAACCGACTCCGACCGCCAGACCCAGCAGAACATAGGCCACCCGGGCGCGCCACGGGTGGTCGACCCGCTTGACCGGTTCGGTCGATTGCCGGATCAGGGCTGCCTCGACCAGGGTGGGCAGGCGGGGGCCAAAGCGCGACAGGACGCGCAGCGTCTGCCCCAGATCGCGGGCAATCGCACGCGGCCCGATCGACTGCTTGATGTAATCCTCGACGACGGGCTGGGCGGTCTTCCAGATGTTCATGTTGGGGTTGAGCGAGCGCGCGACGCCTTCGACCACGACCATGGTGCGCTGCAACAGGATCAGTTCCGTGCGGGTTTCCATGCCAAAGCGTTCGGTCACCTCGAACAGGTAGGCCAGCAGTTTGCCCATCGAAATGCCGGTGGCATCCATGCCGAAAATCGGTTCGCCGACGGCGCGCAGGGCGCGGGCGAATTCGTCGACGTCGCGGTCGGCGGGTACATAGCCTGCCTCGAAATGCACCTCGGCGACCCGCTGATAATCGCGCCGGATAAAGCCATAGAGGATCTCGGCATAGACGCGGCGGGTGTATTCGTCGATATGCCCCATGATGCCGAAATCATAGGCGATGATATCGCCATTGGCGGCGACCTTCAGGTTGCCCTGGTGCATGTCGGCGTGAAAGAACCCGTCGCGCAGGGCGTGGCTTAGGAACAGTTGCAGGACCCGTTCCGACAGCGCAACACGGTCATGCCCGGCGGCGTCCAGCGCCGCGTTGTCGCCCAGCGGCAGGCCATCGGCCCAGCCCAGCGTCATGACCCGGCGACCCGAGTATTTCCATTTTATTTCAGGTAGTTGAAAGCCGGCATCGGTGCCGGTGTTGGCAGCGAATTCACTGGCCGAGGCGCTTTCCAGCCGCAAGTCCAGTTCGCCCATGACGACGCCTTCGAAGTGGGCGATCACGTCTGTTGGGCGCAACCGGCGCGAGGCGGGGGAAAGCGCTTCGATCACGGAGGCCGAAAAGTAGAAGGCGTCGATGTCGCGGCGAAAGGCGCGTTCGATCCCGGGGCGCAGCACCTTGACGGCGACGACCTCTCCGGTTTCGACAAGCCGGGCTTTGTGGACCTGCGCGATCGAGGCGGCGGCGACCGGTTCGGAGAACTCGGAAAAGACCTCGTTTATGGGGCGGCCAAGCTCGGCCTCGACGGCGGCCTTGGCCTGGGCCACCGAAAATGGCGGCAGTTTATCCTGAAGGATGCGCAATTCCTGCGCCATGATATCACCCACCACGTCGGGGCGGGTCGACAGGATCTGGCCGAACTTGATGTAGGCGGGGCCAAGCGCGGTCAGGGCGCGCGATGGCGCGGGCATCGAAGGATCACCCTTTTCGCCAAGCCATTTCAACGGCCAGCCCAGAACGCGCGCGGCGATGCGCAGGGGGGCGGGGGCCTCCATCGCGTCCAGCACCGACCGCATGGCGCCGGTGCGTTCCAGCGTTGCGCCGGTCTGGATCAGGCGCCAGATGTTGTGAGGACCGCGCACCTAGATTTTCCACCCCGAATGCAGACAGGCGATGCCCATCGACAGGTTACGATATTTGGCGTTGTCGAATCCGGCCGCGCGCACCATCCCAAGAAAGGTTTCCTGATCAGGGAATTTACGAATGGATTCTACAAGGTACTGATAGCTGTCGCGATCTCCCGCGATGGCCTGGCCAAGGCGCGGGATGATGTTGAACGAATAAAGGTCATAGACCTTTTGCATCAGGTCATTGGGGATCTGGTTGAATTCCAGCACCATCAGGCGCCCCCCAGGGCGCAGGACGCGGAAGGCTTCGTTCAGGGCCTCTTGGGGGCGGGTCACGTTCCGGATGCCGAACGAGATCGTGTAGACGTCAAAGGTGTTGTCGGCAAAGGGCAGGGCCATGGCGTCGCCGACCACCCAATCAAGGCTGTCGGCCATGGCATCGGCCTCGGCGCGTTTGCGGCCTTCGATCAGCATGGGTTCGGTCAGGTCCAGCACGGTGGCATGTCCGCTGCCCGCCCGTTTCAGAAAGCGAAACGAAATGTCACCGGTGCCGCCGGCCACATCCAGCAGTTTCTGACCGGGGCGCGGGGCAAGCCAGTCCATCATCGCGTCTTTCCAGATGCGGTGGATGCCAAGGGACATGGCGTCGTTCATCACGTCGTATTTTGATGCGACAGAGTTGAAGACACCCTGAACGCGCCCCGCCTTTTCCTGTTCGGGAACATCCTGAAACCCGAAATGCGTCGTCTTTTCATGCGGTTCAGTCATGCAATCGGTCCGATCCAGCCATCCTACTGTCGCATTTGTGCTTAAACTCATGCGAGTCAAAGGACAAACGGTCAAATCCGCGCAAATCAGGGGAGCCATTTCAGATGACCATGTTGCTGATGTACTGCATCGTTCCGTTGGTGATCACGGTGCCCCTGCTGCGCTTTGTCCTGTTCCGCAGGCTTTTCGGCTTCAAGGACATGCGCAAGGGGGTCAAGGTCTTCTTTTCCGAACACGGTCAGGATGCGCGCACCATCTACAATGCAGGCACCAAGAGGGGGCCGAAACAGATCGGTGGGATGGCGCTGTTCGAGGCGACCAAGGGCGCCAAGTACCTGCCGCCGCTTCTGATTGTCTGGATCGTGATCCTGTTGTTCCAGATGGGTGAAATGAGGGGTGGATCGGATTGGATCGCGTTGGTCGTCTTTCTGGCGGGCAGTGCCTATCTGTGCACCTTGAACTATCGGTTGCGCATCGTCCTGGATGGCAACGAGATGCACAAACTGGATTGGCGGTTCCGGCACCAGACCTATGACCTTGCACAGCTTGTCTGGGCAGAGCAGGATAGCTCCGAGTCCTACAGGCTCGAATTCGAGGACGGTCGCTCGGCCTATATCCTGCGTTGGATCACCGGCCACGACGTGTTCAAGGACTGCATTCTCAACGCGTTGGAAATCAACAAGAGGTAAGATGCCCGAATTGCCAGAGGTCGAAACCGTCCGCCGTGGTCTTGCCCCCGCGATGGAAGGGCAGGTGATCACGCTGGCACGGGTGAACCGGCCCGACCTGCGCTGGCCCTTTCCGGACAACATGGCACAGCGGCTGACCGGTGCGCGGGTTCTGGGACTGCGGCGGAGGTCGAAGTATATCCTTGCGGATCTGGACCGGGGCGAAAGCCTGTTGATCCACCTGGGCATGTCGGGGCGGATGCTGGTGTCGGGCGATCCCCTGGGGCAGTTCGTGCACGACCACCCCGCGCCGGAAAAGCATGACCATGTGGTGCTGGACATGGCAAATGGCGCGCGCATCACCTTTAACGATCCGCGCCGCTTTGGCGCGATGGATCTGCTGCCCACGGCCACGGCCGAGGCGCATCCGCTGCTGGCCTCGATCGGGCCGGAACCCTTGGGCAACGGGTTCAGCGAATCCCATCTGGTGGCGGCGCTCAAGGGGCGTTCCATGCCGATCAAATCGGCGCTTCTGGATCAGAAAATCGTCGCCGGTCTGGGCAATATCTACGTTTGCGAAACGCTTTACCGTGGCCGAATTCACCCAGCACGCCGCGTCACGAAAATCGCCCAGCGGCGCATTGCCGCGCTTGTTCCGATCATCCGGCAGGTGCTGTCCGAAGCCATCGAAGCCGGCGGTTCCAGCCTGAAGGATTTTCGGCAAGCTGATGGAGAACTTGGATATTTTCAGCACAGTTTCGACGTCTACGGCAGAGAGGGGGCACCCTGCAAAACCCCGGGCTGTACCGATCATGTCAGGCGAATCGTCCAGTCGGGGCGGTCGTCCTTCTACTGCCCTTCGTGTCAAAGATAGCTTGAACCAAGGCGCGAGAATGGTAAGCGTTAGCGCCTGACGGAAATGGACCGGAGCCGAACCCTATGGCCTATGAGACGATCATCGTCGAAGTCGAAGACCACGTCTGCACGATCAAGCTGAATCGCCCCGACGCGTTGAACGCGTTGAATTCGCACCTGCTGGGTGAATTGGGTGACGCCCTGACCGATGCGGACCAGAACGACAAGGTGCGGTGCATCATCATCACCGGATCGACCAAGGCATTCGCCGCTGGCGCGGACATCAAGGAGATGTCCGAGAAAAGCTATGTCGACATGTTCCTGTCCGATTTCTTCGGACGCGAAGGCGAAACCATCTGCCGCACCCGCAAGCCGATCATCGCAGCGGTGGCCGGCTATGCGCTGGGCGGCGGTTGCGAGCTGGCGATGATGTGCGATTTCATCATCGCGGCGGACACGGCCAAGTTTGGCCAGCCGGAAATCAACCTGGGCGTCATGCCCGGCCTTGGCGGCACTCAGCGCCTGACGCGCTTTGTCGGCAAGTCGAAGGCGATGGAAATGAATCTGACGGGCCGCTTCATGGATGCGGACGAAGCCGAGCGTTCGGGGCTGGTCAGCCGCGTCGTTCCGGCCAAGACCCTGATGGAAGAGGCCCGCGCCGCCGCGGACAAGATCGCCGAAAAGTCGATGCTGACCACGATTGCGGTCAAGGAAGCAGTCAACCGGGCCTATGAAACAACCCTGTCAGAGGGGTTGCTTTACGAACGCCGTCTGTTCCATTCGCTGTTCGCGACCGATGACCAAAAGGAAGGCATGGCCGCCTTCACCGAAAAGCGCAGCGCACAGTTCCGCGACCGCTGAGACAAGGGGGCAAGGTCGGAAAGGCCTTGCCCACAAGACCCCGGCGCTGTATAGGCGCCGGTGATACATGCGCGTGATGCCCGCTAGGCAAGAATCGGTCCGACAGGAAATTCGGGTCTCGTAGGCGTTGCGCATTCGAAATTCAGACACGAAAAACCAGGACAGATCATCATGGCCAATTCGCCCCAGTCGAAGAAACGCGCACGTCAGAGCGAAAAGCGTTTTGCAGTCAACAAAGCCCGCCGTTCGCGCATCCGCACCTTCCTGCGCAAGGTCGAAGAAGCCATCGCATCGGGCGACAAAGAGGCCGCAACCGCCGCTCTGCGCGAGGCACAGCCCGAACTGATGCGCGGCGTCACCAAAGGCGTTTTCCACAAGAACACCGCATCGCGCAAAATGTCGCGTCTGGCATCGCGTGTGAAGTCGCTGGGCTAAGCCCACCACTACATAATGTGTAATTATTTAGGCGGCGCCACTATATGTGGCGCCGTTTTTCGTTTCTGTAACTATTTGACACGGAAAGAGATTCTTTTCCGGGAATCCCGAGTCAAGATGCGAAGATCAGTTGCCCGAACGATGGCAAGCTTGCTAATTTCCCCAAGCGAGTCACATCGCAGGGGGGACAGGTTGCCAACGCGGGGTCAGGATCGCTTCTGACACTGCGTTCGAATGCTGAATGCCGCTGCCAAGGCGTGCGACAGTAGCGGGGGAAACCCCGGCCATGTCCAATGACAAAACGCGGGTCGCATCGGCCTTGCTCTAGCTGCTGCCAGGGCTGCCATCGCAGACACTCAAGGCCCAAGGCCAAACTCATGCCGCATTGGCATGGGATGGCTGCGTATTGTTTGCGAGCAAGTGACAGCCGCCGGGTTTGCAGCCGGTGCGGGCATAGGCAAGACGAAGACACGGAACGGGGACAAATGACTGACGAACAGTGGGGCGCATTACAAACAACGATTTGTAAGACGGTGGGGGACAACAACTATCAGACCTGGATCAAGCCGCTCCGATTCTGTGGTCTGGAAGGGGGGGTCGCACGATTCGACGCCCCGACGAATTTCTTTGGAAACTACGTGTCGCAGAATTTTGGGGATTTGCTGATCTCGCAGATCGCCAGCGTGAATCCCGGTGTCAGACGTCTGACCTTCAAGGTCGGGGATGCCGCCAATTCCGTTGCCACGCCGCCCGCGCCCAAGCCCGAGCCTGCCGCCGCCGCCCAACCTGCGCGCGATGAACTGCCCGGCGCGCCTCTGGACAGCCGGTTCACCTTTGACAGCTTTGTCGTGGGCAAGCCGAACGAATTGGCCCATGCGGCAGCCAAGCGCGTGGCAGAAGGCGGCCCCGTCACGTTCAACCCGCTGTTCCTGTATGGCGGCGTCGGCCTGGGCAAGACCCACCTGATGCACGCCATCGCGTGGGAATTGCGGGCGCGCAATCCCGGTCTGGTCGTGCTTTACTTGTCGGCGGAACAGTTCATGTACCGGTTCGTGCAGGCGCTGCGCGAACGCCGGATGATGGATTTCAAGGAAATGTTCCGCAGCGTCGACGTGCTGATGGTCGATGACGTGCAGTTCATCGCCGGCAAGGACAGCACGCAGGAAGAGTTCTTTCACACTTTCAACGCGCTGGTCGATCAGAACAAACAGATCATCATTTCGGCCGATCGTGCCCCCGACGAGATCAAGGACCTGGAAAACCGCATTCGGTCGCGTCTGCAATCGGGTCTTGTGGTCGACCTGCACCCGACGGATTACGAGCTGCGCTTGGGCATCCTTCAGACCAAGGCGGAAATGTACCGCGCCCACTACCCGGGCCTTCAGATCGACGATGGCGTTCTGGAATTCCTCGCCCAACGGATCAGCACCAATGTGCGCGTTCTCGAAGGGGCTTTGACCCGTTTGTTCGCCTTTGCCAGCCTTGTGGGCAAGCCGATCAACATGGATCTGGTGCACGACAGCTTGGCCGATGTGCTGCGCGCCTCGGAGCGCAAGATTTCCATCGACGAGATCCAGCGCAAGGTGGCGGACCACTACAACATCCGCCTGTCGGATATCGTCGGGCCCAAGCGTGTGCGCACCTTTGCCCGCCCGCGGCAGGTGGCGATGTACCTGTGCAAACAGCTGACCTCGCGCAGCTTGCCGGAAATCGGACGCCGCTTTGGCGGGCGCGACCACACCACCGTCATGCACGGGGTGCGCCGCATCGAAGAGCTGCGCCAGCAGGACGGCCAGATCGACGAGGATGTGGAAATGCTGCGCCGCGCATTGGAAGCCTGATCCTGAGACTCTGGCACAACAGGTTTGATCGGGGCGGTCCTTGGATCGCCCCTTTGGCTTGACGGGACCTTGACGGGCTTTGACAACCGTCCGACAAAACGTGAAAACGGGCTTGGAGTGCGCGCATCCACAGGCTAGGGTGCGCCTCCGGCTTTGCAGAGGGTAGGGCAATGAAGATCAGCATTGAACGGGCGACGCTGCTGCGCGCCGTGGCGCAGGCGCAATCGGTTGTTGAGCGTCGGAACACCATTCCGATCCTGGCCAACGTGCTGATCGAAGCCGAGGGCGATACCGTCACCTTCCGCGCCACCGATCTGGACATCGAGGTGCAGGACAAGGCCCCCGCGCAGGTCGAAAAGGCCGGCGGCACGACCGTGTCGGCCGTGACCCTGCATGAAATCGTCCGCAAGCTGCCGGATGGCGCGCTGGTGTCGCTGACCGAAGAGGCGGGCACGGGGCGGTTGACCGTCGCGGCGGGGCGGTCGAACTTTTCGCTTGCAACGCTGCCGCGGGATGATTTCCCGGTCATGGCCAGCTCGGAATACGCGTCGAATTTCACCGCCAAGGCCGCCGTGCTGCGGCGGTTGTTCGACAAGTCGAAATTCGCCATCTCGACCGAGGAAACCCGGTATTACCTGAACGGTGTCTACATGCACGTGGCCGACGCCGATGGTGGCAAGGTGCTGCGCTGCGTTGCCACCGATGGTCACCGCCTGGCGCGGATTGACGCGCCCTTGCCTGATGGGGCGGGGGACATGCCTGGCGTGATCGTGCCGCGCAAGACCGTGGGTGAAATGCGCAAGCTGCTGGATGATGACGACATGGATATCGCCGTGTCGGTGTCGGAAACCAAGGTGCGCTTTGCGACGCCGGAAATCACGCTGACCTCCAAGGTGATCGACGGCACTTTTCCGGATTACACCCGCGTTATTCCGCAGGGCAACACCCGCAAGCTGGAAGTGGACGCCAGCGAGTTCGCCAAGGCGGTGGACCGTGTGGCCACCGTGTCGTCGGAACGTTCGCGCGCCGTCAAGCTGCAACTGGACGAGGATCGCCTGATCCTGTCGGTGAACGCCCCCGACAGCGGCGCCGCCGAGGAAGAGCTGGCCGTGGCCTATGGCGACGAGCCGCTGGAAATCGGATTCAACGCCAAGTACCTGCTGGAAATCGCGTCTCAGGTGGATCGCGAGAACGCGGTGTTCATGTTCAATTCGTCGGGCGACCCCACGTTGATGCGCGAAGGCAATGACACCAGCGCGGTCTATGTCGTCATGCCGATGCGCGTCTGAGCAGGGCGATTTTTCTGCGAAAAATCGTGCCTCCGGCGGGAGTATTTTGACCAAGAAGAAGAGAAGGGGAGGCGCGTAGATGTATCTGTCGCGTCTGACCCTGTCGCATTTCCGGTCGCACCGGTTGGTGCGGCTGGACATGGATGCGCGCCCTGTGGCCATTTACGGGCCGAATGGCGCGGGCAAGACCAACCTGATCGAAGCGGTGTCATTGTTTTCCCCCGGACGCGGGCTGCGCCGGGCCTCGGCGGCGGAAATGGCACGCCGGCCCGAGGCGCTGGGCTGGAAGATCGCGGGCACCTTGAATGGCCCGGACGGCGCGCACGAGATCGCCTTTTCCTCTGAGAATGGTGCGGCGCGTCAGGTTCAGATCGACGACAAGGCGGCGTCTCAGGTGGCCTTGGGGCGGGTCGCGCGGGTGGTCTGGTTGATCCCGGCGATGGACCGTTTGTGGATCGAAGGCGCCGAGGGTCGGCGGCGCTTCATTGATCGCATGACCCTGTCGTTTTTCCCCGATCATGCGCAGGCGGTGCTGGATTACGAAAAGGCCATGCGCGAGCGCAACCGCCTGCTGAAAGAGCAGGTGCGCGATGCCCATTGGTATGGCGCGCTTGAGGCGCAGATGGCCAAGGCGGGGGCCGCCGTGCATGCCAACCGCGTTGCCAGCGTCGAGCGGTTGGCCCTGTCGCAGCAAGAGGCCGAGACGCAGTTCCCGGTGGCCGAACTGGAGTTGACCCAGACCGAGGGCGAAATGCCCCAGAGCGAAGCCGATCTGCGCGCCGCCCTGGCCGAAAGCCGGTTTCGCGACATGGCGGCGGGGCGGTCACTGGTCGGGCCGCATCGGGCGGATCTGTACGGGGTATTCGCGGCAAAGGGAGTGCCGGCGTCCGACTGTTCGACGGGGGAGCAGAAGGCGCTGTTGATCTCCTTGATCCTGGCCAATGCGCGTGCCCTGGCGCAGGACCTTGGCGCGCCTCCGATCGTGTTGCTGGACGAGGTTGCCGCGCACCTGGATGCAGGCCGCCGTGCCGCGCTTTATGACGAGATTTGCGCGCTTGGGGCACAGGCCTGGATGACCGGAACGGGCCCCGAGCTTTTCGGGGATCTGGGCGACCGGGCCCAGCATCTGGAAGTGACGGACGAGGCGGGTGAATCGCTCGTGGCGCGTCTGGGGAATTGATACCAAATCTTGTGTCTGCGGCGTGACATTCCCCCCTGATACCGCTATAAATCCGGACAAAATAACAAAGGAAGACGGCATGTCCGACGCTGCAGGCGCCCCCGAAGAATACGGCGCAGATTCCATCAAGGTTCTCAAGGGCTTGGAGGCTGTTCGCAAGCGTCCCGGCATGTATATCGGGGACACCGACGATGGCTCGGGCCTGCATCACATGGTCTACGAGGTCGTGGACAACGGCATCGACGAGGCATTGGCCAAGCACGCCGACTATGTTCACGTCAAAATCCATGACGACAGCAGCGTTTCGGTGCGTGACAACGGGCGCGGCATTCCGGTCGCCATCCACGCCGAAGAAGGCGTTTCCGCCGCCGAGGTCATCATGACCCAGCTGCACGCGGGTGGCAAATTCGACAGCAATTCCTACAAGGTTTCGGGCGGTCTGCACGGGGTCGGCGTTTCGGTGGTGAACGCGCTGTCGGTCTGGCTGGAGCTGCGCGTCTGGCGCAACGGCAAGGAACATTTCGCCAAGTTCGAACATGGCGAGACGACGGAACACCTGCGCGTGGTCGGCGACGCCGAGGGCGAAACCGGGACCGAGGTGCGTTTTCTTGCCTCGACCGATACTTTCAGCAACCTTGACTACAGTTTCGAGACGCTGGAAAAACGCCTGCGCGAACTGGCTTTTCTGAACTCGGGCGTGCGGATCATTCTTGAGGATGAACGCCCGACCGAGCCGCTGCGCTCTGAGCTGTTCTACGAAGGCGGCGTGAAGGAATTCGTCAAATACCTGGACCGGCACAAGCAGTCCGTCATGGACGAGCCGATCTATATCATCGGCGAAAAGGACGACATCGGCGTCGAAATCGCCATGTGGTGGAACGACAGCTATCACGAAAACGTCCTGCCCTTTACCAACAACATTCCGCAGCGCGATGGCGGCACGCATCTGGCGGGCTTTCGCGGGGCGCTGACGCGGACGATCCAGAAATACGCGCAGGAAACCGGGATCGCCAAGCGCGAGAAGGTCAACTTTACCGGCGATGACGCGCGCGAAGGTCTGACCGCCGTGCTGTCGGTCAAGGTGCCGGACCCCAAGTTCAGCTCTCAGACCAAGGACAAACTGGTTTCGTCCGAGGTGCGCCCGGCCGTCGAAAGCATGATGAACGAAAAGCTGCAGGAATGGTTCGAAGAGAACCCGGCGCAGGCCAAGCAGATCATCAGCAAGATCATCGAAGCCGCCTTTGCCCGCGAAGCCGCCCGCAAGGCACGCGAACTGACCCGGCGCAAGACCGCCATGGACGTCAGTTTCAACGCCGCCAAGCTGAAGGATTGTTCGGAAAAAGATGCCTCCAAGACCGAATTGTTCCTGGTCGAGGGCGACTCGGCCGGGGGGTCGGCGCAGACCGGGCGCGACCGCCGCACACAGGCCATCCTGCCCCTGCGCGGCAAGATCCTGAACGTCGAACGCGCGCGGTTTGACCGGATGCTGGGCAGCCAGGAAATCGGCAACCTTGTCATGGCTTTGGGCACCGGCATTGGCCGTGATGAATTCAACATCGACAAGCTGCGTTACCACAAGATCGTCATCATGACCGACGCCGACGTGGACGGCGCGCATATCCGCACGCTGCTGCTGACCTTCTTCTATCGACAGATGCCGCAGCTGATCGAACGCGGGCACCTGTATATCGCGCAGCCGCCGCTTTATAAGGTCGCGCGTGGCAAATCCGAGGTTTACCTCAAGGACCAGGCCGCCTTGGACGACTACCTGATCCAGATGGGGATCGAAGGGGCGCAGCTGAAACTGGGCCACGGCGAAGTCATCGTCGGTCAGGATCTGGTGCGCGTGGTCGAAGAGGCGCGCCAGCTGCGCCGCGTTCTGGACGCCTTTCCCACGCATTACCCGCGCCATATCCTGGAACAGGCCGCCATTGCCGGGGCCTTTGTGCCCGGCGCGGTGGATGCCGACCTGCAAGGCGTGGCCGACAAGGTCGCGGCGCGTCTGGATCTGGTGGCGCTGGAATATGAACGCGGCTGGCAGGGCCGGATCACGCAGGACAAGGGCATTCGCCTGGCGCGCATCCTGCGCGGCGTCGAAGAGGTTCGGACCATGGACGGCCCGATGCTTCGATCAGGCGAGGCGCGCAAGACCGGCACCTTTACCCAAAGCCTGCAGAACGTCTACAACACCCCTGCGGTGCTGGAACGCAAGGATCGCCGTCAGATGATCCACGGCCCGCTGGACCTGTTGCAGGCCATTCTGGACGAAGGCGAAAAGGGTCTGACCCTTCAGCGCTACAAGGGGCTTGGGGAAATGAACCCCGGCCAGCTGTGGGAAACCACGCTGGACCCGGACGCCCGCACCCTGCTGCGCGTGACCATCGACGACATGGCCGAGGCGGACGATCTGTTCACCAAGCTGATGGGCGATGTTGTGGAACCACGCCGGGAGTTCATCCAGGACAACGCGCTGAGCGTGGCGAACCTCGACTTTTAAGGTCGTGTAGGTGAGCGCATATTTTTTCGCGGCGCGCATATTTTTTTGCGTGCCGCGGATAGGATTATTCTTAATAAATTATATTTATCAATGACTTATAGGGGAATTGTGAAGCCCCCCGTTTCGGACGGTCTTCTACAACCGTAAAAATCGGCACTGAAGTTCGACCTTCGTTTTGCTGAGCCGATCAAGACCATGAATGAGTCAGGTCGGCATGGCGCAGGTTTGCGGCTTTGGGCAAGACGCTGATGTCCGAGCTGTCCCTTGTAAGCGCGACGACCTTGTGGCCCTGATCCACAAGGTCCCGGGTCAGGATGCGGCCGGTTTTACCGCTGGCACCGGCGACGAGAATTCTCTTGGACATATCTGTTCCTTTCCAAGTCATGGCGCAGGCGGAGCCATCGGGCCGGCGGCCTGCGTGGCGGCGATGTAGCCGGGCTGTTTCTGCAGGGCGTTCCAATAGGACGCGATGGCGGGGTGGTCGGTAAGCAGATCAAATCGAGCCAGAAGCGCCACGATATAAGACAGCTGGATGTCCGCCAACATGGCCCGCTCCCCGAACAGCAGCGGGCCATCACCGATGGCCTGCGCGATGTAGTCGAGGTGGCGGTTCAGCGCAGCGAGCGCATCGTCCGGCGCGGGCTTGCCGCGAAAGGCGGGCAAAATCGCCTGCAGGGCGGCTTCGGCCAACGAAGCCTCCACATAGTCCAGCTGCGCCTCGTGCTGCCAAAAGGCTGGCGTGCCCGGCGGCGGTGCGTGGGTGGTGTCGCCGTACTTGGCCGCGAGATAACGCAGGATCGTGGCGGATTCGGCGATCAACTCACCTTCGTCCTCGATGACCGGGGATTTGCCCAGAGGATGCACCCGTGCCAACGCTTCGGGGGCGCGGAAGGCCTCGGTGCGGTCATAGTCGACCCGATTGCAGGGCTGGCCAAGGTCGGCCAGCAACCACAAGACACGGGTCGCGCGCGAATATTTCAAAGCGTGCAACGTGATCATGGCAGGAAGATCGCCTTTGCGTTGGTAAATTCCTTCATGCCAAAGCCGCCATGTTCGCGGCCATAGCCGGAATCCTTCACGCCCCCAAAGGGCATGTTCGGATCGGCGGCACCAAAGGAGTTGATCCGCACCATGCCGGTGTCGAAGTGATCGCGGGCGAGTTTCAGCGCACGCTCTTCGTCCTGGCAAAAGATCCCGCCGCCAAGGCCGTAGCGGCTGTCGTTGGCGATGCGCATCGCATCCTCGTCGTCCCGGGCGCGGATCACCGCGGCAACCGGACCAAAGATTTCGTCGTCATAGGCCGGCATCCCTGGCGCCACGTCCACCAGCACGGTGGCGGGATAATAGGCGCCGCTGCGCTCGGGCGCGGTGCCACCGCACAGCACCTTGGCGCCTTTTGCGATGCTTTGCGTTACCTGTTCCTTGACCGTCTGAAACTGGTCGTCGCTGGACAACGGGCCCAGTTGGGTGTCCTCATCCATCGGGTCACCCATGACGATCGACTGCATCTGATCGACAAAGGCCGAGACGAAGGCGTCATAGACCTTTTCGGTCACCACGAAACGCTTGGCTGATACGCAGGTTTCGCCGTTGTTGTAGAGCCGCCCCATAACGGAATATTTTACTGCTGTTTCGATGTCGGCATCCTCCAGCACGAGGTAGGCATCATTCGAGCCAAGCTCCAGCAGTGTCTTCTTCAGCGCCTTGGCAGCCACGCCGCCGATGTGCCGGCCGGCGCCGTCGCTGCCAGTCATCGTGACGCCCCGCACAAGGGGGTGTTCGATCAGCGCGTCGCTGGTGTCGTGGTCGATCAGGATGACCTGGAACAGGTCTGCGGGCAGGCCGGCCTCGATGCACAGTTCGCGCAGGCGCAGCCCCGATCCAGTACAGATGCTGGCGTGTTTCAGCACGCAGGCGTTGCCCGCCATGAGGTTCGCGGCCAGCACACGTACGGGCTGGTAAAGCGGGAAATTCCACGGCTGGATCGAATAGATCACACCGATGGGTTGATGGCTGACAACACCGCGCGCGCCCTTGGTACCGTGGGTACGCTCTTCGTCGGCCAGCACGTCAGGTCCGTGCTGCGCGGTGTATTCAAGGATCGCGGCGCAGATCTCGACTTCGGTCTTGCCGTCCTTGTACAGCTTGCCCGTCTCACGGGTCATCAGCTTGGCCAGCTCGTCGGCGTGGTCGCGCAGAACCTTGGCGATCCGTATCAGATAGGGCGCGCGCTTGGCATGGGATTTCCCGCGCCAGTCCAGGAAAGCTGCATGCGCGGCCTCCAGTTTCTGCACGGCCTCATTTCTGGTCATCAACGAATAGGTCTCGATGGCCTCGCCGTTTGCGGGGTTGGTCGTCGTGATGGTAGACATGGTGGCTCCTTCATTCATCAAAGAACCAACCCTCCGGGGCAGTTTGGGTTCCTGCCTTTGGTCGAGCCAATGCCTCAGATCACCTAGACGTTACATTGCGCATCCTCGTATGGAGCGCGTACCGGGCGGGAGTTGGGGCGGCTTTGTCCTACCTGTTCACGCGACATGCCCCCAAAAAAGCGGAAGCCCGGAGATGGCCACCACCGGCAATCAAGTCCTGGTGCGGATGAAGGCAGCGCCGGTCAATCCATCCGACCTTGCCGTTTTGGTCGGCGCGCGGAGGTGAAAAATGCCCGGTATGGTCCCGGCAAATTCGTGGCCAAGGTACCCGGACCGGTCAACGCCGCGTCCAAGGCCCGTCCCGGGCTGAAGCTGCCGGCAGACAACAAAGGCGCGAGCACCGTAATTGCTGCCGGCGACAGCGACGCGGCACAGGCGCTGGTCGGGCAGCGCGTTTCGTGCGTGCCGAGCAATGCCTACAGCCAATATTGCTTGGCTTGCCGCCCGGGGCCGGGGCTATCACGCCGATTGGTCCCGTGTAACGTTGCAAGACGCAGGGATACGCCCCTGAACCTCTGATCGAAAACAACGCAAGACGACCGTGAACCATGACAAGCGGCGCAATCGCCTTATTGTGACACTGCTGCGCTCCGCGCTGCCGAGCAGTCTTCGACAGATTCAAGGACTGGCTTTGGGTCGCAACCCCGGATACGGCAGAAGCCCCAAGACATTCTTCTGGGCCATCGTCCTTGTGGCAAGTGTCATCTATTGGCCATGTAGCCTGACACAAATCTGCTTTCGCACGAACGGCGGCTAAAGGGGTCTCAGCGCGCTGATTTCTGCGGGAATATCTTTACGCCGCAAGAATCCTCGGGCTGTTTGCGCGTAGTTTCGCAGGACACCATCTTTTCCGTGCTCGCTGCTGAGTGAAGGAAAGAGCGTGATCAACTCGACATAGGAACCGCTGTCCAGCGTCTTGATCGCCTCTGTGCCCGGGAAAAAGCTTTCGCTGGGCAAGCCGTTGGAAAAGATCACCTCGTGCTGCTCGAACAAGAGGTGGTAGTAGGTTACGCTTCGGCACCCCTTCTTTATGCGCACCGCGCCGCTCTGTAATTCAGCCAGATGCTTGGCCCGGACCATCACCTGCTCTTTTTCTAGGCGTAGCAGCAGCCCATGCTGGGGCGACACGACAAGAGCGCCGTGATCGCCAAAGGCCCCGGGTTTGATCTCGACTGGCTTGAGGTGGGGCATTCGGTTCAGCTCAAGGGCGTCGAGGCGCCGCTTACCGATCCAGACCAAGGGTTTGGGACCATTATCCATGGTCACCACAAGATCACCGGGACGAAGACGTTCGATCGGCACTTTGCCCGATGGGGTCAGGATCAAAGTACCGGCTGCAAAACAGACGACGCCTGTGTTGTCGGTTGCAAAACTGCTTTGGTTCGCGCCCTGAAATGTCAGGCCGTCGCCAGGCGCGAACTGGGCATTGTTGGAATAGTCGACGGCATCGCCGCCCGGATCCGTCGCGTTGGACTGGTTCAGGATGCCGTCATCGGCAAAGTCGGCGCGCAGTTCGAAGATGTCGTCGTAAAACGCCGACAGGTCGATGAAGTCGTTGTTGGTCGTGTCACCGTCATTCAAGGCGCCGCTGTTGCCACTGTTGAAATCGGTGATCGTATCCGCGCCGTCTCCGGCGGCGTAGGTGAACACATCATCGCCGGCACCGCCATCAATGGTATCGTTACCCAAGCCGCCACTGATCGTATCTGCGCCGCTCCCCCCGGAAAGGGTGTCGTCGCCGTAGCCGCCGTCGATGGAATCGGCTCCGTCACCACCGTCCAGCGTGTCACCGCCACGACCACCCATTACGGTATCGTTGCCGCTCAGCGCGTAGATGATGACGCCTGGCGTATCCCCGATGAGCCCAGAGTAGGTGGCCGTCGCATCGAACAAGTCATCCGAGTTGGAGCCGTAGAAGGCTTCGATGTTGCTGAAACTGGCCGTCTCGCCGCCTGCTGCGATTGTGCCGTCTTCATCAGCGGTGAATGTGACCGTGGCGCCGGTTGCGAAGGATGCAAGCGACACCAGATCCTGATCGCTGCCCCCTTCGCCGCCGTCGATGACGACGCCGTCGATTCCCGGGGTGCCGCCGAAAGCGACGGAAGAATCGAATATCGAGAAGAGATCGGACCCGTCGCCACCCGACAGGGTCGCTGCGCCGCCATAGCTGCTCAGCTGGTCGTTCCCGGCACCGCCCTCCAGGCTGTCCGAGCCCTGGTCCCCCGTAAGAACGTCGTTTCCATCACCGCCGATCAGGGTGTCGTCGCCGTCCCAACCACGCAATGTATCGTTGCCCGCCCCACCGATCAGCGTATCGCCAGCTACCAAACTGACGCCGCCTTCGATGCTGTCGTCGCCGCCGCGCCCGTCGACATGGATGGCATCCGCCCAATTCGTGACAGCATCCACTGTGTCGCTGCCATCGGTCAGGTTCAGATGTTCGATTTCGGAAAACGTGATGGTATTGGTGCCATCGCTGATCGTGCCAGCCTCGCTGCCGGTATAGGTGACCGTCACAGCGACGGTCAGCGCGCTTAGGTCGATGGTGTCGAAATCTACACCACCTTCACCGCCTATGATCGTATCGGTGCCAAAACCGTCGCGCAGGATGAACCTATCCTGATCGTCGCCGCCGTCCATGTAATCGTCGCCGGACCCGCCTTCGAGCACGTCGTCGCCCGCGCCACCCGAAAGGCTGTCGTTGTCGGCGCCACCGTCCAGCGTATCGTTGCCGTCGCCGCCCTCAAGCGTATCGTTGCCCAGGGTGGCCACGATGCTGTCGTCACCCGCGCCCCCCACAAGGCTGTCATCGCCCGCCGAGTTCATCAGCGTGTCGTTGCCCGCGCCGCCGATCAGCGTATCCTGCCCAAGACCGGTGGTCAGGAAGTCGTCGCCATCACCGCCGTCGATATAATCGTCTCCATCGCCCCCCGCGATGGTGTCGCCACCCAGACCGCCAAAGATCGTGTCGTTCCCGCTGCCGCCGTCGATGCTGTCGTTGCCATCGCGCGCAAAGATATTGTCGTTCCCATCACCGCCCAGGATCGTATCGTTGCCATCGCCTGTGTCGATCGTGTCGTTTCCCGCGCCACCGTCATAATGGCGGTCGGTAATGCCCAGCGGATCGGCCCCATAAGCGACAAGCAGGTCACCATATCCGGACCCGACCACGGAGGTCACACCGCCATAGTCGAAGAAGGTAACGCCGAACCCGGCCAGTTGCGCATCGAAAGTGCCGCCGACACTCCAGGCCCCTTCGAACCCGTCGACATTGGAGAAGCTCAGACTGTCGCCAGCGCCGCTCGTTCCCGTTCCGCCCGTGGCAGAGGTAAAGAAAATGTCGACCGACGTGGTGACATCGTAAAAACTCAGGTATTCGCTGTAGTCCCCGTTATCGACGACGATCTCATGACCGCCAAAGTTGATGACGTCTCCGTCAAAGCCGTCCTCGGCATAATAGAGATCACGACCGGTGCCGCCGAGCATCGTGTCGGCACCTGCGTCAGTGTAAAACCAGTCACCGCCGGCGCCACCCTCAAGGCGGTCATTGCCCGCGCCACCATAAAGACGGTCATTCCCATCGCCGCCGACAATGGTATCGTTGCCGGACCCGCCGTCTAGCGTGTCGTTACCGGCGCCCGCCTCGATGCTGTCATCACCGACACCGCCCGTAACGCTGTCCGCGAAATCCGTCAGCACGACACGCTCGATCCCGGTGAACTGTCCGGCATCGACGCCATCGGTGAACAGCGCCTCTTCCGCCCCTATGTAGGTCACCGTGACGCCCTGCTTGTGCGCGCTGAAGTCGACCGTATCGACGGCGGCGTCTTCCTCGCCGCCGTCGATGGTTGCATCCCCAAGAGAGTCCCCGGGCGTCCCATTGACATAGTGGACTTTGAACACGTCTGCGCCGGCGCCGCCGAACAATGTGTCGCTGCCCCCGCCACCCGTGGCGATCGTGTCGTCGCCTGCGCCGCCCAGGATATGATCATTGCCGGCATACCCCGACAAAAGGTCGTTTCCGGCACCGCCGTCCATCATGCCACGGCCGTTGAAGCCGAAGGTCAGCGTGTCGTTCCCATCCCCGCCGATCAGCGTATTTTGACCATCCGCCGCAAAAAGACTGTCGTCTCCAGACCCACCGTCGACCACGTTTCCGGACCTGCGCACCGAGATCGAATCGTTCCCTGCGCCGCTGTTGATGACCATGCCTGTTGCAGGGGAATTGACCACCGTCAGGGCATCGCCATATCCGGTGAGGGTCAGCGCTTCGATCTGGGAAAAGCTGATCGTATTGGCCCCAAGGCTGATGCTCCCGCTCTCGGTCGCGCTGATGGTCGCCGTAACCGCACCCGTCAGCCCGCCAAGGTCGATGGTATCGAGATCCGTTCCGCCTTCGCCGCCGATGATGGTATCCGTGCCGAACCCGTCGGACACCAGGAACCTGTCCGACCCGGACCCGCCATCCAGACTGTCATTGCCGGTGCCTCCGTCGATGGTGTCATTGCCGGAACCGGCGCGGATCGTGTCCGCCCCGGCCCCGCCGCGAAACCCGGAGGAGGAGCCGTCCAGCGTGGCATCGACGCTGTCATCGCCGAGCGTCAGGTACTGATGTTCGATGCCCGAGAAGGTGATGGTGTTGACGCCCTCCACCAATGTCCCGGCTTCGTTCCCGGAATAGGTGACGGTGACCGCATTGGACATGTAGGACACCGCGGCCAGCGTATCCTCGTCACTGCCGCCTTCACCGCCAAGGATGGTGTCGGTGCCCAGGCTCGTTTCGTAAAAGATTGAATCCGAACCACTTCCGCCGTCTACCAGGTCGTTGTTTCGACCGCCTCCCAGCGTGTCGTCACCATCGCCCGCCAAAACGGTGTCGTCGCCAAAGCCGCCATAGACGTAATCGTTGCCGTCGTCCCCTGACAGGCTGTCATTGCCAAAACTGCCCTGCACGGTGTCATTGCCGAACCCGCCATGCACCGTGTCGTTGCCATAGTCACCGCCGAGGTTGTCTTTGCCCTCGCCGCCGTAGATCACGTCGTTGTCCTGGCCGCCGTCCAGCCAGTCGTTGCCGCTGCCCCCTACCAGCGTGTCGTTGCCATCCATGCCGCGCACGGCAAGGTTTGCGGTGCTGGCCGTTCCATCCAGCGAGTCAGTGCTGCTGCTCAGCCAAAGCTGCTCGACTTCGGAAAAGGTGATGGTGTCGCTGCCAGAAACGATGCTTCCGGACTCGACGCCGTCATAGGTGACGGTGGCCCCGGTGGTGACCGCGCGCATGTCGATGGTGTCGTCACCGATGCCACCTTCGCCGCCAACAATGGTGTCGTTGCCAAAGGCGTTCGAAATGATAAAGCTATCGCCATCATCGCCACCGTAGACGGCATCGTCGCCAGTTCCTGCGGCGATGGTATCCTTGCCCGCCTGTGCAAGGATCGTGTCATTTCCGGCACCGGAGTATATGGAGTCCGCTTCTGGAGACCCCGCCAAACTGTCGTTGCCGTCGCCTCCGTTGATAGTCGCCATAGGGTTTTGCTCCGACTCACCGAATCGGAGTTGTAAAGAAATTAAGCTGGCATTCTCTTAACTCGGCAGTTGTTTCAACGGCTTGGCCTTGCCCAAGGACTGTCTGCCTGAGCCGTTTCAGAAATGATCCGAACGAGTTTTGCAGGGTGCCGACTAAGCCAAACGAAAAACTTTTTTGGAAACGCCAAGCCGGTCTGACCTTGTCGCTGATGATCTTGGGCCGGGATTTCGAGCCTTTAGAAATGGATCAAGGCGCACCGTGACACGGACGTGGTATCGCCCGAGGATCGCGGGCTTGCGGCATGGACCGAACGGCTTTGTCGCAAGAGCCGTATCCTCAAATCGGAGAGGAATATCGTTAAGCAAGGAGGAACAGGAATGGCCCCGGTGGGCCGTTTTCCTGACGAACGCCCCCCAATTCTTCGCCAGCCATCCGCGTCATAGGCTCAGCCGTCAGGCCGCCTTGGCGTCGCAAGAAGGTGCTACATGATGCGAGATCGAGTGAGACGCATGGTTATGCGCTCAAAACGCGCAAATTTTTAGGATCAATTCCCGGCTCAAGGCATTGGGTTTTCTGTCTTTGACGGGCAAAGATACGCGCCCCTACAGTTCGCAACACAGTCGGACGCTGGACGGGCAAGGGCGGCGACCGTTTCGTTTCAGACAGCGGTTGCCGTCAGATCAAGCGATTGCGCGGTTTCACGCAGGACGCGGGCAAGGTCTTCGTGGTTGTCGTCCAGCGTCTGGTCGGCCGGGAACAGAAGGCTGATTCCCCGGTTCGCGTCGCGCATGGTCAAGGGCCGGATCACGACTTCGTCGCGGTGTATGGCCTGACGGCGTGCAAAAAGATCGGGGATGATGGCCACGCCGGCCCCGGTGGCGGCCATCAACAGGATGGAATCCAGGCTTGTGCCTTCGTAATCGTCGGAAACGATGCCGCCGCTCAGCCCGGCGATGCCATAGACGATGCGGGCCAGACGGTGCCCGGTATCCAGCGTCAAAAGCCGTTGACCGGCCAGGTTTTCGGCCCTGATACGGGGCAGCCCCGCCAGCGGGTGATCGTGTGACACGGCCACCCACAGGGATTCGGTGAACAGGGGGCGTTGGCGTGTATTCGGGTGGTCCTCGGGGGTCGAGATGATGGCGTCAAAGCGCGCGCTGCGAATGCCTTCTTCCAGGCTCAGGGTGTTTTCTTCGCGCACGATGACACGCAGGTTGGGTTGTTCGCGGTGCAGCCGTTGCATCACCTGCGGCAACAGGTAAGGCCCGATCGAGGGCAGAACCCCAAGCCGCAGTCGCCCGCCGAACGGCACATCGGACAGCATCGCGCCGCGCAGGCTTTCCACCTCGGACAGGATGCGCCTTGCGCGGCTGACGAACTCCATGCCCTTGGCCGTTGCGCTGGCGCCGCTGCGCCCGCGATTGAACAGCCGCACGCCCAATTCGGTTTCGACCGCGGCGATCTGGTTGGACAGGCTGGGTTGGCTGACGTGCAGAACATCGGCCGCAAGTCCGAAACTGCCCAGTTGGTGAACGGTGACGATGTATTCCAATTGCCGGAACGTGGGTCTCATTCATAGCTCCTGGCTATGGTAGTCATGCGATTAATGTATTTAAGCTATTCCAAATTTTACGGCAACAGGCGCGAAACACGCAAAGGAGTTTCGCAGATGCCGCCCGTATTCGACAGCCTGATCGGCAATCTCATGGTGCCCACCATCCTGTTCTTTGTTCTGGGCTTGATCGCGGCCGCCGTGCGCAGCGATCTGTCGATCCCCGAGGGCGCCGCCAAGTTCATGTCGCTGTACCTGCTGCTGGCCATCGGGTTCAAAGGTGGTCACAGTCTGGCCGACCACGGGCTGAGCAGCGATGTCTTCCTGGCGCTGGGTGCGGGATTGGCGCTGTCGTTCCTGATCCCTTTCATCGCCTTTGCGCTGCTGCGGGTCATGACGCGTTTGGACGCGATGAACGCTGCGGCAGTCGCGGGGCACTATGGGTCCATTTCGATCGTGACCTTTGTGGCGGCCTCCAGCCTGCTTGAGCTGTCTGGCGTATCCTCGGACGGGTTCATGGTGGCGGTGGCCGCCACGATGGAGGTGCCCGCCATCCTTTCGGCGCTATGGATCGCCCACAGGTTCGGCAAGGATACCGGCGCCGGCTGCGTGCCTTTGCGCGAACTGTTCGCCAATGGTTCGATCGTGTTGCTGACCGGGGCCTTTGTCATCGGGGCCGTGACGCAGGAAAAAGGGATGGAGATGATCGCCCCCTTTGTCGTGACCCCCTTTACCGGGATCTTGTGCCTGTTCCTGCTGGACATGGGCCTGAACGCCGGGCGCAGCCTGCTGCGTAACCGGCATTTTCTGAGCCTGGGGCTGTTTTCCTTTGGCCTGCTGATGCCGATCATCGGGGCGGTTCTGGGCCTCTGCCTTGGCGCTGCCATCGGTCTGCAAACCGGCAGCATCTTCTTGTTGATGGTCCTGTCGGCATCGGCGTCCTATATCGCGGTGCCCGCGGCGATGCGGATTGCCCTGCCGCAGGCCGAGGCGGGGATTTACCTGACGCTTTCCTTGGGTGTGACCTTTCCTTTCAACATCACGGTCGGTCTGCCGCTGTATCTGTGGCTGGCCAGCCTTGTCTGACGGTTGACTGCAATCCGGGCCAAGGGGGCAGGCCGCCGGAAACCGTGCCCGCCCCCTTGGCCCGGATTGGCCATTGGGCATTTCCTTACCTTGAGCTTTCTTCGGTGCTGAGCCACCACTTTGTGACGGGTCCGATTGGTCGGGCCGCAGGATCAGGCCCAGTACGAAAGACAGCCGAAGATGACAAAAATCACGCGACGTGGCGCGCTTTTGGGTGCCGGAGGGCTGTTGGGCTGGGGGATGTCCGGCGCACTTCGGTCCAATCTGCCGGTTTATGATGGCACCGACAGGATTGTCGCGACCACGGGTCCGACCGTCATGAACGATGCCAGCGGACTGTCGGCCACGCCGATCCACAAACACATCGTCGTCACGCAGGATGCGGGCGACACTATGATCGACCTGATCCGCCGCGAACTGGCCGAGGCGCAGGCGGACAAACGCCCGCTGAACGTTGGTGCGGCCCGGCATTCGATGGGCGGGCAGGCCATTCCGCGCAACGGAACGGCGCTGACCTTTGACAACGGGTCGGTTGCGCTGGACAGCGCTGGACAGGCCTTTCGGGTGCATTCCGGGGCGCGCTGGTCACAGGTTATCGCCGCGCTTGACCCGGCCGGGTGGTCGCACAAGGTCATGCAATCCAACAACGATTTCGGGATCGCCGCGACCTTTTCCGTCAATGCCCACGGCTGGCCGGTGCCTTTCGGGCCGATGGGCGCAACGGTCCGGTCCTTGCGGATGGTGCTGCCCTCGGGGGAATTGGTGACCTGTTCGCGCGCGCAGAACACGGAGTTGTTCAACCTGGCCATGGGCGGCTATGGGTTGATCGGCGTGGTCGTTGACCTTGAGGTCGAGATGGTCCGGAACACGCGCCTTGTGCCGACCTTCGACAGGATGCAGGCGGGCGGGTTTGCACAGGCCTTTGACCAGGCGATCAAGGACCCGGCCGTGTCCATGGCCTATGGCCGGCTCAACGTCGAGCGGGACAGCTTTTTCGAAAAGGCGCTTTTGATCACTTACCGCGAGGACGATGACCAGACGGATATTCCGCTGGCGTCCGGGTCAGGCTGGATGTCGCACGCGGCCAGCCGCCTGTACCGGGCGCAACTGGGCAACGAACGCCTCAAGGGGTTCCGCTGGTGGACCGAAACCCGCGTCGGCCCGGCGCTGGGATCGGGCGCCGCGACACGCAATTCGCTGATCAACGAACCGGTCGTGACGCTGGATGACCGCAACCCGGACCGCACTGACATCCTGCACGAATACTTTGTCGGTTTCGACGCCTTCGACGATTTCCTGACCATCTGCCAAAAGATCATCCCAGCCTCGTACCAGGAGTTCCTGAACGTGACCCTGCGCTACGTGGCGCAGGATGACGAAAGTGTTCTGTCCTACGCCAGGACGCCAAGAATCGCGGCGGTCATGTCGTTCAGCCAGGAGCTTACCCAACGGGCCGAGGCAGACATGGCCCGCATGACACGGGCCTTGATCGACCGCATCACCGCGATCGGCGGCAGCTATTACCTGCCCTACAGGCCCCATGCGACGCCCGATCAGATGGCCGCCGCCTATGCCAGGGCCGGGGAATTCGCCGCCGCCAAACGACAATTGGACCCGGGGCTTGTTCTGCGCAACGCCCTTTGGGACAGCTACCTGGGACAGCTATGACAAACCTGCAAAAACTATGCCTGGGCTATTTCGCAGCCCTGATGGCCGCGGCCTCGTTGAACTATATCCCCGGCCTGACGGATCAGGACGGGCTGGCCTTTGGGATCTTTGCGCTGGATCTTTATGACGATGCCCTGCACGTGGCCTCGGCGCTTTGGGCGCTGATTGCCGGACTTTTGTCGCGCGCCGCCGCCCGCAATTTCCTGATCCTGTTCGGTCTGGCCTATCTTGGCGATGGGGTCTTTGGGTTCTTTACCGGCTATGGATTCCTGGACCTGGGGATATTCACCAATGCTTCGGCCGGGCTTGACCTGTCGCTGCCGCGGGTGCTTGCCAACCTGCCGCATCTAGCGCTTGGCGGGATCGCGGTCTGGGCCGGCTTTTTCTGGAACGGTCAACGCGGATGAGCCGGCTTTGGAAAATCCTCAAGCGGCTTTTGCTTGTGGTGGCGGTTCTGGTGCTGGGGCTGTTGGCACCGGTCGCCTATACCGAAACGATGTGCCGGGGGACGGCAGTGGCGCGGCCCTATGCGCCGCTGATCGCGCCGGAATTCCAGCGCCCGGAATCGCGTACCCTGATGACCTATCCCGAATGGGACATCGTCCACGCCTACGAGGATTACGCCCGGGTCATCGCCACGGGCGATCCGCATGACTATGGGTTTCTGCGCGGCATCGGCGGGTTCTGGACGTCGCTTTGCGCGCTGTCCCGCACCGCCCCCGCGCACGGAGAGATCGACGGAGAAACGCGGCAGATGGTCTATGTGATCGGCGTCAGCTTTACCGCCGAATTTCTGTTGAAGGCGGCCTACGAGGAAACCCTGGGCCGGCTTTTCGCAGCGCTGCGCGGTCCTGAACGCGCGCCTCTGGATGCACTTTCCGCCCGTCAGGCGGCGCAGTATGCGGCGTTCTTGCAGCAGGTTCCCTGGTACAAATGGCAATTTCGCGAGGATGCGCAGGACCTGCGCGCCGCCGCCACCATGGCGCTGCGCGACCGTGAACGCGGCCTTGCGCTGGGCCTCGAATACGGGGCCAAGGCCGCCTATGCCGGGATCATCGAACAGGCGGTTGCGCAGGTTGGCGCGGATGAACTGACGCTGCGGATGATCGTCACCGGGGCATCGCCGGACCAGATCGCCGGGTTCAAGGGCGTCACCGTCCTGCGCCAGCACCCCGCCGGGACCGAGATCGAGGTGCCGCGCTATCGCGCGCTGACACATCTTCTGGTGGCTTTTGCCAAGGCAGGCATGGCGTTCGTCGAAATCGCCGGGAACGACGATATCCTGTTCACGGCCCTGTCCGATGCACCACAAGCCCCCGGCGCCATTTTCAGCCGGGCGCGTCAGGGCGCGGGGGATTTCCGGCACCTGATCGTGGTTCCGGTGGCAGAGTTGGCCGACCGGCTGCGCCAGCTTGATGCCTTGGGGCTGCGGCTGGAGCATGTGCATGACTATTAGGACCGTCCTGATCGGCGTTCCAGCGATGCTGCTGGGCTGGATCGTTACGCTGGTTCTGGTCGCCCTGCTGAGCGATGCCGCACCCGCCTATGCGGTGCTGTTTCCGGATGGTGCGTTTTTGGGCGCCCTGCCGCGCGATGTGTCAATCTTGGCCAGCTCGGATTTCAGTGTCACCGTGACGTCAGACAGCCCTGGGCTGGCCGCAACGCTATACCGCCAAGGCGCGCTGGTCGTGTTGCCGGCCGGGTTGCGCGGGTGCCTGCCGATGCCGCGCCCATGACGGGCGCGGCTCAGGGCGTTTCGATCTGCGCAGGCAGGAAATCGACCTGAGGCGCCCCCAGCGCCCGAAAGGCGCGTTGGCGGCAGGACAGGACGATGATCTGCAGATCCTGTGCCGCGCCGTGCAGCGCGTTGAACAGATGTTCGATGCGGTCGTCGTCGGAATAGACCAACGCATCGTCCAGGATCAGCGGCGCATGCCGCCCGGCCTTGGCCAGCAGTCTGGCAAAGGCCAGCCGGACCAACAGCGCGATCTGTTCCTGCGTGCCGCCTGACAGCGTGTCGATCGGCTCGGTCTCGCCTTTGCGGATCATGCCGCTGGGCAGCAGGGTATCGTCCGACCAGACCAGTTCGGCATCGTCCCACAGCTCTTCCAGCAGGGGGCGCAGTTCTGCGGCGATGGGGGCATAATACCGGTCGCGCGCGGCGGTTTGCGCGCCTTGCAGGGCGGCGGCCAGACGACGCAACACTTCGACCTCAAAGCTGACACGGTCCAGCCGTTCGCGCGCCGCCTCAAGCCGCAACCGCGTGTCCTGCAGGGCCTCTTCGACACCTTCTTCGGCGCGGGTGTCGATGATGGCACGCAGTTCGGCAAGCCGCAGGCGCGCGGTCTGGATGGCGTCGGCGCGCTGCTGGATCACCGCGCGGATCCGGTTCAGCCGGGCCGTTGCCGCCGACAGGTTGGGGGCACCATCGGCCAGGGCCCGGTGCCGCGCCTCTGCCTCTTCTGCCGATAGTCTCAGCGCCTCGATCCGCTGCCTCTCGGTGTCATCGTGCTGATCGGGCAGGTCCCCGGCCGCCTGTCTGGCGCGGTCCAGGCGCGCCGCCGCGGCGCTGGCATGGGCGCGGGTTTCCGTCGACAGATCTTTGGCGGCGTCGCGCCGGGATCGGCTTTCGGTTTCGACTTCGCGCGCCAGGGACAGTGCTTGCGCCGCCGCATGGGCCGCCGCCTCGGTGGTTTCGGCGTCGGGCAGGGGGGTGTCGTCGCCATCGTCGATGACGGGCAACCGCGCCAGATCGTTGCGCAGCGCCTGCAGGCCCTCGGGCGCCAGGGTTCTTAGTTCCTGCTGGGCCAGTTGCGCCATGCGCAGCGCATCGGCCCGGGCCAGCGCGGCCTGCCGCATCTTGTCCAGATCGGGCCAGCCCGCGGCATCAAGTGCCTGAGACAGCGCCATTTCGGCCTGTTTGACCGGATCGGCCGCGCCGTCCTGCGCCGGGCTGATGGTCAGGGTTCCGATCCCGGGTATGTCGATGCGGCTGCGCCCCGTCACCGCATGCACCATGCCGTCGGGCATGGGCGTGCCGTCCAAAGCCAGCAGCGGCGCGCCATCGTGATACTGTACCGTCAGCTTGGGCCCGGCGGCTTCGCGCACGGCGCGGGCGGTTTCCAGTTTGCGTTGCAGCGCCTCGATCCGGTCCACCACGGCCTGCTCGGGGCCGCGCCCGGCCTCGGCCAGAGCCTTGGCGGCCCGGGTTTCGGCCGCTTCGGCCTTTGTCAGTACCTCGGACATCTTCTGCCGCTGGGCGACGGCGGCCTGCGCCGCGTCGCGTCGGGCCACGCGCTGAACATGGTCCCGGGCGGTTTTTTCGTCCTGTTCCGCCGCGCGCAGGGCGGCAGAGGCTGTTTCCCATGCGGTGGTTGCCTCGGTCAGTTTGTCCAGGGCGGCCTTGGCAGCGGTTTCGGTCTGGGCGGCAAGGCCTTGCGCGTCGCGGCGTTCCTTGCGGCGCTGTTCGGCGGCCTTTGCCTCGGCCAGGGCCGCGCTATGGGTCTGGCGGGCCAGAGCGGCCTCGGTCGCGGCCTGGGCAACCTGCGATGCATGGCGTTCGGCATCCTTCAGGGCAGCCTCGGCGGTGTTCAGGTCCTGCGTGTCGCGGGCCCGGGTGTCCGGATCTTCGAGATCGCGCAACTGCGTGCCAAGGCGGCGGCGTTCGGTCAGGGCATCGTGCAATTCGTCCGCCTGGGCGGCCAGGCGGGCTTCCCGGGCTTGCAGATCATCGACCAGCGCCTGGGCTTCGGCCCAGGCCCCCCCGGCCTTGGGCCGCCCGGTCGAGGTTTGCAGCTGGGCCAATTCACCAAGGCAGCTGTCCAGCGCACCATCCATGGTCTTGCCGCCGGTCAGATCGTCCATGGCGCCGGTGATCATGGTCAGCAGGTTGCGCCGCTGTTCGTGTTCTTCGCCCTTGGCGTCCTGTCCGCCGTATTTGCCGTCCACCGACAGCGTCACCCGCCCTTGGCGCACCCAAAGCAGTCCCGAAGGCCCGCTGCCGTCGCCCCGGACAAGATCGGTCAACCAATGTTCCGCGTCGTCGCCCTGATGGCGCAGGGTCCCTCCCTGCCAGGCGCGGATTTCGCCGCCGGACCCGCGCTGCCATTGTTTGCGGACGCGCCATTCCTGGCCGTCGACCTCCAGCGTCAGGGCCACGGCGATCTTGCCGCCGGAATGCGGTTGCAGCGCGGCGATCTCGGCGCGCCAGGCGGAATATTTGACGAAAAAGAAGGCGTGCAAGGCGTCGAACAGCGTGGATTTTCCGCTTTCGTTCGGCTGGCACAGCAGGGTGATGCCGTCAGCGATGGGCCCCACCGTCACCGGATCGGTAAAGCGGCGCACATTGTCGAGCGTGATGGAGCGGATTTTCATGCGGCGCCCCCTGCGACGATGGAATGCAGCCTGCGCAGCGCGGCCGCCGCAACCTGCCGTTCGCGTTCAGACAGCGCCGGGTCGGTGGAATCGGCGGCCAGGGCGTCGGCGGCATGGCGCAGGGCCCCGGTCGGGGCGATTTCATCCAGATCCGAGGTGTCCAGGTCCAGGTGCAGGCCCGTCACGTCAAAGTCAAAATGGCAGAATTCAGGGCCGATCTGCGCGCCGAGCCCGGACAGCTGCGATGCCTCGGCCAGCCGGGCGCGGCCCGAGATCTCCAGCTTGACCAGCGTGTCGCGGCGCGGGCTTTGCGGCAGCGCCTGCGTGATGGCCTGCAACGGGTCGTCGCCCGGCAACAGCGAAACCGACAAGGGCGCCCAATGAAAGGCGCCAATCGCGATCGGTGTCACATCGGGCCGGGCGCCCGGCGCGGCGATCGACACCAAAAGGCAGCCGCCCTGACCAAGGTGGCGGAAATCGGTGTATTCCGGCGCGCCCGAATACCAGACCCGGTCCGAAACCTTCATCTGCCGATGCCAATCACCCAGGGCAAGATAATCCAGACTGGCGCGTTTGTCGCGGTCGGGGGCGATGACGCCGGGGCGGGCCTCGTCCTCGCCAAAGCCGGTGATCGGCCCATGGGCCAGCCCGATACGGATCACCTCGCCTTCGGTCGCGGCAAGCGCCTCGGACGGATCAGAGGACGGGTGCCGGGTCATCAGCGGGGCGGGCAAAAGCACCGCGCCGGGTTGCAGGGTACGCGGCTCTGTCGTGGTCATGGTCTGTATGTTGGGGTGGCCAAGGGCTGCGATCTGTTCCCAGGTTGCCTGAGCTTCGCGCAGGTTGTCGTGGTTGCCGGGCATCAGCCACCAGGTGATGTCCGATGCTTCGGCCATTGTCGCAATGGCCTGCCGCCAGGTGGTCGGGGCCGGGGTCGGAACGTCAAAGACATCGCCCGCCACAAGGATATGCGGTGCATCGTTTGACCGCGCCGCCTGGATCAACCGGACCAGCGACTGGTGGCGGGCTTCGGTCAGGCGGGGCCCATCGGTGTAGGGCCCGAACGACTTGCCCAGGTGCAGATCCGACGTATGGAGAAAGCGCAGGTCAGTCATTCGGGCGTCCTTGGTCAAATCAGAGCGCGCCGAAACGGGCGCGGCAAGGTGACTATGCCCGCAGCCTTCGGGCTCTGCCACAGGCAAGTTTCTGATTTGATGGCCGGAACGGCAAGCCCCCGGTCAGTCGTCGGCCCCGATCAGCGCGGTCAGAACCGCGCGCGCGTCCTTCGACGCCCAGTCGGCATCGCCGGTCAGCCGGGCGACTTCCTGCCCGTCGGGGTTCAGGATCAGCGTCACCGGCAGGCCCAGCACACCCATTTCGCGCGCCAGCGCCGATTTGGGATCGCGGTGCAGCGGCAGGTTGTCGACGCCGATTTCCTCAAAGAACTGCTTCATCTTGGGCGGCGGGTTGCGCGAGGTGGCGATGGTCAGCACCTCGAAACGCTCGCCGCCAAGGTCGGTTTGCAACGCCGCAAGCATCGGCATTTCCTTGCGGCAGGGGGCGCACCACGTGGCCCAGAAGTTCACCAGAACCCATTTGCCCTGCCACTGCGACAGGGTCAGCGGCTCGCCCTCGAAGGTCATGAAGTCGGCTGTGCCGGCGGCTTTGGGTTCGGCATGAAAGGTCAGTTTCTTCATGTCGCCGGCGACAGCGGCCTGCGCCGCGGCCGTATCGGCCAGCGCCGGATTTGCAAGCGCCAGCGTGGCGGTATAGAGCAGCGCAAGACCAAGGTTTCTCATATTCCCTCCGAAGGACAACGTGATGTCGGACAAATCCTCGAACCAGATGTGGGGCGGCCGCTTTGCCGCTGGGCCCGATGCGATCATGGAGGCAATTAATGCCTCGATCGGTTTTGACAAGCGGTTGGCGGCGCAGGATATCGCAGGGTCAAGGGCCCATGCCGCCATGTTGGCCGCCACAGGCATCATCAGTGATAGCGATGCTGACGCGATCCGGGAAGGGTTGCTCACGGTGTTGTCAGAGATCGAGGGCGGAACGTTCGAATTTTCCACCGCGCTGGAAGACATCCACATGAACGTCGAGGCGCGGCTGAAAGAGGTAATCGGCGAACCGGCGGGGCGGTTGCACACGGGGCGGTCGCGCAATGATCAGGTGGCGACGGATTTCCGGCTATGGGTGCGCGATCAGCTGGATGCGGCCGAGGCCGGGCTGCTGGCGCTGATCCGGGCGCTGCTGGTGCAGGCCGAGGCGGGGGCCGATTGGGTCATGCCGGGGTTCACGCATCTGCAGACGGCGCAGCCGGTGACCTGGGGCCATCACATGATGGCCTATGTTGAAATGTTCGGGCGCGATCTGGGCCGGGTGCGCGACGCGCGGGCGCGGATGAACGAATCGCCGCTGGGGGCTGCGGCGCTGGCCGGGACGGGGTTCCCGATTGATCGGCACATGACGGCGCAGGCGCTGGGATTTGACCGGCCCATGGCCAATTCGCTGGACGCCGTGTCGGACCGCGATTTCGCGCTGGAGTTCCTGGGCGCCGCGTCGATCTGCGCCATGCACCTGAGCCGCTTTGCCGAAGAGTTGGTGATCTGGTCCTCTGCGCAGTTCCGCTTTGTCACCCTGTCGGATCGGTTCAGTACCGGGTCGTCCATCATGCCGCAGAAAAAGAACCCCGATGCGGCGGAACTGATCCGCGCCAAGGTGGGCCGCATTTTCGGCGCGAACGTCGCGCTGATGATGGTGATGAAGGGGCTGCCGCTGGCTTATTCCAAGGACATGCAGGAAGACAAGGAGCAGGTCTTTGACGCCGCCGACAACCTGATGCTTGCGCTGGCCGCGATGGAGGGGATGGTGCGCGACATGTCCGGCAACAAACCCCAGCTTGAAGCCGCCGCGGCGTCTGGTTTTTCGACCGCGACCGATCTGGCCGATTGGCTGGTGCGCGAAACCGGGCTACCTTTCCGCGAGGCGCACCATGTCACCGGGGCGCTTGTCGCGCTGGCGGAAAATAAGGGCTGCGATCTGCCCGACCTGTCGCTGGAGGACATGAAGGCGGTGAACGCCGCGATCACGGAAGGGATCTTTGACGTGCTGACGGTGCATAAATCGGTCGCGTCGCGAACCAGCTACGGTGGAACCGCACCGGATCAGGTCCGCGCGCAGGTGGCCCGTTGGAAGGAGAAACTGGCATGAGGATCGCCCTGATCCTGGCCTTGTTGGCCCTCGCGGCTTGCGGCGCGGATGGAGACCCCATCCGCCCCGGCGCCGAACAGTCAGACCAATGAGCTTGCGCCACGTCTGGCTTGCCCTCGCGCTGTGGGGCGCGGTGCATCCGATGTATTATTTCCTGACGTTCCTTTCGCAGAACGACTGGGACATCTGGGTGATGATCGACGCCTGGTACGTCAATGCCTCGACCACGGGCCTGACCTGGGATCTGACCATCGCGGCGATCACACTGACGCTGTGGATATTGGCCGAGGTCGCGGTACGGCGGAACGTGATCGCCCTGCTGGCGATTCCGGCGACCTTCTGCATCGGCGTCAGCTGCGGGTTGCCGCTGTACCTGTATTTCAGGTCAAAGCCCCTCTGAAGGGCGGCAAGGGGGCGCTGCCCCCTCGGCCTGCGGCCTCACCCCCGGAGTACTTGGGCCAAGAAGAAGCCGGAACCGCTTCCTTTTTTGCTCTTCTTCTTGGGGAAAATACTCCGGGGGAGTCCGAAGGACGGGGGCAGCGCCCCCTTTCCTTGCCTCGCTCTCTGGGCTACATCGGCGCTGATTTCGCGCAGGAGGCCGCCTTGGATCATTTTCTTTATCGTGACGGGGCGCTGTTTGCCGAGGACGTGCCTATAGCCGAGATCGCAGCGGCGGTCGGAACGCCATTTTATGTCTATTCGACAGCCACCCTGGTCCGGCATTACCGGTTGTTCGACGAGGCGCTGGACTGGGGTCCGCATCTGATCTGTTACGCCATGAAGGCGGCCAGCAATCAGGCGATCCTGAAAACCCTGGCCGCTGAAGGCGCGGGGATGGACGTGGTTTCGGGTGGTGAATATGCGCGCGCCAAGGCCGCGGGTGTTCCGGGCGAGCGGATCGTCTTTTCCGGCGTGGGCAAGACCCAGGGCGAAATTCGCTTGGCGCTTGAAGGGGGTCTTCGGCAGTTCAACGTCGAAAGCGAACCCGAGATGCGGGCGATTTCAGAGGTGGCCAGTGCCATGGGTGTTGTCGCGCCGATCACCATACGCGTGAACCCCGATGTCGACGCCAAGACCCATGCCAAGATCGCCACGGGCAAGTCCGAGAACAAGTTCGGCATTCCGATTGCCTGGGCGCGCGAGGTCTATGCCGAGGCGGCGCGGCTGCCGGGGCTGAAGGTGGTGGGCATTGATGTGCACATCGGATCGCAGCTGACCGAGTTGGCGCCCTATGAGCTGGCCTATCAGAAGGTGGCGGAACTGACCGAGGCGCTGCGCGCGGATGGCCACGAGATCACCCGTCTGGATCTGGGCGGCGGTCTGGGCATCCCCTATACCCGTTCGAACGAGGCGCCGCCGCTGCCGTCGGATTACGGTGCCTTGATCCAGCGCACGTTGGGCCATCTGGGCTGTGAGATCGAGATCGAGCCGGGGCGGTTCATCGCGGGCAACGCGGGGCTTTTGGTGTCCGGTGTCATTTACGTCAAGCAGGGCGACGGGCGCGCCTTTTTGATTCTGGATGCGGCGATGAATGACCTGATCCGCCCGGCCATGTACGACGCGCACCACGAAATCGTGCCTGTTGATGAGGCAGAGCCAGCGGCGGAATTGTCGCCCTATGACATCGTCGGTCCGGTCTGCGAGTCGGGTGATACCTTTGCCAAGGGGCGGTTGATGCCCCCGGTGCAGGCCGGTGATTTGTTGGCGTTTCGCAGTGCCGGAGCCTATGGCGCGGTGATGAGCAGCGAGTACAATACCCGCCCGCTGATTCCCGAGGTTCTGGTCAAGGGCGATCAATTCGCGGTTATCCGCGCAAGGCCAACCTTTGACGAGATCATAAATCGCGATACCATCCCCGAATGGCTGTAGGGTGTCGTCCTTGCGGCGAGTGATCCGCAAGGAGCGATGCATGGCGTCCGGCAAGTCCGATCTCAAGGATATTCTTGGCGAAATTCGCTGGCCTCTGCTGCTGACCCGGTGGGGGATGGTGGCGGAACGGCTGGTGCGGGCGTTCTGGCCGCTGTGGTCGATCCTGATCGTCGGACTGGCGCTGTTGATGCTGGGTGTGCAGGACACGGTCGCGGTCGAATGGGTCTGGGGCATTGGGGCGGTTCTGGGGCTGGGCGCGCTTTGGGCGCTGGTGCGCGGGGCGCGGCAGTTCCGCTGGCCGACGCGGGACGGTGCGCTGTTGCGGCTGGACGGAACGCTTCGTGGCAATCCGATTCAGGCGACCATGGACCGGCAGGCCATTGGCGCGGGGGATGCCGCGTCTTTGGCGGTCTGGAAGGCGCATCAGGAACGTATGCGCGCGCGGCTGCGCGAAGCGCGGGCGGTCGAACCGGACCTGCGGGTGTCGCGCGCTGACCCCTTTGCGTTGCGCTATGCCGCCTTGTTGATGCTGTCGGTGGCGATCCTGTTCGGATCGCTGATGCGGGTGCAATCGGTGACGGGAATGGGGGCCGGTGGGCCGGACCTGACCCAGGGCCCCAGCTGGGAAGGCTGGATGGCCCCGCCGGGCTATACGCGGATGCCGTCGATTTACCTCAATGACATCATCGCGGGGTCTTTGGAGGTGCCGGAGGGCGCGCAGATCACCTTGCGGATGTACGGCGAGGTTGGCGCGTTGGTGGTGGACGAAACCGTATCGGGCCGCCCCCTGCCGGAAGAAGCGGCGCAAGCCACCGCGCAGGATTTCGAAGTTGTGCGGTCGGGCCAACTGGCCATTGACGGGCCGGGAGGCCGAGTTTGGGACATCGCGATGATCCCCGACATCGCGCCGACCGTGGTTCGCGAGGGCGAAATCGAGGTCAGCTATGAGGGCGAGGCGCAGATCCCGTTTGCTGCCAGCGACGATCACGGGATCGAGGCCGGGACGGCTGTTTTTACCCTGTCGCTGGAGGATGTGGATCGCCGCTATGGCCGCCGTATGGCGCCCGAGGCGCGCCCCGCGCTGGAGGTTCCGTTGCCGATGCCGATTTCGGGCAGTCGGGCGGAGTTTACCCAGTCTCTGGTCGAGAATTTCTCGCTTCATCCCTGGGCCAATCTGCCGGTGCGGCTGGAGCTGAGCGTATCGGATGCGCGTGGGCAGAAGGGCCTGTCGGAACCCCAGGTTCTGACTCTGCCGGGACGCCGGTTCTTTGACCCCGTGGCGGCGGCGCTGATCGAGCAACGTCAGGCGCTGTTGTGGAATCGCGACAATGCCCGCGACATTTCGATGATCCTGCGGGCGGTTTCGAACAAACCCGGCAGCCTGTTTCGCAAAGAGGTTCTTTACCTGCGGCTGAGAACGCTTTTGCAGCGGATCGAGGTTTCGGCACGCTATGGGCTGAGCGATGAGGCGCAGGCCGAGATTGCGCAGGCGATGTGGGATCTGGCGCTAGAGCTGGAAGAGGGGGATCTGGATGATGCCCGCGAGCGGCTGAAACGGGCGCAGGAGCGGCTGGCCGAGGCGATGAAGAACGGCGCCTCGGATCAGGAAATTGCCGAGTTGATGCAGGAACTGCGCGAGGCGACGCAGGATTACATGCGGCAACTGGCGCAGGAACAGCGCCGCCAGGCCGAACAGAACCCGGACATGGCGCAGCAGGACCCGCAGAACATGATCGAGATGTCGCAGGACGATATCCAGCGCATGATGGACCGGATTCAGGAACTGATGGAAGAAGGCCGCATGGACGAGGCCATGGAGGCGATGCGGCAGCTTCAGGAAATGCTGGAGAACATGCAGATCACCGAAGGCCAGGGCCAGGGCGGCCAGTCGCCGGGTGAACAGGCGATGGAAGGCCTGTCGGAAACCCTGCGCGACCAGCAGGAGCTGTCGGACGAAGCGTTCCGCGATCTGCAAGAGCAGTTCAACCGCGGAGAGGGCCAAGAAGGTCAGCAACAAGGGCAGCAAGAGGGCCAGCAGGGTCAGCAACAACCCGGGCAACAGCAAGGCGAGGGCCAAGGCCAGCAGCAACCCGGCCAGCAGCAAGGTCAGGGGCAAGAGCAAGGACAAGGCCAGAACGGTCAGTCGCTGGAGCAGAGCCTGGCCGATCGCCAACGCGCCTTGCGGGACGAGTTGAACCGGCAGAGGCGCAATCTGCCAGGGCAGGGCACCGAAGGCGGCGAAAGCGCGGCCGAGGCGCTGGGCCGGGCCGAGGGGGCCATGGACGGCGCCGAAGAGGCGCTGCGTGACGGCGATCTTGCCGAGGCGATCGACCAGCAGTCCGAAGCCATGGAGGCGCTGCGCGAGGGCCTGCGCAATCTGGGCGAGGCGCTGGCGCAACAGCAACAGCAAAATCAGGGCCAGCAGGGCTTTGCCGAGGGCGGTCAGCCGCAGGAACAACGCGACCCGCTGGGTCGTGATCCCGGGAATTCCGGTCAGGTCGGATCGGATGAGGGGCTGTTGCAGGGTGAGGATGTCTATCGTCGGGCGCAGGAACTGCTGGACGAATTGCGCCAGCGGTCGGGTGACGCAGAGCGCCCCCGGGCGGAACTGGATTACCTGGAGCGGCTTTTGGACCGGTTCTGATCTGATTGAGCGCCTGCGGCGCGCAGGTGTCTTGTTTGCGCCCGGGGCGGATGTTGGGGCGAAAGACCGGCGCCTGCGTTTGTGGCGACGGGCGGATGCCTCCGGCGGGAGTATTTGCGCCAAGAAGAAGATCAGGTGTGAGGATCGACCTTGCCGCGCAGGGATTTGACCTCGGCGCGCTCTTTCTTGGCTTTGATGCGACGTTTCTTTGAGCCCAGGGTGGGGCGCGTCGCGATGCGCCGTTTGGGTTTTTCGCAGGCCTGGCGGATCAGTTCGGCCAGACGGTCACGCGCGATTTCGCGGTTGCGGGCCTGACTGCGGGTGTCTTCGACCTGGATGACCAGCGTGCCCTCTTTGGTCCAGCGCCGTCCGGCCAGTTTGCGCAGGCGGTTCTTGACCGGCGCGGGCAGGTTGGGTGAGCGCTCGGCCTCGAAGCGCAGTTCGACGGCGGTCGAAACCTTGTTGACGTTCTGGCCGCCCGGACCGGACGAGCGGATGAACTGTTCGGTCAGTTCCCAGTCTTCGATGGTGATGTGGTCGTTGATGCGCATGGGACTTTGCTACAGCAGATCGCGGGCGTGGTGAATGGCAGGGGTAAACGAAAAGGGCCGCCCCTGCAGGCGACCCTTCGAGAATTAGGAGGCGGGGCCGGTTAGGCTGCTCGCCAGTTGGGGGAATTCGCGCCCCAGGGTCTGCCCTAGATCGCTTTTCCTCCGACTGTTCCGACACCTCTCTCCAATGTTTCTCTGACCACTGGATCACCTCCTTTCAGCTGTTAAAACGCGCGAGGCGTCATGGCTGATGTGGGGTGTTCCCGCACCGCCGCCTCAAGATGATGTTGGCACGGGTAAGGTGATCCACAAAGACTTTTTTTCCCTCAGGCCGGAATTTCCGGCCGGGTCGCCCGCGAAACGATCAGTTTGAAGGGGACCAGGGCGATCAGGGCGAGGGACAGTTTCACCAGCCAATCGGCAAAGGCAAGCGACACCCAGAGCGGCGCCATGGGGCCCGCGTTCATGAAGGGCACGGCCTCCCATGCCCAGTTGATGGCGCTGTCGGCGTCGGCGCCGAACAGGGTGATCGTGGCGGAAAAGGCGATGGAAAAGAACAGCACGGTGTCGAGGGCCGAGCCGACCAGCGTCGAGATCAGCGGCGCGCGCCACCATTTGCCCGCGCGAAAGCGGTTGAACACGGTGATGTCGGTCAGCTGCGCCACGAGAAAGCCGATGCCCGAGGCGACGGCAATGCGCAGCGGTACGGCGGCGTATTCATAACCGTCGCCCTGCAGCATGATCTGGCTGCCGATCAGCGAACACAGGACGCCGGTGACAAAGCCGGCGGCGACGACCTTGCGCGCGGGGCCGGCGCCATAGACGCGGTTCATCACGTCTGTCACCAGAAAGGCCAGCGGATAGGTGAAGGCGCCCCAGGTCAGCAGGCCATCAAGCACAAGGAATTGGACGAGGATGTTCGAGGCCACGACGATGGCGGCCATGGCAAGAATGCCGGGAAGGTAAGTGCGCGTCATATCGGTTACCCGTTTTTGCAAGGTTGCGGGGACTTGGCCCGGCAGGGTGCCGGACGGGCGGGCTTTAACGCTTGGTCGATTGTGACGCAAGGGATTCCGTCACGGCGTATTCCACGAACTCGGTCCGCTGCAGAAAGGGGCGAAAGTTGTCGTCCGAGACCATGGTCATCCGGATCGTGCCGTCATTGGCGCGCCAGACCGAGATGCCTTCGAGGTTGTCGTGCCTGAGCGCGGGGCTTTCAAGAAGCGTTTCTTCGCGGTGGACCTTGTCTCCGGTCACATCAAAGCGCCGGACGCGGCTGCGAAATCCGTAGCCGGTGAACTGGCGTTCCAGCAGGTAAAACCAGCCATCGGGGCCGAAATCGGCACCCACGGGCAAAAAGCCCGCATCGCGGCGCAGGCTGAAAGGCTGGCTCCAGCCTTTGCCGTCAAAGCGCCAGACCGGAAAGGGCCGGGTCATCTGCCCCGAGCGTTCGGGCAGGGTATACAGCCGCCCCCGCGCGTCGATGGCCAGCGCCTCGAGCCCCGAGTTGGCCTGCAAACCCTTGAAATCCTGCGCGCGGGGCAGGGCGGTTGCCTTGCCGCCGGGGGAATAGGCCCAGACGCGGTGCCGCCATTCGAACGAGATGAACAGCGTGCCATCGTCCGCCAGTGCCAGCCCTTCGGAATCGGCAAGGGCATCCTTTAGCGGTTGGCCCTTGGGGTCGCGCAGCGCCTGCCAGCCAGCGTTCTGAACCCCGGTGATGCGGGTCTTGTCGCGGGTAAAGCTGCCCTTGACCAGCTTGGCGCGGTCGCTGAGCGCGACAAAGCCCATGCCGTTGTCGGTGATTTCGATGCCCGACAGGCCGCCAAGTTCGGCATCGCCGCTGCGCCAGGTGTAGCTGCCTAGATATGTGGCCTTTTCCGCCGCCAGCACGGTTGTGACCTGCGCGAAAAGGCAAGTCAGACCGACAGCCAGAAGGCTGCCCAGGTTTGGGGTTTTCATGTCCTGGACCGTTTCAGTTCGAGGTCAGCACCTGGCCGCATTGACCGGGAAGGTCCGCCAAGGTCAGTTCGCGCTTGGGTTTGGGCGCAGGGGCGTTGGGATCGGGCGGCGGCGGGTTCAGGATGTTGCGCACCCACTGTTCGGCATCGGCGCAGCCATCCCCGGCGGGCGGCGGGCTTTGATCGACGCAGCCTTTGGCGCCCTTGGGGCAGTTCAGGCGTACGTGGAAATGATAGTGGTGTCCCCACCATGGCCGCACCTTGCGCAGCCAGGCGCGATCGCCCTTTTCATCGTTGCACATCTGCACCTTGGCGCCGGGAAAGATGAAAATCCGGGCGACGCGCGGGTCGCTGGCGGCGGCCTTGATGATTTCGTGATGGGCGCGGGTCCAGTTGTTGTTGGTATAGGCGCCCGACGAACGGCGCATCGAGATGGACGAGATGTTCTCGCGCTGCTGGACAGTGAGGTTCAGATCGTTTGCAGGCAGCATCCAGATATCGGCATCAAGGCCGATCTGGTGGCTGGCGTGACCGGTCAGCATGGGTCCGCCGCGCGGCTGGCTTAGATCGCCGACATAGAGACCCTTCCAGCCGGGCTGGCGCGCGGCCTTGCGGCTGAGGTCCTGAACAAAGTCGACCAGCTCGGGCTGGCCCCAGTTACGGTTGCGCGACAGGCGCATGGCCTGCCAGGTCGGCCCGGTTTCGGGCAGCTGGGCGGCCCCGGCCTGACAGCCCTTGGAATAGGACCCGAACGGCGCGGAAGGCTGAGCCGAGGCACTGGCCTTGGCGCCGAACAGTTGTTTGGCCTGTTTCGACGACAGGACCGGATCAATCGGCTGCGCGGGTGCCTTGATCCTTTCGCCGGAAATATCGCGCCCCTGCCCGCCGCCGACACAGGCGGTCAGCGTTGCGACCAGGGACAGGGTCAAGAGCACTCGGAACATGGGGTCAATCTCCGTCTGGTTGCACCCAGCGTAGCAGAAGAAGCCCGATGGCGAAAAGGGCGATCAGCGGGGAAACGCCCAATTGCTGCGATCCGGTAAGCGCGGTCGTCACACCGATCAGCAAAGGGGCAAGGAACGAGGTGGCCTTGCCCGTCAGGGCATAAAGACCAAAGGATTCGGTGATATGGGCCGGGTCGGCCTGCCGGACCATCATGGTGCGCGAGGCAGACTGGATCACCCCGCCCGCCGCGCCGATGATCGCGCCGAAGACGTAAAAGGCCACGTCGGGCAAGGTCGAGTCTGCACCGACCTGAATGCCAAGGACCGAACCGGGCTGAATCGTGACGATGCCGATGGCCACGCCCATCAGGATGATGACGCAGACCTTGATCACCGGCTTGGGGCCAAAGGCGCTGTCGCAATGGCCGCCGATCATGGCAAAGACGGCGCCGGAAATGATGGCCAGGATGCCAAAGACGGCGGTGTCGACCACGGTCCAGCCCAGAACGCCAACCGCGTAGATGCCGCCAAAGGTATACATGCCGTTCAGCGCATCGCGGTAGAACATGCTTGAGGCCAGGTAGGCAAAGCGCGACGGATGGCGGGGCAGGTGGCGGATATTGCGCCACAGGGTTTGCAGCGCCTTGCGGACGGCGCCCTTTGGGGCGGGCGCGCTGCGCGGGTCGCGCACCCACAGGAAAAAGGGGATCATGAAGATCGCGTACCAGATCGCGGTCAGCGGACCGACAAAACGGGTGCCTTCGCGGGCTTCGGCATCCAGCCCGAACAGGGGATTCAGCTTGGCATAGGTCAGCCCGGTTTCGGGGCTTTCGGCAAAGAAGGCCAGCATGATGACCAGGGTCAGCAGCCCGCCAAGATATCCAAAGGCCCAGCCGTTGCCGGAAATTCGACCGATTTCCTCGCGGCTGCCCAGATCGGGCAGCATGGCGTTGGTAAAGATCGTCGCGAACTCCATCCCGATCAGCCCAAGCGCAAAGAAGAACAGCGTCTGGAACAGGTCGAAATTCGTCGGCGCGGCAAACCACAGCATGCCCGATCCAACCACGTAAAGCCCCGAGAACAGCCAGATCCAGCGCAGCCGGTTGCCCCCGGTATCGGCCATGGCGCCAAGGATCGGGGCCAGCAAGGCGATCACGATGCCGGCGGCCGCGATGCCAAAGCCCCAGGCCGCCTGCGCCCGCGATCCATCGCCGATCAACTGGCCCACGTAGGGGCCAAAGATGAAGGTGATCAACAGGGTGTTGTAGGGCTGGCTGGCCCAGTCGAAAAAGAACCAACCCCAAATGCGTTTGCGGTGTGATGGTTGCGCCATGCCCTGCCCCCTGTTTCGGCGCGATAGAACAGGGAAGGGCCTGATCTGGCAAGCCCTTGACCGGGTTTATTCCGGGGCGGTGTCCTGCATGGGGGGCCAGGGGCGCATGTCCTCGGCCTCGATCCAGCGGGCGACCCAGTCGGGCATCTCGGGCGACGTCGCTTGCAGGCCCATGGCCTGCATGATCCGGTCGGTGGTGACAATGCCGTTCTTGTCGGTGACGGCAGTGCGGAAAACCGCGTGATTGGCGCAGTCGCCGTTGGTCTTCCACATGCCCTGTTCGATGTACATGAACCGTTTGTCCCAGGCCAAAAGCCGCGAACGCATCTCGACCCGGTCGAACATCCGCACCCGGCGGCGATAGCGAACGACCGATCCGGCGACCGTCAGGCCCCAGCGCTGTTCCTTCAGCGTGCGGATCAGCCCGGTGCGCTGGGCAAAGGGAATGCGGCCAAGATCAAAGATCGTCAGGGTCCGGCCGTTGTTCAGCTCGACCCACATGTCCAGATCATGCGGCCAGCAGATGTGGTGCGACACATGGGTGTCCAGGATGTTCAGACGCGGCGCGCGGCGGGCAAGGTACATGTCCTTGAAAAGACGAATGAATGGATACATGGGGGGCTCCTGCGGTTGATCCCCTCGTGCGCCTGTGGGGCGGGCGCGTCAACCACGACCTTGCGTCCGACTTGCCCTTTGGGGACGCAGTGCTTAGGTCTTGCGCGGCGCAAGTGAACACAAAGGGTATATGATGCAGTCGCTTTTCCAGATCCTGATGCTGATCCTCGACATTGTCTGGTTCTTCATCATCGCCCATGTGATCATGAGCTGGCTGATCAATTTCCAGGTTTTGAACCTGCGCCAGCCGCTGGTGGCGCAAATCTGGGACGGCCTAAACCGCATCCTTGAGCCGCTGTACAGCCGCATCCGGCGGCTTTTGCCGCCGATGGGCGGGCTTGACCTTGCGCCGCTTGCGGTGCTGATCGGGGTTTACGCGCTTCGGATCATTCTCGCGAACAACGCTTCGTTCTTTTACGGTTTCTGAGCGCGGTTGAAGAAGAACAGGTTTTTCGTCGAAAAACCTGTTCACCGTTGCGCGTTTTGGTCATCGGGGCTTGATTCACCGATTCCCAGTATGTGATTGTCGCGACCAAAGCAGATCTCGTAAAAAACCGGCAGGACCCCCATGCCCCGCGACACTGCGTCCGCCGAGGCGCTTTTGAAGGATATCTTTGGTTTCGATGGATTTCGCCCCGGTCAGGGCGAGATTGTCGAGGCTGTCGCACGGGGCGAAAACGTCTTGGCGATCATGCCGACGGGCGGTGGCAAATCCCTGTGTTTTCAACTGCCTGCGCTGATGCGCGGCGGGATCACCGTGGTGATTTCCCCGCTGATCGCCCTGATGCGCGACCAGGTGCGCGGGCTGCGCGAGGCGGGGGTCGCCGCGGGCGCCCTGACCAGTGGCAACACCCAGGAAGAAACCGATGCAGTCTGGGACATGCTGCAGCAAGGCACGCTGAAACTGCTGTATCTGGCGCCTGAACGGCTGGCCAATGGCGGCACCCAGCGGATGCTGTCACAGGCCGGCGTCAGCCTGATTGCCGTGGACGAGGCGCATTGCGTCAGCCAGTGGGGCCATGATTTCCGCCCCGATTACCTGCGCATCGGCGAGTTGCGGCGCGCGCTGGATGTGCCCCTGGCGGCCTTTACCGCGACGGCAGATGCCGAAACGCAGGAAGAAATCGTCACGCGGTTGTTCGATGGCGTGGCGCCGTCGACCTTTCTGCGCGGGTTCGACCGGCCGAACATCCACCTTGCCTTTCAGGCCAAGGACGGGCCGCGCCAGCAGATCCTATCCTTTGCCGGCGCGCGCAAAGGCCAGTCCGGCATCGTCTATTGCGGCACCCGCGCCAAGACCGAAACGCTGGCGCAGGCGCTGCGCAGCGAGGGGCATTCCGCCTGTCACTATCATGGCGGGATGGAGGCCGAAGATCGCCGCGCGGTCGAGGAACGCTTTGCCACCGAGGATGGGTTGATCGTCGTGGCCACCGTGGCCTTTGGTATGGGGGTCGACAAACCCGATATCCGCTGGGTCGCCCACGCCGATCTGCCCAAGTCGATCGAGGCCTATTACCAGGAAATCGGCCGTGCCGGGCGCGATGGCGCCCCTGCCGAAACCCTGACGCTGTACGGCCCCGAGGATATTCGCCTGCGCCGTACCCAGATCGACGAAGGGCTGGCACCGGCGGACCGGCGCGATGCCGACCACGGCCGGCTGAACGCGCTGCTGGGTCTGGCCGAGGCGCTGGGCTGCCGCAGGCAGGCCCTGCTGGGGTATTTCGATGAACAGGCCGAGCCCTGCGGGAATTGCGATCTGTGTGACAGCCCGCCCGAGGTGTTCGACGGCACCGAGGCGGTGCGCAAGGCCTTGTCTGCAGCGCTGCGCACCGAAGAAAGCTTTGGCGCGGGACATCTGATCGACATCCTGATGGGCAAGATGACGGACAAGATCAGCGCGCGCGGTCACGACAATCTGCCGACCTTCGGTGTGGGCAAGGACCTGTCCAAGGGGCAATGGCAGGCGGTGTTCCGGCAGATGATGGGACACGACCTGATGCGCCCGGATGCGGATCGCCATGGTGCGCTGGTGATGACAGACCGCGCGCTGCCTTTGTTGCGCGGAGAGGACACGATCCAGCTGCGCCGCGACGCTGTCGTGCGCGCCACGGAACGCCGACCGGCGGTCAAGGAACTGGTCAGCGAGGAAGACGCGCCGCTGATGTCCGCGCTCAAGGCCAAGCGCCGCGCCCTGGCCGAGGCCGCGCGTGCCCCGGCCTATGTCATCTTTCCCGACCGGACCTTGATCGAAATGGCGACGCAGCGGCCCCGCACGCTGGACGACATGGCGCGGATCAGCGGTGTTGGCGCCAAGAAACTGGAACGCTATGGCGCGGCTTTCCTTGAGGTGATCAACGGCGAGGCCGAGCAGATGCACCCGACCCGCCGCAAACTGGCCGGGCGCGATGCCGGGGCGCTCTATGACGCGCTGATGGAGGCACAGGCGCAACTGGTGCGCGGCCCCGAAGGCATGGACAAACCGCTGTCGTGTTCGGCGTCCTTGTTGGCCAAGGTGGCCGAACAACGCCCCGGGTGCGAAAACACCATGCAGCGGCTGCTGGGTGACAAAAAGGCCGAGCGTTTCGGCCCGGCCTTCCTTGCGGTGTTGCGCGACGCGCAGGGGGCCTAGCCCTATTTCGCCACGTATTTGTGCGGCACGCATTGCAGCACGCCGTTGCGGTAGGTCAGGTATTTGTGGGGGTCCTTGCAGGTCAGGTACGAATAGTGACCCGTCATGTAGGACGTGTAGGGCGCATAGCAGTTGACCGCGTCACAGCCCTTGTCCCAGGGATGGGGCGAATAGGTCTTTTCCCTGGCAATCGCCGTGCTGGCGGGTGTGATTGCGGCGCAGGCCAACAGGGCAGCAGCAAGATGCTTTTTCATAAATCGTCTCCTGAAATAGTCGGTTCAATCCGGACAGCATGCCCCCGAATCGGTCTTTTTCCAAGGATTTCCGGTTTGGCGCCGATCTGGACCTTTGCCAGTGGGCGCACTAGATCGAACCGGACACCAAAAACCTTGGGGGCAAAATGCTGGTTGTGATTTCACCTGCCAAACGGCTGGACTGGACCGAACGCAAGGTCGACATGACCACGCCGGATTTTCTGGATGACGCCGGGCGGCTGGCCCGGACGGCCCGTAATCTGACCCTGGGCGATCTCAAGGGGTTGATGGACCTGTCGGACGATCTGGCGCGCCTGAACCGCGACCGCTTCAAGGCCTACACCGACACGCCCGGGTCCGAAGACATCCGCCCCGCCGCGCTGGCCTTTGCGGGGGATACCTATCAGGGGCTCGAGGCAGACACGCTGGACGCCGAGGAAATGGGATGGGCGCAGGATCACCTGCGCATCCTTTCCGGGCTGTACGGTTTGCTGCGGCCGCTGGACGGGATACAGGCCTATCGGCTTGAAATGGGGTCGCGCCTGAAAACCCGCCGCGGCGGGAACCTGTACGACTATTGGCGCGACGGGTTGGCCAAGGCGCTGAATGCGCAGGGGCAGGCGCTGGGCACCGATGTTCTGGTGAATTGCGCCAGCCAGGAATATTTCGGCGCGGTTCCGGCCAAGGCACTAAAGCTGCGGGTCATCACCCCGCAATTCATGGAAGACAAGAACGGTACGCCCAAGATCGTCAGCTTTTACGCCAAGCGGGCGCGCGGGGCGATGGCCCGGTATATCATCCAACACCGCCTGACCGATCCGGCCAGCCTGACGGATTTCGACAGCGGTGGGTACGAATACCGCCCCGAGCTGTCCGAGCCGGACAAGCCCGTGTTTCTGCGCGCCGCACAGGCCTGACCTCACGAGGCTTTCGCGGTGCGGATCTTTTTGCGGTAGGTCTGGATCTTCTGACCCAGTTCCGCCTTGCGCAGGGGCTTGGTCAGATAGTCGTCCAACCCGGCCTCAAGGATGGATTCGCGGTCGCCTGACATGGCATGCGCGGTCACCGCGACGATGGGCACGCGCGGCCCCTTGCCTTCCAGCACGCGGATTTCCCGCGTTGCCTGTTTGCCGTCCATGCGCGGCATGGAAATGTCCATGAAGATCATGTCGGGGCGCTGCGCCCTGTAGGCCTCGATCGCCTCGATGCCGTTGTTGGCAAAGCGCAGGGTGACGTTGAAAGAAGCCGCCATCTTGCGAAACACCAGCTGGTTCGTCTTGTTGTCCTCGGCAACCAGAACGTCCAGGGGCGGTTCGCTGTCTTCGGCAATGGCGGCGGGCGCGGGGCGTTTTTCGACAATCACCGGATCGACCGGCCTTGGCGCCGAGGAGGCCGGCTTGACCGATTCTAGCGCCGAGAACAAAAGCCTGCGCGGCGCGGGCTTTTGCAGAACGACCTGGATTTCCGCACGGTTGACCGACGCCAGCTGCGTCGGGTTGTCCGCCAGAAGGATCACCGGAACGCGGTGCCCTGACAGGTGCAATTGCGCGGCCAGCTCCTGGCCCTGCATGTCGGGCAGGTCCTGTTCGACGATCAACAGGTCCGGAGGCGATTGCATCCGGTCGATCGCCTCGGCCCCGGTCTTGCAAAATTCGGTGTGCAGCCCGAGGATGTCCAGCTGCTTGGACAGGATCGTCTGGTTCGCGCTGTGGTCATCCACAACCAGCACGCGTTTCAGATGTTCGGGCAGGCGGGCGCGTTCGAAGGTGGCGGGTTCGTCGGTGGGCAACATGATGCGCAAACCGAAACAACTGCCCTTGCCGAATTCCGAATCGACCCAGACTTCGCCATCCATCAATTCGACAAGGCGCTTGGTGATCGCAAGCCCAAGACCGGTGCCCTCGAACTGGCGGTTCCGTTCGTCTTCGACTTGGTTGAATTCGCCAAAGACATGGTTGACCTTGTCGGCGGGGATGCCGATGCCGGTATCCTCGATCGTGATGTGCACCGCCGATGGGCCGTTGTCCGCGACCATGCCCACCACCCGCACCAAAACATGGCCTTCGACGGTGAACTTGACGGCATTGCCGATCAGGTTGGTCAGGATTTGCCGGATGCGGCCCGGATCACCGATGAAACGGGTGGGCAGGAACATGTCGAAATCGACAAGCAACTGGATGTCCTTGTCCCGCGCCGTGGGCTGAAGCAGCATGATCACCTCGTGGATCGCGCGTTCCAGATCAAAGGGTTCTGGGTGCAGCTGCAGCTTTTCCGCCTCGATCTTGGAGTAGTCGAGGATGTCGTTGATGATGACAAGCAAGGCCTCGCCCGAGCTGCGGATCGTATCGAGGTACAGGCGTTGTTCGTCGGTCAGGTCGGTTTCCGCCATCAGGTCGGCCATGCCCACGACGCCATTCATCGGCGTGCGGATTTCGTGGCTCATGTTGGCAAGAAAGGCGGATTTGGCACGGTTGGCGGCCTCGGCCCTGATGGTCGCCTCTTTCAGGCGCTGCTGGTCCTTCTTGATTTCGGTGATGTCCATGCGCAGGCCGACCCGTCCGCCGCCGCGCGTTTCGCGTTCGTAAATCCGCAGCCAGCGGCCGTCGGCCAGTTGCTGTTCCAGTTCGCGGTCGGCGGTGCGATGCGCAAGCAGGCGTTCTTCCAGCCACTCGTCCTCGTGGCCGATCGCTTCGACGTATTGTCCGCGATCCAGTCCGAACCTCAGGATTTCCTCAAAGGTGGCGCCCGGGGCGATGGCGGGGGCGCTGGCGGCATAGATCTTTTTGTACGGCTCGTTGCACATCAACAAACGGTCGTCTTCGTCATAAAGGACAAAGCCGTCGGGCAGTTCCTCGACGGCGGACCACATCCGCATGAGTTCGGTGATGTCCACGCAAAGCGACACGACACCGCCATCGGGTGTCCTGCGGTCCTGGATCTTGACGAACCGCCCGTTCCACAGGCGGATGGTTTCGGCCGGGATCGGGTCTGCGGCCCAGCGGGCATACATCCGCGCCTGCCAGTCTTCGGACCCTTCGCCCTGCAGGTCCACGGACCCCTCTTCGACCAGCACTTTCAGGATTTCGGCGTAGGTCGTGCCCACGTCGATGCAGTCCATCCCTTCGAAGATCGACATGTAGGCGGGGTTCGCGATTTCCAGCCGGTTCTGGGAATCGAACATGGCAAACCCGTCGCGCACGGTTTCAAGCGCCTTCCACAGCTGGTCTTCGACCAGCTCGATCTTTTGGGTGGCTTCGCCCAGTTGCGTGATGACGCGCCGGTTTTCGTCCCGCACCTCGGCGACTTCGGCGCGGGTTTCCGTGATTTCGTGGCTAAGTTGCAGCGCATGGGCGCCCAGTTTCCTGTTGGCAGCGACAAGTTCGGCCTGCTTGAGTTCAAGCAGGCGTTCCGCCGACAGGCGGGCGCGTCGTTCTTCGGCCAGACGGTCGGCCATCTCCATGCATTGCCCTCCGAAATGCGAGGGCACTTTGCCGCCTTGGGGTGAAAATCTGCTTAAAAAATTCTTGTTTCGGACCTTGGATCAATGACCGGCGAAACCGTCCACGCGATGAAGGATCAGCCCGGCCGGGTATGGTTTTCCGGTACAGCCGAATCCTTGCCACAGTGTCAGGGCGCGTGTCACCATGAGGCATTCCTTGAAAGGAGTTTTTATCATGCGCCGTCTTATTCTGGCCCTCGTCCTGGGTTTTGTCAGCCCGTCCGCCGCCCTTGCCCAAGAGGCGATCCCAGACCGGCGGCTGATCGTGACGCGGGATGTGGATTTCTACGGCGCGGACCTTCAGGCGCTTTTCGACACCACGCTGGATGCCTGCGAGGCGCAGTGCCTGTCCAATTCTGCCTGCAAGGCTTTTACCTTCAACAAACGGTCAAACGCCTGTTTTCCGAAAACCGACATCACCGACCGCCAGCCCTATGAAGGCGCGATTTCCGCGCAGGTGATCGAAGTCGGCCGCGCCCAGCTGGACCTGGCGGCACAGCGCAAACCCGACCTGGCCTTTCTGCGCGATTCGGACCTGGAACAGGCCCGGAACGAGGCGGGGAACCTGGGCATTCGCCACGGCGGCGGCCAATGGACCCCCGAGGCGCTGCTGGACGCCGCGACCAAGTCGCGGTCTACCGGCAATCTGCGCGACGCCATCCACTGGACCGGCGCGGCGCTGGCCCAGACTGATGACCCGGCGCTGTGGATGCAATACGCCGACTGGTCCGCCGAAGTCGCCGAAACGCTGAGCGGCAGCGATCAGCGCATGTACCGAAATCGCGCCTTGCTTGCCTCGATCAACGCCTATCTGCGCAGCGCCGGGGACGCCCCCCGCGCGCTGGCGCTAACCACTATGGCGAAGGCATTGGAAAAGACCGGGCGCGGGCGCGACATGATTGCGCCGCTGCGTCTGGCCGAAAGCCTGACAGACGACCCCAAGGTGACCCGCCTGCTGGACGATGCCGTCGGCAAATACGGTTTCCGCGTGCAGGAACATCAGGTCGAGGCCGACAGCGCCACGCCGCGCATCTGCGCGCAGTTTTCCGAACCGTTGATCCGTGCCGGGCAGGATTATGCCCCCTATGTCCGACTGCCCGACCCGCGCCTTTCGATCGAAGCCGATGATCAGCGCATCTGCATCAGCGGTGTCGAACACGGCGGCCGCTATACCGTGACCTTCCGCTCTGGCCTGCCCGCCGCGAGCGGCGAGGAACTGGTCCGCGATGTCGAGATCACCGCCTATGTCCGCGACCGCAGCCCGGCTGTGGGCTTTCCGGGTCGGGCGTATGTTCTGCCGCGCAGCGCCGACGCGGGCCTGCCGATTGAAACGGTGAACCTGTCACAGGTCGCCCTGACGCTGCGCCGCGTGTCCGACCGCAACCTGCTGCGCGCGCTTCAGGACAACTATTTCGGCCAGCCGCTGAACGCCTATGAGGAACAGTACTTTGGCGCCGATATCGCCGAAGAGATCTGGACCGGCACGGGCGAGGTTGAAAACCGCCTGAACGCCGATGTGCTGACCCGCCTGCCGCTGGGCAGTGTGGTGGGCGATCTGCCTGCGGGGATCTATGCGCTGACGGCCTCGGCGCCGGGCAGCGACCCCTATGACGATGGGCGTGCGACGCAGTGGTTCATCCTGTCCGATATTGGCCTGACGACGATGCAGGGTAACGACGGGCTGACCGTCTTTGCCCGCGCCCTGAGCGATGCGCAGCCGATGACGGGACTTGAGGTGGCCTTGCTGTCCGGGTCCAACCGGGTGCTGGAGACGGTGCAGACCGATGCGCAGGGCGTGGCGCGGTTCGACGTCGGGCTGCTGCGCGGCGCTGGCGGCGCGCAGCCTGCGCTGGTGGTGGCCAAGCGGGGCGACGAGGATATCGCGTTCTTGTCGCTGACCGACCCGGCATTTGACCTGTCCGATCGCGGCGTCGAGGGGCGCGCGCCCTCTGGCCCGATTGATACCTTTCTGACCACCGACCGCGGGGCCTATCGCGCGGGCGAGGTGATCCATGTCACCACCCTGACCCGCGATGCACAGGCCAAGGCGCTGGGCGATCTGCCGGTGACGGCGGTGCTGACCCGCCCTGACGGGGTTGAGTATTCGCGCCACGTGTCGGCGGGCGGTCTGGACGGCGGGCATGTTTTTGCCCTGCCGCTGGCGGGGTCGGTTCCGCGCGGGACCTGGCGGCTTGAGATGTTTGCCGACCCGGACGCACCTGCCCTGGCCTCGCAAACCCTGCTGGTCGAGGATTTCGTGCCCGAACGCATTGATTTCGACCTGACCCTGCCCGAAGGCGTGATCAACCCGCTGGACGCGCCGCAATTGACGGTCAATGCGCGCTACCTGTTTGGCGCGCCCGGAGGCGATCTGCCTATCGAGGGCGAACTGACGCTGCGCGCGCAATCCGGGCTGGAGGCCTTTCCGCGCTACCGCTTTGGCCGCCACGATCAGGGCATTGCCGTGCGCACCGAAAGCTTTGCCGCGGATCTGTTCACCGATCCCGCTGGTCTGGCCGACCTGACCCTGCCTTTCCCGGATATGGATCCAGAGGGTCGCCCGATGGAGGCCCGCGTGACCCTGCGCATCGCCGAAGGGTCGGGCCGTCCGGTCGAACGCAGCATCACCCGGCCTGTCGCGCCGCCGACGCCGATGATCGGCATTCGCCCGGCCTTTGACGACACCCTGCCCGAAGGGGCCGAGGCGCGGTTCGACGTGATCGCGCTGGGCCCCGACCTGACACCGCAACCGATGCAGGTCACATGGCAGGTCAACCGCGTGAACACGCGCTATCAGTGGTATCAGCTGTACGGCAACTGGAACTGGGAACCGGTGACGACACGGACCACCGTGGCGCGCGGCACCGGGACGCTGGGCGCCGATCCCATGGCGATCACCGCCGATGTGGAATGGGGCGAATACGAGGTGGTCGTGGAACGCACCGACGGCGGCTATGTCGCGGCGTCGATGGCGTTCAGCGCGGGCTGGTACGCGCCTGCCAACGCCGCCGACACCCCGGATATGCTGGAGTTGTCGCTGGACAAACGCCAATACGCGCCGGGCGAGGTGGCCCAATTGCGCATGGTGCCGCGCTACGCGGGCAAGGCACTGGTCACGGTTCTGGCCGACCGCGTGATCTCGATGCAGGCCATCGAGGTGTCCGAGGGCGAAAACCTGCTGCAATTGCCTGTCACCGAAGAGTGGGGCGCGGGGGTCTATGTCACGGCGCAGGTGATCCGGCCGATGGATGTGGCCGCAGGCCACAACCCGGCGCGCGCCCTGGGTCTGGCCCATGCGGCGGTCGATCCGCAGGATCGCAAGCTGACCGTCAGCTTTGACGCCCCGACCGAGGCCGCACCGCGCAGCGCGTTGACCGCCGCCGTTCAGATTGACGGATTGTCGGCGGGCGAGGCGGCGCATGTCACGGTTGCCGCGGTCGATCTGGGCATCCTGAACCTGACCGCCTTTGCCAGCCCCGACCCGGCGGCCCATTACTTTGGCCAGCGCCGTCTGGGCGTTGAATTGCGCGATATCTATGGTCGGTTGATCGACGGCATGAACGGGGCGATGGGGCAGGTGCGTTCGGGCGGCGATGGCTCGGCCTCGATGCGGATGCAAAGCCCACCCCCGACCGAAGCCTTGGTCGCCTTTTTCCAGGGGCCGGTGACGGTGGACGCGCTGGGCCGCGCCGAGGTGTCGTTTGATATCCCGGATTTCAACGGCACCGTGCGGCTGATGGCCGTGGCCTGGTCTGACAAGGGCGTCGGACAGGCCGAGGCCGATGTTCTGGTGCGCGATCCGGTGGTTATCAGCGCCTCGCTGCCCCGCTTTCTTGCGCCGGGCGATGCCTCGCGCCTTTTGGTGGAGCTGACCCATGCCAAGGGCGCGGCGGGTGATATGCCGCTGTCGGTCACGGCAACCGGTGTGGCGCTGGACGCCGCCGCCATTCCGGCCAGCGTTGCGCTGGCGGATCAGGGCAAGCTGGCCTTGACCATTCCGGTGACCGCAGATCAGACCGGCGATCACACCATCGCCATCGCCCTGACCACCCCGGATGGCCAGCGCCTGACCAAGACGCTGACGCTGGGGGTGCGCGCCAACGATCCGCCGATTGGCGCGACGCGGCGGCTGTCGCTGGCTTCGGGGCAATCCTTTGCGCTGGACCGCGAGGTGTTTGCAGGTCTGCGCCCCGAGGGCAGTTCCGCCCTGGTGTCTGCCGGGCCATTGGCGCGGTTCGATGCGCCGGGGCTGCTGGAGCAACTGGACCGTTATCCCTATGGCTGCACCGAACAGGTGACATCGCAGGCCATGCCGCTGCTGTACCTCAGTTCGATTGCCGAACCTTTGGGCATCGGCGATGCGCAGCAGATCGCCCTGCGCATCGACCAGTCGATTACAAAGGTATTGACCCGGCAGGCGTCCAACGGGGCCTTTGGGCTGTGGCGCGCCGAAGCCGGGGATTTCTGGCTGGATGCCTATGTCACCGACTTTCTCAGCCGGGCGCAGGTTGCGGGCCGATCGGTGCCTGATCTGGCCATGCGCAACGCGCTGGACAACCTCAAGAACCGCATCGCCTATGCGCCCGATTTCGACGAGGGAGGCGAGGATATCGCCTATGCCCTGATGGTGCTGGCCCGCGAAGGTCGGGCCGCCATGGGTGACCTGCGGTACTATGCGGATGAAAAGGCCGACGCCTTTTCCACGCCGCTGGCGCAGGCCCAACTGGGCGCGGCCCTGGCCGCCTATGGCGATCAGCCGCGCGCCGATGCGATGTTCGCCAAGGCCGCCGCCCGCATCGCAGGTCAGGCTCAGGCTGACGAACGGGTGTACCGCGCCGATTACGGCAGCGATTTCCGCGATGCCGCCGGGGTTTTGTCCCTTGCGGTCGAGGCGCGCTCGACCGCGCTGGATCTGGATGCTTTGACGGCGCGGATCGCCTCTGTCACCCGGCCCTTGTCGACGCAGGAACAGGCCTGGGCGCTGTTGGCGGCCCACGCCATGGTGCAGGACCCGACGGTTTCGGGGCTGGAGGTGGACGGGGTGCCGCAGGTCGGGCCCTTTGTGCGCAAACTCGATGGTGAAACGCTGCAACCAATGACGATCCGCAACACCGCCAGCCTGCCAACCGATGTCACCCTGACCACCTTGGGCGTTCCTCAGGGGGCAAGCGAGGCGACGGGCTATGGCTATGCCATCACGCGCGAATATTTCACCATGGAGGGCGAAGCGCCGGGGGATCAGGTCCGCGCGGGCGACCGGCTGGTCGCGGTGCTGACCGTGCGCCCCTCGGACGACACGCGCGCGCGCCTGATGATCGACGATGCCCTGCCGGCGGGGTTCGAGATCGACAACCCCAACCTGCTGCGCGCCGGCGATCTGCGGGCGCTGGACTGGCTGGAGCCGTCCGAGGCCGATCATGCCGAGTTCCGCAGTGATCGGTTCCTGGCCGCCGTTACGCATTCGGGCAGGGACCCGGTGCGGCTGGCCTATATCCTGCGGGCGGTATCGCCCGGCACGTTCCACCATCCCGCGGCCCTGGTCGAGGATATGTACCGCCCCGACTATCGCGCCACGACGGCCTCGGGGACGGTGACGATCCTGCCGTGACATGACCCGCGCCCTTGTCGCCCTTGTCGTGATGCTCTGGTCCGTCGCCGCGATGCGCGACGGGCTGGAACGCTACGTCGATGCCACGGAACTGCCGGTGATGGTGCATGCCACCAGCCCCGAGGTGCGTGATCGCAACGGGCATTTGCTGCGCGCCTATCACATCGAGGACGGGCTGTGGCGCATGGCCCTGTCCGCCGATCAGGTCGACCCGTTGTTCTACAAGATGCTGGTCGCTTACGAGGACAAGCGGTTTTACCAGCACAAGGGGGTCGATCCACAGGCGACCCTGCGCGCGGCCTGGCAGGCTGTGCGCCATGGCCGCATCGTGTCGGGGGCCTCGACCCTGACGATGCAGGTCGCGCGCCTGCTCGAGGACGGGACCACCGGCCAATGGCAGGGCAAGCTGCGGCAGGTGCGGCTGGCGCTGGCGCTGGAACGGCGGCTGAGCAAGGCGCAGATCCTGGACCTGTACCTGCAACTGGCCCCTTATGGTGGCAACGTCGAAGGATTGCGCGCAGCATCCCTGGTCTGGCTGGGCAAGGAACCGGGGCGTCTGACCCCGGCCGAGGCGGCGCTGCTGGTCGCCCTGCCGCAAGCCCCCGAAAGCCGTCGCCCCGACCGAAATGCTGCCGCCGCCCGCATGGCCCGCGACCGGGTGCTCGACCGGATGGCGCAGGCCCGGGTGATCGGCACCGAAGACGCCCGCGCAGGGCAGACAGACCCGGCCCCCTTGGGGCGGCACGCGATGCCGCAGATTGCCCCGCATATGGCGGATCGCGCAATTGCGCGCGGGCCGGGGCGGCATGACCTGACGCTGGATCGCGCGCTGCAAACCGCGATCGAGGACCTGACCCGCACCTATATGGCGGGCCGCGATCCGCGCCTGTCGATGGCCGTGGTCGTGGCGGGTATCGAAAGCGGTGAAATCCTCGCTTCGGTCGGATCGCCCTTGTACACGGCGGCGGTTGGGCAGGGCTTTGTCGACATGACGCGGGCACAACGGTCGCCCGGGTCGACGTTGAAACCGCTGGTTTACGGGTTGGCGTTTGATCGTGGTCTGGCGCATCCCGAAACGCTGATCCTGGATACGCCGGTGCAGTTCGGCACCTATGCGCCGCAGAACTTTGACGGGATTTTCCGGGGGGAATTGCCGGTGCGGCGCGCGCTGCAACTGTCGCTGAACATCCCGGTGATCCGCCTGACCGAGGCGCTGGGGCCCGCGCACCTGATGACGGCGCTCAGGCGTGCCGGGGTCAACCCGGGCCTGCAGGGCGGTGCACCGGGACTGGCGCTGTCGCTGGGCGGTGTCGGGGTGACGCTGGAAGAAATGGTGCAGCTATACGGCGCCTTGGCGCGCGGTGGTCAGGGCAAGGCGCTGATCTGGGAAAAGGGCGATGCCCCCGCGCCGCTGGGGCCGGTCATGACGCGCGCCTCGGCCTGGCAGGTCGGGCACATTCTGGCGGGACTGGCGCCACCGCCGCAGGCCGGACCGCCGGGGCGGGTGGCCTACAAGACGGGTACGTCATACGGGCACCGCGATGCCTGGGCGTTGGGCTGGAACGGCCGCTATGTGGCGGGGGTCTGGCTGGGTCGGCCTGATGGCACGCCGGTTCCCGGGGCCTTTGGCGGCGATCTTGCCGCGCCGATGCTGTTCGAGGTTCTTGGCCGCGCCGATCCACGTGTGACCCCCTTGCCTCCGCCGCCGCCAGAAACCTTGCTGGTTGGTCGCGCCGGGCTGCCGGGGAACCTGCAACGCTTTGGCCCGCGCGAGGCGGCGCCCGATCTGCAACTGACCTTTCCACCGCAGGGTGCGCAACTGGCGGCGGGCAGCGTCATCCCGGTCAAGCTGCGGGGGGGAACCCCGCCCTACACGCTGTTGGCGGATGGGGCTGTGGTGGCAAGCAACCTGCGCGGGGCCGAGTTCACGGCCCCGGTGTCGGGCTTGGGCTATACGGTTTTGTCGGTGATCGACGCACGGGGCCAATCGGGCCGCGTGCTGATCGAGCTGCGCTGAGACGGGCAGTGGTCTTGCCGCGACCCGTGGTTTGATCGCGGCAAGTTGTGGCCAAAGCTGATTAGAGGCGTTCGATGGCCAGAGCGATGCCCTGTCCGCCGCCGATGCACATGGTGATCAGTGCGCGTTTGCCGCCGATGCGTTCCAGTTCATACAGCGCCTTGATGGTGATGATGGCGCCGGTGGCGCCGACCGGATGACCCAGCGCGATTGCGCCGCCGTTCGGGTTCACCTTGGCCGGATCAAGCCCCAGTTCCTTGTTCACTGCCAGCGCCTGCGCGGCAAAGGCTTCGTTGCTTTCGATCACGTCGAAATCATCGGGGCCAAGGCCGGTGCGGGCGAACAGGGCGCGGCAGGCGGGGACCGGGCCGATGCCCATGACCTCGGGGCGCACACCGGCATGGGCATAGCCGATGATCCGCGCGCGCGGGGTCAGACCGGCCTTGGCCGCAGCCCCTGCCGTTGCCAGAACCAGCGCGGCCGCGCCGTCGTTGATGCCCGATGCGTTGCCCGCCGTCACGCTGCCGTCCTTTTTGAAGGCCGGGCGCAGGCCTGCCAGCGCCTCGAGCGTCGTGGCCTTGGGGTGTTCGTCCTGCGCAAAAAGCACCATGTCGCGTTTGACGCGAACCTCGACCGGGGTGATCTGGTCGGCAAAGCGGCCTTCGGCGATGGCCTTGGCGGCGCGCGTCTGGCTTTCTAGGGCAAAGGCATCCTGCGCGGCGCGGCTGATATCATGTTCGCCCGAAACGTTTTCCGCCGTCACCCCCATGTGACCGCTGCCAAAGGGGCAGTTCAGTGTGCCCAGCATCATGTCGAGCGTGCGGATATCGCCCATCTTGGCGCCCCAGCGCTGGTCCGGAACGATATAGGGCGACCGCGACATGTTTTCAGCGCCGCCGACCAGTGCAAATTCGGCATCCCCCAGCATCAGCGATTGCGCGCCCGAAACGATGGCCTGCGCGCCCGATCCACACAACCGGTTGACGTTCATCGCAGGCACGCTGTCCGGCACTCCGGCCTTCATCGCGGCAACGCGGGACAGGTACATGTCCTTGGGTTCGGTGTTGATGACATTGCCGAAAACGACGTGGCCGATCTGGGCGCCCTCGACGCCCGAGCGTTCCAGCGCGGCCTTGGCCGCCGCTGCGCCCAGATCGCTGGGCGGCGTGCCCGCCAGCGATCCGCCAAAGGTGCCGATGGCCGTGCGTGCACCGCCAAGGATAACAATATCGTCGCTCATCTTCCGCTCCTGCAGTTGGTTGGGGGAACTATGCGGGCCTTCGGGCCAGTTGTCAGCCGCAACGTTTCGTCACAGCGCCTTGCTTGACAGGCCTGTCGCCGCACTTCAGCCTGCGGCAAAGCCATCGAGAGCCCGCAATGATCCTGCCCTCAGTCATCGACGCCATCGGCGACACGCCTCTGGTCGACCTGTCACGGTTGACCGCGCAGCTGGGGCTTGAGGGTCGCATCCTGGCCAAGCTGGATTATCTGTTGCCGGGCTTTTCGAAAAAGGACCGGGCCGCCAAGGCGATCATCGAAGCGGCGCGCGCGGATGGCACGCTGATGCCTGGGCAGGTCGTGGTCGAACTGACGTCGGGCAACATGGGCACCGGCCTGGCGATTGTCTGCGGCGTGCTGGGACATCCTTTCGTTGCGGTGATGAGCGCGGGAAACTCGGTCGAGCGGGCGCGAATGATGCGCGCGCTGGGGGCCGAGGTGGTCCTTGTTCCGCAGGCCAGCGGCGGGCGCCCCGGCCAGGTTTCAGGCGCTGACCTTGCCTTGGTCGAGGCGCAAGCGCAGCAGATCACGGCAGAGCGCGGGGCCTTTCGGGCCGATCAGTTTGCCCATCCGGGCAACCCGGCGGCCCATGAAACCGGCACGGCCCCGGAAATCTGGCGGCAGTCCGGCGGGGCTGTGACGGCGTTTTGCGATTTCGCAGGCTCGGGCGGGACACTTGGCGGGGCCGCGCGGTTCTTTGCGGGGCAGGGGGTGCGCAGCTATGCGGTCGAGCCAGAAGGCGCGCAGGCGATCGCGGGCGGGGCCGTCGACACTCCGGATCACCCGATCCAGGGCGGCGGCTATCTGATGGGCGATCTTGCGCATCTGCGCGGCGTGCCAATGGCGGGCCACCTGGCCGTCAGCGGCAAGGAAGCACGCGACCATGCCCGGCTGTTGGCGCAGCACGAAGGGATTTTTGGCGGTTATTCCGCGGGCGCGAACCTTTGCGCCGCCGCCCGACTGCTAAAGGGTCCCGAGCGGGGAGGCTGCATCGCCATCGTCATCTGTGACAGCGGCCTGAAATACCTGTCTACCGACCTTTGGGCGTGATCGGCCGGCAGACTGTGCGCATGGTGTGCTGGGGCCGCCGCCTGCCCAGGGCAGGATCAGCGCAGGCGGCGGCCGCTGGCATCCTGGGGCGGCGCAAGTTTGACCTTGGGCCGGCTCCAGCGGGCAACAAGTGATCTGATCGCCGCGCCAAGTGAGAGATCGGCGGGGCGTTCGCCCCTGGCGGGGACATGCGGACCCGGCCCATCGGCGTATCGCCGCCGGGCCAGGTCGTGCCATTTATCATCGGAGTAAGACATGGGCTCAAATTGCCCATGGACCCTTACCAAACCTTTAAATGTCCGGGGCGTCCAAAGATTTTTCCTGTGGATTGGTAAAACCGTTGTTTTCCAGGATCTTCACTTCGCGCTGGGGGAAGGGGATCGAGATGTCGTTTTCCTTGAACGCATCCCAAAGCGCCAGGTAGACATTGCCGCGAATGTTGGTCAGCCCGCCTGTCGGATCGGTGATCCAGAAGCGCAGGATATAGTCCACGCTGCTGTCGCCAAAGCCGACGATATGGCAGACCGGCGGCTTGAAGCTGAGAACGCGTTCAACGCCCTTCGCGGCCTCGACCGCGATCTTGCGCACCAGGTGGGGGTCGTCCGAATAGGCGGTGCCAAAGTAGATATCCAGCCGCACGAAATCGTTGGTATGGGACCAGTTGACCACCTGCCCGGTGATCAGGTCTTCGTTCGGGATCAGGTATTCCTTGCCGTCACGGGTGACGACGCTGACATAGCGGGCGCCCAGGCTTTGGATCCAGCCAAAGGTTTCACCCAGGCTGATGACATCGCCGGGCTTGATCGACTTGTCGAGCAGGATGATGATGCCGGACACCAGGTTCGACACGACCTTTTGCAACCCGAAACCCAGGCCGACACCGATAGCGCCCGACAGCACGGCAAGACCGGTCAGGTCAAAGCCGACCAGCTTGAGTCCCATGAAAAAGGCGCTGCCGTACAGAACCACCTGAAGGAACTTGATCGCCAGCACCTGCATCGAGGGGCTGATGTCCTTGTTGTTGCGAATGCCCGATGCGCTGGTGCTGGCGGCAAACCGGGCAATGGCAATCAGCAGCGCCAAAAGCACGAACGCCTTGACCACCAGCCATAGCGAAAGACGCGTTTCGCCGATCGTCAGCGCGATGGACTCCAGCACCGCCTGAGTTTCGTCCGTGATGCCCAGGATCGACAGGGTCACCCAGGTCCAGGCGCCATAGCGGGCAAGGTTGCGCAGCAGCGGATTGATGATCAGCCGGGTGGCAAAGACGATGAAAAGCCAGGCGGTGGCAAGATTGGCAATGATGCCAAGGATATAGGACCGTGACGGCCAGGTCACTTCGCGCATGACCAGCACGACGATCCAGATCACGATGACAAAGAAGATCATGCGCAACCGGCGATGGACGATCAGGCCGATGCGCAGTTTCCACTTGGGCCAGCCTTCGCGCGTGCGCAGCCAGTCGTTCAGCCTGGGGCGCAGGGCGGCCGCCAGCAGGTGAACGCAGACGAAAACCGCCAGCGCGATCAGCAGCTGATACCCGGCCCAGGGTCGCAACAGGTTGGTCAGCAGGGCCTGGGCCTGGGTCAGCAGGCCGTTAACCTCGGTGCTGATCGGGGCGAGGGCCTCTTGCAGTGGAGTAGTGTCAGGATTCATGCGCGCCCCTTGTCGGGATCAGACTGGCACCGCAATGGCGCGCAGGCAAGGGCGGGCTTTAGTGCAGCGTGACGACAGGGGCCGTCACCGAGGGCCCCTGGTCGGCCTGCACGGTCAGGGCCGCCACCCCAAGGACGGCGATCATCAGTACGGTCACAAAGTTCAGCGGGCTACGCATCGTCGGGGAGATCCTCGTTAAAGACCGTCTATAAAAAGTGCGCAAGCGCGTCGCTTCAATGCGACATCTTTGCCGGTGTTTGATGAAACGCTGTGGTCTGCGCAAAGGATTGCGCTATTGTTCTGCAGCTTAAGCGTCGAAGGGACAGCCGTCAGATGTTGGAAAGCCGGAAAAGACTGCGCTATCTGTTTCTGAACGATGGAATTTTCGTTGTTCGGGTTGTCGGGCTGTTCCAGATGGGTGACGGGTTCATCGAACGGCTTGCGCTGCGGCATTCGGTTCCTTCGGACCGGCGCAATACCGCCTTTGTCGATTTGTCGCTCATGACTGACGCAGATATTCGCGGCGGCGACATCATGACAATGGCCACCTCTCAACAGTACGAGCGTGCGGAACTGAAGCGAAGCGCCCGGATCGCGCTCTATGCCCCCGAAGGCAGTACCGCCTACGGTATCGCACGCATGTACGAAGCCTTCGCTCAGTCAGCAGAATTTCTGGACGTGTGCCTGTTCGTCGATCCCGACGAAGCGCTGGATTGGCTGGGCTCTTCGGACAACTATGCCGACATAACGGGACGCAGCGACTGGTTGATTGCCTGACAGGGATATGCGCGGCAAAGCCAACTCTTGATAGACTCGGGCAAAGCGCGTATCTCGCCTGTCATGGCAAAAATTTTCAATGTCGGCGACCGCGCCCGCCTGCGCGAACGGTTCTACGGTGCAACGCACACCGTTCTTGCGCGCCTATGAGGCGCCGCGCCTGTTGGCGCGCCCTGTCTTGATAGACCTCCTTCACAGACCCCTTACATAACGAACGGGAGAGGACCCATGTCCCCCAAAACGCTCTATGACAAAATCTGGGATGCCCACGTCGTCCAGGAAGACGCCGACGGCACCTGCCTTCTGTATATCGACCGCCACCTTGTCCACGAGGTGACCAGCCCCCAGGCCTTTGAAGGCCTGCGCATGGCGGGCCGCAAGGTGCGCGCCCCGGAAAAGACCATCGCCGTGCCGGATCACAACGTTCCGACCACGCTGGACCGTGCCAAGGGCATCGACAACGAAGAATCCCGCATCCAGGTCGAGGCGCTGGACAAGAACGCCAAGGATTTCGGCGTGCATTATTACCCGGTCTCTGACGTGCGTCAGGGCATCGTGCACATCGTCGGCCCCGAACAGGGCTGGACCCTGCCGGGCATGACCGTGGTTTGTGGCGACTCGCATACGGCCACGCATGGTGCATTCGGCGCGCTGGCGCATGGCATCGGCACGTCCGAGGTCGAGCATGTTCTGGCCACCCAGACGCTGATCCAGAAGAAGTCCAAGAACATGAAGGTCGAGATCACCGGCAAGCTCAAGCCGGGCGTGACCGCCAAGGACATCACGCTGGCCGTGATCGGGGAAACCGGCACCGCAGGCGGCACCGGTTATGTCATCGAATATTGCGGCGAAGCGATCCGCGACCTGTCGATGGAAGGCCGCATGACCGTCTGCAACATGGCCATCGAAGGCGGCGCGCGCGCCGGCCTGATCGCGCCGGACGAAAAGACCTTTGAATACGTCAAGGGCCGCCCGCACGCGCCCAAGGGTGCCCAGTTCGAGGCCGCGCTGGCCTGGTGGAAGACCCTGTATTCCGATGACGACGCGCATTGGGACAAGGTCGTGACCCTGAAGGGCGAAGAGATCGAGCCGGTCGTGACCTGGGGCACCTCGCCCGAGGACGTGCTGCCGATTTCCGCCGTGGTGCCCGCCCCCGAAAGCTTCAAGGGTGGCAAGGTCGAGGCGGCAAAGCGCGCGATCGAATACATGGGGCTGACCCCGGGTCAGAAACTGACCGACATTCAGATCGACACGGTCTTTATCGGGTCCTGCACCAACGGTCGGATCGAAGATCTGCGCGCCGCCGCCGAGATCCTGAAAGGCAAGAAGATCAAGGAAGGCATGCGCGCCTTGGTCGTGCCTGGCTCGGGTCTGGTACGGGCGCAGGCCGAGGAAGAGGGTCTGGCCGACATCTTCAAGGAGGCCGGTTTCGAATGGCGCCTTGCGGGGTGTTCCATGTGCCTTGCCATGAACCCCGACCAGCTGTCCGAGGGCGAGCGTTGCGCATCGACCTCGAACCGCAACTTTGAAGGGCGTCAGGGCTACAAGGGGCGCACGCATCTGTTGTCGCCGGCGATGGCCGCTGCGGCGGCGATCACCGGTCACCTGACCGATGTGCGGGACCTGGTGTGAAAACGCCTGCGCAGCAGGGGGCTGGCGCGGCCTTGCAGGACGTCGCCACCCTTTGGATCGGCGGTGAGCTGAACTGGCTTCACCAGCTTTCGCTGGCCAGTTTCGTTCACCGTGGTCACCGCGTGACTCTGTACTATTCAGAGATGGACGCGGCGCCCAGGGTTCCCGATGGGGTGGAAACCCGCCCCGCCGCGGAAATCTGGGATGCCAAGGCCGCCGGTCACGAAGGGGCCCCTGCCTCGATGCAGTCGGATATCTTCCGGCTGCACCTGCTGCGCAAGACTGACTGCGTCTGGATCGACGCCGATGTGCTGTGTTACCGCCCCTTGTCGCCCGACGTCTATCATGTCGGGCGCGAGCCAAGCGGCACGGTCAACGGCGCGGTGCTCAAGCTGCCCAGAACCTCGCCCACATTGAACCTGTTGCTTGAATGGTTCGCGGACCCCGAATGGGTGCCGCACTGGCTGACCGAACAGCAGCAGGCCAAGGTGGCCAAGGCCCCCCCGGGCAAGCGGATGCTGGCGGCCTTTCGGCTGGCGCGCCCCTCTGTCGGGCCGCGCGCGCTCAAGCATACCATGCGCAATCAGGGCGAATTCAAGCATCTCAAGTCGCCGGATGTCTATTATCCGGTGCGCGGGGTGTTTACCGACGCCTTTTTCAACCCCAAGGGCGGTGTCGATGGCTGGCTGACCGAAAAGACCCAAGGCATTCATCTGTATGCCTCGATGATCCGGCCCTACCATGAACGGCACATGCCCGACCCTGACAGCTTTATCGCGCGTTTCGCGCGGGACATTGACTTCGAAATCGCCCTGTGACGGCGATCAGCACGAGGAAACTCAAAATGGAAAAGTTCGAAAAACTCACCGGGATCGCGGCCCCCATGCCGCTGGTCAACATCGACACCGACATGATCATCCCCAAGGTCTTTCTCAAGACCATCAAGCGGTCGGGTCTGGGTGTGAACCTGTTCGACGAAATGCGCTATGACCGCCAGGGCAACGAGATCCCCGATTTCGTGCTGAACCAGCCCCAGTACCGCGATGCGGAAATCCTGGTGGCCGGCGACAACTTTGGCTGCGGTTCGTCGCGTGAACATGCGCCCTGGGCGCTGAAGGATTTCGGGATCAAGTCGGTCATCTCGACCAGCTTTGCCGACATCTTCTTCAACAACTGCTTCAAGAACGGCATCCTGCCGATCGTCCTGCCGCAAGAGGCCGTCGATGTCCTGATGAAGGACGCCGAAAAGGGATCGAACGCGCGCATGACCGTCGATCTGGAAAACCAGGTCGTGACCACCTCGGACGGTGAGGAATTCGCCTTTGAGGTCGATTCGTTCAAGAAGCATTGCCTGATGAACGGGCTGGACGATATCGGCCTGTCTTTGGAAAAGGTCGCCGCGATCGACGCCTTTGAAGAAAAGGCCGCACAGGCCCGTCCCTGGGTCTGATCCCCGGCCAATCCTGACTGAAATGCCGCTGCGCCGTCCGGACACCCGGGCGGCGTTTCCCGTCAAAGGTTAAGAAATTGTTCTGCGCCCAAGGTGCCCGAATTGTGGCACGTTTCAAATGCATCCCAATATATAGTTAAATTACATAGGCTTGCCACAGTCTTGCCGCTGGATTGATGCATTCCCGCACCACTGAAACCCCGAAATCGTCCAAAATATGTAGATCATGGTTCGCGCATGTTGTCGTGTGGCCTGAAAAGGGGCAAAACTTGGGCAAGAATGAGGCAAGCCGCCACAATCGGCGGTCATATCAGTCAGGAACAAGGGGGCGGCATCGCATCGACCCCGTCCGAACTGAAGGGGCAGGTCAGTGATCAAACGAATGGTCAGTGCGGGCGCACGGGCGTTTCTTGTGGCATTGGTGATTTCAATGCCAGCAATGATGTTGCCGGGTGTGACAGCAGACGCCGTCCAGATGGTGGCGCTTTTGTCGCTTGTCGCGGCGACCCTGACCTTTGTCGAATACGTTTCGGATTACCCCTCCCTCATCGAATTCCGCGATGCGGCGCCTTACAACCGGATGCGCTTCCTGGCGCTGTTCGTGACCATTCTGCTGATCTGTCTGATCATCCGGGGCCAAGTCTATCATACGCCGATCAGCGGTTTGCTGACGGTGATCGGCGGGCAGATCGGCGCCGCCATGGATTTCCCGTTTTCTCCGGTGCGGCTGATGGTGTTGCTTGCGCCCGAGGGTACGTCGCTGGACCGGCTTGAACTGCTGCGGACCACCGCCGGTCTGGCCTATCTGATTTCGCTGGTGACACTGTTGTTCTTTGTCGTCTTCGTGCGGCTTCTGAACTGGCCCATCCGGCATGGCGCGTTCAATTTCTGGGTCAACCTGCCGCTGTTCGACCCCACGGCCGGGGGCGATATCCTGAGCCGCCTCAAGCGCGACAGCCACGTTAACGTTGCCTTAGGGTTTCTGCTGCCATTCATTATCCCGGCGGTTTTGCAGGCCGCTTCGGCCTATGCCTACAAACTGTCACTGGCCGACCCGCAAACATTGATCTGGACGATGAGCGCATGGGCCTTTCTGCCGGCAAGCCTGATCATGCGCGGCGTTGCCTTGATGCGCATCGCCGACCTGATCGAGGAAAAGCGCCGCCGCGCCTATGCGCAGGCGGATTTGCACGCGGCTGCCTGAGCCTTCTGTTCCTGCTGATTGCCTGCGCGGCCCCGGCTGATCCGATCCGCGTGGCCAGCTATGCCGGAGAGTTCAGCCGCAAGGGCCCGGGCCTGTTGCTGCGCGACCTTCTCAGGGATGACCCCGTGCCGGGGATCGAAACCATCGCAAACGCCGCGCCGGAAATCCTGCTGTTGACCGATTTCGACTATGACGCCGGGCACGCCGCCTTGCAGGCCTTTCAAGACAGGATCGCGGCGCGGGGGCTGGATCTGCCGTACCGTTTTGCGCTGCGTCCCAATACCGGCATGACCACCGGGCTGGATCTGGACGGCGACGGGCGCAAGGGCGGGCCAAGGGATGCGCAGGGCTTTGGCTATTTCGCGGGGCAGGGCGGGCAGGCGATCCTGTCGCGCTGGCCGCTGACGCTGGACGTCGATCTTTCGACGCTGTTGTGGCGCGACGTGCCGGACAGCCTGATGGCCAAGGCCGATCCGGGGCCAGAGTTGCAACGCCTGTCGACCAGCGCCCATTGGTCGGTTTTTGTCCAGACGCCGCAGGGCGCTGTCCGCGTGATGACCATCGGCGCGACGCCTCCGGTGTTCGACGGCCCCGAGGATCGCAACGGCCGCCGCAACCGTGACGAGGTCTTGTTGTGGGTGCACCATCTGGACGGCCGATTGGGCGAAAGACCCGGGGGGCCGGCGATCCTGCTGGGCAATCTCAACCTTGATCCGCAGCGCGGCGATGGGCTGCGCGAGGCGGCGGCGCGCGTTCTGGCACATCCGGAGCTACAAGACCCGCTGCCGGACCGTCCGACGGTTCAATGGGACGGCCCAGGCGAGATGCGCGTGACCTATGTCCTTCCGACGCGCGACTGGCAGGTGCTGGGCGCCGGTATCACGCCGCCTGAACAGGACGCGGGGCCGCATCGCCTTGTGTGGGTTGATCTGGCGTTTCCCCGCTGATCACCGGGGCAATGGCGCAGGACAAGGCGCGGGCTTCCGGCGTCGGCTTGAACCCGGGCAGCAGTTTGTCAAAACCCTCGCGCGCCATGCGGTGCGGTTTGTTCCAAAGATAGCGCATTTCCAGCAGGTGCCGCGCCAAGGGCCAGAACGGGACGGCAATCCGCAGCGGCATCCAGGCCATCTTTCGGGCGCGGATGGGGCGCCCCAGCGCCTGCCCGCACAGCGCGGCGAGTTCCTGACCGGTCAGCGTATAGCCGGGAAAGGCGATATCGGCAAAGCGCGGCAGCGCGGCGCGCATTTCCGCCAGTTGCACGGCAGCGCGGGCCATGTCGGGCAGAAAGGCCCAGGCGTGCGGGCGGTCCAGCGCCCCCGGATAGCTCAGCCTGCCACGTTTAAGCGGGGGTGCCATGATCCTGTCGAACCAGTTGCCCGAGGTCTCGGTGTCCAGAAAATCTCCGGCGCGCAGCAGGATCGTGGGGATGTCGGCGTCGCGATAGCTTTGCTCCATCTCGATCCGCAGCCGCCCCATCGGGTTGTTTGCCAGTTGCGGCGTTTCGGGGCCAAAGACCTGCGGCGCGTCCTTGCCAAAGACATAGACATTGCCGGGCAGGATCACCGTCGCCCCCGATGCCCTGGCCGCCGCGATGACCTGTGCGGTCAACTGCGGCAGCTGGCTTTGCCAGTCCGGATAGGCGGGGTTCCAGCCGTTGACGATCACGTCCATGCCGCGCGCGGCCTGCATCAGGTCATCGCTGGCGCGGTCAAACAGGGTCACCCGCCAGCCGGCATTCCAGAACGCCTCGGCCGCGTTGCGTCCAAAACGTCCCTTGGCCCCCAAAATCAAAACTGTTCCCGTCATGTCCGGCTCCTTCGTCCGTAGGTGCCTTCAGGGTGCGCCATTCAGATCGCTTGTGGAATTGCCAGAAATCGCAGGTCGTGTATTCATGTGTGAATGGACGCTATGGCAAAACTCGACTGGTCTTTGATCCAGACCTTCCTTGCGGTGGCTGACTGCGGATCGCTTTCCGAAGCGGCGCGGCAGTTGGGGATTTCCCAGCCAACCGCCGGACGCCAGATCGCCCGGATCGAAGAATGCCTCGACCTGACCCTGTTCCATCGTCAGCCGCGTGGGCTGGCGCTGACCGACAGCGGGGCAGCCTTGCTGCCCCATGCCCGGGCGATGGCCGAAAGCCTGCGGGCGCTGTCGCTGGCGGCGGCGGGGCGGTCGGAAAAGCTGACCGGGCCTGTGCGGATCACGGCCAGCGTCTTTACCGCGCATCACCATCTGCCGCCGATCCTGGCCCGGCTGCGTCAGGACGAACCCGATATCAGCATCGAACTGGTGCCATCGGACCAGTCGGAAAACCTGCTGTACCGCGAGGCGGACATCGCGGTGCGCATGTACCGGACCGAACAGTTGGATATCGTGACGCGCCACCTGGGCGAGCTTGAGATCGGCATCTTCGCGGCGCGCAGCTATCTGGACCGGGTCGGGCGCCCCAGCACCTTTCGCGAGTTCTTTGATCTGGATCTGGTCGGCTATGACCGGAACGATCTGATTCTGCGCGGAATGCGCGAAATGGGGTTCGAGGCGCAGCGCGACTGGTTCGCCACGCGCTGCGATCACCACGCGGTCTATTGGGAACTGGTTCGTTCGGGATGCGGGGCCGGCTTTGCGCAGGCCTGCATGGCCGAGCATGATCCGACGGTCGAACGCCTGTTCCCCGACCTGCCCATTCCGGGGCTGCCCGTCTGGCTGGCCGCACACGAGGCGGTGCGCACCACGCCGCGCATCCGACGCGTCTGGGACGCCCTGGCCGAAGGGTTGCGGGCGCACCTTTCTTGACCATTGCGCCCGCCTTGGGTAGGCGATGACGCAAGTTATTCCCTTTGATAAGGACTGCCCCACATGACCAACCCTTCGCTTCTTATCCTGCCCGGCGACGGCATCGGCCCCGAAGTCATGGCCGAGGTCCGCAAAGTCATCGACTGGTACGGCGCCAAGCGCGGCCTGACCTTTGACGTCAGCGAAGACCTGGTCGGCGGCTGCGCCTATGACAAGCACGGCACGCCGCTGCATGACGACACCATGGCCAAGGCGCAGGAAGTCGACGCCGTGCTGCTGGGCGCCGTGGGCGGCCCCAAGTACGACGCGCTGGATTTCAGCGTGAAACCGGAACGCGGCCTGCTGCGTCTGCGCAAGGAAATGGACCTGTTCGCAAACCTGCGCCCGGCGCAGTGCTTTGACGCGCTGGCGGATTTTTCGTCGCTGAAAAAGGACGTGGTTGCCGGTCTGGATATCATGATCGTGCGCGAACTGACCTCGGGGATCTATTTCGGCGAGCCGCGCGGCATCCACAAGGAAGGCAACGAGCGCGTCGGCATCAACACCCAGCGCTATACCGAAAGCGAAATCGCCCGGGTTGCACGCTCGGCGTTTGAGCTGGCGCGCAAGCGGGGCAACAAGGTCTGTTCGATGGAAAAGGCCAACGTCATGGAATCGGGTATTCTATGGCGCGATGTCGTGACCGAAGTGCATGACGCCGAATATCCCGACGTCGAGCTGTCGCACATGTACGCCGATGCCGGCGCCATGCAGCTGTGCCGCTGGCCCAAGCAGTTCGACGTGATCGTGACGGACAACCTGTTTGGCGACCTGCTGTCTGACGCCGCCGCGATGCTGACAGGATCGCTGGGCATGCTGCCCTCGGCCAGCCTGGGTGCGCCGATGGAAAACGGTCGCCCCAAGGCGCTGTACGAACCGGTGCACGGTTCCGCCCCGGATATCGCCGGTCAGGGCAAGGCAAACCCCATCGCCTGCGTTCTGAGCTTTGCCATGGCGCTGCGCTATTCCTTTGATCAGGGCGCCGAGGCGGACCGTCTGGAACAGGCCGTCGAAAAGGTTCTGGCCGATGGCTATCGCACCGCGGATCTGCTGGGCGAAGAGGGCAAGGAACCCGTGTCGACCAGCCAGATGGGTGATGCCATCGTGGCGGCGCTGGACGCCTCGCTCTGAGGATGGGCAGGGGGCGGGCTGACCGGGCCTGCCACCGCGACGAACGCAAAGCGCCTCGGCCTGCAAGGGTCGGGGCGTTTCCTTTACCGGGCAGGTGGCAGGCATGGCCGGCCCCAAGCGGTGAAATCGACGCCGCCCCGCGTAATTCATCTGCCCCGCGCCTTTACACCGCGATGATGGCGCTGTTTGGTTGGGGCAAGCAGTACAGGACAAATCAAAATGGGTCAGAACGCACAGGGTGCGGGCTTTGCCTTGCTCGCCTTCGCCATTTTCGCCACCCATGACGTGGTGATCAAGTTTCTGGGCGCGACCTATTCGCCGTTCCAGATCATCTTTTTCTCGACCTTGATGTCCTTTCCGCTGGTGACTTTCATGCTGATGCGGGATGCCACCCATGGCAACCTGCGCCCGGTTCATCCCTGGTGGACCGCCCTGCGGACCGGTTGCGTGGTGATCAACGGCATGTGCGCCTTTTACGCCTTTTCCGTTCTGCCGCTGGCGCAGACCTATGCGATCCTGTTTGCCTCGCCGCTTTTGATCACGCTGCTGTCGATTCCCTTGCTGGGCGAAAAGGTGGGTCTGCATCGCGGCGCTGCGGTTGTGGCGGGCCTGATCGGCGTCATGGTGGTGCTGCGGCCCGGGTCGGCCGACCTGTCCTCGGGGCATTTTGCGGCCATGGCCTCGGCGGTGTTCGGTGCGACGGCGTCGATCATCGTGCGCAAGGTCGGGCGTCAGGAACGGTCGGTGGTTTTGTTGCTGTATCCGATGGCGGCGAATTTCGTACTGGTCGGGGCATTGATGATTGCCACCTACAAACCCATGCCGATTCAGGATTTCGGCGGGGCGGGGCTGATTTCCATTATGGGGTTCATCGCCGGCTTGTTCCTGATTGGCGCCTATCGTCGCGGAGAGGCGGCCATCGTCGCGCCCATGCAATATTCCCAGATCATCTGGGCGACGATCTATGGCTATTTCATCTTTGGCGAAAGCATCGACATGCCGACGTTCGTCGGCGCGGGGATCATCATTGCCTCGGGGTTGTACATCGTGGCGCGCGAAAGCGGCAAGGGCGCGGCCTCTCAGACGCCGGTTCTGCGCACCCGTTCGCGTGGCAATGGGGCCTCTTTCCGCATCACGTCATTCATCAAGCCGGGGAAACCTGAAAACTGACCCTTGCCAAAGCCGCGCTGCTGGGCTATCCGCGCGGCACGGTCGGGCTGTAGCGCAGTCTGGTAGCGCACCTGCTTCGGGAGCAGGGGGTCGGAGGTTCGAATCCTCTCAGCCCGACCAATTCCACACCATCGCAAATCCGCGCCACGCGCCCGTCTGGTCGGTGCGTCCCGGGGCCGTCAACTGCCGCGAAAGATTCGCGCGGCGCCGATCATCTGTTCCAGCGCGGCGATCCTGTCGTTGCCCGACGACCGGGCCTGGATGCCGGCGATCAAGGCTTCGATCAGGAAATTGATGGCTAGGGTCGAATCCCAGCTCGACGGTGCTTCGACCATCGAGCGGAAACAATAGGCGGCATAGGTTTCGATGGGCGATCCCCATTGATCGGTGAACAGAACGATGTTGCCGCCCTGTTGCGTGACCAGCTTTGCCAGGCGTTCCAGCTGTTTTTCGTAGCGGCGGATGTCAAAGACCACCAGCGTCGCGTTTTCGTCCATGTCCAGCAGAGACTGCGGCCAGACGCTGGGCGAGGCATCCAGCAGCGATACGCCGGGGCGGATGATTTGCAGGTGGTTGAAAAAGTAATTGGCGTTCGACCGTGTGATGCGCCCACCCATCAGATAGATGTGCCGTTTGGGATCGGCCAAAAGGTCGGTCACCTGTTCGAATTCGTCCACATCCAACCGGTCGATCGTGGCGTTGATGTTGCGGGACATGGCGCGGGCAAACCGGCTGATGATGTGGTCACAATGGCCTGCGACATCGGTTGTTTCCAGCTTGGCCAGGGGCTGTTTGACGCGGGCGGCGACCTCGTCCCGGATGGCGTTCTGGAAATCCGAAAACCCTTCGAAGCCCAGCTTGCGGGCCAGGCGCACCACCGATGCGGTCGAAACCTCGGCGCTTTCGGCAAGGCGGGTGATGGATTGCAGCCCCGCCACCAGGGAATCGTCCAGAAGCGTCGCGGAAAGCCGCCGTTCGGCGGCGGTCAGATTGGCCTGCTGGTCCCTGAGCATGTCGCGGATCAGGGGTTTGTCGCCGGGTTTTGCCGATGCCTTGGTCATTTTGCCCCCATTGTCTGCGCGGGAAAAAGAAACGATGTTGACATGTGGTGCAGCCTTGTAGTGATCTTTACACAATGGTCGATGGGGGACAAGAAATGGATGCGCTGGACTGGCCTGCGGTCGCGGTGTTTGGCGACAACGGCGATGGCGCTGTGGTGCTGGTCTGTGAACATGCCTCGGCCTTTATTCCGCCTGCCCTGGATGGGCTGGGAATAGGCGATTCGGCGCGGTTGTCCCATGTGGCATGGGATATCGGCGCGCTGGACATGGCCCGGCGGCTTTGCGCGCGGATGCGCGCGCCCTTGGTTGCGGGGCAGGTGTCCCGGCTGGTCTATGACTGCAACAGGCCACTTGAGGCGCCCGACTGTATCCCCGCGAAAAGCGAAGTGCACGATGTCCCGGGGAATCGCGGCCTGAGCGATGCGGCGCGCCGCGCGCGGTTCGATCACATCCACACTCCGTTCCATGACACGGTGGCGCAGGTTCTGGATCGCCAGATTGCCCGGGTCGATGGCCCCGTGACGCTGATCACCCTGCACAGCTTTACCCCCGTTTATTTCGGTCAGCGCCGCGATCTTGAACTGGGGTTCCTGTTCCACAGTCGCGGCGACGTGGCCGAGGCGGCGGTTCAGATCGAAACCCGCAAAGGCGTGATGAAGGCGGCGGTCAACGCGCCCTATTCCGCGACGGACGGGGTAACCTACAGCCTTCAAAAACACGGCGATGCGCGCGGGTTGCCCTCCGTCATGGTCGAGGTTCGCAACGATCTGATCGACACCGAGGCCAAGGCCCAAGCGGTGGCCGATCATCTGGCAGACACCCTGACCCAGGCCATTGCGGCCGCAACGCAAGGGGCAAGCGCATGACGCCTCTGCGCCGCTATATCGCCGTTGTGGACCGGATCAATCGCGCCATCGGGCGGGTGACGATGTATGGCATCTTTGCCCTGATGGCGGTGCTGCTGTGGTCGTCGATTTCCAAGACTTTCTTCAACCCGTCGCTTTGGACGCTGGAAATGGCTCAGTTCCTGATGGTCGGCTACTACATCCTTGGCGGGCCCTATTCGATCCAGATGGGATCGAACGTGCGGATGGACCTGCTGTATGGCGAATGGTCGACGCGGCGCAAGGCGGCGGTCGATATCGTCACCGTGTGTTTCCTGATCTTCTACCTTGGCGTGCTGCTGTGGGGCGGGATCGACAGCACCGAATACGCCTTCAAGTACGGCGGCGAGCGCAGTCCAACGGCCTGGAGGCCCTATATCTGGCCGATCAAGGTGGTGATGTGCATCGGTATTTTCCTGATGCTGCTGCAAGCCATATCCGAGCTGTTCAAGGACATCCTGCGCCTGCGCGGCGAAGAGGTTCCCGTCAATGTCCTATGAAATGATCGCGATCTTCATGTTCGCCACGATGATGGCGATGCTGCTGACCGGTCAGCGGGTTTTCGGCGCCATTGGCTTTGTCGCGGTGATCGCGGCGCTGGCGCTTTGGGGGGACCGGGGCGGTTATGACCTGGCGTTTTCCAGCGCCATGAAGCTGATGAAGTGGTATCCACTGCTGACCCTGCCGATGTTCATCTTCATGGGCTACGTTCTGTCGGAATCCAAAATCGCCGACGATCTGTACAAGATGTTCCATGTCTGGATGGGCGGGCTGCGCGGCGGGCTTGCCATCGGGACGATTGGCCTGATGGTGCTGATTTCCGCGATGAACGGGCTAAGCGTGGCGGGCATGGCCATCGGGGCGACGATCGCCCTGCCGGAACTGCTGAAACGCAACTATGACAAACGCATGGTGACCGGGGTCATTCAGGCCGGGTCGTCGTTGGGCATTCTTGTGCCGCCCTCGGTCGTGCTGGTGCTTTACGCGATGATCGCGCGGCAACCGGTAGGCCAATTGTGGCTGGCGGGCATTGTTCCGGGGCTGATGATGGCCGCGATGTTCATCGCCTATATCGCCATCCGCTGCCGTTTGAACCCGGCCCTGGGTCCCGTCCTGCCGCCCGAGGAACGCGATATCCCGATGGCGGAAAAGCTGCGCCTGCTGCGCGCCGGGATGCTGCCCTTGGTGATTTTTGCGGCGATGATGGTGCCCTTTGTCAACGGCTGGACCAGCCTTGTCGAAAGCTCGGCCATTGGCGCGCTGACGGCCTTTGCGGCGGCGGTGCTCAAGGGGCGGATGACGAAACAGGTATTCGAAACCAGCGTTCGCATGACGCTAGGCATCACATGCATGTTCATGTGGATCATCCTTGCCGCACTGGCCTTTGGCGCGGTCTTCGACGGGCTGGGCGCGGTCAAGGCGATTGAAGCGCTGTTCACCGAAAAGCTGGGGCTGGACCCTTGGGTAATCCTGATCCTCATGCAGCTTTCGTTCATCATCATGGGGACGTTTCTGGACGACACGGCCATGCTGGTGATCGTCGCGCCGCTGTATGTGCCGCTGGTCAAGGCGCTGGGGTTTGATCTGATCTGGTACGGCGTGCTGTACACGATCACCACGCAGATCGCCTATATGACGCCGCCATTTGGCTACAACCTGTTCCTGATGCGCGCGATGGCTCCGCCGGAAATCACGCTGAAAGATATCTATGGCTCGATCCTGCCTTTCGTGCTGGTGATGGTGCTAGCGCTGAGCATGGTGATGCTGATGCCGGGGATCGCGCTGTGGCTGCCGCAATACGTTTACGGAAATTGACAACCATAAGACCCGGGAAACGGGCTTAACCTTAACCGACAAGGAGTGATTGATATGACCACCAGACGTAAGTTCCTGACCACTGCCGCCGTGGCGCCCGCCGCCGCGCTGGCCACGCCCGCGCTTGCGCAATCCACCATCAAGTGGCGGATGCAGACCTATGCCGGTGCCGCCCTGGCCGAGCATGTGATTGACCCCGCGATCAAGATGTTCAACCAGATTGCAGGCGACCGGATGCAGATCGAGCTGTTCTACGCCGATCAGCTGGTGCCCACGGGCGAGCTGTTCCAGGCGATGCAGCGCGGCACGATCGACGCCGTGCAGTCCGACGACGATTCGATGGCATCGCCGACCGAGGTCACCGTCTTTGGCGGCTATTTCCCCTTTGGGTCGCGCTACTCGCTCGACGTGCCGGTGCTGTTCAACCAGTACGGGCTGAACGAGATCTGGGACGAAGAATACTCCAAGGTCGGCGTCAAGCACATCAGCGCAGGCGCCTGGGACCCTTGCCACTTTGCCACCAAGGACCCGATCAACAGCCTTGCGGACCTGAAGGGCAAGCGTGTCTTTACCTTCCCCACCGCGGGCCGTTTCCTGGCGCAGTTCGGTGTCGTGCCGGTCACGCTGCCCTGGGAGGACATCGAGGTTGCCGTGCAAACCGGCGAACTGGACGGCATCGCATGGTCGGGCATCACCGAGGATTACACCGTCGGCTGGGCGGATGTGACCAACTACTTCCTGACCAACAACATCAGCGGCGCATGGGCCGGATCGTTCTTTGCCAATATGGACCGCTGGAACGAACTGCCCGAAGACCTGCAAACCCTGTTCCGGGTCTGCTGTGACCAGTCGCATTACTACCGTCAGTGGTGGTATTGGGGTGGCGAAGCGTCCCTGCGCGTGAACGGTGACAAGATGAAGCTGACGACGATCCCCGATGACGAATGGGCCACTGTCGAAGCGGCCGCCGTCAAGTTCTGGGACGAGATCGCCGCCGAAAGCCCGACCAAGGCGAAGGTCGTCGAGATCTTCAAGAAATACAACGCCGACATGCAAAAGGCTGGCAGGCCCTACCGCTACGGCTAAACATATCGGGCGGGCGGGGAATTTCCCCGCCTCCCCATCTTACTCAAGAGGCAGCACATGACCTTCGAAGACCTGAAAGCCCAAGTTGCGGCAGGCGAAATTGACACGGTTCTGGTCTGCATGGTGGACATGCAGGGCCGTCTGATGGGCAAACGCTTTCACGCGGGCCATTTCGTTGCCAGCGCATGGCAGGAAACCCATTGCTGCAACTACCTGCTGGCCACCGACCTGGAAATGTTGACCCCCGAAGGGTTCGAATCGACCAGCTGGGAAAAGGGCTATGGCGATTATGTCATGAAGCCGGACCTGACCACGCTGCGCCCGGTGCCCTGGCTGGACGGCACGGCTATGGTGCTGTGCGATGTGCTGGATCACCACACGCACGAACCGGTGCCGCATTCGCCGCGTGCCATGCTCAAGGCGCAGGTGGCGCGGCTGGAGGCGCTGGGTTTTGACGCCATGATGGCGACCGAGCTGGAGTTTTTCCTGTTCGAGAAAAGCCTGGACGAGATCCGCAAGGGCGGCTTTCGCGACCTGACCCCGATCAGCGGCTATAACGAGGATTACCACATCTTCCAGACCACAAAGGAAGAGCACGTGATGCGCCCGATCCGCAATCACCTGTGGAACGCCGGCATTCCCATCGAGAACACCAAGGGCGAGGCCGAGGCCGGGCAGGAAGAGCTGAACATCAAATACGCCGCTGCGCTGGACACGGCGGATTACCACACGATTTCCAAGCACGCGATCAAGGAAATCGCCTGGCAGAACGGCCATGCGGCCAGCTTTCTGGCCAAGTGGAACGAGGGCCGTGTCGGCAGTTCCAGCCATGTACATCAATCGCTGTGGAAAGACGGCAAACCGGTTTTCCTCGACGAAAACGATCCCCTGGGGATGAGCGCGTTGATGAAAAGCTATGTCGCCGGGCTGCTGAAATACGCGCCCGACTACACCTATTTCCTGGCGCCCTACATCAACAGCTACAAACGGTTCATGAAGGGCACCTTTGCGCCGACGCGGGTGATCTGGTCGGTCGACAACCGCACCGCGGGGTTCCGGCTGTGCGGTGAAGGCAGCAAGGCGATCCGGATCGAATGCCGGATTGGCGGGTCGGACCTGAACCCCTATTTGGCAATGGCCGCGATGCTGGCCGCCGGGATTGCAGGGATCGAAGAGGGGTTGGAATTGCAGCCGCCGGCCAAGGGCGATGTCTATCAGGGCGAAACCGGGCTGATCCCCGGCACCCTGGGCGATGCGCGCGCGGCGCTGCGGGGTTCGGCGCTGATGCGCGCGGCCTTTGGCGACAAGGTGGTCGAGCATTACTGCCGCGCCGCCGAGGTCGAGATCGAGGAATTCGCGCGCGTGGTGACGGATTGGGAAATTGCCCGTGGGTTCGAGCGGGCTTGACGGTTCGGGAGTGAGGGGCGCTGCCCCTCACGCTCCCCGGAGTATTTTTACCAAGAAGAAGAGCAAGGAAGAGGCATGAGCCAGAGGTTGAAGTGCATTTCACCGATCGACGGATCGGTTTTTGCCGAGCGCGACGTTTTGGGCTTTGAGGCCGCGCGGGCCAAAGTGGCCAAGATGCGCGCGGCGCAGGCGGCATGGGCGGCGCGTCCCTTGCAGGAGCGTACCGAACTGGTGATGGCCGGTGTCGCCGCCGTGGGCGCGATGAATGACGAGATCGTGCCGGAACTGGCGCGGATGATGGGCCGTCCGGTGCGCTACGGCGGCGAATTCCGCGGGTTCGAAGAGCGGGCAAGCCATATGGCCGCCATCGCGCAGGAGGGACTGGCCGATATTGCCGTGGGCGAGGACGCAACCTTCAAGCGGTATATCAAGCGGGTGCCGCATGGGCTGGTGCTGGTGGTGGCGCCCTGGAATTATCCCTACATGACGGCGATCAACACCGTTGCGCCTGCGCTGATTGCGGGGAATGTGGTTCTGTTGAAACATGCGACGCAGACCCTGTTGGTGGGCGAGAGGATGGCAAGGGCGTTTCACGAGGCAGGTGTGCCTGCCGAGGTGTTCGACAACGTCTTTCTGGATCACGACACGAGTTTTCAGCTGATCGCGAGCCGCAGCTTTGATTTCGTGAACTTCACCGGATCGGTCGGTGGCGGCCAGCAGATGGAGCGCGCGGCGGCAGGCACCTTTACCGGCGTCGCGACCGAACTGGGTGGCAAGGACCCCGGCTATGTCATGGAAGACGCTGATCTGGACGCGGCTGTCGATACATTGATCGACGGGGCGATGTTCAATTCCGGGCAGTGCTGCTGTGGGATCGAGCGGATCTATGTCCACGAAAGCCTGTTCGACGCCTTTGTCGAAAAGGCTGTGGCGGTGGTGCGCGGTTACAAGCTGGGCAATCCTTTGGAGCCGGAAACGACGCTGGGCCCCATGGCCAATGTGCGCTTTGCCAATGAGGTACGTGCGCAGATTTCCGAGGCGGTCGCCGCCGGGGCAACGGCCCATATCGAGACCTTTGCGCAGGATGACGGCGGCGCCTATCTGACGCCGCAGATCCTGACCGGGGTCAATCACGACATGCGGGTGATGCGCGACGAAAGTTTTGGGCCCGTGGTTGGCATTATGCCGGTCAAGGACGATGCCGAAGCGATTGCCCTGATGAATGACAGCGAATTCGGCCTGACCGCCAGCCTGTGGACGCAGGATTTGGAACGCGCGCAGCGCGTCGGGGATCAGTTGGAAACCGGCACGGTGTTCATGAACCGCGCGGATTACCTGGACCCGGGGCTGTGCTGGACCGGTTGCAAGAACACGGGGCGCGGCGGGGGGCTATCGGTGATTGGCTACCACAACCTGACGCGTCCGAAATCCTACCATCTCAAGAAAGTGACGAAATGAGCCCTACCGCAAACTGGTCTTACCCGACCGCGATCAAATTCGGCGCTGGCCGGATTGCCGAACTGCCCGGCGCCTGCGCGCAGGCGGGGATCACGCGGCCCCTGCTGGTCACCGACAAGGGGCTGGCCGATCTGCCGATCACCCAGCAGGCGCTGGATATTCTTGAGACAGCGGGCCTTGGCCGCGCGCTGTTTGCGCAGGTTGATCCCAACCCGAATGAAAAGAACCTTGCCGCCGGGGTTGCGGCCTATCTGGATGGCGGTCACGACGGGGTGATCGCCTTTGGCGGCGGGTCGGGGCTGGATCTGGGCAAGATGGTCGCCTTCATGGCGGGGCAGACGCGCCCGATCTGGGATTTCGAAGATATCGGCGATTGGTGGACGCGGGCGGATGCGGATGCGATTGCCCCCATCGTGGCGGTGCCGACCACCGCTGGCACCGGGTCCGAGGTGGGGCGCGCCAGCGTCATCACCAATTCCGAAACCCATGTGAAAAAGATCATCTTTCACCCCAAGGTGCTGCCCTCGGTCGTGATCTGCGATCCGGAACTGACCGTCGGGATGCCCAAGTTCATCACCGCGGGCACCGGGCTTGATGCCTTTGCCCATTGCGTCGAGGCGTTCAGCAGCCCGTTTTATCACCCGATGAGCCAGGGCATCGCGCTGGAGGGCATGCGGCTGGTGGTGGAATACCTGCCGCGCGCCTATGCGGATGGCACAGACATTGAGGCGCGCGCCCAGATGATGAGCGCGGCGGCGATGGGGGCGACGGCCTTTCAAAAAGGGCTGGGGGCGATCCACGCGCTGTCTCATCCGATTGGCGCGGTTTTCAACACCCACCACGGCACAACGAATGCCGTTTGCATGCCGGCTGTGCTAGAGTTGAACGCGCCGATGATTGCGGACCGCTTTGACCGGGCGGCCAGCTATATCGGTGTGCAGGGCGGGTTTGACGGGTTCCGCGCCTTTGTGCAGGAATTCAACGACAGCTTTGGCATTCCGCGCAAGCTGTCCGAAATGGGGGCCACCGCCGACCGGATCGACGAATTGGTGCCGATGGCGCTGGCCGATCCGTCCTGCGGTGGAAATCCGGTCGAACTGACGGCCCAGAATGTTCGGGCGCTGTTTCAGGCGGTCATCTGACTGTCGTGAAACTGTGATCCGGGAAACCTAAAGACGCAGGGCAACTGCGCATTTTGCCAACAACCAACCAATGGGAGTTACCATGAAAACGCATCTTCTTATGACTACGACGGCCCTTGCCATGACGCTGGGCGCTGCGGCGCAGGCCGATACGCTGCGCCTGCTGACATGGGGCGGTTATGCCCCCGACGACGTTGTCGCGATGTTCGAGGAACAGACCGGCCACACCGTCGAAGTGACCAAATCCAACAACGAGGAAATGATCGCCAAGCTGCGCGCCACCGGTGGCGGCGGTTTTGACCTTGCCCAGCCCAGCCAGGACCGCATCGCTGGCCCGCAGATGGAATTCGGCATCTACAAGCCGATGGACCTGACAAAGATCAACGCCGATCTGTTCATCCCCTCGATGCTTGAGGCGACCAAGGGCAACACCACCGTTGACGGCGCGGTCTATGGCGTCCCGCACGTCTGGGGCACCTCGGGTCTGGTGCTGAACACCGCGCAGGCCGGGATGGTCAAGGATTACACCGACCTGTGTTCCGCTGACGTGGCGGGCAAGGTGTCCTACCGTCTGAAGCGCCCGACGCTGATCGGTTTTGCCTTTGCCATGGGCGAAGACCCCTTTGCCGCCTACAACGATCAGGCCAAGTACGAAGAGATCATGGGCAAGGTCGAAGAGGCGCTGATCGCCTGCAAGGCCAACGTCAAGACCTACTGGGATGGCGGCGATGAACTGATGGGCCTTGTGCGGTCGGGCGAGGTCGTTGCCTCGATGGCTTGGGACACCGGCGGTTGGAAGCTGAACGCCGACAACCCGGACGTGACCTTTGTCGCGCCTGCTTCGGGGGCGCTCGGCTGGGTCGACACCTTTGCCCTGCCCGCCAAGGGCAAGGCCGACGATGTCGCCTATGAGTGGATCAACTTTGTGATGCAGCCGGAAATCGCCGCCAAGATTACCGAAGCGGCAGGCAACTTCACTGCCTCCAAGGGTGCGGATGAATTCGCCTCGGCCGAGTTGAAGGCACAGTATCAGGCCAGCTTTCCGCCCGAAGCGATCGACAACATCAAGTGGTATCCGCCGGTTCCCGCGGGCCTCGAGGTGATCGAAGGCGGCGTGCTGGACCGCGTCAAAGCCGCCAACTGATTTGAAACCCTGGCGCCCCCGATGGTGGGGGCGCCACCCCTGAACGGACCCGATATGACCAACGATCTTGAATGCCGCGACCTGACGAAACGCTTTGGCGATACCATCGCCGTGGACAAGGTGAATTTCGAGGTGCCGCAGGGGTCGTTCTTTTCCATCCTGGGGCCTTCGGGCTGTGGCAAAACGACGATCATGCGCATGATCGCCGGTTTCCTTCAGCCAACCTCGGGCGACATTCTGATCCGGGATCGCTCGGTTCTGGATGTGCCGCCGAACAAACGTCCGGTGAACATGGTGTTCCAGCATCTGGCGCTGTTCCCGATGATGAACATCGCCGAAAACATCGGATATGGGCTGCGCCGCCGCGGGATGGCAAAGGCCGAGATCGCCCGCAAGGTCGACGAGGCGCTGGACAAGATCGGCCTGCCGGGGATCGGCAACCGCAAGGTCGATGAACTGTCAGGCGGTCAGAAACAGCGCGTCGCCATCGCCCGCTGCATGGTTTTGGAGCCCGAGGTGTTGTTGCTGGACGAACCGCTTGGCGCGCTGGATCTGAAACTGCGCGAGCGGATGAAGGTCGAGCTGAAGGCGCTGCAAGCGGCCTTTGACACCACCTTTGTCTACATCACCCACGACCAGTCCGAAGCCTTGGTCATGTCCGACAATATCGCCGTGATGAACAAGGGCCGGTTCGAACAGATGGGCAGCGCGCGCGATCTGTATTACCGCCCCGCGACGGCTTTTGTCGCGGGCTTTGTCGGTGAAACCAACCGTTGGTCCGGCGTGGTTGAACGGGTTGAGGGCAACGTGATGCAGATACAGACCGACAGTGGGTTGTCGATGCGCGCCGCGGCCCATGACCGGCCGCTGAAAGTGGGCGACAAAGCGCAGGTCTTTGTCCGCCCCGAGGCGATCCGCATCAGCCGCAAGGCGGAGGATCTCCAGCACTTTGACAACCGCCTGTCTGGCCAGGTCACCAGCCTTTTGTTCAACGGTGCCGCCAGCCGGATCATCGTCGCTGCAGGCCCCGAAGAGATCGAGGTCAACCTGCCGCAATCGGGCGAATACGCCGACATCCGGCGCGGCGACGCTCTGCACATCGGCTGGGCGGGCGATCAGGGCAACTGTTTCGCCGGGGGTGTGTGATGCAAAGCGGTGCGCGCCTTGGGCTGATCCTGCTGCTGATGCCGATCCTGTTGTGGCTCAGCCTGCTCATCCTGATCCCGCATATCGACATGTTCCTTGTCTCGCTGCGCGAACGTGTCGGCGTGGGGCAATACGAAACCTCATTCGCCAACTACCTGACCTTTTTCCAGGAACCGCTGTACCTGTGGACCTTCCTGCGCACCGCCACCATGTCGATCACGGCGACGATCATCACCCTGATCATCGCCTTTCCGGTCAGCTACTACATCGCCAAGATCGCACGGGGGCGCACAAGGTCCGCCCTGTTCCTGCTGTGCCTTGTGCCCTTCTGGGTGTCGGAACTGGTGCGCACCTTTGGCTGGATGATCCTGCTGCGCGAAACCGGGATCATCTCGAACCTTTTGCAATGGGCCGGGTTGGTCAGCGGTCCGGTGGAAATGCTGTACAACGACGCGGCGATCATGGTCGGGCTTGTCTATACCTCGATGCTGTTCATGGTGGTGCCGCTGGTGACAACGCTTGAAAGCCTGCCGGACGAGGTGATCGAGGCTGGTTATGATCTGGGCGGCAGCACCCTGAGCGTGATGCGCGAAATCGTCATCCCTCACGCCGCGCCGGGCATCGTGTCGGGCAGCATCGTCGTCTTCATGCTCAGCCTTGGCAACTACCTGACTCCGACCATGCTGGGCGGCAAGGACAGCCTGTGGTTCACCGAACTGATCTATTCCCAGTTCATCGTCCGATTCAACTGGGAGCTGGGTGCGGCCTTTGGCTTCATGCTGCTGTTGCTGTCGTCGCTGATCGTCTGGGGGATGCTGCGGCTGACCGGGCAGACGCTTGAACGGACGATGGGATAACGCCATGATCCCGTCGATCCCCCAGCCAAAGGCGCTACAAGCTGCCTATACCGCCTATGTGGTGGTCTTCTTCATCTTCCTCGCGCTGCCGCTGGTCGTGGTGGCGGCCTTCGCCTTCAACGACAGCCAGTTCCCGTCCCTGCCGTGGGAAGGGTTCACCTGGGGCTGGTTCTTCGGCGACACCCGCCCGATGATCGGCGCCTTTCACGAACGCGGCATCCTGCGGGCCATCGGAACATCGGCCTTCGTCGCCGTGGGCGTGTCGGCGCTTTCCGTGGCGGTGGGCCTGTCCAACGCCTTCCTGTTCAACCGCTACAGGTTCCGGGGGCAGGGGGTGCTGTACATCTTCATGCTGCTGCCGCTGGTGGTGCCGGGGATCGTGCTGGGCATCTCGATCCTGGTGTTTTCCAGCCGCGTCGCGAACATCGCCTGGGACATGTCGCAATGGGACATCGAGGCGCTGCGCCCCGGCCTGACCCTTGTCATCCTCGGTCAATTCTCCTTCATCGCCACGATTGCCACTTTGGTCATCGGCGCCCGCCTGCAAAAATTCGACCGAACCCTGGAAGAGGCCGCGATGAACCTCGGCGCGGGCCGCCTGACGGCGGTGCGCACCGTCACCCTGCCTTACCTCGCCCCGGCCCTGATCGGGGCCTTCGTGGTCGCCTTCCTGATGAGCTTCGAGAACTTCAACACGACCCTGATGCTGGTCGGCTCTGACGCGCCCTTGACCATCGCCATGTTCGACCGCCTGAAAGAAGGCTCGACACCGCTGCTGAACGCCGTGTCCCTGCTGCTGATGCTGGGGTCGTCCTTGCTGGCGCTGGTGATGATCGCCTTTCAGCGCAAAGGCTGATCACGAAACCATCGCCCCGGGTTTCTTTGTGCCAAAAATATCCTGGGGGTCCGGGGGCAAAGCCCCCGGCCGGTCGGATCGCACAAGCGATCCGAAACACCGTCAATCCTCGATCGGGTTCTCGCCAGTGTAGGTCCAGCGATAGGCCGGCGGGGTCGGGCCCTTGTTGCGCCCGCCCTGCTGCATCTGCTCCCATGCGTGGGCCATCGCGCCGACGGATCGCGACAGGCAGAACAACCCGCGCGCCAATGGCCCGGAAAAGCCCAGTTCCGCATAGATCACCGCCGTCGCCCCGTCGATGTTCATTGGCACCGGCTTGCCTTTGCGGGCGTTCAGACAGTGCTGCATCGCCCGCCCGATATGGGCAAAGCGCCCTGACACGGTGCCCGCCTGTGCCGCCTCGTCGACCAGCCCCAACAACCGCGGCGCGCGCGGATCTTCGGGCTTGTGAAAGCGGTGGCCAAAGCCGGGGATGAATTTTGACCTATCCGCCTGCCACCGGTCGATCATCGTTGCCGTCGCTTCGTCCAACGGTTGACCCGCCTGCTCGGCCTCGTCGATCCAGCCGAACAGCTCGACCGCCTGTTCGCCCGCGCCGCCGTGCACATCGTCCAGCATGTTCACCGCATTGGCCATCGCCCCGTTGAGCCCCAGCCCACAAGTCACCGCCATCCGCGCCGCCGCAATCGAGGGCGCCTGCGGGCCGTGATCGACCGCCGCTACAAGGGCGCATTCCAGCAGCCGCGCCTGATCGTCCGACGGCAAATCCCCGCGCGTCATCAGCCAGACCATCTGCGGGAAGGTCACATTGCCGATCAGGTCCTGTATCGGGTGTCCGCGCATGCGGATCTGCCCGGGGGCCATGTCGATGATCGAGGTGCTCCACCAGTCCGAGACATCGTTGCTCATATCGCGCCGCTTTCTTTCAGGGTTTTCACGTCGTCCGGTGACAGGCCCAGCTCGGCCCAGACGGTATCGTTGTGTTGCCCCAGCATCGGGGGTGGATCGTCCACCGTCGGGGCCGCGCCGTCCAGCTTGATCCCCGTGGTCGCGACCTGGATATCACGCCCGACGCCGGGGACGTTTTCGTATCGCTTCAGGAAACCACGGTCGGCCACCTGCGGCATCTCCAGCACCTCGGGCACGGTCAGGACGGCGCCGGCTGGCACGCCGATGCGGTTCAACTCTTGGGCCCAGTCGCGGGCAGGGCGGGTGCGCAGAACCTCCTCCAACTCGGCCTTCAGGGCGAGGCGGTTGGCCTTGCGGTCCTCGCGCGTGACATATTCGGCGCGCTCGCGCAGGGCCGCCAGCCCAAGGTGGTCGGTCAGCAGCACCCATTGTTCATCCTTGTTGGCGGCGATGTTGATCAGCCCGCCCTGCGCCTGAAAGGTCCCCGAGGGCGCCGAGGTCGGGTTTTCGTTGCCGTTGGCGCTGGGCGCAATGCCTGCGATCAGGTGGTTGGACACGACCCAGCCCATGGTTGCCAGCACCGATTCCAGCATGGACACATCCAGGAATGCTCCGCGTGGCCGGGCGTTCAGGGCGGATGCGATGGCAAAGGCCGCCGTCATTCCGCCCACGGTATCGGCAATGGGATAGCCGACGCGCAAGGGCGTGCTGTCTGCATCCCCGGTGATCGACATGACCCCGGCAGCGCCCTGGATGATCTGGTCATAGGCGGGGCGGTGGACCCAGGGACCATCCTGCCCAAAGCCTGAAATCGCGCAGTAGATCAGCGTTGGATTGACCTCTTTCAACTGGTCGTAGGACAGGCCCAGCCGCGCCATCACACCGGGGCGGAAGTTTTCGACCAGCACGTCGGCGGTTTTCACCAGCTTCAGGAACAGCGCTTTGCCGTCGGGGTGTTTCAGGTTCACCGTGACCGACTTTTTCCCGGCATTCTGCGCCAGGAAAGACACGCCCATGTCCTTGGCGCTCAGCTCGGGATCGGCGCCCAACTGCCGCGCCAGATCGCCCCGGCCGGGGGTTTCGACCTTGATTACCTCGGCGCCCATATGGGCCAGGTGATGACAGCAAAAGGGGCCGGCCAGCACATTGGTCAGATCCAGCACGCGGATATCGGCAAGCGGCTTGTTCATGGTGGGACATTCCGGACCGTGTTCAGACAGCCCTTGGATAGCACCGCCATGCCCGCGCCGGTAGCGCCGATTGTCAGGGCCAATTGGCCGGGGCGCAATGCCCCGGCGCGCCTAGGTCTTGAAGATGCGGTAGATGGCCGGGATCACCAGCACCGTCAGCGCGGTCGAGGACAGCAGCCCGAACAACAGCGAAATCGCCAGCCCCTGAAAGATCGGGTCGGCCAGGATCACCACCGCCCCGATCATTGCGGCCACCGCCGTCAGCAGGATCGGCTTGAAGCGGGTTGCGCCTGCTTCGATCAGGATGTCCAGCGTCACCTTGCCTTCGGGGTCGGCGTGGCGGATGAAATCCACCAGCAGGATCGAGTTGCGCACGATGATCCCCGCCAGCGCGATGAATCCGATCATCGAGGTCGCCGAAAAGGGCGCCTGGAACAGCCAGTGGCCAACCATGATCCCCAGGAAAGTCAGCGGCACCGGGGTCAGGATCACCAGTGGCAGGCGGAACGATCCGAACTGTGCCACGACAAGGATGTAGATCCCGATCAAGGCCACGCCAAAGGCCGCGCCCATGTCGCGGAAGGTGACCCAAGTCACCTCCCATTCGCCATCCCACAGCAGGACGGGGTGGTCGGTTTCCGCCGGTTGGCCGTGCAGCGATATGATCGGCTTGGTGCCCTCTGGCCAATCCATCTTGTCCAGCTCGTCGGCGACGGCAAGCATGCCGTATAGCGGCGCCTCATAGGCTCCGGCCATTTCACCCATGACCATGGTAGCCTCGGCGCTGTTGTGGCGGAAGATCGGGTAGGATGTCAGTTCTTCGCTGATCTGAACCACGTCCCCCAGTTCGACCACGCCGCGCCCGCCGGGCAGGGCATTGGCGGGGACTGGGGTGGACAGCGCCGTGGCATCCATCACCCGATCAGACCGGTCGCGCCCCATCACGATGGGGATAGGGCGACGGCCCTCGCCGCGATGGGAATAGCCCACCGTGGTATAGCTGTTCAGCAGTTGCAGGGTCTGGGCCGCGTCTGCCTCGTTCACCTGGTAAAAGTTCAGGTCCGAGGTTTTCATTTCGGCCCGCAGACGCCGCGCCTGGGTGCCAAAGTTGTCGTCGGTGTCGACGATGTAGTCGATGTTCTCGTAAGCCGTGCGCACCTTCTGCGCGACCATGCGCCGGGTGTCCGCATCGGGGCCGTAGATCTCGGCCAGAAGGGTGGCGATGACCGGCGGGCCGGGGGGCGGTTCGACCACTTTCATCACGGTGCCGGGCGGCACGGGGATGCCGTCAAGCAGCATCTGGCGCAGTTCCAGCGCAATGTCATGCGACGTGCGTTCGCGGGCGTGTTTCGGCAGCAGTTTCAACTGCACCTCGCCCATTTCCGGGTTCTGACGCAGGTAATAGTGGCGCACCAATCCGTTGAAGTTGAAGGCCGCCGCCGTGCCTGCGTGCGTCTGCGCCGAAACGACCTCGGGCAGGCGCAGCGCCATGCGCGCGGCCTGCTGAGCCAGGGCATCCGTGGCTTCGACGGTGGCGCCTTCGGGCAGGTCCAGCATCACGGTCAGTTCGGATTTGTTGTCAAAAGGCAGCAGCTTGACCGTCACGTCCTTGGTGTACAGCGCGCCAAGCGATCCAAAGGACAACACGATCACCACCAGCAGGAACACCCCAGAGACGGCTTTGCTGTGCAGTACGGGGCGGGCTATGGCGGCATACATCCGGCCAAGGCGGCCACCGGGAATGCCGTGGCCTTCCTCTTCGTGGTGCAGGTCCGCACGGCCGGCGATCTTGATCATCAGCCAAGGGGTGATCATCACCGCGACAAAGAAGGAAAAGATCATCGCGGCCGACGCATTGGCCGGGATCGGCGACATGTAGGGACCCATCAGGCCCGACACGAACAACATCGGCAGCAGCGCCACGACCACCGTCAGGGTGGCGACGATCGTTGGGTTGCCCACCTCGGCCACGGCCTCGATCGCGGCCTGTACGCGGGTACGGCCCGGGCGCTTCATGCCCCAGTGCCGCGCGATGTTTTCGATCACCACGATGGCGTCGTCGACCAGAATGCCGATAGAGAAAATCAGCGCGAACAGCGACACCCGGTTCAGCGTGTAACCCATGATATACGACGCAAACAGCGTCAGCAGGATCGTCACCGGGATGACGATGGCGACCACGATCGCCTCGCGCCAGCCGATGGCGAACAGCACCAGCGCGACGATCGACACGGTGGCAAGGCCAAGGTGGAACAGCAACTCGTTCGCCTTTTCATCGGCGGTTTCGCCATAGTCGCGGGTGACCTCGATCTCGACCGTGTCGGGGATCAACTGACCTTGCATTGCGTCGACCCGGTGCAGGATTTCCTCGGCCACGATCACGGCGTTGGCCCCGGCGCGCTTGGCGATGGCCAGTGTCACGGCCGGTCGGCGCAGCACCTGCGCCTCTGGATCGGCATGGCCATGTTCATCCGTCCCGCCCGCGCGGGTCAGCGTGGCAACGTGGTGTTCATCCAGATCGGTGACAAAGCCGACATCGGCCACGTCGCGCAGATAGACGGTGCGCCCGTCGCGGGCGATCAGTTCAAGGTTGCCGATCTCTTCGGGGGTGGTCAGCGTCTTGCCGATCACCAGCCCGATCTGTTGCCCGTCATCGCGCAACAACCCGGCAGGGGCTGAGGAATTGGCGCCCTGCACCTTGCCCGCAACCTGTTGCAGGGTGATGCCGTAAAGGGCCAGTTTGTCGGGGTCCGGCGCGACGCGCAGCGCCTCGTCGGTGGCGCCGATGACATAGGTCAGGCCGACGTCGTCGATGCGGGTCAGCCGTGCTTCAACTTCGCGCACGATGCGGGTCAGGTCGGCGGCGGTCAACTGGTCGTTGCCTTCTGCCGGGGCGAAGGTCAGCCCCACAATGGCCACATCGTTGATGCCGCGCCCGACGACCAGCGGTTCGGGGATACCCACGGGAATACGGTCAAGATTGGCCATGATCTTGTCGCGCACGCGCAGGATGGCGGTATCGGCAGGGATGCCCACCTGAAAGCGGGCGGTGACCATGATGTGATCGTCGCGGCTGTCGGAATAGACATGTTCGACGTTGTCGATGCCTTTGACGATGGTCTCAAGCGGTTCGGTCACCAGTTTCAGCCCGTCCTGCGCCTTGAGGCCCGCGGTTTCCACATGGATGTCGACCAGCGGCACGGAAATCTGCGGCTCTTCTTCGCGCGGCAGGGACATCAATGCGATCAGGCCCATGGCAATCGCCGCCATCAGGAACAACGGGCTGAGTGGGGACAGGATGAAGGCGCGGGTCAGACGCCCGGCAATGCCAAGCCCGCCCGAGGGGGTTTGCGTATCATTCATGGCTGGTCGTCACCTTGTCGCCAGCGGTCAGACCGCTGAGGATTTCGATATAGGCGGCCCCGTCGATGGTGACCTCTTCGCCGGGGACAACCACGCGCTGCAGGGTTTCGTCGCCGATGTTCACGGCGACAAAATCCAGCCCACCGCTGTGCAGCAGCGCCTCGCGCGGGATCAGCAAGGCCTGCCGTTCCCCGACCGGCAGGCGCAGTTGCACGCGGCGGCCGACAAAGGTTTCGGGCAATCCGTCCACTTCGACATCGGCCTGCACGCGCCCGCCCTGGATCAGCGGATAGATCTTGGCGAGGCGGCCCATGGTTTTCAGATCACCCTGAGCGATTTCGATCGGATCGCCCTGTTGCAAGGCATCGGCATAGCGTTCCGGCACGGCCAGCCGCAGGAAAACACCGCCCGCGCCGATCAGGGCCACCTGTTCGCCGGGCATCACGACCGCGCCCTTGGCAACCGGCACCGACAGCACGACGCCAGCCTCGGGGGCCAGTACGGCGCCTTCCTCGATCTGGCGGGTGACGATGTGGCGTTCGGCGTCGAGGCTGGAAATCTGCCCTTCCAGCACGCTGACGGCGGTTTGCAATGTCTCAAGGCGCTGGTTGGAAATCACCCCGCGTTCCGAAAGCGAGGTGCCTCGCGCCAGATCGGCCTGTGCCTGTTCCAGCTGGGTGCCCAGCGATTGCAGGTTCGCGTTGATCCCGTCGATGGCGAGGAACAGCTTGGAATCCTCGACCAGCGCCACGCGCTGCCCTGCCTCGACCCGGTCGCCTTCGCTGATCATCAGTTCGGAAATCGTGCCGCCGATCCGCGCCCGTGCCGGCACCCGGTCACGGGTTTCGACCTCGGCGTAGACGGGTTTCCATTCGGTCAGGGCACGGGGTTCCAACGTCACGGTTTCGCCAAAGGCCGGCGGGCCAAACAGCGCGGAAACGGACAGAAGGCTGATAAGGGAAAGGGCGGCTGGTCGCATGGGGAACCTCGCTGAGCCGAAGAAATACATTCTATTGACTGCATATGTAATGGGATTGGGCGCCAAGTGCAAGCGATGTCACCATGGCGCGTATCCCGAAAACCAATAGCATCAAGGACAATTCTATCACGGCATTTACAAAATACTCTTTGTATAATTTTTGGAAGGTCGCTAAGACTTCAGCGGCATCATCCCCCTCCATCCCCAGGAAAAAGGCGTGAACATGTCAGCCAAAACCCGCAAGACCGAGCTGCTTTCCTACCTGCGGCGCGCGATTTTGACGCTTGATCTTGCCCCGGGCGCCGATCTGGACGAGGTCGCCATAGGCGCGCGGTTCGATCTGTCCCGCACCCCGGTGCGCGAGGTGCTTCGCGATCTCGACGGGCTTGGCTATGTCGACCTGCGGGAAAACCGCGGGGCGCGGGTCAGCGAGCTGTCTCACACCACCCTGCGCGACTTTTTTCTGGCGGCGCCGATGATCTATGGCGCGATCATGCGTCTGGCCGCGCGCAATGCCCGCCCCGACCAGATCGCGGCGCTGAAACAGGCTCAGGACGCGTTTCGGGCCGCCTTGCGCGGGGACAGCGCGGCCAATCGTGCCCTTGCGAACAACCGGTTTCATGAAATCACCGGCCAGATGGCCGCCAACGTCTATCTGTTGCCGTCGTTCCACCGGCTTTTGATCGACCATGCGCGCATCGGCATGACGTTTTATCAGCCGCGTTCGGATGCCATGGTGTCCAACCTGACAAAGGCCAGCGACCAGCACGACCAGATCATTGCCGCCATCGAGGCGCGCGATGAAGAACAAGCCGCCCGGCTTGCCGATCGGCACTGGGCGCTGTCGCGTGACCAGATCGAACTTTACGTGATGCCCTCGGCGCTGGACGTGCCGCTGGGGGCATTGTCCCGCCAGCATTCAGCATGAGGTCAGCAACAATGCCCGTTTTCAAATTCGAGGGGATCTATACCCCGCTTGTGACGCCGATGAATGCCGATGGTTCGGTGCGCTGGGACGCTCTGGCCGAGGTGATCGACTTTCTGATCGACTCGGGGGTGCATGGGCTGGTCTCGGGCGGTTCGACCGGGGAAAACTATGCTCAGACGGTCCAGGAACGCCTGGACATTGCCGCGTTTACCCATGCCCGGATCAAGGGGCGGCTGCCCTTGGTGGTGGGCACCGGGGCGATGCTGACCTCGGATTCTGTGGCCTTGGCCAAGGGCGCGCGCGCCATGGGCGCCGATGCGATCCTGCTGGCCAGTCCGCCCTATGCGGTGCCCACCGACCATGAAAACGCCTTGAACGCCCTTGCGATCGACAAGGCCGCCGATCTGCCGATCATGCTGTACAACTATCCGCACCGCACCGGCACCATGATGGGCCCCGCCTTTCTGGATCACGTCAGCCAAAGCGCCAATGTCTGCGGCATCAAGGAAAGCTCGGGCGATATCAATCGCGTGCACCTTTTGGCGCAAGAGTATCCGCAAATCCAGTTGGGCTGCGGCATGGATGATCAGGCGCTGGAATTCTTTGCCTGGGGCGCGCCGTTCTGGGTTTGCGGCGGGTCGAACTTTTTGCCGCAGGAACACGTGGCCCTGTACGAGGCCTGCGTGGTTCAGGGTGACTTCGCCAAGGGACGCCGCATCATGGCTGCGCTTTTGCCGCTGATGCATGTGCTGGAACAGGGCGGCAAGTTCATCCAGACCATCAAGCATGGGGTCACGATGACGGGCATCGACGCCTCGGTCGTGCGGCCGCCGCTGACCGCGCTGGACGCGGAGGAGCAAAACCGGTTGGCGCAGGTGGTGGCGGTGCTTAAACGCACCATCGCCGACATTCAGGCCGGGCGCTGAGGCGATGGCCCAACCGGCGCACCATGATGCGATGGGCTGGCCGTGACGGTGTATCGCGCCAAACGCCTGCCGCAGCAACGCGGCCCTGCCGCCTGGAACGCGATCCTGGGTCCGCAGCCTGCGGGGCGCATCCTGAAGGATGCGCAGCGGGCCGATTTCACGATCATCGGCGCGGGCTTTGCCGGGTTGTCCGCCGCGCGCCGCCTGCTGCAATTGCAGCCCGACGCCAAGGTCGCAGTGCTTGAGGCCGGGCGGGTGGCCGAGGGGGCGGCGGGGCGCAACTCGGGCTTCATGATTGATTTGCCGCACGAGTTGACCTCGGCGGATTATGCCGGGGCGGGGGATGATCGCGCGGTGATCGCCCTGAACCGGCAGGCCATCGGCTTTGCCCGCGCGGCCGTGCAGGACTATGCCATCGACCCCGCCTATTTTGACGAATGCGGCAAGGTCAATGGCGCGGTCAGCGAGGCGGCGCAGGGCCACAACCGCAGCTATGCGCGGCACCTTGAAACCCTTGGTGAAGGGTTCGAACATCTGGACGCGGCGCAGATGCGTGACATGACGGGCAGTGACTATTACCGATCGGGGCTGTTCACGCCGGGCACCGTTATGCTGCAACCGGCGGGGTATATCCGCGGGCTGGCGGCAGGGCTGTCCCGGGATGTGGCGATCTACGAACAAAGCCCGGTGACCGCGCTGACACGGGTTGGTCCCGATTGGCGGGTCGATACACCGCGGGGCAGCATCACCTGCCCGCGTGTGATCCTGGCCAACAACGGCCACCTGGAAAGCTTTGGCTTCGAGCGGGGGCGCCTGATGCACCTGTTCCTGTTCGCCTCGATGACGGCGGAACTGACGTCGGATCAGGTTGGGCAGTTGGGCGGGCAACCGCGCTGGGGCATCACGCCATCGGACCCGATGGGAACGACGATGCGCCGGATCGACAGCGGGCAGGGCGGCAACCGCATCGTCACGCGCAGCTGCGCCGTGCTGCGATCCGGCATGGAGACGCGCCCGCGCGATCTGACCCGCGCCGCGCGGGTGCACCGGCAGAAATTCGACGCGCGGTTTGCGCAACTGGCAGGCACGCCGATGCAGTACCAATGGGCCGGCCACCTGTGTCTTAGCCTGAATGCCGTGTCTGTCATGCGCGAACTGGAACCGGGGCTGTTTTCGGCCTGCGTCCAGAACGGGCTGGGCACCGCGCGTGGCACGCTGACCGGGATCGGCGCGGCGGAACTGGCCTGCGGTCACACCAGCACCATCACCCGGCATTTCGGGGCTGCGCCTGCACCGGCGAAACTGCCGCCAAGCCCCTTGCGCGATCCGGGCGCGAATGCTGTGCTGCGCTGGAAAGAATGGAAGGCCGGTGCGGAATAGGCGGCCCTATTCCGGCGGCCTGCCAAGGGGGACAGCATGACCGAGTATTCTTCACGCATTGAAGGCCTGCGCGCCATGGACCCGGCAGCGCGGCGGGACGCCATCGCCGGGGCCGCAGGCCTGGGCGAAGACGACGCCAAAACCCTTGCCGGGGCGGCTTTGCCCCCCGATCTGGCGAACGGCATGATCGAGAACGTCATCGGCACCTTTGAGCTGCCGCTTGGGGTGGCGTCGAATTTCCTGATCAACGGACGCGAATACCTTGTGCCGATGGCGGTCGAGGAACCCTCGGTCGTGGCGGCGGCGTCCTTTATGGCCAAACTGGCGCGTGAAGGCGGCGGGTTTACCGTGTCCAGCACTCTGCCGATCATGCGCGCGCAGGTGCAGGTGATCGGGCTAAGCGATCCGCATGGAGCGCGGGCGCGCCTGCTGGCGCAGCAGGGCGTGCTGATCGACATGGCCAATTCCCGCGACACCGTGCTGGTCGGGCTTGGCGGTGGCTGCAAGGGGATCGAGGTGCAGGTCTTTGACAGCTCGCCCATCGGGCCGATGGTGGTGCTGCACCTGCTGGTCGATGTGCGCGATGCCATGGGGGCGAACACCGTCAATTCCATGGCCGAAATGATCGCACCCAAGGTCGAGGAAATCACCGGCGGCACGGTGCGCCTGCGCATCCTGTCAAACCTGGCGGATCGCCGGGTGGTCACGGCCTCGGTCCGCATTCCGGCCGCGGCCCTTACAACGCAGACGTTGGACGGGGCGCAGGTGGCCCAGGGCATTGTCGAGGCCTGCGCGCTGGCACTGATTGACCCCTACCGTGCGGCAACCCACAACAAGGGCATCATGAACGGCATCGACCCGGTGGTCGTCGCCACCGGCAACGACTGGCGCGCGATCGAGGCCGGGGCGCATGCCTATGCGGCGCGGTCCGGGCGCTACTGCTCGTTGACGACCTGGGAAATCGACGGTGATGACGCCTTGAGCGGTGTTCTGGAAATGCCGATGGCGCTGGGCACCGTCGGCGGCGCAACCCGCACCCACCCTGCGGCGCAGGCGGCCCTAAGGCTGATGCGGATCACCTCGGCCCAGGAACTGGGCGAGGTCGCCGCCGCGGTCGGGCTGGCGCAGAACATGGCGGCGCTGCGGGCGCTGTCGACCGAAGGCATCCAGCGCGGCCACATGGCCCTGCACGCCCGCAACATCGCCATCACCGCCGGGGCGACGGGGGCGGATATCGACCGTGTGGCCAAGGCAATCGTCGCGGCGAATGACGTCAGCGTGGACCGCGCGAAACAGGTTCTGGACGGCGCCTACTAGTCGGGCGTCGACAAGCCCTTGCGCAGGGCGGCCAGATCCAGATCGCCAGCAACAAAGACCGCGCCGGCCTCGATCGCCTGCAGGCGTACCTCTTGGGAAAGCGTCAGGATGCCCGGTGGAACGCCCGCCGCGCGGATGCGGCGAATGCAGTCCAGAACGGCGCGGGTGACCTCGGGGTGGTTCGGCTCTCCGGGATAGCCAAGCGAGGCGGCCAGATCGGCAGGCCCGACAAAGATGCCGTCGACGCCCTCGACGGCGGCGATGGCTTCGATATTGCCCATCGCCTCGCGGGTTTCGACCTGAACGATCAGGCAAATCTGTTCGCGGGCGCGTTTGTGATAACCGGGGATCTTGCCGAATTGCGTGGCGCGGGTCAGGCCCGCAACGCCGCGAATGCCGGCGGGCGGATAGGTCACGGCGGCGACGGCCTGCGCGGCCTCATCGGCGGTTTGCACATAGGGTACAAGGATCGTCTGCGCGCCGATATCCAGCAGCTTCTTGATCTCGGCGGCGTTCAGGCAAGAGGGGCGGACAATGGAGGTGACCGGGTAGGGCGCAACCGCCTGCAGCAGTGGCAGCAGGCTGACCGGGTCCATCGGTGAATGTTCGGTGTCGAACATCATCCAGTCGAAACCGCAATCGGCCATCATCTCGGCGGCCAGCGGATCACTCATGGTGCACCACAGACCGCGCTGCAGTTCCATCCGCTGGATCGCGGCCTTGAAGGTGTTGGTTTTCAGCTCGGCCATGTTGATCCGCTTTCTTTGCAAGGGGGGTGCCTGCGGCCACCATGCGCCTGTTCGCGCGGCCCTTGCAAGCTAGGGCTGGAACAGGCGGACGGGCAGCATGTAGCGCGGCACCCATTCCAGCCAGGCCACATCGGTCGGCCCGACGATCCAGTCGATGGCCTGCCAGCCAGCGCCGTCACGGCGCAGCAGGACCATGACCACATCGCTCATGGCGTCGGCGGCCCAGTCGCTGGCATAGTTGGTGCGCAGCCAGTTCAGCGGCGTGCCGTCGGCGTTGACGGGGGTCGCCTGAAGATAGGCCCAATGCCCGTCGCTGTTCAGCACATCCACGACGAAAATCACGTGCTGGCCGATGGCGGGCACGATCGGCACCCGGGCGGCATCCATGATGGCCGAGCGTTCGGCGCTGCCGCGCTGCGGGGTGTACAAGGCGCCCACCGGCGCATCGGTCATGCCGACACCGGGGCTGGCCGGTCTTGGGGGCGTCGCGGCGGGGGGCTGGGTAATCGGGCGCGGGGCCTGTGCCGGCGGTTGCGGCACGGCGGCGGTTTGCGGAGGTTGCGGCACGGCCATGGTCTGCGGGGTCAGGTCGGGCGGCGGTCCAAAGCTGCCCGCCATATGGGCCACCACGGCGCTGAATTCGGATTCGCGTTCCGGCGGATAGCTGATTTCAAAGGTTCGGGTCAGCCCGTCCAAATCGCGGATCACGCGGCGGATCACGGTCTTGCCATCACGCGCCCCGGCCATCTGGTAGGCGCCCTGTTCGGGCTGGTCATAGTACAACGGCGCCAAGCTGGCGCGGTCCTCGGCGCGCATGCCATCAAGACCAAGGTCCAGCGCGTCGTATTGCGCAAAGACGTAAAAGCTGGCCTGCCCATCGACCGATCGAAAGCTGCGCCCGTCGCCATTTGCGGGCGGCGGATCGGCCTGAAAATAGGTGCCGGGATAGGAAATGCTGACGCCATGGCGGGCGTTGCGATACAGCGTATAGCCCGAGGCATCGGTTTCAAAGACATCCTCGCCCCATGCAGCAGCGGCGGGGTCCGGGGCAGGCGGCGCAGGGGGCTGCGGGGTTGCAACGGGGGCCCCGGGCGCCGCGGCCTGCTGCTGCGGTTCGGATGTCTGCGGCGGCGGTGCGCCGCAGGGCGCGGCGGCTTTTGGCATGGTGATCTGCAACCGGGTCAGGATTTCCCGGTATTCTAGGCCATTCTGAAACCCGGCGGGGCCGCTCAGCAGCATGACCAGCGGCATGCCCGGTTCGGGGCAGTTGTCCCAGACGGTCAGTTCGGTGCCGTTCAGGCCATATTCCTGCGCGGGGGCATTGCCTTGCCATGTGGGAATGGCGCTGGCCCCGGGTGCCAGTCCGGCCAGTTCCTTGGTCGCGGGGTCGCCATACAGGAACCGCACCCGCAAGGCTCCGCCGGGGGCGCTGTAATCGCCGCTTTCATGGGTGGCGATGCCGCTCCAACCGGCGGGCAAGGTCACGGTGACCAGCGTGCCGAACAGGGTCTTGACCTGCTCGGCGCCCGTGCCCGTGGCCATCGTGGGCGGTGCGGCGGGTTCGGCCTGATGCACCTTGCCCAGCCGCAAAGAGGCCAGAACGGTATCGCGGATCGCAGGATCGACCGGGTCGGCGCCACCGACCGCGCCAAAGGCCATGTTGATCGGCTCCGCGTCTTCGCCCAGCAGGCTGCGGGTCATGTAAACGCGCATCTGCGCCGGGATGCCGCCCATGTCCATGGTGACATCCGCCCAATCCAGCACTTCGTCGCCAAGCGTGATGTCGCCCCTTGCCTGCAGGCTGCCGCCCTCATCCTCGAGGTCGTCCAAAAGCCCGTCGATGGTCGTGCCGCTGACATCGTCCAGCGCGACCGAGATGAGCTGCCCCCGCGGAACAGAAGCATCGCCGACAAAGACCGCGCGCGCGCCGTCCTTTTCCTCCATCGTCTTCCAGCCGGGGGGCAGGGCAATGCGGCTGTCCTGCATGTCGAACCAGATCCAGTCGGCGGGCGGATCGGCGGGGGTGATGCCGCTGTCGTTGGCGTTGGCGGCAGGCGCGGGTGCAGGCGGGCTGTCCACGGGCGTCGCTGAGGATTGGGCAAGATCCAGGTCAAAATCCCCCCAGTCGGCCGCCTCAGGTGGGGCGCCAGGATCAAGGCTGATCCCCGGGACGCTCAGCGGGGGCAGGGCCGCCGCATCGAGCGGGCCAAGCAGATCGTCAAGCGGGCGTTCCTGCGCCGGGGCAAGGGTGGCACGCCCCAGATCGGCCAGGGTTTCCGCCTGGGCGGGCAAGCATAGCATCAAGGCGCACAGACCTGCGCCGGCAAATAGCGTTTTCATCTCAGTTTCCTTCTGTGCCCTGCGGCAGGCTGGGGACGGCAATGCCCATCTGCTGGAACATGGTCGGGTCGATCCTGGACATGGCCTTGCGCATTTCGTCGATCATCCGGCGGCTGGCAGGATCGTCCATCGGGTAATAGGTCTTGCCCTGCCCGATATCGGCAAAGACCCCCTTCATGGTGACCGTGCCATCGCTGGTGCAGCTGACGCGGCTGACACTCGCCCCGGTCACCCGCTCGCGTTCGCGGTCAAAACGGCATTTGCCCTCGGCATAATCGCCCTGCCTGGTGAACAGCGAGACGTTGCAATCCTTCATCGCCGCAAGCCCCTGATAGCGCGGCTCGCCCAGGTGCAGCTGCGTGCCATAAAGCCACAACCCGGGCGAGGCCGAGGCCCACTGCCCGGTCGCGCCGTCATAGGAGCCAAGCACGATCTGGCCATTGGCCAATTGCGCGAAATCCAGGATCTGGCTGGGGCCGGCGGCAAAGGTGCGGCGTTCTTCGTCCAACACCTCTCCGGCCAGGGTCCGGGTTTCGCGGGTGCAGCGCCGGTCGCCTTCGTCCAGTTGCATCCTTGTGACGATCGGGGTGACCGGCTGGCCAAAGATCGCTGCCGCCATGCTGCCCTTGACGGTCAGCGGGGCCTGCAGCGTGGTGCCTTGCGCGGTCTCAACAACGATGGTGTCCGGCAGCCCGGCCTTCATCCATGCGAAGGTGGTGAAATCCAGCGCAAAGGTGCCCTGCGCCGACAGCGGCCCACCCCAATCGTCACCGCTGCGGGTCGGAATGCGGACGCGGGCGCCGTCCATGCCCCAGGCGGTCACGTCCAGATGGATCGGGTAGTTCATCTTGAACCGCAGGTCGCGGTTCAGTTGGTCCACCAGTCGGCGCATGTGCAGCGCCTTGGCGCGCTGCGCGATTTCCGGCATCACATCCCTTGCGATCATCGCCAGCAGCGCATCCTTGTGTTCGGCGCGCAGGTCATCAAGGATCGTCTGGCTTAGCCCGCTTGAACCGCCGCCGGTGCGGGAGGCATCCGAGTAAAAGGCGATCTGTTCCAGCGTGGCACTGCCGACATAGCGGTCAAGCTCTGCCATCAACCCCGCGCGAAAGGGATCGGCGCCCGGGGCCTTCTCTTGACCGGGTTTTGGCTGGGCGGTTTCGTACAGCGCCCAGACCAGCGATTTCCAATCGTTCAGGGTGCGGGCGACGGACGGGTCTTCGCGGAAAAAGCGTTGCAGATCGGGGCGCCAGCGGTCGCGATAGATGTTGCGCCCGCCTGCCTCGACCTCGCGCAGGGTGATGTCAAAGATGAACAGCGTGGTGCCTGCGGTCTGAAGCGCCGCCCAGCCATAGTTGGAAATGGCAAAGCTGATGACCCCCTTGTAGGCGCCGACGGCAGCGGCATCCTGCTTGCCCTGCAATAGGTCGTTGGCGACGGTCACGCCGGTGAACAGGACACCGGCATAGGTCATGACGGTGTTCACGCCGTTCAACGATGCTACCTGCCCGACGTTTTCGGCCAGGGTGCTGATGACGCCCGTGCCGCCAAAGACATCGCCAAACAGGGTCAACCCGTTGTTCAGCGCCTCTTGTTGCCGGGCGGCTTCGCGATCAGAGGCAATGGCATTGGCCAGGGCGGTCACGCGATCCGTGGCAAAGCGGAAGTCCATGGCATCCGGGCCCAGCTGATAGCGCACCACCTCTTCCGAGGGGCCCGAGCCCTGGGTGATGGTTTCGATCGGCGCAGCGGTCAGGGCCAGCGGCGCGGCGGTCAAGGCAATTGCGGTGGCGGCGATCTTTCCCAGGTGCATCTGTCCTGTCCCCAAACGGTTTCGGGGCAAGTCTAGGCCCGCTGAGGGGCAGCGACATGATGCAGGTTAAGGTCGGGACAGGATCAGGGGTTTTTTGCGCCAAGCGCGGCAATTTCCGCGCGATGCGCCTGCATCCGCAGGAACACCTGATAGTCGCGTTCATACAGCGCCTGCGCCGCGGGATCGGGGGTCTTGATCACGGGGTCGGCGGCCATGTCGCGGGCGATGGGGCCAATCGCGGAATCCTTGTCCAGGCAGGCAAAGGCCAGTGTCGCGGTGCCCAGCAGGATGGTGTCCTGGCCCTGGTGCCGCAGGATGCGCCGCCCGGTGACATCGGCAAACAACTGCGCCAAAAGATCGCTTTGGGCCAGGCCGCCGACCATCGCAAGATCGCTTGTGTCCAGGTTCTCGCCGCTGGCATGAGAGATGATCTGCCGCACCCCCAGCGCCAGAGACAGCGCCGCACGCCAATACAGCGCGCACAGCGCGTCAAAGCTGCGATCCAGCGACAACCCGCTGATCACGCCCCTGGCCATCGGATCGCTGAGCGGTGAGCGGTTGCCGTTGAAATCCGGCAGCACATGGATATGTCCGCCAAAGCCCGGGCCATGCTGGGCCAGCAGCGCGCCAAGCCGGGCGGTGACATCGGAATGACCGGGGCGGTTGCCGTCGCCCGTGCGCGGCCAGCTGTCCAGAACATGGTCCAGCAGGGCACCGGCGGCCGATTGCCCGCCTTCGCTGACCCAGCGGCCGGGCATGGCGGCGTCGCGGTACGGACCCCAAAGCCCCGCGCGGTAAAGCGGTTCTTTGCTGACAGACATGATGCAGTTCGATGTGCCGGTGATCAGGGTCTGCTGCAGGTCGGGCGCCGTGCCTTTCGGGAACAGGCCGTGGGTGCCGATGGCCCCGGCAAAGGCATCTATGATCCCGGTTGCCACCTTGGTGCCGGTGGCAAGGCCAAGCGCATCGGCGCTGGCCGCAGTCAGGGTGCCTGCGGTGGTGCCGACTGGGGCCGGGGGGGCGGTCAGCCCGGCCTTTTGCGGTAGATCGGGCAGGCCGACCTGTGTCAGAAAATCGTGCTGCCAGCCGCCAGAGGCCGGAAGGTAGGGCCATTTCGCCGCCGCAGCACAGGCCGACCGCACCGCCTGTCCGGTGCTGCGCAGGACCAGATAGTCGCTCAGATCGCCGGCATATCCCAGCGCGGCCCACAGGTCCGGGCGATGGGTTTTCAGCCACATCAGCTTGGGCGTCTGCATTTCCGGCGACATGGCCTGGCCAAGGTGACGGATCAGCGCGTGGCCGGTGGCGGTGCATCGTTCCGCCTCGGCCAGGGCGCGGTGATCGAACCAGGCGATGGTGTCGCGCCCATCCGGGCCCAGCGGCAAGGGCGCGTGATCGCGATCCAGCAGGACAAGGGAACAGGTGGCATCGAAGGCCAGGGCGCTGACCTGATCGGCCTGCACGCCGCTGCTGCGCACGGCCGCCCTTACCGCATCGCAGACGGCGCGCCAGATATCCCCCGAGGCGTATTCGCCAACATGCCCTTCGCCTTCGTGAACCGGGAACCCGCTGACCTGACGCGACAGCATTTCGCCGTCGGAATCGAAGATACCGGCGCGGGCGCTGAGTGTCCCGACGTCCACGGCGCAGACATAGCGTGTCATCTGATCACCGGGGTCAGGCGAGGGTTTGAATCAACGAAGGAAGATCGCTCATGTCCGAGATGATCGCCCTTGGCGCAAGTTTTGCAACCTTTTCGCGCAGGTTTGCCGGTTCGGCGTGCGACCCACCGACAAAGGCAATGACCTGCATGCCCGCGGCCTGGGCGGCCTGGATGCCTGCGGGGCTATCTTCGATGACTACGCAATCCTCGGGCGCGACATCGAACTGCCGGGCTGCGTGCAGGAACAGATCGGGCGCGGGTTTGCCGCGCTGAACCATGGTGGCGCTGAAGATATTGGGTTCGAACAGGTCACGCTGGCCGGTCAGGTCCAGCGAAAGGCGGATGCGATCCGGCTGGCTGGACGAGGCGACGCAGCTGCGCCAGGGCAGGGCCAGGATCGCCTCGGAGACGCCCGGGATCGCCCGCAGATCCTGTCGAAAGCGCAGGTAAAGACGGTTGCGCATCTCGGTCAGACGATCCTGCGTAAGATCAACGCCACGGGTGTCGTGCAACCAGTTGGAAATGGTCGAAAGGCTACGGCCAAGCAAATGGTCATAGCCCTCCTGTACAGTCAAAGGGCAATCGGCTTCGGCAAGGATGTCCAACATCACCGCAAGCGAGATTGGCTCACTGTCGACAAGGACACCGTCGCAGTCGAAGATCACCAACCCGTTGCGCTTTGCCTCTTGCACGGTATCACGCACCTTCCACGTACCGTGTCAGGGCCGCCTTTGTACCGTCGGCCCAAAGTGCGTTCAGCCAGAACGCGAACCGTTCGGCAAAGGCCGCGTGACCGGCGAGATCGCCATAGACGGCCTCTTGTTCCAGCCAGGCTTGCGGGCGGTCCTTTGCCTGCAGGGCGGTTGCCTTCAACTGATCCCAGTTCGGATCGTTGGGGGCGATTTCCGCGCCCGCGTCCGTCGTTCCGGCGCAATAGCGGCACCACAGCGCGCATTCCAGCGCCAGCCCTTCGAACCGGCTGCCTGCGGCCAGCGCGTCGCGCAGGGCAGGGATCACGAATTTCGGCTGACGGTTGGTCCCGTCCAGGCAAAGACGCCGGATGGTATCGCCGATCTTGGGGTTCGAGAACCGTTCTTCGATCTTGTCGAAATAGGCGTTGGTGTTGGTCTCGGGAACCGGGGGGATCTGCGGGATGATCTCGGTTTCCTCGATCTTGCGCAGAAAGGCACGGATCAGCGGGTGTTCCATGGCTTCGTGGACAAAGTGGATGTCTAGCAGGCCCGCCGGATAGGCAATGACCGCGTGGCCCGCGTTCAGGATGCGCAGCTTCATCAACTCGAAGGGCGTCACATCCTCGGCGAACTGCACACCGGCCTTTTCAAGCGGCGGGCGCCCCAGGGGAAAGTTGTCCTCGAGAACCCACTGGGTGAAATCCTCGCAGAAGACCGGCCAGCCGTCCTCGATCCCGAAGTCTTCCTTCAGGATGTTGCGTTCGCGGTCGGTGGTTGCCGGGGTGATCCGATCGACCATTGCGTTCGGAAAGGCGACATTGGCTTCGATCCAGTCGGCGAAGTCGGGGTCCGACAGGCGGGCCAGTCCGGTCAGCGTGCGCCGGGTGACCGATCCGTTGTGCGGAATGTTGTCACAGCACATCACGGTGAACGGCGGGGTCCCGGCATCCTTGCGGGCGCGCAGGGCGGCCAGCATCATGCCAAAGACGGTCTTGGGCGCGGCCGGGTTGGCCGCGTCGTGTTGAATGTCCGGATGCGCAGGGTTGAAGTTGTCCTTGGCATCCAGGAAATAACCGCCCTCGGTGATGGTGAGCGAGACGATACGGATATCGTCCTGCACCATCCGGGCGATGGTCGCGGCGGCGTCGCCCGGCTCGATGAAATCAATCATCGAGCCAAGAACGCGCGCCTCGCTTTTGTCGGCTTCCTGTTCGACCAGGGTGGTCAACCAGTCCTGGGTCTTGAGGATTTCGCGGCCCTTGCGCTCGCCCTCGAAGACGCCGGCGCCGACAAGCGCCCAGTCGGTTGCTTCGCCCATGTTCATCAGGCTGTCCAGATAGGTCGCCTGATGGGCGCGGTGAAAATTGCCGACCCCAAAGTGCAGGATCCCGGCACGCAGGGTCGCCCGGTCATAACCGGGACGACCGACGTTTTCGGGCAGGGCGTTCAACGTGGCGTTGGAGAGTTTCAGGGTCATTTTTCTCTACCGATTTGCGGGTCAGGCGATGCGCAGGCCGTTGGCGTCAAAGCGGTGGATCTTGTCCGCTTCGGGCGTCAACCAGACCTGGTCGCCGTGGTGGGCGTTGAATTCACCGCCAACACGGACGGTCAGCGTTTCCGCCAGGCCCGTGTCGTGGACGTGCAGGAAGGTGTCCGAACCAAGGTGCTCCGATACGCCGACCGTGCCTTTCCACGCGCCGCTTTCCATCGACGCCGCCAGGTGTTCGGGACGGATGCCCATGGTGTGGGCATTGTGCTTGGCTGCCTCGGCGCCTTCGATAAAGTTCATCCTGGGCGACCCGATGAAACCGGCCACGAACTTGTTCTTGGGTTCGCGGTACAGGTCAAGCGGGCTGCCCACCTGTTCGATCACACCGGCCTGAAGCACCACGATCTTGTCGGCCATGGTCATGGCTTCGACCTGGTCGTGGGTCACGTAGACCATCGTGGTGGCCAGCTTTTCGTGCAGTTCCGAGATTTCCATCCGCATGCCGACACGCAGCGCCGCATCAAGGTTCGACAGCGGTTCGTCGAACAGGAATGCGGCGGGTTCGCGAACGATCGCGCGGCCGATGGCGACACGCTGGCGCTGACCGCCGGACAGCTGCCCGGGGCGGCGGTCCAGATAGTCGGTCAGGTTCAGAGCAGAGGCCGCGTTGTCGATGCGACGCTTCTGTTCGTCCTCGGGAATGCCCGCCATCTTCATCGGGAACGCGATGTTCTTGCGTACCGTCATGTGCGGATACAAGGCATAGCTTTGGAACACCATGGCCAGGCCGCGTTTCGCGGGCGGCAGGGCCGTGGCATCCTTTCCGTCGATCAGGATCTTGCCCGACGTCGTATCCTCAAGCCCTGCGATCAGTCGCAGCAGGGTTGACTTGCCGCAGCCCGACGGGCCGACAAACACGACGAATTCACCTTCGTTGATTTCAAGGTCCAGCGGCGGAATGACGTTCACATCGCCAAAGCTTTTGGTCACCTTGCTGAGCGTAATGCTGCCCATTGGTCCCCTCCCTCTTATTTAACCGCGCCGAATGTCAGGCCGCGGACAAGTTGTTTCTGGCTGAACCAGCCCATGATCAGGATCGGCGCGATGGCCATGACCGAAGCCGCCGACAGTTTTGCGTAGAACAGGCCCTCGGGGCTGGAATAGCTGGCGATGAAGGCGGTCAACGGGGCGGCATTTGCAGCCGTCAGGTTGAGCGTCCAGAACGCTTCGTTCCAGGCGAGGATGACGTTCAGCAGCAGGGTCGAGGCGATGCCCGGCACGGCCATTGGCGTCAGTACGTAGATGATTTCTTCCTTCAGCGATGCACCGTCCATCCGCGCGGCTTCCAGGATTTCACCGGGAATTTCGCGGAAGTAGGTGTAGAGCATCCAGACGATGATCGGCAGGTTGATCAGCATCAGGACGATGACAAGGCCAAAGCGGCTGTCCAGGATGCCCAGCTTGATGAAAAGCAGGTAGATCGGGTACAGCACACCAACCGCCGGAAGCATCTTGGTCGAGAGCATCCACAGAAGGATGTCCTTGGTCCGCTTGGACGGCACGAAAGCCATCGACCAGGCGGCGGGGATGGCGATGATCACGCCAAGGATTGTCGATCCGCCCGCGATGATCACCGAGTTCCACAGGAACTTCATATAGTTCGAACGTTCCTGCACGACGGCATAGTTTTCCAGGGTCCAGTCAAAGAAGAACCAGACGGGCGGATCCGAGATGGCCTGCCCCTCGGTCTTGAAGCTGGTCAGGATCGTCCAGAGGATCGGGAAGAAGATCAACAGGCCCACGGCCCAGGCCGCAATGGTGTTGATCGACTTGCGTTTTGTTGTAACGGCACGTGCCATGATCAGGTTCTCCTCACGCGTCCAGGTTCTTGCCGACGATGCGCATCAGGAAGATGGCAACGATATTGGCGAGGATGATCGCATAGACACCGCCCGCGGATCCCAACCCGATGTTCTGGCTTTCCAGCACACGCTGGAAGATCAGGTAGGACAGGGTCTTGGTTCCGAAAGCGCCACCGGTGGTCACGAAGATCTCGGCAAACAGGCCCAAAAGGAAGATCGTCTGGATCAGGACCACAATGGTGATCGCCCGGCTCAGGTGCGGCAGGATGATGTACCAGAACCGCTTGAGCGAGGGTGCGCCATCCATTTCGGCCGCTTCCAGCTGTTCGCTGTCCAGGGACTGGATGGCGGTCAGCAGGATCAGGGTCGCAAAGGGCAGCCACTGCCAGCTGACGATCATGATCAGCGACGGAAGCGACGCCTGTGACAGCCATTGCACCGGCTCGGCCCCGAAAAAGCGCCATAGATGCGCCAACAGGCCGTTGGTCGGATCCATGAACATGTTCTTCCAGACCAGCGCCGACACCGTCGGCATGACAAAGAAGGGGGCGATCACGAGGATGCGGACAACGCCCTGGCCCCACATCGGCTGATCCAGAAGGATCGCCAGAAGGATGCCAAGACAGACCGTGATGACAAGCACGCCGCCAACGATGACCAGAGTGGTCTGGACGCTTGGCCAGAAGGCGCTTGAGGTCACGAAACGCATGTAGTTGTCAAAACCCACCCAGCCGCGGTCGCCGCCGCTCAGCGGTCTGTAATCTCTGAACGAGAAATACAGCGTCATGATAAGCGGTACCAACATCCAGCCAAGTAGCAGGGTGACGGCCGGCGCCATCATCATCCTGGCCGCGGACCGCGACTGTTTAGTCGCCATAACTTCCACCTCCCATATATCCCGGGTCGTAAGCCGCCCTGAGGCGGAGATTGCATTGAAAAAATAAAAGGGACTAACGAATGATCAGGGGGCGGCGCATGGGCCGCCCCCTGACTGGGAGGAAATTAGCGGTAACCCGCTGCTTCCATTGCGTCGTTGGTGATGGCCTGGGCCTTCTCCAGCGCTTCTTCGATGGTCTGCTGACCTGCATAGGCAGCCGAGAATTCCTGGCTGACGTCAGTTGCGATACCGGCAAACTCCGGGATGGCCGCGAACTGGACGCCGACGTAGGGGGATTCTTCGACGGTCGAGTTGTTCGGGTCAGCCGACAGGATCGACTGCAGGGTCATCTTGGCGAACGGAACTTCCATGTAGTTCGGGTTCTCGTACAGCGAGGTACGTGCGCCCGGAGGAACGTTTGCCCAGCCTTCGTTGGCCGCGACCAGCTCGATGTAGTCTTTCGAGGTTGCCCATTCGACGAACTGCTTGGCTGCGTCGGCTTTCTGCGAACCGGCGGGGATCGCCAGCGCCCATGCCCACAGCCAGTTCGAACGCTTGCCAAGACCGTTGTCGGGTGCAAGGGCAAAGCCGACGCTGTCAGCAACGGTCGAGTCGTTGGGGTTGGTCACGAAGGATGCCGCAACGGTTGCGTCGATCCACATGCCGCACTTGCCCTGCTGGAACAGCGACAGGTTTTCGTTGAAGCCGTTGGTGGCGTAACCGGCGGGGCCGGATTCGTCCATCATGCCCTTGTAGAAGTTCAGGGTGTTTGCCCAGGCTTCGGTGTCGAACTGTGCGTTCCAGTCCATGTCGAACCAGCGTGCGCCGAACGAGTTGGACATCGCGGTGATGAAGGCGCCGCCTTCACCCCAGCCGGCCTTGCCGCGCAGGCAGATGCCATTGATGTCGGCGTCACGATCGGTCATCGCAGCGGCCGCTTCACGGATGAAGGTCCAGGTCGGGGCTTCGGGCATTTCCAGCCCGGCCTTTTCCATCAGGTCGGTGCGGTACATGATCATCGAGCTTTCGCCGTAGAACGGTGCCGCGTACAGCGTGCCGTCATGGCTCAGGCCGCCTGCCATTGCGGGCAGGATGTCGGCAGCGTCATATTCTTCCGACAGATCGTCCAGCGCGACCAGCCAGCCGTTCGCACCCCAGATCGGGGTTTCGTACATGCCGATGGTCATGATGTCGAACGCGCCACCCTTGGTGGAGATGTCCGTGGTCACGCGCTGACGCAGCACGTTTTCCTCGAGGGTGACCCACTCGACTTCGTGGCCGGTCTTGGCGGTGAAGTCAGCGGTCAGACCCTGCATGCGGATCATGTCACCGTTGTTCACGGTCGCGATGGTGAGGGTTTCCGCCGATGCAGCAAATGCAGTTGCCGTAAGTGCGGTTGCGCCCAGAAGAGCGCGGATGGATTTAGTCATGAGTTTCCTCCCGGTTTGAGCGAATGCTAAGCTCGTGGGCAATTACTCATATCTGGTAACCTTCCGTCAACTAATTTCGTCTCTGCGCTGCGGCATTTTGGCGGTGCCACTTGTTTAGGCAGTTGAGAAACCGACACAAATTGCCAATGGGAAAGCACGAAAGATTTTTGGGGCATAGTCCCATTCTGCCGGCGCGCCCGAGAGTCACTGCTCGCCCAACGTGCGCCGAGGCGATGAGAATGGTGAATCGGTCCCTCTCAGGCCCTCAATTCCCGCGCCCCAAGGGCACTGATGGCCACCATCACGGCGGCTGTCCCCAAGCAAAGAGGCAGTCCTCCAATCTGGTAACTTGCCCCTGAAAGGACAGTCCCCAGCAGCCGCCCGGCGGCATTGGCCATGTAGTAGAACCCGACGTCCATCGTAACGCGGTTGTCCTGCGTAAAGGCCAGGATCAGGTAGGAATGCAGCGATGAATTCACTGCAAAGACGGCACCAAAGGCCAGCAGTCCGAAAACCAGCGTAAGGGTCAGCCAGGGGGCGGGTGCCCCGGCCAGCCAGACCAGCAGCGCCAGGCTTGCCGGAATGGCCACCAACGCAAGGGCCCAGCCCTGCGCCAGCCCGACGATAGCAGCGGCGCTGCGGGACCGGGCGCGCAGCAGGCGCGGCGCATTGGCCTGAACGATCCCGTACAGGATGATCCAAAAGGCCATGAAGGTGCCGATGGTGAAAAAGGCGGCGCGGTTCGACTGCTCCGAGCCGTCCGACAGGACCGCGTAGAAATAGATCGGAATGCCGACGACAAACCAGACATCGCGCGCGCCAAACAGGAAGACCCGCGCAAAGCTGAGCCAGTTGATGTTGCGGTCCTTCGAAAACACCTCGGAGAACTTGGCATCCTTGCGGCCCGTGGGCAGGCCGGGGGGCATTTTCAGCATCACCGCGACAAGGATCAGCGCCAGCACGGCAGCCATCGCCAGGATGGCAGTGGTAAACCCCAGCGTCGCCAAAAGCGCGGCACCCAGAAGGAAACCGACCCCCTTGACCGCGTTCTTTGATCCGGTCAGCACGGCCACCCACCGGAACAGCCCGTCGCCGTCGCGCGGCGCCAGCAGCTTGACCGCGGATTTCGAGGACATCTTGGCCAGGTCCTTGGCCACGCCCGACGCGCCCTGAACCAACATGACAAAGGTGACCGAAGTGGCAATCGCCCATTCCGGGTTCAGCTGGGTCAGCGCCAAAAGCGCCACGACCTGCAGGCCAAGCCCGGCGTAGAGCGTCGAGGTCAACCCAAAGCGCGCCGCAATCCAGCCCGCCGACAGGTTGGTCACAACCCCGGCGATTTCGTAAAGAACGAACAGATAGGCCAGCTGCACGGGGGAAAAGCCGATGGCGTGGAAATGCAGCAGCACCAGCATCCGCAGCGCGCCATCGGTCAACATGAAGGCCCAGTAGGCTGCCGTCACGGCGACATAAGCCGCCAGTCCTTCCTGTTTCACAACGAGGCTCCGACCATCAGGGCGACATCCACAAGGCGGTGCGCATAGCCCCATTCATTGTCGTACCAGGCATAGATTTTCACCTGGGTGCCGTTGATCACCATCGTCGACGGCGCGTCAATGATCGCCGAGCGCGGATCGTTGGTATAATCGGTCGAGACCAGCGGCCGTTCCTCGTAGCCAAGGATACCGTTCAGCGGCCCCTCGGCGGCGGTCTTGAACAGGGCGTTCACCTCTTGTGCCGTGGTCGGGCGGTCCACCTCGAACACGCAGTCGGTCAGCGAGGCGTTCAGCAGGGGCACCCGCACCGCATGGCCGTTCAGCTTGCCGGTCAGCTCCGGATAGATCAGCGTGATCGCCGTGGCGCTGCCCGTGGTTGTGGGGATCAGCGAATTCAGCGCCGACCGGGCGCGGCGCAGATCCTTGGCGGGGCGGTCGACGATCGTCTGGGTGTTGGTCACGTCGTGGATCGTGGTGATCGAGCCATGCTTGATCGCCAACGCCTCGTGGATGACCTTGACGACCGGGGCCAGGCAGTTGGTGGTGCAGCTGGCGGCGGTGACGATCTGGTGCTGCCTGGGGTCATAGCTGTCGTCGTTGACGCCCATGACGATATTGGCGGTCGGGCCATCCTTGACCGGGGCCGAGACGACGACCTTTTTCACGCCGGCGGCGAAATAGGGGGCCAGTTTCGACTCGGTCTTGAAGGCACCGGTGCAGTCGATGACCACATCGACGTCTTGCAGGGGCAGATCCTGCAGGCGCTTTTCGCAATGGATCGGCAGGCGCGTGCCATCGACCGTGATCGAGGTGTCGTCATGGGCAAAGCTGGCATTCCAGCGGCCGTGCACCGTGTCGAACTCCAGTAGATGCGCATGCATCTGCGGATCGCCAACCGCGTCGTTGATCCAGGCGATCTTTGCGCCCCGCTCCAGCAGCGGTTTGAGGGCAAGTTTGCCCATACGGCCAAGGCCATTGAGTGCATATGTGGTCATGTCAAATCCATCTTTTGCGCGCCAAGGTCATCGACGGCATTTTGTAGGGCGTTCTTGTCAAGCATGTGAAAGGGAAGCGCGGCAAAGGCCTCGATCCGGTTTTTCAGGGCGCCATAGGCCTGCTGGAAGGCCAGGCTGATCTGGGCGTCGGTTCCCGTGGCCTTGACCGGATCGGGCATGCCCCAATGGCCGCTGATGGGCTGGCCTTCCCAGGTCGGACACTCTTCGTTTGCGGCCTGGTTGCAGACGGTAAAGACAAAGTCGAATTCGGGCGCGCCGGGACCGGTGAATTCACTGACGTTCTTGGCGCGCAGCGGCGCGGTATCGTGGCCCTTGGCGGCCAGCACGCGCAGCGCAAAAGGGTTCAGCTCGGAATAAGGTTTTGCCCCGGCCGAATAGGCGTTGAAACGGTCGCCCGCGATCTTGCGCAAAAGCGCCTCGGCAAAGATCGAGCGGGCGGAATTGCCGGTACAGACAAAAAGGACATTGAACTTGCGCTGGGCCATGGCCGTGCCTCTGGGTTGCTGGATGGCAGAGATGGGCGAACAGATATCCGGCCGACCGCGGCAGCAGTCGAGCAGAAGATAATCAAAGGTCTGCCGGACCACCGGCATGTCGATGGAATACAAAAGCGAGGTCCCGGCCCGTTCCTGCGCGATCAGCCCGCCTTGGTGCAGGCTAGACAGATAGGCGGACAGCGTGCTGGCCTTCAGGTTCAGCGCCTCGGCCAGTTCCCCGGCGGGAACGCGGTCGGGATAGCGGCGCATCAGCAGCCGAAACAGGGCCAACCGCTGCGGGTGGCCAAGGATCGAAAGGCGGTCGGGAATCGTATTTTCCATATTTCACGAAATACAGAAATAAAGGGCGCGGCGCAAGAGGGGGCGACCGGGGTGCCGGATCAGGTCGAGGGCATCCCCTTGACCTGACGCAGCCGTTTCTGCGCGGCGATCCGAAACGGGGCATTGGGCGCGCCGAAACCGCGATAGCCCGAACCCCTTTGGATGATTTCAAAGAACAGGCCTCCGGCAAAGGCCTTGGAATAGACCTGAAAGAATTCGCCGTGATCGTCCCGATCATACAGGATGTTCAGCGCCTGCATCCGCTCCATCAGGCCCGGCGGAAAGTCAAAGCGTGCGGCAAGGTCGTCGTAATAGTTCTGCGGGATGGGCAGGGGGGTGAACCCCTTGGCGATCAGCGCGGTCACCGAGGAAAAGATATCGTCGGTGGCCAGCGCGATATGTTGCACCGGTGCGCCAAAGCTTTCGGACAGAAAGCGGCCCGCCAGGGTGCGGTGGGTGTCGGCCCCGTTCAAGGTGATGCGCAGCGCGCCGTCAGGGGCCTCGACCACTTGCGAGCGGACAAGCCCGTCAGGATCGGTGACATCGACCATCGGGCTTTTGCGCATGTCAAAGATCGTGCTGTAGAACAGCGTCCAGCTGAGCATGTCTTCATAGCTCATGGTCTGGGCCAGGTGGTCGATCCGTGTCAGCCCGGCGCCCTTCGGACTGTCTGTCGCGCCGAACTCGGCCTCCCAGACGTGGTCCAGGCCACTGCCGGAATCGAGCATGTGCAGCACGCTGCCGGACAGGCCGCGAATGGCGGGGATGTCCAGTTCTCCGGGCCCGATGGGTTGCGAAAAGGGTTCTATCCCCAGTGCCGTCGCGCGGGCGACGGTGTCCTTGGCCGACCTGACCTGAAGCCCGATATCGCAAACCGAGGTGCCGCGCGCGTTCCAGCTGTGATCGGCGTGGCCGGTGGTTTCCTCGTTCAGGACGATGCGGATATCGCCCTGCTGCCACAGCGACACCGCCTTGTTGCGGTGGCGATTGGCCTGGGTGAACCCAAGCGTGGCAAGGGTCTGCTCCAGCGCCCTGGCCTCGGCCCCGCGTGTGGCGAATTCGACAAAGGCGACGCCCGTGGTTTCGACCCGGGCGGGCAGGGCGGGCATGTCGATGTGCAGCGCAGGTTCGGCCCGCGCCACATCGTCGATCAACGCAACCAAAGACCGATAGCCATCGCGCGCGACACCGCGCGTCGATCCCTGGCGGAACTGGTCGTTGAAGATTTCAAGGCTGATCGGCCCCTGATAGCCGGTGGCCATGACGGCCCGCATGAACCCGGTCACGTCCAGGTCTCCTTCGCCCGGCATGTTTCGGAAATGCCGGGACCAGTACAGCAGGTCCATCTCGATCAGCGGGGCATCGGCCAGCTGCACGAAAAAGATCTTGTCTCCGGGGATACGCCGGATGGTTTCCGGGTCGATCTTGCGTGACAGGGTGTGAAAGCTGTCCAGGATCAGGCCGACATTGGGATGATCGGCGCGCCGCACAATTTCCCAGGCATCGCGGTGATCATTGACATGCCGGCCCCAGGCCAGGGCTTCGTACCCGACACGCAGGCCGCGCCGTGCGGCCCGTTCGCCCAGCTCGTGAAAATCCGCAGCGGCCCGGTCGATGCCTCCGATGGCCTGTTTGTGGCAGGACGAACAGACCAGAACCAGATCGGTGCCCAGCGCCTGCATCAGGTCGAACTTGCGCTCGGCCCGGTCAAAGGCCTTGGCGCGCAGTGGTTCGGGCAAGCCTTCGAAATCCCGAAAAGGCTGGAACAGCATGATGTCCAGCCCGTGATCGCGGACCATGCGGCCTACATCCTGCGGACTGCCGTCAAAGGCGATGAAATCCTGTTCGAAAATCTCGATCCCGGCATAACCGGCGGCGGCGATTGCCTCCAGCTTGCTGCGGAAATCCCCCGAGATCGAAACAGTCGCGATGCCAGTCCGGATCATGTGGTTTCCTTGTCAAAGGAGTCGAAGGCCGCGCGCATGACGGTCTCGTCCGGGGTCTGGCCGGTAAACAGGGAAAAGGCGCGCACCGCCTGGTATAGCGCCATGAGCGCCCCGTTCATGGTGCGGCAGCCCTTGGCACCGGCGTCCTGCAAAAGCTGCGTCTGCATGGGGAAATAGACGATATCGGCCACCCAGTGATCTGTGGTGATGAACTGGGTCGGAATGGCTGTGCCGGGCAGTTTCTGCATGCCCATCGGGGTTGCGTTCACGATGCCGCGGGCCTTGCCCGCAGCTTGGCCAGGATCGGCCGCGACATGCCCGCCCGTCTGGTCGGCAAGGGTCGCTGCGGCATCAGGCGACAGGTCGTGGATCAGCAGGTCTTGTACGCCCAGATCCTTCAAGGCATGCGCGACAGCGCCCCCCGCGCCGCCCGCACCCAATAGCAGGACGCAGTCCAGATCCACGCCGGGCAGCCCCTGGCGCATCGCTTCGGCAAAGCCCCAGAAATCGGTGTTGTGGCCAAAGCGTTTGCCGTCCCGAAACACCACGGTGTTCACGGCGCCGACCTTTTGTGCGGCGTCGGACAGCTGGTCCAGATGCTGCATCACAGCCTTCTTGAACGGATAGGTGATGTTCAACCCGGCAAAGCCCGATGCCTCGGCCCGATCCAACAGCGCGGCCAGCGGTGGGGTGCCGTCCATCCGGTCGGGGTCGATCAGGTCATAGCGGTACTCCAGTCCCAGCGCGCGACCCGCCTGCATATGCATGGCCGGTGTGCGGGACAGCTGGATGCCATGTCCGATCAACCCTACCTGAACACCCGTGTCGGGTTTTTGGCTTTGCTTTGTCTGCGATTCTGACATGGGGTTTCTCCGACGTTGCACCGTTCATAACGCAAGCCGCCCACGTGTCAATTTTTTTGTACCTTTGGGTTAATTTAAGGAGGTGTCGCGCGTTAGGTGGAGACCCCAATCGCGTTCGATCCTGAGGTTTCGCCCCGCAACCGAACCGGCATGTCCCGTTCACGCCCGCCATTGCCCAGGTCGATTGCCGCCAACCAAAGGGCTTTGGCGCGTTGCAACGGCAACTCTCGGGCGATGCCGCCACCGGGAAGGGGGCGGTCCCAATCGGCGGCGCTCAGATCGCGCCACTCCACGTTCAGATGAACCTCGGTGTGGTGGAACAGGTGCCGAAGGGCATGCGCGGGCAGCGCCGCGCCAAAGGCGATTTCCCGGGGCAGGGCCTCGCGGCGCGGATCGGCAGCGTGCCACCCACCGCGCAGCGCCGCCATCAAGCCCGCCAGCGCCCGGGCGTCATAACTGACCTTGGCAATGATCTGCCTCCGATTGCCGTGATCCAGGTCCCGGTCAGTCAATTCGTTCAGCTTGCGCGCAAAATAGGCGGTGCCGCGCCGCGCCAAAAGCAGATCCTCGGCCGGGGCATTCGGCGCGTCATAACGTGCGCCGGTCCCCTGCCGCGCTTTCAACTCCGCGACCGCATCGCTCATGTCTGCCCGTCGACCTGGGTGCGCATGAAATTCAGACGTTCCATGATCGGGGCATCCGAAAACCGGAAAAGATCGAACTGGCTTTCCGCCAAAAGCGACCAGGACACCCATGACGGGATCACGAACATGTCGCCTTTCTCAAGCCTGTGCGTCTCGCCGTCCATCACCACCGCGCCAGTCCCTTCGAAGACCTGGAACACGGTTGACCCGACTTCGCGCCGCGCCGGTGTTTCGCACCCGGCGCGCAGGCGATGGAATTCGCAGCGGATCGTCGGCATCACATCGCCGCCCGTGGTCGGATTGACATAGCGGACGGCCGCATGCCCCTGTTCGACGGTGGCGGGCTGGCCTTCGTCCTCCAGCAACAATTGCTGGGTCAGCGCCTGGTCGGTAAACTCCCAACGATAGGCCCCGATGGGCGAGGCAACGGTGTCCTGCAACTGCGACAGGGGCCGCAAACCGGGATGGCACCAAAGCCGCTCTGACCGCGAAAAGTTCGGGGTGGCGTAATCCGTCACCCGGTCGCTGCCGAACTCAAAGAACCCAACATCGTTGTGCTGGCTGAAAGGAATGTCCAAACCGTCGATCCAGGCCATCGGCTGGTCGGTGTCGTTGTGATGGCCGTGAAAACACCACCCCGGCGTCAACAACAGATCGCCGCGCGACATGCGTACGGGGTCACCGTTCACCACGGTCCAAACCCCCTCACCCTCGACCACAAAGCGAAAGGCGTTTTGCGAATGCCGATGTTCCGGCGCCGTTTCGTGCGGCCCAAGATACTGGATCGCGGCCCAAAGGGTCGGCGAAACATAGGCCTTGCCGCCCAGTCCCGGATTGGCCAACCCGATCGCCCGCCGCTCACCGCCGCGCCCGACGGGCACCAATGCGCCCGCCTGCTCGGCCAGCGGCAGCAGGGTCGACCACTTCCAGACATGCGCCACGGCCTTCGGCTTGGGATGCATGGGCATCAGGTCGCCGGTCTGCGTCCACAGCGGGTTCAGGTGGTTGTCCTTGAACCCCTTGTACAGCGCCCGTAACTCGGGGCTGTCATCGGGGGTCATGCCATGTGCGACAGACTCGTGGTCAAGCTCTTCGTTCATATGTCCCTCCTCCGGCACGGTCTTCCAATTGCCCAAAATATCCCGGGGGCGTGGGGGCTGGCCCCCACTCCCGTCCTCACATCCTACTCGGCGTCCGGCTGGTTGGGCGGCGCCGCCCGAACAAAGGCCTCGACCTTGTCCAGCGCGGCAAAGATCCGGGCGATCACCGGCCATTGCTCCGGATCGATCCCGAACCGCTTGTTGTTCCAGACCTGCGCGTAAAGACAGACATCGGCCAACCCCGGCGTGTCGCCATGGCAGAACATCCCGGTTTCCGGCGCGGTGGCCAAGGATGTCTCAAGCGCGTCAAAGGTTTCGCTGACCCAATGGGTGAACCAGCGCTTTTGCGCGGCCTCGTCCGCCCCGAATTCCGAGGCGATGTATTGCAGAACCCGCAGGTTGTTCAGCGGGTGCACCTCGCAGGCAACCATGTAGGCCAGTGCCCGGACGCGGGCCCGCTGCACCGGGTCGGGCGGCAACAGGGCGGGCTGCGGGTGTACCTCGTCCAGCCATTCGATGATCGCCAGCGATTGCGGGATGTGGGTGCCGTCCTCCAGCTCCAGCACTGGTACCAGCCCTGCGGGGTTGCGCGCCAGAAAGGCCGGGTCCTTATGCGCCTTTTCCTTCAGCGCATAGGATACATAATCATACTCCAGCCCCTTCAGGTTCAACGCCGCCCGAAGCCGGGTCGAGGTCGAGGACCGAAAGTAGTTATGCAGGATCAGGGTCATTCCGGGTTGCCGATCGTCACGGTGGCCTCGCCCAAGCCCACGACCGAGGCGGTGCAGACGTCGCCCGGCACCAGCTTGCCGACCCCGGCGGGCGTTCCCGACATGATCAGATCGCCGGGCTGCAACGCCATCGAACGCGACAGGATCGAGATCACCTCGGGGATGGTCCAGATCAGTTCGTCAAGGTCGGCGTCCTGACGGGTTTCGCCGTTCACCGTCAGCTTGATCGACCCTTTGGCCGGGTGGCCGACTTCGGACACCGGATGCAGGGGCCCGATCACCGCCGAGCGGTCAAAGGCCTTGCCCCAGTCCCAGGGTCGCCCCATGTCCTTGGCCGTCTGTTGCAGATCGCGCCGGGTCAGGTCGTTGCCGGTGCCATAGCCCCAGACGTGGCCTAGCGCATCCGCTTCGGAAATGTTCCGCCCGCCCTTGCCGATGGCGACGACCATCTCGGCCTCATAGTGCAGGTTGTCGGTTTCGGGCGGGTAGGGGATGGTCTGGCCGTGATCGACCACCGCATCGGCGGGCTTGGTGAAAAAGAACGGCGGTTCGCGATCCGGATCCTTGCCCATTTCGCGGGCATGGGCGGCATAGTTGCGCCCGACGCAAAAAATGCGCCGCACGGGAAAGCGGTCTTCGCTGCCGGCAACGGCTACCGAAGGGGTGGGGGCCGGATCGATTACAAAACCCATTGTCTGTCCTTTGTTGCGTTCGCGGAAATCTCAGTTGTCGAGTCCATTGGAACCGTACAGCCAGTTCAGCTGATTGTACCAGTCCTGTGCACTCATCCCGCTCATCACGCTGTTGCGCACGGCGGCCTGCGCGCCTGAGGGATGATAAATGTATTCGCCGATCAGGCGGCTGTTCATCTGCACCCGGGCGGTGCGCACGCTGCGCATGGCCTGATACCGGGACAGCGCCTTGTCGATGTCGGCCTCGCCTTCCATGCAATGGGCCAGCGCCACCGCGTCCTCCATTGCCATGCAGGCACCCTGGGCAAAGTATTGCAGCATCGGATGCGCCGCATCGCCCAACAGCGCTACGCGCCCGTCCAGCCAGTTGGAAATCGGATCGCGGTCGCACAGCACCCACAGCTTCCAGTCGGTGCCGTGTTCAATGATCTGGCGCGCCTTGGGGTGGATGTGTTCGAACCCCTGCGCGACCTCGGCCTTGGATACGGGCCGCCCCGAGATCGCCTCCTGGACGTCGCGGTGATAGGTCACCACCAGGTTGTAAACCTTGCCGCCTTTCAGCGGGTAGTGGACGATGTGGCACTTGGGCCCTGCCCAAAGCGTCGCGGCGTTCCAGCGCAGGTCTTCGGGCATCTGCTGTGTCGGGATGACGCTGCGATACGTGGTGTGCCCGGAAATCCGTGGTTCCCCGTCGCCCACCATCTGCGCCCGAATGGGCGAGCGCAGCCCCTCGGCGCCGATCAGGACGCGGCCCTTCAGCGGATCGCGCCCTTTCAGGATCAGTGTCACACCGGTGCCATCCTGTTCATAGCGGTCCACCACATGTTCGGTGCGCAGATCGACCAGAGGGCTTTGTTCGCAATACTTCAGCAGCACGCCATGCAGATCGGCCCGGTGCACCACGGCATAGGGGTTGCCGTAAAACTTGCGAAAGGGTTCATCCAGCGGGATTTGGGTTATGTCCTCGGCGGTCTGGGCGTCCATCAGGCGCAGGGCGTCGATATAGACCGCCTTTTCCCGGGCCTGATCGCCGACACCCAGGTAGTCAAAGCAGTGAAAGGCGTTGGGGCCGATCTGGATGCCTGCGCCGATTTCGCCGAACTGTTTTGCCTGTTCGACCACGATCGAGCGAAAGCCCTTTTGCGCCAGCCCGCAGGCCGCCGCCAAACCGCCAATACCGCCCCCCGCTATCAGGATGGGTTGATCTGACATGACGACTCCTCCCGCCGGTTCCGCCAAATAAGTATGTATGCTTATCATTAGCAGGCATACTACCCTCGCGCCATTGTTTTTTGTAAGGTGCCGTGAAAGGCGTGATCGCAAGGGGTGAAACAGATGTCTGACAGCGGCGGCGACCTGCCCTTTCACCAGATGGCCGGGCATTTGATCAGGCGGCTTCACCAGATTTCGACCCAGACCTTTCAGATGCGTGCAAAAGCGGCCGGGATCGACCTGACGCCGGTCCAATTCGCCGCGCTAGAGGCGATCGCCGCCAATCCCGGTGTCGATCAGGCCAGCGTTGCGGCGCTGATCGCCTATGATCGGGCAACCATCGGCGGGGTCATCGACCGGTTGCAACAAAAGGGGCTGATCACCCGCAAGGTCAGCGAAACCGACCGACGGGCGCGGGTTCTGGCCCTGACCAAACCCGGTCAGGACCAGTTGCAGGCCTTGCGCCCCATCGTCGAGGCGCTGCAGCCCGACATTCTGGGCGGGCTCAGCGCGGGGGAACAAAGGCAGTTCCTGGCGCTTGCCCACAAGGCGGCCAAGGGGGGTTAGGCCGCGGCGCGGCGCATCCGGCGTTTGTTGGTCCAATACCAGATGCGATAGGCTTCCAGGGCAATCAGCGGCGAAAATTGGACAATGGCGCCCAGCGGATGTTCCCAATTATGCAGCGACGCCCAGTGCAGCAGCGTCAGAACCGCCGCGCCATAGGTCCAGCGTTGCAGGGTCTTCCAGCGCGGTCCCATGACGCGCACGAAATAATCCATCGAGGTGACGGCCAGCGGAATGAAGATCGCAAAGGCGATCCAGCCGGTCCAGATGTAAAAGCGGTCAATCTCGCTGACGACTTGGTCGAGCGATCCTTTGTCCAGCACGTAGAACAGCGTATGCAGCGCGCCATAACCGAACGACGCGACACCCAGGTAGCGGCGGTTCTTTTTCAACCACTGCGGCCCGCGCCAGCCTTTCAGCAACATGGTCAGCGGGGTCGCGATCATCGTGATGATCAACAGCCGCGCCGCCCATTCACCCGTGGGATGCACAAGCATGTGGATGATCCGTGCGTTGTCGGATGTAAGCGCCTGATAGCTCCAGGCGGCGGGCGGCAGGGCCAAAAGCGCCCAAAGCCAATAAGGGGTGAACCGGGACATCGAAAACCATTCCTTTTTCTTGCGAACACTGGTCAAACGGGGCGGCACCGAATTCCCGTCGGGCTCAGACCAGATTTTTTGCGCGGCAGAAAGGCTTGCCTCTGCCGGGGAGGTTTGGCTACTTCGGGAAGGGTCATTCTAATAGGAGCCACCCTTGGTCCTTGTCCGCCTCTTTCCGGTTCTGGCCCTGTGCCTGACCATGATGCCGCTGACCGCGCGCGCGGGCGAGGTGACGGTTTTCGCGGCCTCCAGCCTCAAGACCGCGCTGGACGCCATCGCGCCGGGCTTTCAGCAGGCGACGGGGCATGGGCTGACGGTATCCTTTGCCGGGTCGTCGGTGCTGGCCCGCCAGATCGAGGCCGGCGCACCGGCGGATGTGTTCATTTCCGCCAGTGCCGACTGGATGGATCACCTGGCCGCGCAGGGGCTGATCGACGCCGGGTCGCGCCGCAATCTGCTGGGCAACAGCCTTGTCCTGATCGGGCAACCGCAGGATGCGCCCCTGACCGATTGGGCCGATCTGCCCGTGCGTCTGGGGCAGGGTCGACTGGCCATGGCGCTGGTTCAGGCGGTGCCTGCTGGGATCTACGGCAAGGCCGCGCTGGACTCGCTGGGGCTGTGGGACCAGCTGGCGCCGCAGGTGGCGCAGGCCGACAACGTGCGCGCCGCGCTGGCGCTGGTCGCCCTGGGCGAAGCGCCGCTGGGCGTCGTCTATGCCACCGATGCGCAGGCCGAACCGCAGGTCAGCGTGCTGGCGACCTTTCCCGCCGGGTCGCACCCGCCCATCGTCTACCCTGCGGCGCGAATCCAGGGCAGCGGGGCCGCCGCGCAGGACCTGCTTGATTACCTGAACAGCGCCCCGGCCCGCGCCGTCTTTGCCGATCAGGGCTTTGCCCTGCCGGAGGACTAGGGTGGACTGGCTGGGCCCCGAAGAATGGCAGGCGGTGGCGCTGTCGCTGCGCGTGGCCTTATGGGCGGTCCTGTTGTCCTTGCCGCTGGGGCTGTTCACCGCCTATGCGCTGGCGCGCTGGCATTTCCCCGGCAAACAGATCGTCAACGGGCTGGTGCATTTGCCGCTGATCCTGCCGCCGGTGGTCACCGGCTACCTGCTGCTGATGACCTTTGGCACCCGCGCGCCGCTGGGCGCGGCCTTGCAGGACATCGGGATCGTCTTTGCCTTTCGCTGGACCGGGGCGGCGTTGGCGGCGGCGGTCATGGCCTTTCCGCTGATGGTGCGCGCTATGCGGTTGTCGATAGAATCGGTGGACCCCAGGCTGGAACAGGCCGCCGCCACGTTGGGCGCCTCGCGCCTTTGGGTGTTCCTGACCGTCACCTTGCCGCTGACCCTGCCGGGGGTGATCGCAGGCGCGATCCTGGCCTTTGCCAAGGCGATGGGTGAATTCGGCGCGACCATCACCTTTGTGTCCAACATTCCTGGCCAGACCCAGACCCTGCCTTCGGCGGTCTATGCCTTTTTGCAGGTGCCGGGGGCCGAAGGATCGGCGCTGCGGCTGGTGATCGTGTCGATCGTGATCGCCATGGGCGCGCTGTTGCTGTCGGAATGGCTGTCGCGCCGGGTGTCGCGCCGGGTGGGCGGCGCATGACACTGTCTGTCTGTCTGAAACACCAATTCCCCGGGCTGGCGCTGGACGTGGATTTTCAGGCCCCGGCCGGGCTGACCGTGCTGTTCGGCCGGTCGGGATCGGGCAAGACCACCATCGTCAACGCGGTGGCGGGGCTGTTGCGGCCGGACGCCGGGCGGATCGTGGTTGCCGACCATGTGCTGCTGGACACGCAGCGGGGGCTTTGCCTGCCGCCCAGCCGCCGCCGCCTGGGTTATATCTTTCAGGAAGGACGGCTGTTCCCGCACATGACCGTGCGCCAGAACCTGTCCTACGGGCGGTGGTTTTCCCCCGATCGCGGTGCTGTGCACCCCGATCACGTGATCGAGCTTCTGGGCATCGGGGCGCTGCTGGATCGTCGGCCAGGTGCCCTGTCAGGCGGTGAAAAGCAGCGGGTCGCCATCGGTCGCGCGCTGCTGGCCAATCCGGCGCTGATCCTGGCGGACGAACCGCTTGCCGCACTGGACGAGGCCCGCAAGGCCGAGATCCTGCCCTATTTCGAACGCCTGCGCGACGAGGCGGTCGTGCCCATCCTGTACGTCAGCCATGCCCCGGCCGAGGTGGCGCGCCTTGCGACTTCGGTCGTGGCCTTGCAGGACGGGCGCGTTGCGCGCCAGGGCCTTGCGGCCGATGTGCTGGGCGATCCGTCGATCCTGCCCGCCGGGGTCCGAGGCGCCGGGGCCATCCTGGAGGCGCGGGTCGTGGCGCATCACGACGATGGCCTGTCCGAGCTGGACGCAGGCGGGCAGCGCCTGCATCTGCCGCGCGTCGCCCGCGCGGTCGGCGAAACCCTGCGTGTCCGCATTCCCGCCCAGGAGGTGATCCTGGCCCGGTCGCGCCCCGAGGGGCTGTCCGCGCTCAACATCATTCCTGGCCGCATCGAGGCGATCCGCGAAGGCGGCGGGCCGGGGGCCATCGTGTCGCTTTCGACGCCGGCCGGCACGGTTCTGGCCCGGATCACCCGCCGGTCGGCCCAGGCGCTGGGCCTGGCCGAAGGGGTTGAATGCTTTGCGGTGCTGAAAACCGTCGCCATCGCCCCGCAAGACATCGGCGGGGCTTGAACCTGGCTGCCGCGCCGCTAGGTCGCTGGCTTATGAAACGGGTATTGATCATCGGGAACAGCGGCGGCATCGGATCTGCGGTGCAGGCCGCCTTGCAGGCGAAGGGCCATGCGGTCACGGGCGTGTCGCGGTCGGGCGACGGGCTGGACGTCACCAGCGAAGCCTCGGTCAGGGGGGTAATTGGCAGCCTCGAAGGGCCATTCGACTGGGTCCTAGTGGCGACCGGCGCGCTTGAGATTGACGGCGGCGCCCCCGAGAAATCCCTGGCCAGCCTCAGTGCCCGAACGATGCAGGACCAGTTTGCGCTGAACGCCATGGGGCCCATGCTGGTGCTGAAACATGCGCTGCCGCTACTGCCCAAGGACAACCCGGCGGTGTTTGCCGCCCTGTCCGCCCGCGTGGGCAGCATCGGCGACAACCGGCTGGGGGGATGGTACAGCTATCGCGCTGCAAAGGCGGCGTTGAACCAGTTGATGCATGGTGCGGCGATCGAACTGGCGCGCACCCACAAACAGCTGGCCTGCGTCTGCCTGCATCCCGGCACGGTGGCCACGCCCTTTACCGAAAAATACCTTGGCCGTCATCCTGCCGTTCCCGCGCCACAGGCCGCCGCGCGCCTGATCGAGGTCATGGCAAGCCTGACCGCAAAGGACACCGGCCGCTTTCTGGATTATGCGGGCAAGGAAATCCCGTGGTAGCACGTCTTGTCCTGGTGCTGGGCGACCAGCTGTCGACCGACCTGTCCGCCCTGCGCGCGGCCGACAAGGCGCGCGACATCGTCGTCATGGCCGAAGTCGCGGACGAGGCGGGCTATGTCCCGCACCACCCCAAGAAGATCGCGCTGATCTTTGCCGCGATGCGCAAGTTCGCGGCGCGGCTGGAACAGGACGGCTGGACCATTCGCTATTCCCAGCTGGACGACACCGGCAACGCCGGGTCGATCGTGGGGGAACTGCTGCGCCGCGCCGAGGAAACCGGCGCGTCTGAGGTGCTGGCCACCGAGCCGGGTGAATGGCGCCTGATCCAGGCCTTGCAGAACGCGCCGATCACGCTGCACCTGAAGGAAGACGACCGGTTCCTGGCCTCGCACAGCCAGTTCCAGGATTGGGCCAAGGGGCGCAAGGCCCTGAGGATGGAGTATTTCTACCGTGAGATGCGGCGCAAGACCGGCCTTTTGATGCAAGGCGACGAACCTGCGGGCAGCCAGTGGAACTATGACCAGGAAAACCGCAAGCCAGCCCCCGACAGCGTGACGACCGCGCCGATGCAGTTCACCCCGGATGCCATCACCCAAGAGGTGCTGGACCTTGTCGAGGCGCGCTTTGGCAAGACGTTCGGCGATTTGCGGCCCTTTCACTATGCCACCGACCAGGGGCAGGCCCGGCAGGCGCTGGCGCATTTCATCCGCCATGCCCTGCCGCGCTTTGGCGATTTCCAGGACGCCATGCTGGATCAGAACCGGTTTCTGTATCACTCGCTGCTGTCGGCCTATATGAACATCGGTCTGCTGGACCCGCTCGAGGTGTGCCGCGCCGCGCAGCAGGCCTATGAGGATGGCGATGCCCCGCTGAACGCGGTCGAAGGCTTTGTCCGCCAGATCATCGGCTGGCGCGAATACGTCCGGGGCATCTATTTCCTCGAAGGGCCGGAGTATCCGCAACGCAATGCCCTGAACCATGACCGCAAGCTGCCGGCGCTGTATTGGGGCGGCCCGACGCGGATGCGCTGCGTCGAAAAAGCCGTCAGCCAGACCCGGCAAGAGGCCTATGCCCACCATATCCAGCGGCTGATGGTGACGGGCAATTTCGCGCTCTTGGCCGGGATCAACCCGACCGAACTGCATGAATGGTATCTAAGCGTCTATATCGACGCCTTCGAATGGGTCGAGGCGCCCAATACCGTCGGGATGAGCCAGTTCGCCGATGGCGGGGTCATCGCCTCCAAGCCCTATGTGTCCTCAGGCAACTACATCAACAAGATGTCCGATCACTGCAAGCGCTGCCACTATGCCGTCAAGGACAAGACCGGCGACAAGGCCTGTCCGTTCAACCTGTTGTACTGGCATTTCCTGGATCGCCACCGCGACCGGTTCAGCGGCAATGCGCGGATGGGCAACATGTACCGCACCTGGGATCGCATGGACGAAGACAAACGCGCGGTGATCCTGCAAGAGGCCGCCGCGCTGCTGGACCGTCTGGATCAGGGCCAGGTGGTCTGACCTGGACGTCCGCGGCCGCCTGAACCGCCGCAGAGCGGATCAGTTGTCTTGGGGAATGGCGGTTTCTGGCGGGGCCGCGGCCGGGGTATTGGTCTGGGCTGTGCCCGACAGCGCGCCATTGATCCATTCACCGGTGGCCTGTTCCCCCGTGGCATAGCGCATGGTGCCTTCGCCCTGGCGTTTGCCATTGGCAAAACTGCCTTCGTAGACATCGCCATTGGCATAGGTTGCCACGCCCTGACCGGAAATCTCGCCGCGGCTCCATTCACCTTCGTAGCGAAAGCCGTTGGCCATCACGATGGTGCCCAGGCCGTGGCGCTGGCCATCGCGGAACTGGCCTTCGTAGACCGTGCCATCGGGGAAGGTGGCCTTGCCGGTGCCGTGTCGCTGGCCGTCTTTCCAGTCGCCTTCGTAAACGTGGCCGTCGGGGTAGGTCATGACCCCGCGTCCTTCGTATTTCGCATTCTGGAAACCGCCCTGATAGACATGGCCGTTGGCATAGGTGGCGATGCCTTCGCCGACCATGACGCCATCGACCCACTGGCCTTCGTAGGTATCGCCGCCGGGATAGGTCATCTTGCCCATGCCATTGGGCAGGCCGACCTTGAACTGGCCTTCGAAGACTGATCCATCTGGATAGGTGACCTGACCCTGGCCTTCGATCTGGCCGGTCACCCAATTGCCCGAATAGCGATAGCCGTCCTTGCCGATGAACGTGCCCTGACCGTGCCGCTGGTCGTTGTTGAATTCGCCCTCGTAGACGTCGCCGTTGGGAGAGATCACCTTGCCCATGCCTTCGCGGCGGCCGTCGACAAAGGCGCCTTCGTAGATGTCGCCGTTGGGCTGGATCAGCTTGCCCTGACCGTCCATCTGGTCTTCGCGCCAGGTGCCTTCGTAGATGACCCCGTCGCTCATCGTCATCTTGCCGGTGCCATCGCGTTCACCGTTTGACACACGGCCTTCGTAGGTTGACCCATCGGGAAAGGTGATCTTGGCCGTGCCTTCCTTGACGCCATTGACCCAGTCGCCGTCGTAGACGTACCCGCTGGGCGAAGTCATGACCCCCTTGCCATGTTGGAGCGCGTTGCGAAACGCGCCTTCATAGCGCATGCCATTTGCATAGACCGTGACGCCCTGTCCGGTGATCTTGCCTTCGAGCCAGGACCCTTCATAGGTGCTGCCATCGGTCAGCACGATCTTGCCGATGCCTTCGGGCTTGCCCTTGGCGAACTGGCCCTCATAGACGGACCCGTTGGGAAAGCGCGCCACGCCCTGGCCCTTGATTTCGCCGTCGACCCATTCGCCAGTGTATTCATAGCCGTTGGGCAGCCGGTAGGTGCCGGTGCCATGCTGAAGCCCGTTCAGGAAGGTGCCTTCGTAGACGCCGCCATCATCATATTGCTTGGTCACGACCTCGTCCTGGGACTGTGCCATGGCGATGCCGCCAAGGGCCCCTGCAAGGATAAAAGTGATACCTGCCAGCTTCATGCCTGTCTTGCCCCCGGTGGTGCGAAAGGTCCTGTTTGCGTGACCGGAACGTAAAGGACAGGGTGGGACGGGGCAATCTCTTTTGCCGCTGCGCACTTCCCCTTGGGCGTGCATCTGCTATTTGGGCGGTAACGCGATAGAAAAGGACAGGTCATGGGTGATCGTTTCCGCCTGACACTGGCACAGCTGAACCCCACCGTGGGCGACATCAAGGGCAACATCGCCAAGGCGCGCGCCGCCTGGGACGAAGGCCGCAAGGCCGGGGCCGATTTCGTGGCCTGCCCGGAAATGTCCGCCGTGGGCTATCAGACCCAGGATCTGATCCTGAAACCCGCCTTTGTGCGTGACGCTGTCCAGCAGATCGAGGCTTTGGCGGTGGACTGCGCCGATGGGCCCGCGCTGGGCATCGGCGGTCCGTTCCCGGGCGAGGACGGCAAGCTGCACAACAGTTACTACGTCTTGCAGGGTGGCAAGGTCGCCGCCGTGACACACAAGTTCTTTCTGCCCAACTTCAACGTCTTCGACGAGGTGCGCCTGTTCTCGCGTGACCGGATGCAGGGGCCGATTGCCATCAACGGAGTGCGCATCGGCATCCCGATCTGCGAAGACGCCTGGTATCCCGACGTCTGCGAGGCAATGGCCGAAAGCGGCGCCGAGATTTTGGTGGTGCCCAACGGATCGCCCTATTTCCGCAACAAGTTTGAAACCCGCCTGAACCACATGGTCGCCCGCGTGATCGAAACGGAATTGCCGCTGGTCTATCTCAACATGGTGGGCGGTCAGGACGATCAGGTGTTTGACGGCGGGTCCTTCGTGCTGAACCTGCACGGACGCCCTGCGGTACAAATGCCGACCTTTGACGAGGCGATCACCCACGTCCAGTTCAACCGCACCCGCGACGGCTGGCGCGCCGAAGAGGGGCAGTTCGTCACCCACCCCGATGACTGGGAAATGGATTACCGGGTCATGGTCGAAAGCCTGCGCGACTATTGCCGCAAGACAGGGTTCGGCAAGGTGCTGTTGGGCATGTCCGGCGGCGTCGACTCGGCGCTTGTGGCGACCATCGCGGTGGATGCGCTGGGGGCTGAAAACGTGCGCTGCGTGATGCTGCCGTCCGAGTATACCTCGCAAAGCTCGCTTGAGGACGCCAAGGAATGCGCCACGGCGCTGGGTTGCCGCTATGACTTTGTTCCCATCGCTGAAGGGCGCGCGGCAATAACCAACACCCTGGCCCCGCTGTTCGAAGGGACAAAGCCCGACATCGCCGAGGAAAACATCCAGTCGCGCCTGCGCGGGCTGTTGCTGATGGCGCTGTCCAACAAGTTCGGCGAAATGCTGCTGACCACCGGCAACAAGTCCGAGGTCGCGGTGGGCTATGCCACGATCTACGGCGACATGGCGGGCGGCTACAACCCGATCAAGGACCTGTACAAGACGCGCGTCTTTGAAACCTGCCGCTGGCGCAATGCCAACCATCGCGGCTGGATGATGGGCCCCGAGGGCGCCGTGATCCCGGACCGGATCATCACCAAACCCCCCAGCGCCGAGCTGCGCGAGGATCAAAAGGACAGCGACAGCCTGCCCGACTATCCGGTGCTGGATGGCATTCTGGAAATGCTGGTGGACCAAGAGGCCAGCGTCGCCGATTGCATCCGCGAAGGGTTTACCCGCGAGGATGTGAAGCGGGTCGAACACCTGCTGTACATCAGCGAATACAAACGGTTCCAAAGCGCCCCGGGCGCGCGCCTGACCAAGCGCGCCTTTTGGCTGGATCGCCGCTATCCCATCGTCAACCGCTGGCGCGACGAGGGCTGATACGATCCCCAGATCGTGAACGGTACCGCGCGGCAAGGCAGCGATGCGTTGTTGTCCGGGGGGCATGGGCTGGCTACAGTCCATGGCAGCGCCGCGCGGATGCGGCGGCAACCCCGGGGGGACTTGATGGCCATGATGAAGCGGATCGGAATGACAGCGACGGCGCTTGTGCTGCTGGCGGCAGGGGCTTCGGCGCAGATGATGCATGGGCATGGGCACGGGCAGATGCACGGGGCCGATGGCACCGGCCATGACGAAATGACCATGCCCGGCCTGCGCGGCCTTGACGCCACCCCCGAGGAAAGCGCCGAACTGGCGGTGATGTTCCGCAACTTTCACCTGATCGAACGGACGGTGGAAAACCTGCCCAACGGCATCCGCACCGTGACCTTTTCCAAGGACCCGGAGGTGATGGAGGTGTTGGTGAGCCACGCGGTCGGGATGATCGACCGGGTGGGTCAAAAACGCGATCCGCAGATCTTTATCCAAAGCCCGACGCTGGACATCTTTTTCGCCCGCGGCGAAGGCATCCTGTCGGAAATCGACATCACCGACGAAGGGCTGGTGGTGATCCAGACCTCGGACGATCCCGAACTGGTCGAGGCGCTGCACATCCATGCCGCCGAGGTGTCGGACATGGCGGCGCGCGGCATGCAGGCGGTGCATGAAATGATGATGCAGCGCGCCGCGAACTAGGCCCCCTCAGTCGAGAACACTCGGGGTAAGGAAAACCGGAACTTCCTCAATCAGAGGTAGATTTTTCCGGCGTTTTCCTGTGCGATTTGGCATTCCCTTTTGTTCATTCAATTTCAGGAGAGGCCCATGTCCAATTTTTCCGGCGCACAACGCGAACATCTTACCCCCAGGGCGCAGGCGATCAGCACCTTGTTCGAGCGGCATTTCCGCGCCGAAATCGCCGAGGCGCTTTTGTCCGAAAAGCCCGCTCCGCGGGTCGAAATCCCCAAGGCGTGGCTGCAGGCGCGGGATCAAAAGGCCCCGCCGCCATCGCCCGCTCAGCTTGTCCTCAGGTATTGGGGCGAGCTGTCCCGGAACGACGCCAAAAAGCTGGCCAAGCGGCTGATGTCCGAAGACCTGCGGACCGGCCTGTTGTTGCCGCAAAAGGATCGGGACGATCTGGAAAAGCTGGTGCAGCCGAACGCAAAGACGCCAATGGCCGATCGGTCCCAGGTGAGCGATCAGCTGACCGAAACCCTTGAACTGAGGAAGATCAGGAAAGGCGATGAAGGCAGCTTTTGGGGATGGCTGAAAGAGCTTTTGAAAGATCTGTATCCGGGGCACGACGGTGTCTTTCGCGATATCAAGCCAACGGTGGACAACGATGGCCGACCCGAAGATCAGGACACGCCGCCGGGTCCGGAGGACGAACCCACAACGCCGCCGCCGCCGACCAGTGGTACGCCCGGGCCGCAGCAGATCGGCTATCAGACGCTGCGCCTGAACATCGACCGGGTCCGCTGTCTGCGCCGCACCCGCGGCGAGGCGGGCGATGACGAAATGGCCATGGGCGGCGTCGCGGTACACGGGCCGCTGGCCTACAATTCCAACCCCTCGCTTGCCAATGGCGAACAGTTCGGCCCAACCGATCTGGGCAGCTTTTCCCAAGGCCAGCGCGAGGTTTTCAACCCGCCCTTGTTGGCGCATGAATACGACCTTGGCGGTTTGAACCTGCCTCATGTGTTTCTGCCGTTGTTCACGCTGGCCGAACTGGACCCGGCGGGCGGATTCATGGATTTCCTGACCGAACTGATGACCAGCATCGAGGCCGAGATTTCATCCTACGAATTGTTCAACCTGATCTATGCCTATTACAACGCGATCAGCGTCGCGGTGTTGGTGCCGCTTACGATTTCGTTCATTCTTACCGGGCCAATCGGCGTTGCAATTGTAGGGATTGTCGGGATCGTCGTCGGAGTTGCCGCGATTTTCCTGGCCTTGGGAACCGGCAACAGGGACGACATCTTTGATGTACGCGAGATTTTCCTGGCTCTGACGCAGCAGACGCTGGCTGGGCCACCCTTTAACGGCACCAGCCGGACCGACACCGAAGAGATGATCATCCACGGCGATGGTGGCCGCTATCAGGTCGATTTTCATTGGCAGCTGGCCGGGCAGATCCCGGTGTTGGGCATCTCGGATCAGGACCCGCCGGTCTGGACACAGCCCTAGGGGGTCATTCCCACCAACGGTCAATCGTGGCGATATCGTCGTCGGACCAGCCAAAGTGATGGGCGAATTCATGCACCGTCACATGGGCAACCAGGTCAGCAAGCGAGACATCGCCGCGGTCGCGCCATTCGGCAAGGATGGGCTGGCGGAACAGGGTGACCGTGTCGGGATAGGGCGACGGATGGCTAAGCGATTTTTCGGTCATCGGAATGCCGGAATACAGGCCGGTCAGTTCCAGCGGGTCGTCGATCTGCATCTCGTGCAGCAGGGCGTCGTCGGGCAATTCCTCGATCTGCAGGATCACCTGTAGCGCGCTGTCGCGGAACATGTCCGGCAGGGCGTCGATGGCCGCCTGTGCCATGTCAAGAAAGGCGTCTGGATCGGTGCGAGTCATGATGTGCGTTATGGGGCGTTCTGGCGCGACAGGAAAGGGTCAGCCCAGCGGATAGCTGGCCAGCGTTTCATAAATCGCGCCGTCGGGATGCAGGGTGGATTGGTACAGCCCGAAACTGCTGACCGTGAAGGGGGCGATTTGCGCCGCCGCCAGCGTGGCCAGCGCCGGCCCCGGGTCGGCATGGCCCGGCATCCGCGCCAGCGTGACATGCGGGCGAAAGCGGCGGCGTTCCACCTGGGCCCCGGCGCCGCGCAGGCGGGCGCGGATGCGGTCGTGCAATTCGTGCAAGGGGGCCTCGCCCTCGGCCTCGAGCGCGAGCACCTGGCCGCGATGGCCGCCATAGACCGCGATGCCACCCAGGCTAAGCGCCAGCCGGGGCGCGCGCAGGGTTTCCAGGCCTTCGTGCAGCGCCTCGGTCACCGCGTCGGGCTGATCGCCCAGAAAGGCCATGGTCAGGTGCAGGTTTTCCTCGGGGACCGGGCGCAGACCCGCGGGCAGGCGATCCTGAAGGGCGCCAAGGGCAGCCCTGGTTTCGGGTGGCAGGTCAAGGGCGATGAAAAGGCGCATGCCCTTTAGGTGACATAGCTGCGCCGCGCTTTCCATAGGTTTGCCCTGAACGCAGTGTTTCCTGTCGTGGCCGGGACTACAGGCGCGACAGTTCCGTCAGCGGCAAAAGCCGCGTGTAATCCTGTGGCAGGCAAAGCTGGGTGCCTTCGCTGAGCACGGCGGCACTGGCGGCGGCGGCCCCCATCCGCAGCGCCTCTTGCGGGGGTTGCCCGGCGGCAAGCCCCATCACGAACCCCCCGACAAAGCTGTCGCCCGCGCCGATGGCGCTGACCACGCCTTCGTTGGCGGCGGTGACATGCCAAAGCCCGCCGGGTTCGGCCATGACCGACCCATCCGCGCCGCGCGCGATGATGATGATCTCTCCGGCGCCGCGCTGGCGCAGGGTTTCGGCAAACGCCGCGCTGTCCGCGCGGCTTTCCAGCGGCAGGCCGGACAGGGCCTGGGCCTCGTGGCTGTCCATTCGCAGGATGTAGGGGGCGGGCGCATCGCCGCGCGCCTGATGTTCCAGATGCGGGCCCGATGTGTCGATCACCGTACGCCGCGGCGCCAGGTGCGTGATCGCCCTGGGCAGAAATCCGGGTTCAGAGCCGGGCGGCATGGAGCCGGAAAAGACGACCAGCGTGTCGGGCGGCGTTTCGGCGGCGATCCGGTCCAGTACGGCATCCAGCTGCGACCCGGTCCAGGTCGGTCCGGTCAGAACAAAACGGTACTGGTCCTTGCTGGCCTGATCGGTCACGGAAAAGCTGTGCCGGGTGCTGCCGGGTGCTTCGATCCGGACCCAGTCAAGCCCCAGCCCGTCCAGCAAATCGCCCAGCGCAGCACCATTCGGTCCGCCCAGCGCGACCCAGGCCTGCGCCGCGCCCCCCAACTGCGTCACCGCCCGCGCCACGTTCACGCCGCCGCCGCCGGCCTCGGCCGTTTCGGGGGCGCAGCGCAGCTTGAGGTTCGGCACGACGCGGTCGACGCTGGTGGCCAGATCGAGCGCGGGATTGAAGGTGACGGTCAGAATCTTGGTCATGGAACCCTCGTTGTTACCGGTATCATGGCGACAGCCGGCGCGCGGCGAAAGGCAAAACTGGACAAATCACCCGCCATATGAAACACGCGCGCTGATCAGGAGACATGCCCATGACCGTCACTCGTTTCGCGCCTTCGCCCACCGGATACATCCACGTCGGCAACCTGCGCACCGCTTTGTTCAACCATCTCATCGCCCGCAAGACCGGCGGACAGTTCATTCTGCGCATCGATGACACCGATCCCGAGCGCTCGAAAGAGGCCTATGTTGATGGCATCAAGCAGGATCTTGAATGGCTGGGCCTGACATGGGACCGGGTGGAACGGCAGTCGCTGCGGCTGGACCGCTATCGCGACGCCGCTGACACGCTGCGCGAAATGGGCCGTTTCTACGAGGCGTTCGAGACGCCGACCGAGTTGGACCTGAAGCGCAAGAAACAGCTGAACATGGGCAAACCGCCGGTCTATGACCGCGCCGCGCTGGCCCTGTCCGAGGACGACAAGGCCAAGCTGCGCGCCGAGCGCGGCGACGGTGTCTGGCGGTTCAAGCTGGATCAGGAACGCATCGTCTGGGACGATGGCATTCTGGGTGACATTTCGATCGATGCGGCCTCGCTTTCCGATCCGGTCTTGATCCGGGCGGACGGGCAGTTCCTGTATACGCTGGCTTCGGTTGTCGATGACGTCGAAATGGGGATCACCCATGTGGTGCGCGGCAACGACCACGTCACAAATACCGCGACGCAGATCCAGATCATCCGCGCGCTGGGCGGCACGGCGCCGGCCTTTGCGCACCATTCGCTGCTGACCGGCCCGCAGGGGGAATCGCTGTCCAAACGTCTGGGCACCCTGGCCCTACGCGACCTGCGCGAAGCCGGGATCGAGCCCGAGGCGCTGCTGTCGCTGATGGCGCGACTGGGATCGTCGCAGCCGGTGGAATTGCAGATGTCGCTGGACGAGATCGCCGATGGGTTTGACCTTGGCCAGTTCGGCAGCGCCCCCACCAAGTTCGACGTGCAGGACCTGTATCCGCTGACCGCGAAAAAGATGCACGGGCTGTCCTTTGACGCCGTCAAGGACGAGATCGCTGCGCTGGGCGTGCCTGCCGACAAGGCCGAGCTGTTCTGGAAGGTCGTGCGCGAGAATATCCAGACCCGCAAGGACCTGCCCGGCTGGTGGACCCTGTTCCGCGACGGGGCAGAGCCGCTGATCGCCGATGAGGACCGCGAATTCATTGCCCAGGCCATGACCCTGCTGCCCGAGCCGCCCTATGCGGCCGACAGCTGGAGCACCTTCACCAACGCGGTGAAAGAGGCGACAGGCCGCAAGGGCAAGGGCCTGTTCATGCCGCTGCGCAAGGCGCTGACAGGGCAGGAACGCGGGCCGGAAATGGCGGATGTCATGCAGTTGCTGCAAAAGGTCCCGGCGCGCGGGCTGGCGTCCTAACCGCCCAGTCCCAGCGTTTCCAGATCGGTCTTCATCGTGATGTGCGCCCGCGCCTGATCCTGCACGTAGGGCAGATGCTCTTTTGCGGCCTTGGCCATTTCGGGCCATGCGCTGTTTGAAAGCCGTCCAAGCGCCTCTTGCAGGTGGTTCATGATTTCGACGCGTCCTGCCCCGTCGCGGGTCAGGATGTCAAAGGCGTCTTCCAGAAGGTCTTCGGCTGAGACCTCGGGCGCGACGATGCGATCAAAGCGTGGGGCGTCCGTGGTCGGGGTCAGGCATCCGTGCAGCAGGTTCAGCTGACGGTGGATCACGTCGATCGCGGTGCCGGGGTCATTGACGCCGGGCGACAGGGCGCGGTTGGCGATCTCGGCCATGACGATCAGGCCAAAGCGCGCGTCCTGTTCCATTGACCGGGTCTTGCCGATGGTAAAGTGTTTCGCCACGGCCTTGGCGATCACGTCGTCCTGGATGTTCAGCAGGGCGATGTCGTCGCCTTCCACCACAAAGGCGCCGGGGGCGGCGGTGATCCAAAGGCGCGCGCCGGCCTTTGTCAGGGTGCTGTTCAGGCCCGGCATGTCGATGAATTGCACATAGCCCGCGCAGGGGGCTGTCACGGTCTTTACGCCCGGCGGCGGCGGTTCTGCACGAGAGGCGGGAACAGCCCCCAGCGCCGGATAGGTGGCCAGCGCCTTCAGCGGCGGCTGGGCCACGGATTCGATCAGGGACAGGATGTGGTCCATGCTTCCCAGTTGCGACAGGTGTCCGATCCAGCGCAGGATGGCCAGGATGATCGCGGCGATCACAAAAATCGTCATGGCAAAGATCACCACCGCTGCCGCCGCGTCGTAAAAGTTTGCCCGGAACATGACGATGGCGGTCAGAGAAAACAGGAAGGCCCCGACAAAGGTGGCCAGAACGGTCTGCGTGGTGCCGTCCTGCATCAGGATGCGATAGGCGCGCGGCGTCGCCTGCGACGAGGCGCTTTGAAAGGCCTGCACCATGACCCCCAGCGAAAATGTGGTCACCGCCAGCATCGACGAGGCCAGGATCGTCAGCACCGGCAACACGGCGTCGCGCCCGAACCGGTCCTTGAGCGGGTCGGGGATCAGCGGATCGAACAGCGGCGCCACAAAGACCGAGGCCAGCGCCAGCATCGTCATCAGCACCGCCCGGGTTCCAAGACTGCGCGACAGGCGCAGCACCTGCATCAGTCCCTTCGAGATCATGGAACCAGAACCTTGCAACCCAGCGCATGCAGGGTGTCGTCGACAAAGGCGCGCTCGGCCGGGTCAAGGCGCTGCGCGCGCGGGTAGATCGGGTTGGCACGGTCGTTGAGCATCGGGGCCTCCCAGCCGTCGGTTGTGGCGACAAAGCGCAGCGCGCCGTCCTTGCCAAATTCACGAAGATAGCCCTGCAACACCACATCGACATAGGACAGAAGTACCGGGTGATCGTCATCGGGAATATGCAGGCGATCGGGGTGGATGGCGTAGATGGCGATTTCCGACGCGGTGGCCGGATGCGCGACCGCGTGGGTGGCGGGCAGCCGGTCGTAGGCGTGTTCGCGCAGGTCCAGCGTGGCCCAGCCATCCTGCGGGACCGGGGCGATAAGCCCGTCGATTTCATGTCCGGGGGCGCGAATCGCGGTCAGATAGGCCAGTTTGCGGTCCGGCGTATAACGCCATGCCCGCCGCCAGCCCTGCGCCGTGGCGTGGTGGGTGGGGGCATACCCATGTGTCAGGCTGTTCACCAGAGACCCGTAACCAAAGAAATATATGTCCGACATATCTCATAAATGCCTGCTTGTTGATGTAAGTCAAACAACCTTGCGGGGGATCGTGTAAGCACGTTTCAGTGCTTGTTGACCGAAGGGCAATCCAATGCGTGTTACGAAACGAACCAATATCGCCATGCGCGTGCTGATGTTCTGTGCGGCCAACACCGGACGGCTTGTCACCAAGTCCGAGATCGCCAAGGCCTGCAATGCCTCGGAAAACCATCTGGCGCAGATCATCAACCAGCTTGCGCAGCTCAAGTACCTGCACACCCAGCGCGGCCGCAATGGCGGGCTGGAACTGGCGCGCCCGGCCAGCCAGATCAACATCGGCGACATCTTTCGCGCGCTCGAGGCGCCGGTGCCCTTGGCTGAATGCTTTGCCGATGTGGACAACACCTGCCCTCTGACCGAGGCCTGCCGCCTGCGCACCGCGCTGACCGACGCGGCCAATGCCTTTTACGCCACGCTGGACCCGATCACGTTGGACGCGCTTGTCTGTGACAACGCGCCGCTGATGGATATCCTGCAACCGGCGGGGGCCTGCCGCGGTGCAAAACGCGCGCATGATCTTGCCACGGTCGAATAGATAATCTAACGTCCCCCACATCTTGACGGGAGAACCGGTTCGCCGGTGCCGAAGGAGCAACCGCCCCGGAAACTCTCAGGCCAAAGGACCGTCGGGACAGACTGGACACTCTGGAGAGTGGCGTTCACGCGCCCGCCGAAGGGATAACGATCTCAGGCCGCAGGACAGAGGGGGCATTGTTGGCACGGATGATCCGTGCCGGGATGCCCGACCCATGCCCCATGCATCGGACCGGGAACGTTGAACCGGGGGGCGCATGGCCGAAGAAAACCTGAACAAGACAGTGCTGCACGAGCTGCATCTGGAACTGGGCGCCAAGATGGTGCCCTTTGCCGGGTATGACATGCCGGTGCAGTATCCGATGGGCGTTCTCAAGGAGCACCTGCACACCCGCGAAAAGGCCGGGTTGTTCGATGTCTCGCATATGGGGCAGGTGATTCTGCGCGGCGCGGATGTGGCGCAGGCCTTCGAGGTGATGGTGCCGGTCGATGTGATGGGCCTGGCCGAGGGGCGTCAGCGCTATGCCTTTTTCACCAATGACAGCGGCGGGATCGAGGACGACCTGATGATCGCCAATCGCGGCGACCACCTGTTCGTCGTGGTCAACGCCGCCTGCAAGGGGGCGGACGTGGCGCGGATGAAGGCCGCGCTGGAACCGCGCGGGATCACGGTCGAGCTGCTTGAAGATCGCGCCCTGCTGGCCCTTCAGGGGCCGGGCGCCGAGGCCGCGCTGGCGGCGCTGTGCCCGGCGGCGCGCGACATGACCTTCATGGACGTGGCGACGCTGACAATCGCCGGGGCAGAGTGCTGGGTGTCGCGGTCTGGCTATACCGGCGAGGACGGCTACGAGATTTCCGTGCCCAATGGCGCGGCGGTCGATCTGGCGCGGGTGCTGCTGGAGGACGACAGCGTCGCGCCCATCGGACTTGGTGCGCGGGATTCGCTGCGGCTGGAAGCGGGGCTGTGCCTGTATGGCCATGATATTTCGGACGAAACGACACCGGTCGAGGCGGGGCTGACCTGGGCCATCCAGAAGGTGCGCCGCGCGGGCGGTGCCCGCGAGGGCGGCTTTCCGGGCGCCGCGCGGATCCTTTCGGACCTGGCCCAGGGCGCAAGGGTCAAGCGCGTGGGCCTGGCCCCGGAAGGGCGCGCGCCGATGCGCGAAGGCGTCGAGATTTTTGACAGCGCCGAGGGCGGCGTACCGGTGGGGCGCGTGACCTCGGGCGGGTTCGGCCCGACGGTCGGTGCACCGGTTGCCATGGGCTATGTCCCTGCGGCGCTGTCCGCGCCGGGAACGCAGCTGTGGGGCGAGGTGCGCGGCAAACGCATGCCGGTTCTGGTTGCCAAGCTGCCCTTTGTTCCCGCAGGCTTCAAAAGATAGATCAACAGGAGAAATGAGCATGAAATACACCGAAGAGCACGAGTGGCTTTTGGTCGAAGGCGACCTGGTTGTCGTCGGGATCACCGCCCATGCGGCCGAACAGCTGGGCGATGTGGTATTCGTCGAATTGCCCGAGCCGGGCACCGAAGTGACCAAGGACGAAGAAGTCGTCGTGATTGAATCGGTCAAGGCCGCGTCGGACATCCTCGCGCCGCTGGACGGCGAGATTGTCGAGGTTAACGAGGCCATCGTCGCGGACCCCGGCAAGGTGAACGAAGACCCCGAGGGCGACGCCTGGTTCTTCAAGATGAAGGTCGAGGACATGGGCGCGCTGGACGATCTCATGGATGAAGCCGCCTACAAGGATTTCATCGGCGCGTGAGGTTTCGGCCTGGGCCTGGGGGCTCTGCCCCCCGGCTCTTCGAGCCTCCCCCCGGGATATTTTTCTGCACAAAGAAACAGCAGCCGTTTTGCGATGGAGTGATGCGCCGTGAGCTATGAACCGATTGACTATCTGCCTTATGATTTTGCCAACCGGCGGCATATCGGCCCTTCGCCCGAGGAAATGGCGGCGATGTTCGCGGAGTTGGGGGTGTCTGACCTGAGCGAGCTGATCGATCAGACGGTGCCGGCCAACATTCGCCAGAAGGACGGGCTGGATTTCGGTAAACCGCTGTCCGAGCGTGAGTTGATCCACCGGATGCGGGCGGTGGCCAGCAAGAACAAGGTTCTGACCAGCCTGATCGGGCAGGGGTACCACGGGACGGTGACGCCCCCGGCGATCCAGCGCAATATTCTTGAGAACCCGGCTTGGTACACGGCCTATACGCCCTACCAGCCGGAGATTTCGCAAGGCCGGCTTGAGGCGCTTTTGAATTTCCAGACGATGGTTTGCGATTTGACCGGGCTGGAGGTCGCCAATGCGTCACTGCTGGACGAGGCGACCGCCTGCGCCGAAGCGATGACCATGGCGCAGCGCGTGGCCGGCAGCAAGGCCAAGGCGTTCTTTGTCGACGAGAACTGCCATCCCCAGAACATCGCCGTGATGAAGACCCGGGCCGAGCCGCTGGGGATCGAGGTGATCGTGGGGGCTCCGGGGGATCTGGAGGCGGACAAGGTCTTTGGCGCGATTTTCCAGTATCCCGGTACTTACGGGCATCTGCGCGATTTTACCGAAGAGATGGCGGCGCTGCATGACGCCAAGGCGATCGGGATCGTGACCGCCGATCCGATGGCGCTGTGCCTGCTGAAAGAGCCGGGCGCGATGGGGGCGGATATTGCCGTGGGTTCGACCCAGCGCTTTGGTGTGCCGGTGGGTTATGGCGGCCCGCACGCGGCCTATATGGCCTGCCGCGACGCCTATAAGCGGGCGATGCCGGGGCGGATCGTCGGCGTTTCGATCGACAGCCATGGCAACCGCGCCTATCGGTTGTCGCTGCAAACCCGCGAACAGCATATCCGGCGCGAAAAGGCGACATCGAACGTCTGCACCGCGCAGGCTTTGCTTGCGGTCATGGCCGGGTTCTATGCGGTCTTTCACGGGCCAAAGGGGCTGCGCGCCATTGCCCAGCGGATCCACCGCAAGACCGTTCGCCTGGCCAAAGGGCTGGAGGCGGCAGGGTTCAAGGTGGAGCCCGAGGTCTATTTCGACACCATCACCGTTGACGTGGGGTTGCTGCAGCGCGGGGTCTTGCAGGCTGCCGTGCGCGAGGGGGTCAACCTGCGCCGCGTCGGGCGGACCAAGGTTGGCATCAGCCTGGATGAACGCACCCGTCCCGAAACGATCGAGGCGGTCTGGCGCGCCTTTGGCCTGCTGCGCAAGGACGAGGATTTCACCCCCGAATACCACCTGCCCGAGGGTCTGATCCGCGAGACGGAGTATCTTCAGCACGACGTGTTCCACATGAACCGGGCCGAGACCGAGATGATGCGCTATATGCGCCGCCTGGCGGACCGCGACCTGGCGCTGGACCGTGCGATGATCCCGCTGGGGTCCTGCACGATGAAGCTGAATTCGGCCGCCGAGATGATGCCCGTCAGCTGGAGCGAGTTTTCCATGATCCACCCCTATGTGCCAAAGGATCAGGCGCGGGGCTATGCCGAGATGATTGGCGATCTGTCGTCAAAGCTGTGCGACATCACCGGCTATGACGCCTTTTCCATGCAGCCCAATTCGGGCGCGCAGGGGGAATATGCCGGACTGCTGACGATCCGCGATTGGCAGGTGGCGCGCGGACAGGGGCATCGCAATGTCTGCCTGATCCCGGTCAACGCCCATGGCACCAACCCGGCGTCGGCGCAGATGGTCGGCTGGAAGGTGGTCGCGGTGAAATGCGACGAGCTGGGCTCTATCGACCTGGCCGATTTCCGCGCCAAGGCGGAAAAGTTCAGCGATGACCTGGCCGCCTGCATGATCACCTACCCCAGCACCCATGGCGTGTTCGAGGAGACGGTGAAAGAAGTCTGCGAGATCACCCATGAACACGGCGGGCAGGTGTATATCGACGGCGCCAACATGAACGCGATGGTCGGCCTGTCCCGGCCCGGCGATCTGGGCGGCGACGTCAGCCACCTTAACCTGCACAAGACGTTCTGCATTCCGCACGGCGGCGGCGGCCCCGGCATGGGCCCGATCGGCGTCAAGGCACACCTGGAGCCGCATCTGCCGGGCGATCCGCTGAACGCCAAATCCGCCGGGCCGGTTTCGGCGGCGGCCTTTGGGTCGCCCTCGTTGTTGCCGATTTCCTGGGCCTACATCCTGATGATGGGCGGCGAGGGGCTGACACAGGCGACGCGGGTGGCGATCCTGAACGCCAACTACATCGCCAAGCGGCTGGAGGGGGCCTATGACGTGCTGTACCGTGGCACCAAGGGCCGCGTGGCGCATGAATGCATTCTGGACACCCGCCCCTTTGAGAAAAGCGCCGGGATCACCGTCGAGGATATCGCCAAGCGCCTGATGGACGCCGGGTTCCATGCCCCGACGATGAGCTGGCCGGTGGCGGGGACGCTGATGGTTGAACCCACCGAAAGCGAAACCAAGGCCGAGCTGGACCGCTTTTGCGACGCCATGCTGGCGATCCGCGAAGAAATCCGCGCGATCGAAGACGGCAAGATGGACCCGCAGAACAACCCGCTCAAGAACGCGCCGCACACGATGGAGGATCTGGTGCGCGATTGGGATCGCCCCTATTCGCGCGAACAGGGCTGTTTCCCGCCGGGTGCGTTCCGGGTGGACAAGTACTGGCCGCCGGTCAACCGCGTCGACAACGTCTATGGCGACAGGCACCTGATCTGCACCTGCCCGCCGATGTCGGACTATGCGGAGGCTGCGGAATAGGGCCAAGAATGGGTAAGCCGCTGGGCGAACACACAATCATTGGCAAAAAACCCTGTCATCAGCATTGCGCCCAAAAGCCGGCCCCGATTTGCATCAAAGCGGGGCCGGTGGTTCTGATCCCGTGTTGCGAGCAAAAGATGGAGAGACGACGAGTTGCTAACTAGGCGGGACGTCATTCTGGGGATCGGTCCAGCGCTTTGTTTGGCGACGCCAGTTACATCGCAGGAGGCAGCTCGTTTTCCGCCGATTCCCGCATGGCAACCATCATTCGCGCCGCCGCTTGAAGATGTCATCGAACGTTTCAGGCACTATTCGAATGGCGAAAGCGACTTTGTGGTCTTTCGGCATTCAACCTGCTGTATCGTGCCAAATGGGCTTTCAGCCGCAGAAGCCGAAAGTTCGGCTACAGAGATTCTCGAGAAAGTCATCAATTTCCATCCCGATTTCACTCTTTATGAAATGGACGATGGGAATGTCCTCGTTGGCTATCGGCATCCTGCGTTCAACATTGTTTTGACCCAGTTCGCACAAGAGCACTGGCGCGAAATCGAGAACCGTCATCTGGACGGCCTTGTCTCTCATGAAATTCTGATTACCCCCTTGGGGCAAAACGTTTTTGATGATCGTGGCAAGATGGCGTTGCTGGGACGAAGCTATCTGTTCATGGATGCACTTTCCCCCGTCGTGGACCGGATCGAACGGGCGCATTGAAGCATAGCGGGCACAGCAACCTGCCAATGCCCGCAATGCGTTGCTGCGTAGCCGACGTCCTCAGGCGTCGGTGTCCACCGCCTCTTCGCCGGGGAACTTGTTCTTTTCCGGCGCTTCCGTTGCCTGCGGGGCAGGCGCGTCGATCAGGAAATCCAGGACATCGCGCACGCGGCCCCAGGTTTCCGCATTGCAGGCGGCCAGCAGATAGCCCTGGCGCACATCGCCGCGATAGTCCGACCCATCCAGCATCGCGACATGGCCACCCGCCTGGCGAATGGTCACGACACCGGCGGGCTGATCCCAGGGCGTCAGCTTGGAAAACAGGACGAAATCCATTTGCCCCTGCGCGACCATGCGCATTTCGTGGCAGGCGCAGCGCAGCATCCCGGCGCGGGCAAACCGCGGCATGACGCTGGCGAATTGCTGCTGTTTGTCCTTGGGGATCAGGTTCAGCGGCAAAAAGCCCTTGAGCTCTTCGACCGGGCCACCGGCCGATGTGCTCAGCGTCCGGCGCACGCGGCGCGGCAGGACCAATTCGGACGGGCCTTCGCTGTCGGCGATGATGAAATCGTTCAGGATCGGGTCATACAGCAGGCCAAAGACCGGCTGGCCAAAGCGCAGGATCGACACCATCACGCCAAAGACCGCAAGCCCATGCGCATAGTTCCAGGTGCCGTCGACGGGGTCGATGGTAAAGCACAGTTCGGCCCCGGCGATCTGGTCGATGATCTCGGGGTTCTCCGAGGCATGTTCTTCGCCAACGATCAAAGCGTGCGGGAACATGATCTGAAGGCCGCGGGTGATCATTGCCTCGGCGGCCTTGTCGGCCTCGGTGACCAGATCCTGGGGGCCGGACTTGGTGTCGATCTGGTGGCTGGCCAGCATGCGGAACCGCGGCAGGATCTCGGCCTTGGCGGCGCGGCGGACGAGGGTGATCAACTGGGTGCGCTGAGCCTTGGTCAAAGGCGCGGTGATCGGCATTGGCAGAGAATCGGTCATGGAAATCGTCCAGGTTGTGCTGCGGTTGCCTGATGGACTGCCAGTCCCGCACCGGGTTTTCAAGGTGACACAGTCGCCCGTTTACCCTATTCCCGGGCGCGCAGGACCTGCGCGGGGCGCACCGCAAGCGGGCGCAGCGCAAAGCCAAGACCGGCCAGAAGGGTGGCAAGGATGCCCCCCAGGATCACCGCGATGGCCGAAGACCAGACCACTTCGAACTGCGTTTCCATGACAAAGGTACTGACCGCCCAGCCTCCGGCGATGCCGGCCCCCAGCGCCACGATCCCGGCCCCCGCGCCCAGCAAGGCCGAGCGCAGGGCAAAGCTGCGCAGGATGCGCGCCCGGCTGGCACCCAGGGTCTTGAGGATCGCGGCCTCGTAGGTGCGGGCGCTTTCGCCTGCGGCGGCGGCCCCGATCAGCACGAGGAACCCGGTCAACAAGGTGGCCAGCGCCCCCCAGCGGATCGCCGATCCGATGCCGGCCAGCAGCTCGCTGACCCGGTCGATCGCATCGCGCACCCGGATCGCGGTGATGTTCGGATATTGCCCGGCCAGGTCGCGCAGGATCTGCGCCTCGGCCTGTTCTTCGGCGTAGACGGTCGAAATGAAGGTATGCGGCGCGTCCTGCAGGGCGGCCGGGTTCATCGTCAGGACAAAGCCGATTCCGGCGGTCGAAAAATCCACCGCCCGGAACGAGGTGATCGTCGCGGTGATATCCCGGCCAAGGATGTTGATTGTGATCTCGTCCCCCAGTTTGAGCCCGATTTCCTCGGCCTCTTCGGCGGCAAAGCTGATCTGCGGCGGGCCTGCGTAATCCTCGGGCCACCAGCTGCCTTCGGTCACGGTGGTGCGACTGTCGGGTTGGGCGGCATAGGTCACGCCGCGGTCGCCGCGAACCACCCAATGGTCGCCGGCAACCTCGCGGGCGGGTTGGCCATTGATCCGGGTGATGATGCCGCGCAGCATCGGGGCGCTGTCGATACGGCTGACGGCGGGATCGTTTTCCAACCGTTCAAGATAGCCGTCCATCTGATCCTTTTGAATGTCGACAAAGAAGTAGGACGGCGCGACCTCGGGCAGGTCGCGGGCAATCGCGCTGCGCAGGTTGCCGTCGATCTGGCCAATGGCGGCCAGCACGGCCAGGCCAAGGCCCAGCGAAAGCACCACGGCACCCGCGCTTTCGCCCGGACCGCCGATGGCCGACAGCGCCCACCGCAGGATCGGCTTGCCGCGCACCAGCGGCGTCGCCTTGCGCGCCAGCCACCGGATCGCCAGGGCCGCAAGGGTCAGCGTGACCAGGGCGGCAAGGATCCCGCCGGCCGACCACAGGGTCAGGCTGGGACGGCCGGAAAACGCCATGGCCGTGCCCACCAGCAACGCCAGCAGGATCGCAATGGCGATCAGGTATCGTGCCGAGGGCAGGGCGCGCGCGCCTTCCAGCGCGTCGCGGAACAGGGTTGCGGCGCGGACCTCTTCGGCGCGCGACAACGGCCAGAGGGTAAAGATCAGCGCTGTCAGCGTGCCATAGATCGCTGCCTCGGCCAGCGGTCCGGGGTGGACCGAAAAGATCGCAGGCACCGGCAGGGCGGCATTGATCAGCGGCCCCAGCAGGATCGGAACCAGCGCCCCCAGCGCCAGGCCAAGGGCAATCCCGACCACCGCCAGTGCGCCGACCTGCAGGAAATAGGTCAGAAAGATCACGCGGCGCGTGGCGCCTAGGGTGCGCAGCGTCGCGATCACGCCGGTCTTGCGCGACAGATAGGCCCGCACCGCCGCCGAAACGCCAATGCCCCCGACCGCAAGGCCGGACAGCCCGACCAGCACGAGGAAATCGCCCAGTCGTTCGACAAAGCGCGAAATGCCCGGGGCGCCGTTGCGGGCATCGCGCCAGGACAGGCCCTTGCCTTCGAAGCGGGCCAGCGCCTGTTCCTTGGTGGCATCCAGATCGGTGCCGGGGGCCAGCAGCAGGCGGTATTCGGTTTCAAACAGCGATCCGGCAGCCAGCAGGCCCGATCCATCCAGATCGGCGGTGCGAACGATGGTGCGCGGCCCAAGCCCGAAACCGTCGCCGGCGTCATCGGGTTCTGTCTGGATCGTGGCGCGCAGGGTGAATTCGCGCTCGCCCAGCTTGAAACGATCGCCGGGACTCAGGCCAAGCCGGTCGGCCAGGACCGGGGCCATGACGGCGCCCTGATCCTCCAGCGCGCTGGCCAGCGGCATCGCGGGATCAAGGACCATTTCCCCCAAAAGCGGATAGGCGGCGTCGACGGATTTCACCTGGGTCAGGCCGCGTTCGGTCTGGCCATCGCGGGTGACCGCCGCCATTGACCGGAAATCGGTGACCTCGGACACGGCAGTGGCGATCCCGGACATCCAGGCGCGCTCTTCCTCGTTGGCAAAGCGGTAGGTGAATTCGACCTGGGCATCGCCGCCCAAAAGCACCGCGCCCTGATCTTCGAGCCCGGCCTGGATTGCCGCGCGGACCGATCCGACGCCCGCAATCGCGGCGACACCCAGCGCCAGACAGGCCAGAAAGATGCGAAAACCGTGCAGGCCTCCGCGCAATTCACGTCTTGCGAAACGGGCCGCGATGCGCAGGCTCATGCGATGGCCCTTTGCGCGTCGCGTTCCATCTGCCCATCCATCAATCGCACCACGCGGTCACAGCGCGCGGCCAGATCGGGGGCATGGGTGACCATGACCAGCGTCGCCCCGTGCTGTTCGGACAGGCCAAAAAGCAGGTCCATGATCGCCGCGCCATTGGCACCGTCAAGGTTGCCGGTCGGTTCATCGGCCAGAAGAATGCCGGGTCTGGGGGCAAGCGCACGGGCCAGGGCCACGCGCTGTTGTTCACCGCCGGACATCTGGGCCGGGTAGTGATCCGCGCGGCTTGCCAGCCCGACGGCGGCCAGTTCGTCCCTGGCGCGGTCAAAGGCATCCTTGTGCCCGGCCAGTTCCAGCGGCGTCGCCACGTTTTCAAGCGCGGTCATCGTCGGGATCAGGTGAAAGGACTGGAACACAACGCCCATGTTGTCGCGGCGAAAGCGGGCCAGCGCGTCTTCGTTCATGGCGGTCAGATCCCGTCCCATGGCCTGAACGCTGCCCGATGTCGCGCGTTCCAGCCCGCCCATCACCATCAGCAGCGAGGATTTGCCCGATCCGGACGGCCCGATCAGGCCGATCGTCTCGCCCGCTGTGACATCCAGCGAGATCCCGTGCAGGATCTGTACCATCCCGGCATTGCCCTTCAGGCTGAGAGTCACATCTTTGAGGGAGAGTATCGGATTTGAAATCGCATCGGGCATCGCAAGGAGAGGTCCTTTTGTTTGAACGTTTTACATATGGGGCGGCCAGGGCGCGCAACAAGGCACTTGCGGCAATCGTGGTTGCCTTTGGGTTGCCGGCGCAGGCGGCCGAGGTCGATATCCTGGCGCTGGGTGACAGCCTGACGCAAGGCTACGGGCTGATCGAGCAAGAGGGCTTCGTGCCGCAACTGCGGGCCTGGCTGGCAGCGCGCGGCCACGATGTACGCATCGTCAACGCGGGTGTGTCGGGCGATACCACGGCCGGTGGACTGGCCCGGGTGGAATGGTCGCTGACCTCTGAAATCGACGCGATGATCGTTGCCCTTGGGGGGAACGATTTGTTGCGCGGTGTCGCCCCCGAGGTCGCGCGCGCCAATCTTGACGGCATCCTGCAGGTGGCCCAGGACCGACAGCTGGACGTTCTGGTGATCGGAATGCAGGCGCCGGGCAACTATGGCCCTGACTACAAGGCCAGTTTCGATGTGATTTATCCCGAGCTTGCCGCGCAATACGGGGCGCTTTACCTGGACAGTTTCTTTGCCGGATTGACGCAAGAGGGCGCGGCGCCTGCGGATCTTGCGGGCTTTATGCAGTCCGACGGCATTCACCCGAACGCCAAGGGCGTGGCCCGCATCGTCGAAGCCATCGGCCCCAAGGTCGAAGAGTTGATCGCCAAGGCCGGGGAATGATTCATCGGTGACGTCCGCGCGGTTTTGCTGGCTGGCGTCATTCGATTTCGACAAAGGCATAGCGTTTGGCAATCAGGGTGTCGCCACGGGTCAGGGTCATTTCGCTGCGATAGATGCCCGGCGGCCAGCCTGCATCGGGGGCGCGGCGACCAAAGGCACGCATCAGGTTGACTTTGGGCGCCTTGAGTACCTCGGAGCGTTCGAAAACCTCGCCCTGCGGGCCGTGTGCCTTGAACTGCAGGACATCGCCGTGCTGAGCGTGGAACATGTGTCCATAGATCACCAGCGCGTCGCTTGGACCCGCGACCAACACGCGCGCATCCCCTGATGTGACGCTGGCCAGCGAGGGCACGGCGGTCGAAAAACCGGCCGTGAAGAACCCGGTCTTTTGATAGGCGGGCGGGTCCAGCCACAGGGTTTCCTGCGTCTCGCCACAGGTGCCCTGGGCGGTCGGGGCAAAGGGATCGACCTGCCCGCCCTCGGCGGTCAGCACCGACATGTGGATGTGGGGGAAATTCGTCATCCCGCTTTGCCCGACCAGGCCGATGGGTTGCCCGGCGTCGACCCGGTCGCCCGAGCGCACGGAAACCGAGCCCAGCCTCATGTGGCAATACAGCGTTTGCAGCCCGTTCTCATGCGCGATCCGCACGGCGTTGCCACAGGCGAATTCGCCGTCGAAATTGTCAGAGGGTTCAAGGTCGGGCAGGCCGTCACGCATCGCCGCGACCACGCCCGGCGCGGCCGCCAGGACCGAAACGCCCCGATCCATCGCCTCATAGCTGTCGATGGCGATGTCGATGCCGGTGTGCCCGTCGCGGGTGCGCAGGCCGCAGGTGTAGTCGGCGCGCTTTTCGCTGGGATCGGTGTCGACATAGGCCTCGACATAGCAGTCCTGCCCCAGGGTGCAGGCGATGGGCAGGCCCAGAAACGGTTCCGCCGCGAGGGATCCCGCGGCGGAAAACAGTGGTATCAGAAACGCCAGCCTCATTCGGCGGTCAAAAGCGGCGGTTTCTTCGAGCTGAGGCGCGGGCTTTCGGGGCCCTCGTAATTCAGCACCAGATCGCCATCCTTGACCGAAACCTTGACCAGGCCACCCTTTGCCAGCTTGCCGAACAGAAGTTCCTCGGCCAGCGGTTTCTTGATGTGTTCCTGGATGACCCGGCCCAGCGGACGCGCGCCCATCTTTTCATCGTAACCCCGATCCGCCAGCCATTCGGCGGCGGGGGTGGTCAGTTCGATGGTCACGTTGCGGTCCATCAGTTGCGCTTCAAGCTGCAACACGAACTTTTCGACCACCTGAAGGATGGTGTTCTTGGGCAGCGGTGCAAAGCTGATAACCGCGTCCAGACGGTTGCGGAATTCCGGCGTGAAGGTGCGTTCGATCGCGGCGGTATCCTCGCCCTCGCGACGGTCGCGGTTGAAGCCGATGGCCGACTTGGCCTGTTCGGCGGCGCCCGCGTTCGAGGTCATGATCAGAATCACGTTGCGGAAATCCACCGTGCGACCGTTGTGGTCGGTCAGCGTGCCATGGTCCATGACCTGCAGCAGGATGTTGTAGACATCCGGATGCGCCTTTTCCATTTCGTCCAGAAGCAGCACGCAGTGCGGATGCTGATCGACACCGTCGGTCAGCTGGCCGCCCTGATCAAAGCCGACATAGCCCGGAGGCGCACCGATCAGGCGGCTGACGGCGTGTTTCTCCATGTACTCGGACATGTCGAACCGCAGCAGTTCCACACCAAGGGTGCTGGCCAGTTGCTTGGCCACCTCGGTTTTACCGACGCCCGTGGGACCTGCGAACAGGTAGTTGCCGATGGGCTTTTCAGGCTCGCGCAGACCGGCGCGGGCCAGTTTGATCGCGCTCGACAGTGCCTCGATCGCCTTGTCCTGACCAAAGACCACGCGCTTGAGCGATTTTTCGAGATCCTTGAGAACCTCGGCGTCGTCCTTGCTGACGTTTTTCGGCGGAATGCGGGCAATCTTGGCCACGACGTTCTCGATTTCCTTGGTGCCGATGGTCTTGCGACGCTTGGATTCAGCAACCAGGTGCTGGGCTGCACCCGCTTCGTCGATGACGTCGATGGCCTTGTCGGGCAGCTTGCGGTCATTCATGTAACGCGCCGACAGTTCGACGGCGGACTTGATCGCATCGGCGGTGTATTTCACGCCGTGATGCTCCTCGAAATAAGGCTTGAGGCCCTTGAGGATCTTGACCGTATCCTCGACCGAGGGTTCGTTGACGTCGATCTTCTGGAAGCGACGCGACAGGGCGCGGTCCTTTTCGAAGTGCTGGCGGAATTCCTTGTAGGTGGTCGAACCCATGCAGCGCAGCTTGCCGCCCTGCAGCGCGGGTTTCAGCAGGTTCGAGGCATCCATCGCCCCGCCCGAGGTCGCGCCGGCACCGATCACCGTGTGGATTTCGTCGATGAACAGCACGGCGTCGGGGTGGTCCTCAAGCTCGGTCACCACGGCCTTGAGCCGTTCTTCGAAGTCGCCGCGATAGCGGGTGCCCGCCAGAAGCGCGCCCATATCAAGGCTGTAGATCGTCGTTTCGGACAGCACTTCGGGGGTTTCGCCGGCGACGATCTTGCGCGCCAGCCCTTCGGCGATGGCGGTTTTGCCCACGCCGGGATCACCCACCAGAAGCGGGTTGTTCTTGCGGCGGCGGCACAGCACCTGAATGCAGCGCTCGACCTCGCTGTCGCGGCCGATCAGCGGATCGATGTCGCCATCGCGGGACTTGGCGTTCAGGTCCACGCAATACTTGGCCAGCGCCGATTCCTTTTCGGCGCTTTGCACTTCGGCCTCGTTGGGCTGCGCGCTTTCCTCGTCGGAGGTGCCCTGAACGGGGCGCGCTTCGCCGTAGGCGGGGTTCTTGGCGACGCCGTGGGCGATGAAATTCACCGCGTCATAGCGCGTCATGTCCTGTTCCTGCAGGAAATAGGCGGCATTGGATTCGCGTTCGGCAAAGATCGCGACCAGCACGTTGGCGCCGGTCACCTCGGTCCGGCCCGAAGACTGGACATGGATCGCCGCACGCTGGATCACGCGCTGAAAGGCTGCCGTCGGCACCGCTTCGGACCCTTCGATGTCGGTCACCAGGTTGGCCAGATCTTCGTCGATGAATTCGACAAGGGTGGTGCGCAGCTCTTCGGTGTCGACCGAGCAAGCCTTCATCACCCGCACGGCGTCCGGTTCGTCGATCAACGCCAGCAGCAGATGCTCCAGCGTGGCAAACTCGTGGCTGCGCGAATTCGCCAGCGCAAGGGCCGAGTGGATTGCCTGCTCAAGGGTGTTTGAGAATGAAGGCACTTGAGTGCTCCTCTTGATTGCGCCAGTCCGATGGGGGCCAGCATTGCCTCATTATCTTAAAGTTTGGTCGATAATCCCAACTCTTCAAGTTTTTTCTATGTCTGCCCCGGTCACTTTTGCGGTTTCGCTGCAAAATGGCGTGATCGGCGTCAGAAACGGTCCTTGCGGGCGCGGATCTCGGCAAAGACGGCTGAGTCCGACGCGTTTTCCATTCCCAGGGCGCGTTTGACGCCCGGGTCAGAGGCCCGCAAAAAGGGGTTTGTGGCCAGTTCCAGGGAAAGCGGAACCTGGGCGGTGGGCAGGCCCGCCGCGCGAGCCTTTGCGATGTCGTCTGCACGGGATTTAAGCGCGGAATTGTCCGGTTCAATGGTCAGCGCGAATTTCGCGTTCGACGCGGTGTATTCATGACCCGAGTAAACCATGGTGTCGGGCGGCAGTGCGGCCAGCTTGCCAAGGCTGGTCCACATCATGTCTGGCGTGCCTTCGAAAATGCGCCCGCATCCCAGCGCCATCAGGCTGTCGGCGGTAAAGACCGCGCCCGCATTGGGAAAGTGATAGGCCATGTGGCCAAGGGTATGGCCGGGCACATGGATGGGAACGGTATAGGCATCGCCGGTTCCGCCGTTCATGCCCTCTTGCAGGGCCATGTCCAGCGGCGGCAGCTTGTCCTCTTCGGCCTTGGGGCCCATGACCTTGCAGCCGTATTTCGCCTTCAGCTCATCGACGCCCTGCACGTGGTCCCAGTGGTGATGGGTCAGCATGATGACGCCGGGCGTCCAGCCGCGCGCATCCAGAGCGGCGATGATCGGCGCGGCCTCGGGGGCGTCGATCACGCAGACGCCGTCGGGGCCTTTGACGAGGTAGGCGTAGTTGTCCGAAAGGCAGGGGACTGTGACGATCTCAAGAGGCATGGTCTTTCCTTGCGCGCTTTGTCAGACTGCGCCCAGTCAATCGCATCAAGGGCCGAACTTCAATGCATCTGGATGTGCAGACCTTGCGGGACTTCTATTATCGCAGTGCGCTGGGGCGTGCGGCGCAAAAGGTGATCCGCAATCAGACCCTGCGGTTTTGGCCCGAGGCCAAGTTGAAGGGGCAGACCGTGGCCGGTTTCGGGTTTGCCGTGCCGCTGCTGCGCCCCTATCTGACGCAATCGCGGCGGGTGATCGGTTTGATGCCCGCGCCGCAGGGGGTGATGCCCTGGCCTGCCGGGATGCCGAATGTGTCCGTGCTGTGCGAAGAAACGTCCTGGCCGATCGAGACGGGGCATGTGGACCGGTTGATTCTGATGCACGGGCTTGAAACCTCGGAAAACCCGTCAGAGCTGCTGGACGAATGTTACCGGGTGCTGGGGCCGGGGGGCAAGGCGCTGTTCGTGCTGCCGAACCGGTCGGGGCTGTGGGCGCGGTCGGACGCGACGCCCTTTGGCTATGGTCGCCCCTATTCGCGCGGTCAGCTGGAGGTGCAGCTGAAACGCCACGATTTCATCCCCGAAGCGCATGTTTCGGTCCTGTATCAGCCGCCCTCGACCCGGCGGTTCTGGATGAAGACCGCGCCGATGTGGGAAAGCGCCGGACGCGCCATTCCGGCGATCATGGCGGGGGGCGTGATGATGGTCGTGGCGTCCAAGCGCTATCCACCGACGCGGCGCGGGGTGGATCAGGCGGCGCGGGTGCTGAACCCGCTTGAGGTCCTGACGCCGAAGCCCGGCAAGGTCGCCAAGCCGGTTTGAGCGGGCCGCCGCACGGCGCTCGCTTTTGCAAAGCGTCGCACCGCCCGCCGTCCCGTCACGGCGCCGTGGTCACAGAGATATTGGACGGCAAGGTACCGGGTACAGGTTCGAAGCTCGTGCCTGGCCCGCCGACGAAGCGCGCCAGTTCCACGCCACTGCCATCGACCAGATAATAGTGGCGGATGCCGTAATTCTGGTAGGGGTTCGATGTGTCCGGCACCACGGTAAACGGTCCCGGCGTTCCGGCAGGCACCACGACGGAAATCTCGGCATCGACAGGCAACCAGCCGGCGTCTTCGCCTGCGCGGGCGTCGGCCATCGCCTCGGGCGTGATGGTCAGGGTCACGGCGCTGCCCGGGTCGCGATCGAATACGTCCTGACCGAACTGAACATCATAGCTGTCTGCTCCGCTGCCGCCATTGAAGGCCACGTCATAGCCGCTGCCCGGCGCGCCGATAAAGCTGTCGTCGCCTTCTTCGCCAAAGGCCTCGATGTAATCGCCGGTCACGGTGAAGCTGTCGTCGCCTTCGCCGCCGAAATAGCTGGCCAGGGCAGGGTTGTCCCCGGGTTTGGGCACCAGTACCGGTTCAATCAGGTCAACATAGGGCGTTTCGGCCGGGGCGTCGGTTGCGGAATGCACAAAGGTGTCATCGCCTGCCCCCGCCACCACTTCGGGCGAGCCGCCTGTGATGAAGATGGTGTTGTCGCCCGCACCCAGATTGATCACGGCGCGGCCCGTGTCGTGGGTCACCGTGTCATTGCCGTCACCAAACAGGTTGACGGCGTCGGGGGTTGTCGTTGTCTGGCCCGGCTCAGCCGCAAGGAAGGGCAGGTCTTTGCCGGTCACGTAGTCGTGCAGATAGATGTCTTCGGGGGGCAGATCGGTGATGCCGGTCAGCTTGATGTCAAAACCCTTGCCAGCGCCGGTTTCAACCTCGACCGACAGGGTTTCATTGGTGAAGGTCAGCCCGCCGGGCAGACCCGCCGCGTCAAATTCGGACTGGCCAAGCCCAAGGTCCAGAACAAGGCGATCCTCGCCGGGGGTGTAATCCGATATCTCGACGTCCTGCGGATCGCCCAGGGTTCCATAGGGATATGTGCCGATCTCAAAGTGGTCTTCGCCCTTGCCGCCGGTCAGGGTACCCGTGCCGGTATCGCTTTCGCCGAGATAGGCGCGCAGGGTGTCGTCGCCGGTGCCGCCGTCGATGGTGCCGTTGCCGTGTATGCTCAGCAGGTCATTCCCGCCCTGGCCAAGCCCGATGGCCGGTGTGTAGGGGCCGCCAAAGGATGGGTTGGTGGCGGCGATGGTATCGTTGCCCTCACCGCCTTCGGCGACGCCGCCCCTTAGCAGGGTCAGTCGGTCATCGCCGTCCCTACCCATTATGGTGCTGTCGTCAAAACCCCACAGAGTATCGTTGCCCGTCCCGCCATCCAGCGTCGAGTGATCGTCGCCCCAGAGCCAGTCGTCACCCTCGCCGCCGTATAATTCGGCCTTGTGGCCCGCCATGAGGGTGTCGTTCCCGTCTTCGCCGAACAGGGTGTTGCCTTCTAAGTCGGAACTTAGGTCGTCATCGCCTGCGAGCCCGCGCAAGGCCTGATCGTCGGAGGTTGCCCGCAGGGTGTCGTCGAATTCGGTGCCAGGGGTGGCACCTGCAAGTTCCGGATGAACGGGCGTATCCGTCGGAAAGGGAAAGTCGTCGTCGAAGGGGTCAAAGTCTTGGTCGTCGGTCGATGACCCATCGTCTTCTTGGAAAAAGAAGAACCCTGCCAGCAGCGCGAGTAGAAACGACCATTCCATGGTGTCAGGGTCCCGATAATATTTGCAAGAAAAGCCGGTTCAGGGTGTCACGGGATGGGGCTTGGCGCAAGGAAAGGGAGTGGCTGGGTCGTGACTTCCACGGGCTTTGGTCGCCAGTTGATCCGTTTGTCGGGCCACCGCACGGCGCTCGCTTTTGCAAAGCGTCGCCCCGCCCGCCGTCCCATGGCGCACAAGCGCGAAGGATCGCGTTTTCAGGCAGGCAAACCCGAAGCCAAGCGGGCGCGTGTTACACGTATACGATCGAAAGATCGTTCAGGGTGATGCCACTGACCCCTTCAAGCCGGACGACCGCCACGCCCGGTTCGACGGGCGGGCCTTCGGGCGAGATACGGAAATGGATTTCAAGATCGGTATAGGCAGACCCGCCACCTTCGTTGAGGGTCACCCGGCTGATTTCGGCGCTGGGGGTGCTGAAGGTGCCCAGCTGCAGAACATCCTCGTCGGGGTCAAAGTCGGTGATGCGCAGGTAGGGTTCGTCGCTTTCGCCGTAGGGATTGCGCGGGCGCAGGTCAAAGGTATCGGCCCCCTCTCCTCCGGTGGCGATGGCGGGGCCGTCTTCACTGTTGTAGAAATTCCAGACCGAGAAGAAATCGTCGCCCGGGCCGCCATGGGCCGTGCCGCCCGGATCCAGCTGTAACTGATCGTTGCCAGCCCCGCCATGGCCCGTCGCGTCGTTTCCGATACTGACGAAATCGTCACCTGCGCCGCCAAAGGCTGTACTGCCTGTGGAAAGCACGATCAGGTTGTCATTGCCCGCCTCGCCATAAAGCGTGGCCGAAGTCTGACTTCCGTAGCTGGACAAACCGTCGTCGCCGGTTCCGCCATAGACAGTGGCATCGGCGACCACGGTGAACTGGTCGTTGCCGGCGTCGCCATAGGCGATGGCCCCCGGGGCAGAGATGTTGATCTGGTCGTCACCGTCGCCACCGCGAAGCGTGACCTGCCCCGCATTGGCGTCAAGCCGGTCATCACCGCCTTGGCCGGACAGGGTGATCCCGTCCGCCTCGGCCACCAGCCAGTCGGGTGCTTCGGTGCCGGTCGTGTCCGCAGACACCGGTTGGATCACGGCGCCGTTGTAGGTTGGCGGTGGCGGTACGTAATCTTCGGGCCGGATCGAAAGGATTTCATCGCCGTCCGTCTGGGCAATGACATCATAGACGGCGATCGGCGCATCGGCCTGGATGACCGGGGCGTCGATCCGGTTGTCCTGTACATAGGGTTCGTCGTCGATTGGCGTGATGGATCCAAGGTCCCAGACGGCCAGGGTTTGCAGGCCCAGCTGTTGCTCAAGTTGGGCAAGGGTCATGTCCGACCACGGCACGCCCTGATCAATGTCACCTTCTGCGATGGTCGCATCCTCGGGTAGCAAATACAGGCGCTGTTCGAAGTATTCGCCCAGCCCCGTTCCGAGGTCTTCGCTGTCAATGTAATTGACCAGAACCAGCGAACCGGTTTCATCCTCGCCCAGTTCGACCGAATAGCTGCCATCGCCGTTCTGCAGGACCGTGGCGCCGATGTCCTGTTCTTCGGGCGTTTCGGGTTCGTCCGGTTCCTCTGCCAGAAGCGCCTCGTCCAGATCGTCCGAGGGGACGTCCGACCCGCCCCCGATCATCATCGAGGCCATGGCAAGCCCCAGGCCCAACAAAATCAGCATCGACATCGGCAAATCCCCTTGATGAAAGAACGGGAACCCTTGTCACAAGGCCCCGTACCCTGGGGAACTCACCAAACAAGGACGTCACATGACGTCAATCAGGGACGATTCCGTCCGTTCTGTCAATTCAGGCCTGAATTCCCGCCCAAACGCTCAACAAGATTGGAGGGTGGTGGCGCCCGCCAAGGTGTCGCGTCCGGGGGAAAAGCGGTGTCCGGGAGGCCTTCGGAATCGGTAAAACAGTGTGAAACCGCATTTTTTTGCACCAAATATGGTGCACACAAGGTCGCACTTTGGCCAAGTGTCTGAAAACATGGCGTTTAGCGGAAACTTTAAAAGAGTGTTAGCATGTTGCGAGGTTGGTGCCGCTCTGCTACATCCGCCCCCAATCTGTATTGCCTTGAACCAACTCAAGGTGCGACCAAGCCCTCGGCCGCCCGGGATACCGGTGCGACACGGGGGCGTCATATCGGAAGGGTGGACGTGTCTGAATCAGCATCTGTTTCCTCCGGCATCGCCGAGCGCTATGCCACCGCCGTCTTCGGGCTGGTAAAGGAAGGTAAAGACCTTCCCAAGCTCGAAGCCAATCTTGATGACCTGTCGGCTACGCTGGAAAGCAACGCCGAGTTGCGCGACCTTCTGTCGTCGCCGATTTATTCGCGCGATGAACAGGGCGGCGCCATCATGGCCATCGCCAAGAAAATGGGCCTGATCCCCGCGCTGCAGAACACGCTGGGCCTGATGGCGCAAAAGCGTCGCCTGTTCGTGGTGCCCGCCATGGTCCGCCGCCTGCGCGAGATGATCGCAGCGGAAAAGGGCGAAGTGACCGCCGAGGTGGTGTCGGCCCAGGCGCTGACCGAAGCGCAGTCCAAGAAACTTGCAGAGACGCTCAAGGCCCAGGTGGGCAGTGACGTCAAAATCAGTGCGACCGTTGATGAAAGCCTCATCGGCGGTCTTGTCGTCAAGGTGGGCTCGAAGATGATCGACACGTCGATCCGCGCCAAGCTCAACTCCCTCCAGAATGCAATGAAAGAGGTCGGATAAATGGGTATCCAAGCAGCAGAGATTTCTGCGATCCTGAAGGACCAGATCAAGAATTTCGGCAAGGACGCCGAAGTTGCCGAGGTCGGTCGCGTGCTTTCCGTCGGTGACGGTATTGCCCGTGTCTATGGCCTCGACAACGTTCAGGCTGGTGAAATGGTCGAGTTCCCGGGTGGCATCATGGGCATGGCCCTGAACCTGGAAACCGACAACGTCGGTGTGGTTATCTTCGGTTCCGACCGGGACATCAAAGAAGGCGACACCGTCAAGCGCACCAACTCGATCGTGGACGTTCCCGCAGGCAACGAACTGCTGGGCCGCGTTGTTGACGGTCTGGGCAACCCGCTGGACGGCAAGGGCCCGCTGAACGCCTCTGAGCGTCGCATCGCCGACGTCAAGGCGCCGGGCATCATCCCGCGTAAATCGGTTCACGAACCCATGGCAACCGGCCTGAAAGCCGTCGACGCCATGATCCCGATCGGCCGTGGCCAGCGCGAGCTGATCATTGGCGACCGTCAGACCGGCAAGACCGCCGTGGCCCTTGACGCGATCCTGAACCAGAAGTCCTACAACGAAGCCGCCGGCGACGACGAAAGCAAAAAGCTGTATTGCATCTATGTTGCAATCGGTCAGAAGCGTTCGACCGTTGCCCAGCTGGTGAAGAAGCTGGAAGAAACCGGCGCGATCGAATATTCGATCGTCGTGGCCGCAACCGCGTCCGACCCGGCGCCCATGCAGTTCCTGGCGCCCTACGCCGCGACCGCAATGGCCGAATTCTTCCGCGACAATGGCCGCCACGCCCTGATCATCTATGATGACCTGTCCAAGCAGGCCGTGTCCTACCGCCAGATGTCCCTGCTGCTGCGTCGCCCGCCGGGCCGCGAAGCCTATCCGGGCGACGTTTTCTACCTTCACTCGCGCCTGCTGGAGCGTTCGGCAAAGCTGAACGAAGACAACGGCTCGGGCTCGCTGACGGCTCTGCCGATCATCGAAACCCAGGGCGGCGACGTGTCGGCGTTTATTCCGACCAACGTGATCTCGATCACCGACGGCCAGATCTTCCTGGAAACCGAACTGTTCTACCAGGGCATCCGCCCCGCCGTGAACACCGGTCTGTCGGTTTCGCGCGTCGGCTCCTCGGCCCAGACCAAGGCGATGTCCTCGGTTGCCGGTCCGGTGAAACTGTCGCTGGCCCAGTACCGCGAAATGGCGGCCTTTGCCCAGTTCGGCTCTGACCTTGACGCCGCCACCCAGCGCCTGCTGGCCCGTGGTGCCCGTCTGACCGAGCTGATGAAGCAGCCGCAGTATTCGCCCCTGACCAACGCCGAAATCGTCTGCGTCATCTACGCAGGCACCAACGGCTATCTGGACAAGGTCTCTGTCGGCGATGTTGGCCGCTTTGAAGCTGGCTTGCTGGCACACCTGCGCGGCAAGAACGCCGACCTTCTGAACGAGATCGAAACCAACGATCAGAAAGTCAAAGGCGAGCTGGCCGACAAGATCAAGGCAGCACTCGACGATTTCGCCGCCGACTTCGCGTAAGGAGATAAGGCAATGCCAAATCTCAAGGACCTTAAAACAAGGATCGCGTCGGTCAAATCGACCCGCAAGATCACCAAGGCCATGCAGATGGTCGCGGCAGCAAAACTGCGCCGCGCCCAGGATGCGGCCGAAGCGGCCCGCCCCTATGCGGACCGTTTCAATGGTGTGATGGCGTCGTTGGCCGCATCGGTCGGCACCAGTGACAGCGCGCCCCGGCTTTTGGCCGGGACGGGCAAGGACGACGTGCATCTGCTCGTCGTGATGACATCCGAACGCGGGCTTTGCGGTGGTTTCAACACCAACATCGTAAAGCTGGCCAAGGCAAAGATCGAAACGCTGAAAGCGGCTGGCAAGACGGTCAAGATCCTGACCGTCGGCAAGAAAGGCCGCGAACAGCTGAAGCGTGACTATGGCAGCCTGTCCATCGGTCACATCGATCTGAGCGAGGTCAAGCGCGTCGGTTATGGCAACGCCCAGGACATCGCCCGCGATATCCTGTCGCGTTTCGATGCCGGTGAATTCGACGTGGCGACGATTTTCTACGCCACGTTCAAATCCGTCATCAGCCAGGAACCGACCGCATTGCAGATCATCCCGGCCGCTTACGAAAGCACCGGGGACCAGGACGGCGCATCGACGCTCTATGATTACGAGCCCGATGAAGAAGCCATCCTTGCCGACCTGCTGCCGCGCGGTGTGGCGACACAGATTTTTTCGGCTTTGCTGGAAAATGGGGCCTCGGAACAGGGCGCCCGGATGTCGGCCATGGATAACGCAACGCGGAACGCTGGCGACATGATCGACAAGCTGACCATCCAGTACAACCGTTCGCGTCAGGCCGTCATCACGAACGAACTGATCGAAATTATCTCGGGCGCCGAGGCGCTCTAAGAACCGGAGACGATTAATGGCAAACGCAAAAGGCAAAATCACCCAGGTGATTGGCGCCGTGGTCGACGTTCAATTCGAAGACCACCTGCCGGAAATTCTGAACGCACTGAACACCGAAAACAACGGCAAGAAGCTGGTGTTGGAAGTGTCTCAGCACCTTGGCGAAAACACCGTGCGCTGCATCGCAATGGACGCGACCGAAGGTCTGGTCCGCGGTCAGGAAGTGCGCGACACCGGCGGCCCGATCTCGGTTCCCGTCGGCAACGCAACGCTGGGCCGTATCCTGAACGTGATCGGCGAGCCGGTTGACGAAGGCGCACCGCTGAACGCGACCGAGTACCGCTCGATCCACCAGCCCGCACCCTCGTTCGAAGAGCAGTCGACCGCGTCGGAAGTTCTGGAAACCGGGATCAAGGTCATCGACCTGCTGGCCCCCTACTCCAAGGGCGGCAAGATCGGCCTGTTCGGCGGCGCCGGCGTGGGCAAGACCGTTCTGATCATGGAACTGATCAACAACATCGCAAAGGTGCACTCGGGTTACTCCGTGTTCGCCGGCGTTGGCGAACGGACCCGTGAAGGCAACGACCTGTATCACGAGATGATCGAATCCAACGTCATCAAGCCCGACAACCTGGAAGAATCCCAGGTGGCGCTTGTGTACGGCCAGATGAACGAGCCTCCGGGCGCCCGTGCCCGCGTTGCACTGACCGGCCTGACCCTGGCCGAGCAGTTCCGCGACCAGTCCGGCACCGACGTTCTGTTCTTTGTCGACAACATCTTCCGCTTCACGCAGGCCGGTTCCGAGGTGTCCGCACTTCTTGGCCGTATTCCTTCGGCTGTGGGCTATCAGCCGACGCTGGCCACCGACATGGGCGCGATGCAGGAACGCATCACCTCGACCAAGAACGGCTCGATCACCTCGATCCAGGCCGTGTACGTTCCCGCGGACGACCTTACCGACCCCGCGCCTGCAACGACCTTTGCGCACCTTGACGCAACGACGGTTCTGAACCGCGCGATCTCGGAACTGGGTATCTACCCGGCCGTGGACCCGCTGGATAGCTCCTCGCGTCTGATGGACCCGCAGATCGTTGGTGAAGAGCACTATGCCGTGGCCCGTGATGTTCAGGGTATCCTGCAGCGCTACAAGTCGCTCCAGGACATCATCGCCATCCTCGGGATGGACGAACTGTCCGAAGAGGACAAGCTGACCGTGGCCCGTGCCCGCAAGATCCAGCGCTTCCTGTCGCAGCCCTTCGACGTTGCAAAGGTCTTCACCGGCTCGGACGGTGTGCAGGTTCCGCTGGCCGACACCATCGCATCCTTCAAGGACGTGGTTGCCGGCAAGTATGACCACCTTCCCGAAGCGGCCTTCTACATGGTTGGCGGCATCGACGAAGTGCTGGCCAAGGCTGAAAAGCTGGCTGCTGAAGCTGCCTAAACAAACCCTGTCGGGGGCGCATCAACGCGCCCCTGATGTGAAAGGAGTTACCCATGGCAGACACTATGCAATTTGATCTGGTCAGCCCGGAACGCAGCCTGCTGTCGACGCAGGTCAAGTCCGTGCAGATCCCCGGTGCGGATGGCGACATGACCGCCATGCCGAACCACGCGCCGACGATCACGACGCTGCGTCCCGGTATCCTCAAGGTGGAAACCGAAAGCGGTGTGCAGGAATTCGTCGTCACCGGCGGTTTCGCCGAGATCGGTGAAAGCCTGTCGGTTCTGGCCGAAAAGGCCCTGCCGCGCGCGGATGTGGATCAGGCCGCCTACGAAGCCCTGGTCGATGAGGCGCACGCCGTCTACAAGAAGACCAAGGAAACCTTCGTGAACGAACCTGGCCCCGTCGACGACGCGGTCAAGATGCTTCAGGACATGGTGGCCATCGGCACCCATATCGGCCTGGATCCCAAACAGCCGTCGCTGTAAGCAAGGTTCACAAGATCTGACAGGCCCCGCCCGGTTTTCCGGCGCGGGGCCTTCACGTTTATGGGCGGACGGTCGCCGTTTGCCTGCCGGCCCTTTCATGTCGGCTGCAAAAGACCCTATGTGCACAGGGTCACAACAGGGCACCAAGATGGACTTTTCTTTGAACTGGGACAGCATTGTCCGCGAATTGATCACGCTTTTCGTGGTTGTCGACCCGATCGGGTCTTTGCCGGTGTTCTATTTCGCCACTGCGGCCGTTCCCGCCGCGCTGCACTGGCGTTTTGCCCTGCGCGCCGTGATCGTCGCCTGGATCGTGCTGATGGCCTTTCTGGTGGCCGGGCAGCTGCTGCTCGAAGGGTTGGGGCTGCGCTTTGGGTCGTTCCAGATCGCCGGCGGCGTGATCCTGTTCCTGTTTGCGCTGACGATGATCTTTGGTGAAAGCAAACCGGATCAGGAAATTTCCACCGCCGAACGGGACCACCTGTCCGGCGCGGTCTTTCCGCTGGCCATGCCGTCGATTGCGTCACCCGGCGCGATGCTCGCCATCGTGGTGCTGACCGACAACCACCGCCACTCGATCGAGGAGCAGGTCGTGACCGCCGGGTTGTTGACGATCGTTCTGGCCTTCACCCTGCTGCTGCTTCTGCTTGGGTCGCGCCTGAAACGCGTGCTGGGCAACACGGGCGCCGGGGTCATCAGCCGCGTCATGGGGATTGTCCTGGCCACCGTGGCCGTCGATGCGGTTCTGTTGGGGCTTGATGCCGTGGGCGCGCTGTCACTGGCCGCCGAGGGCACGGTGCTGCCCTGAAAACCGCAGCAGCGGCTTGCCATAGCCCCCTGTTGTCTTTCATATTCCAAGGCCACGGCATTGCGCCAAAGGAATTTGTCAGAGGTCGGGCATGAAGAAATACGTAGGGTCTCTTATCGGTATCGATCAGGGCAACGACGAGGTCTTTTCCGACTTCGCCAGCGGCGGCGACATGTGGACGGGCCACGGGTCGCGTGAGCGGCGCAAGAAGATCAAGTTTTCCGAACCGTTCCGATCCATCCCGACGGTTCAGGTGGCCCTGTCTCTGTGGGACATGGATCAGGGCGCCAACGTACGCGCCGATATCGCAGCCGAAATGGTCACCGAAACCGGGTTTGACCTGGTATTTCGCACCTGGTCCGACACCCGCGTGGCGCGGGTGCGGATGAACTGGATGGCCATCGGCGAAGTGGCCAGCGACGACGATTGGGAACTGTATTGATGACGTCCGCTTTACGGCGCTTCGCGGACCGCTGGCACAGCGGTTACCGAGACATGATAGCAGTGCGCCCGGAATCTCTCGACATGGTCGAGGCCGAGTTGAAAATCCACTTGCCGTTGGAGTACCGAGATCAGGTTCTGGAAGTTGGTTTGCCAGACATCGGACTTAATCTTCTTGAGGCTATTGATGACCAAGGCCCCGTATATCCTTTTCTTCCAGACATCAGCCAATTCAATGAACCCCCAGAAATCATCAGAGAAACAGAGGATTGGTGGCCCATCGGGTTGCCCCAAAACCTGATCGTTTTCGCCTCGGACCATATGGGAAACAAATTTTGCTTTTCCTCGGACGATATGAAAACGCGTCATGAAACGGCGCCTCTCTGGTTCTGGGATCATGACTTCAACGATACAACGAAGCTCGCAGACAGCTTCTCAGAATGGCTCGAACTGTATGTGGAACTTGGGAAGCCAGGATTGTTTGAGCGGATATTCCGCAAAGGATGACTGACTCCCGGTCCATTCCCGCGTCCGTCGCGCCCGCCTTCGAGGCCTTCCCCGAGCGAGAGCGCTCGGCCCTGCTGGCCATACGCAGCCGCATCCTATCGCTCGCCGCAGAAGACCCCCGCATCGGCCCTCTGCACGAAAGCCTGAAATGGGGTCAGCCCAGCTACGCGTCAAAAGTCGGAACACCCCTGCGCCTCGGCCTGCCCAAATCCGGAGGCGTCGCAATCTTCTGTCATTGCCAGACCCGCGTGATCGCCGATCACCGCGCGCTCTTTGGGACAGCGTTCCGATACGACGGAAACAGGGCGCTTCTGATTGATCCGGATAGTCCACCGGACCCGCAGGCTTTGGATGCGCTCATCCGCAGCGCGCTCACCTACCGTCTCAAAAAAGAAAACGGCTGACCAATCAAAGAGATCGGCCAGCCGTGGAAGAAAGCCCTTTGAGGGATCTCAGAGGATACCCTCGTAGATCGGACCCAGGGTTTCCGTTTCGAACAGCGAGGACACCGAGGTGCCGTTCCAGATGTTCAGGATAGATTGCGCAAACATCGGCGCGGTCGGCAGGATGCGGATGTTCGGGGCCTGAGCAACTGCGTCGGTCGGTTGGATCGAATCCGTCAGGACCAGCGATTTCATCACCGAATTGGTCACACGCTCGACCGCCGGGCCGGACATGACGCCATGGCTGATATAGGCATGCGCCTCGATGGCGCCGTGTTCGATCAGCACCTCGGCGGCCTTGCACAGCGTGCCGGCGGTGTCGCAGATGTCATCGACGATGATGCATTTCTTGCCGGTGACGTCACCGATCACGGTCATTTCCGCGATCTCGCCGGGCTTTTCCCGGCGCTTGTCCACGATGGCCAGCGGCGCATTGATCCGCTTGGCCAGTTCACGCGCACGGGCCACGCCGCCGACGTCGGGCGAAATCACCATGACGTCGCTCATGTCCTTGAACTGCTTGAGGATATCCAGCGCAAAGATCGGGCTGGCATAAAGGTTGTCCACCGGAATGTCGAAAAAGCCCTGAATTTGCGCCGCGTGCAGGTCCATGGTCAGAACCCGTTCGATCCCGGCCTCGGCGATCATGTTGGCGACCAGCTTGGCGGTAATCGGGGTCCGTGCCTTGGTGCGGCGGTCCTGACGGGCGTAGCCGAAATAGGGGATCACGGCGGTGATGCGCGCCGCCGACGACCGGCGCAGCGCGTCGGCCATGATCAGCAGTTCCATCAGGTTGTCGTTCGCCGGGTTCGAGGTGCTTTGCAGGATGAACATGTCCTCACCGCGGACGTTCTCGTAGACCTCGACGAAAATCTCCTGGTCGTTAAAGCGTTCGACGCGGGCATCGACCAGTCCGACGCTCATCCCGCGATACAGCGACATGCGGCGGGCGATTGCCTCGCCCAGGGGTTTGTTGGCGTTGCCAGAGATCAGCTTGGGTTCGATGATGGACGGCATTGGGGCAGCTCCGGCAGTATGAAGGATTCGTGACGTTGCGGTTCGCTTAGCATGGCCCTAGTTTGCCTTCCAGCATCACGCGCGAAAGGCGACCACATGGCCCACATTGACTACTTTTTTACGACTTTGTCGCCCTATGCCTACCTTGCAGGCACCCAGATGGAAGAGATCGCCGCCCGTCACGGCGCGACGATCACCTACAAACCGCTGGATGTCATCGCCCTGTTCGGCCGCACGGGTGGCACCCCTCCGGCGCAGCGTCACCCCAACCGTCAGGCCTATCGCCTGCAGGAACTGACCCGTCAGGCCAAAAAGCGCGGCATGGCCTTCAATCTGAAACCGGCGCATTGGCCGACCAACATGGCGCCGTCGTCCTATGCGGTGATCGCCGCGCAGAATGCTGGCGGCGGCGACTTGGGGGCTCTGTGCCACGGCCTGCTGCGGGCCTGCTGGGCCGAAAACAAGGACATTGCCGACGACGCCGTGATCAAGGCCTGCCTTGCCGACGCGGGCTTTGACCCAAAGCTGGCCGACAGCGGCCTGTTGGAGGGCGCGGAAACCTATGCCCGCAACCTAGAAGAGGCGGTCGACAAGGGTGCCTTTGGCGCGCCGTTCTATGTCGTCGACACCGGGCAGAATTTCTGGGGACAGGACCGGCTGGACGACCTTGACCAGCACCTGGCAGGACATCTTTGACGCCGAAGGATATGGAACAGGCCCCGGCGCTGCACGTGCGTCGGCTGGGAACGGGCCCCATGGCCGCCCTGGCGCTGCACTGCGGGCTGGGGACTTCGGGGATGTGGAAAGGGGTGGCGGGGTCATTGGACGACAGCGTGACCCTGACCGCCCCGGATTTCCCTGGCCATGGTCGCAGTGCGCCTTTCCGCGATCAAGGTGACGTGCATGACCAGGCCTGTGACGCGGTGCGCGGGTTGTTCGAACCCGGCATGCACCTGATCGGTCACAGCTTTGGCGCCACGGTCGCCCTGCGCCTGGCGCTTGAACACCCGGGCAGGGCGGCGTCTGTTTCCTTGATCGAGCCGGTCTTCTTTGCGGCGGCCCGGGGGCGCGACGGCTTTGACGCCCATCGCGCCCGGGAAGAGGCGTTCTTTGGCGTCTATCAAGGCGGGGACATGATGCAGGCGGCGCAGGTGTTCCATGACATCTGGGGCGGCGGCATTCCCTGGGACCGCTTCCCAAGCGCGGTGCAAAAGGACATGGCGCGCGGCATGCCCTTTGTCGCGGCGACCGAACCCAGCCTTTGGGCCGATCTGCACGGCCTGTTGGCCAAGGGCGGGTTGGAGGCGCTGCGCTGTCCGGTCACGCTGATCCGCGGGGCGCAGACGGTGCCGATGATCGCGCTGGTGCATGGAGGGCTGATGGACCGCCTGCCAAATGCCCGAGAGATGGTGATTGACGGCGCCGGCCACATGCTGAGTGTCACGCACCCGGATCAGGTGGCGCAGGCAATCCTTGGCACCATGCGGTCCGCGACGTAGGGCGGGGTTTCCCCCCGGCACCGTTTATTTCTTGCCGATCTTCGGTTCTGTTCCCTCGCGCAGCCGGGCCAGGTTGGCGCGATGGCGCCAATAGATCAAGGCGGTCATCAGGGTCCCCATGACCAACAGATCGACCCGCGCCATCATGAACATCCAGACCGTCGTCGACATGGCGGCGGTCAAGGCCCCCACGGACGAAATGCGCGAAATCACCGCCGCGAACAGCCATGTGGCGCAGCACAAAAGCCCGACCGGCCAGCTGAGCGCAAGCACCACGCCCAGGTAGGTCGCCACGCCCTTGCCGCCCTTGAACCGCAGCCAGACCGGGTAACAATGCCCGACCAGTGCCGCAAGGCCGGCCCACTTGGCCACGCCCTCGGGTGCCAGCCACAGCGCCAGCAAGACGGCCAGCGCGCCCTTGAACCCATCCAGAACAAGCGTGGCGGCAGCGGCGCCCTTGTTGCCGGTCCGCAGGACATTGGTCGCACCGATGTTGCCCGACCCGATCTTGCGCAGATCGCCCAGCCCCATGGCGCGGCTGATGACGATGCCGAAGGGGATCGTGCCAAGAAGGTAACCGATGACGATCCAGAGGATCAGGGAAAGCATATCGCCGGACATGGTGTCCTCCTTGATGGCGGGGCCCTGTGGCCGGGTCCGCAGCGGTTCTTGTCAGTGGGCCTTGCCCGGGGCGGGGTGCCCTTGTGCTTACGCGCCGAACACGCGGTTGCCCGCGACCCATGTTCCCAGCACCTTGCCCTGAAGGCGCGCGCCGTCAAAGGGGGTGTTCTTGGATTTCGAGCGCAGCTTGAACCGATCCAGCACCAGCGGCTTGTCCGCATCGAACAGCACAAGATCGGCGGGCGCGCCGACGGACAGCCGCCCGGCCTCGAGCCCCAGCCGTTTGGCGGGGTTCAGCGACAGGGCGCGGAACAGGGTGGGCAGGGTCAGTTCGCCGGAATGGTACAGGCGCAGCAGCACCGGCAGCATGGTTTCCAGACCCACGGCACCGCTGGCGGCCTCTTCGTAAGGCAGGCGTTTGCTTTCTTCGTCCTGGGGGGTGTGGAAACTGCCGATGATGTCGATCAACCCGCTGCGGATCGCCTCGATCACTGCCTGACGGTCGTCTTCGCTGCGCAGCGGCGGCTTGACCTTGAAGAAGGTGCGGTAATCCGCGACGTCCAGTTCGTTCAGCGTCAGGTGGTGCATCGAGGTGCCAGCCGTGATGTCCAGCCCATTGTTCTTGGCGCGTTCCAGCGCGGGCAGGGCGCGGGCGGTGGTGATCTGGTCGGCGTGGTATTTGACCCCGGTCATCTCGATCATCGCGATGTCGCGGTCCAGCCCCATGCGTTCGGCCATTTGCGACACGCCGGGCAACCCGCGCAGCGTCGCGAATTTGCCCGAGGTGACCGCGGCGCCATTTGACAGCACGGGTTCCTGCGGGTGGCCCATGATCAGCGCGTTCAGGCTGCGCGCATAGGTCATGGCGCGCACCAGCACCTTGGTATCGGTCACGACACGGTCGCAATCGGTAAAGCCGACGGCGCCCGCATCCATGAGAAATCCGATCTCGGTCATCTCGCGGCCTTCGCGGCCCTTGGTCAGGGCGGCCATGGGCAGAACATGCACCGGGCAGTCGTCCTCGGCCCGCTCGAGGATAAAGCTCAGCGCCTCGGGCGTGTCGATGGCGGGGGCGGTGTCGGGGCGCGTGACGATGGTGGTCACGCCGCCCGCCGCCGCCGCCAGACCTGCGGTCTTGTAGCTTTCCTTGTGGCGTTCGCCCGGTTCGCCGACCTTGACGCCGATATCGACGATTCCGGGGGCCAGAAAGGCGCCGTCGCAGTCGATGACTTCGGCGTCGTCATGCGATCCAAGGCGATCCTGTCCGGTGATGGTCTCGACGATCTTGCCGTCGACAACCAGCAGAGCACCATGGACAACCTCGTCTTGTTCGGGGTCGATCAGGCGGGCGTTGAGGAAAAGGGTCTTGGTCATGTGGTGCTTCCTTGCGCGCGGGCGGCGTCGATCCGGGCGATGGCGGCCTGCGGGTCGGCCTGGAACTTGATCAGGTGTTTGTCCCCGGTCCTGGTAATGATCTGCACCGCCGAGCCGAGGGCGCGCAGCCTGGCGACCTGGTCCAGCAGGACAAGCCGCCCGGCAGGGCCGTTCAGCGCGCCGTCGACCATGTCCCAGTGGTGGCCCAGCTCTTCGTCCATGAGGTACCAGCCGCGCAGCGACACGGCGGCCAGCCCGCCGATGGCCCCGGTCCAGACATGCGGATTGCCCGCCAGCCAAAGGATGGCCATGCCGGCCGCCATGGCGATGGCGGCAAGGGTCAGGTGGGATTGGATATAGGTCCTGCGATCGGGCGAAAAACGCATCATGCCTCTCCTCTCTGGATCTGGCGCAGCAGGGCATAGACCTTGCGCGCCTCGGGGATGCGTTCAAAGCCGATGCGGTGCCGGTGTGATCCGTTCTTGGTCATCACGTGGCGTTCGGCGAACCAGATGGTGCCGGGATCGTCGCCTTCGAATTCAAGCGGCGTATCGGGCTGGATCGGATAGGATTTCAGCTTGCGGCCCAGAAGGGGCGTATTGGAGGCGACAAAGCCGCGCCGGTTGGTCAGCGTATAGGTGGTGAACCGGCGCACAAAGGCATTCCAGATCACGAACAGCCCGGCATTCCACATCCCGATTGCCAGAAAGATCAACCCGAACAGCGGAAACAGCCCGACAGGGCCTTCTTTGATCTGGCCCGTGATGCTGCTGGCCACCGACATCCAGAACAACGAAAAGGTGACAAAGATCAAACCCATGACATGCCGCATCGGCTGGACACGGCCAAGCGACAGGCCGGGCGCCGGGCGCGCCTGCCACAGGATCACTTCGCCGGGGTCAAGCAGCCCCTCCCATCCGGGGGGCGGCGAAAGAGGCGCCGCGCTGGCCGGGCCGGTTTCGGTCATCCCAGCACCCGGACCAGGACCAACGCCACCAGGGCGACGACGCCGATGGCGGCCAGGATCAGAAACTTGGGGATGTTCAGAGGCGGCGATACCGGGCCGTCAGCCGACTCGATGCCCTTGGCCGAATCCGTCCGCAGCCGCGCGCCGCGTGCCTTGGGGGCCAGTTCGGAAAAGGTGCCGACCCAGCGCAGCGGCGCGGCGACGGTCAGGGTCTGGGTGGTGTTGTCAAAGGCCTGGCTGGGCAGGATCAGCACATGGCCCTTCAGGGCGTCGATCTGCGGACGCGCCGCGTTGAAATCCGCACCCGAGGCGTTGTGCGCCTCGGCCATGTAGCGCGACAGCGGCATGTCCTCGAGGTCGCGAATGCTGACGACGTCGACAAAGGCGGGGCGCAGGGTCTTGGCGCCCAGACCGTATTTCAGCGGCCATTCGCCGGTGCCGGCCATGGTGGTGAAACGCTCGATCGCCTCGGGCGGCAGGTCCAGGTGGAACAGGCGGACGGTGCCGGTTTCCGACCCGTTGATCAGCATGCTGGTCATACCATCACCTCTTTGGGGCGGGCGCGCAGGTTGCGTGCCAGAAGATCCATCGCTGCCATGCGCACGGCGACACCCATTTCGACCTGATCCTGGATGACGCTGCGGTTGATGTCGTCGGCCAGGGTGCCGTCGATCTCGACGCCGCGGTTCATCGGGCCGGGGTGCATGACGATGGCGTCGGGCTTGGCCTTGGCCAGCTTTTCGGCGTCCAGCCCATAACGGTGGTAATACTCGCGTTCAGACGGGATGAACCCGCCGTCCATGCGTTCCTTTTGCAGGCGCAGCATCATGACGACGTCGACGTCTTTCAGCCCCTCTTCCATGTTGTCGTAGACCTCGACGCCAAAGTGTTCGATCCCCGAGGGCATCAGGGTCGAAGGTCCGACAAGGCGGATGCGGTTTTCCATCTTGTGCAGCAGCAGGATGTTGCTGCGCGCCACGCGCGAATGGGCAATGTCGCCGCAGATGGCGATGTTCAGGCGGTGCAGGCGGCCCTTGGCCCGGCGGATCGTCAAGGCGTCCAGCAGGGCCTGGGTGGGGTGCTCGTGCTTGCCGTCGCCGGCGTTCAGAACCGCGCAGTTCACCTTTTGCGCCAGCAGGTCGACAGCGCCGGAATGCGGGTGCCGCACAACCAGCAGATCGGGGTGCATGGCGTTCAGCGTCATGGCGGTGTCGATCAGGGTTTCACCCTTCTTGATCGAGCTGGCCTGCATCGACATGTTCATCACGTCCGCGCCCAGCCGTTTGCCCGCCAGTTCGAAACTGGCCTGGGTGCGGGTCGAGTTTTCGAAGAACATGTTGATCTGGGTCAGACCTGCCAGTGCGCTGGCGTGTTTGTCCCGGCGGCGGTTGAAGCCGACATATTGGTCGGCCAGATCCAGTACGGTCGTGATCTCGTCGGGGCGCAGGGGCTCGATGCCCAGAAGGTGGCGGTGATCGAAACGCATGGTGCCCTCGTGTTTGTCTGCTTTCGTAATAGAAAGCGAAAGGCTTGGGGGCAAGTGGTGCCAGCGCCCTTGAAGCCGCGCCCACCCGCCCACCCCGCGGCTTGGGGGGCCGGGGCGCGGTGTTGACTGCGCCGGGGGGATTTTGCGCATCCGGGCAAGAGGGCGCATTTCCTTTGCCCCTTGTGCGGGGGTAGGGTGCCGAAATGGAATCGGCTTTGGATTGGCATACGGCGCGCGCTCTTTTGGAGTGGCAGTTCGAGATGGGGGTGGACGAGGCGATCTCGGACCGCCCGATCGACCGTTTCGCGATCGAGCAGGCCGCCCGCGAAGCCGCCGCATCGCAAAAGGCGCAGGTGGCTGTCGCCCGCACGGCCCCCGGCATCGTCGTGCCTGAAAAAGGGCCGGACCCGGTCGAGGTGGCCCTGGCCAGCGCCAAGGCCGCCGCCGACCTGGCGGGTCTGCGCGCTGCGATGGAGGCCTTTGAACACTGCGAGTTGAAGCGCGGGGCGCGCAACCTTGTGTTTTGCGACGGCAATCCCGCAGGCCGCGTGATGATCATCGGCGAAGCCCCCGGCCGCGACGAGGACCGCATTGGCAAACCGTTTGTCGGCAAGGCGGGGCAGTTGCTGGACCGGATGCTGGCGGCAATTGATTTGTCGCGTGACGACAGCGTCTATATCACCAACGTCCTGCCCTGGCGCCCGCCGCAGAACCGCGACCCCAAACCGGACGAGATCGCCATGATGCTGCCCTTTCTGCAGCGCCACATCGCCTTGGTCGATCCAGACCTGCTGGTGATCGCCGGGAACATCAGTTGCCAGGCTTTGCTGGGCAAACGCGGGATCACGCGGCTGCGCGGGCAATGGACCGAGGTTGCCGGCCGCCCGGCGCTGCCGATGTTTCACCCCGCCTACCTTCTGCGCACGCCCGCGGCCAAACGCGAAGCATGGGCCGATCTGCTAGAGCTGAGGACCCGGCTGGAGGCATCAGGCAAATGAGCGTTGATCTGATCGTTCTGCTTGCCTTTGTTCCGGCGGGGCTGGCCCTGAACCTGACGCCGGGGGCGGACATGATGTTCTGCCTGGCGCAGGGCTTGCGCGGTGGCGCGCGGCCCGGCTGGGCGGCCTCGGCCGGGATCGCGGCGGGGGGGCTGGTGCATGCGGCGCTGGCAGGGCTGGGGCTTAGCGCGCTTCTGGCGACCTTTCCCGCCGCTTTCGAGGCGATTCGCTGGGGCGGCGTGGCCTATCTGCTGTGGCTGGCGGTCAAGACACTGCGCGCGCCCATTGGCGGGCCGCAGGGCAAGGGGCTGCGCCCGGCGCAGGCCTTTGTGCAGGGCTTTGCGGTGAACATGACCAACCCCAAGGTGATCCTGTTCATCCTGGCCTTTGTGCCGCAATTCGTGACGCCTGACCGGGCGATCCTGCCGCAGTTCCTGATCTTCGGAATGGTGCTGTCGCTGGGCGGGCTGGTGATCAACGGGCTGGTCGGGCAATTCGCCGGATACCTGCGCGCCGGGCTGACCGGCGGGTCGGTGGCCGACCGGGTGCTGCGCTGGCTGTCGGCCACGCTGTTCGCGGGCCTTGCCGTGCGGCTGGCGCTGACCTCAACACGGTGAAAGGGACATAGCATGAGCCGTATCGACGAGACCAAGGAATTCATCCCGGTGCGTATCGCCATCCTGACGGTCAGCGACACGCGTGGGCTGGATCAAGACCGCTCGGGCGACACGTTGGTGCAGCGGCTGACCGAGGCCGGTCACAGCCTTGCCGACCGCAAGATCATCCGCGACGAACGCGCCGAGATCGCCGACCAGCTGCGCGCCTGGATCGCCAACCCCGAGGTGGACGTGATCATCTCGACCGGGGGCACGGGGCTGACCGGACGCGACGTCACGGTCGAGGCGCACCGCGATGTCTATGAAAAGGAAATCGACGCCTTTGGCACCGTTTTCACCATGGTGTCGTTTCAGAAAATCGGCACCAGCGCCGTGCAAAGCCGCGCCACCGGGGGCGTCGCGGGCGGCACCTATCTGTTCGCGCTGCCGGGCAGCACCGGCGCCTGCAAGGACGCCTGGGATGAAATTTTGCGCTGGCAGCTCGATTTCCGGCACCGGCCTTGTAACTTTGTCGAGATTTTTCCGCGTTTGGACGAACATTTGCGACGGAAGTGATCCGCCCCTGCGTATAACCCCGTACAGTATTGTGCGGGGCATGTCCGGGAATTATTCCTGAGCCGTCCCGCACGGCGGTGACCTCCGCGGAGATTGATACATGCGCTTCTTACGCAAAAGCCTGACCGGGCTGTTCCTGACAGCCGTGACCCTGGGGTTGATGTTCTACGCCGGAACGATGGTGCGCGAGGCGGTTCAGGCCCGCATGTCCGAAGAGCCGCGCGTGCCGCAGGCGCGGGAACGGGTCTTTGCCGTCAACGTCGCGCCGGTGGTTTTCGAAACGGTGACGCCGGTGCTCAGCGCCTTTGGCGAAGTGCAATCCAGTCGCACGCTGGAACTGCGCGCGGCCAGCAGCGGAACGCTGATCGATTTGCACCCGGATTTCGTCGAAGGCGGTCAGGTCACGCAGGGTCAGCTGTTGGCGCGTATCGACCCGGCCGATGCCCAGGCGGCGCTGGAACGCGCCGAAAGTGATCTGCTGGACGCTCAGGCCGAACAGCGTGAAGCGGACCGCGCCATCGTGCTGGCCGAGGATGAATTGCAGGCGGCGCGCGACCAGGTGGCCCTGCGCGAACAGGCGCTGAAGCGGCAAACCGACCTGGTGGATCGCAACGTCGGTACCGCTGCGGCGGTCGAAACCGCAGAACTGGCCCTGTCCAGCGCGCATCAGGCGGTGCTGTCACGGCGCCAGGCGGTGGCGACAGCACAATCGCGGATTGATCAGGCCGCGACCAAGCTCAAGCGCGCCCAGATCGCGTTGGAAGAAGCGCGCCGGCATCTGGCCAACACCGAAATCCGCGCGGAATTCTCGGGCACGCTGTCGGATGTGACGGTGGTCGCCGGTCGTCTGGTGTCGACCAATGAAAAGCTGGCGCAGATTGTCGATGCAGACGCGCTCGAAGTGGTGTTCAGGGTGTCGACGCAGGAATACGCGCGGCTTCTGGACGACGACGGCAAACTGCGCCGCGCCGATGTGACGGTCACGCTGGATGTCTTTGGCACGAACATCCAGGCGCGCGGCCAGATCAGCCGCGAAAGCGCGGCGGTGGGCGATGGTCAGACCGGACGCCGCCTGTTCGCCACGCTGGACGCGCCGCGCGGTTTCAAACCCGGCGATTTCGTCACCGTTTCGGTGCAAGAGGCGCCCTTGGCCCGTGTTGCCCGGCTGCCCGCCACGGCAGTCAACGCCGCGGGCGAGGTTCTGGTGATCGGCGAGGAAGAACGGCTTGCGACTGCGGTGGTCACGGTACTGCGACGGCAGGGCGACGATGTCCTGATCCGCGCCCGCGATCTTGAGGGCCAAGAGGTTGTGGCGGAACGCACGCCCCTGCTGGGGGCGGGCATCCGCGTCAATCCGCTGCGCAGCGAAGGTGCGCCTGCCCCGCAGGAACCCGAAATGCTGGAACTGACCGAGGAACGCCGCGCCAAGCTGCGCGCCTTTGTCGAAGGAAACACCCGCATGCCGGAAGAGGCCAAGGCGCGCATCCTGTCGCAACTGTCGCAGGACAAGGTTCCCGCCAGCACGGTCGCCCGTCTCGAAGAACGGATGGGGGGCTGACATGGCACGTGCCCTGCCTGATCGCGCCGGCGGCATCTTTTCCTACTTTACCCGCCACCCGACCCTGTCGAACCTTTTATTGGTCGTGCTTCTGGTCGCAGGGCTGTTCGCGGTTCCCAACATGCGGGCGCAGTTCTTTCCCGACGTGATCATCGATGAGGTGTCGGTGTCCGTCCAATGGGACGGCGCCGGGGCCGAGGATGTGGATTCCGCCATCGTGCAGGTTCTCGAACCGGCCCTGCTGACGGTCGAGGGGGTCGAAAGCTCGTCCGCTTCGTCGCGCGAGGGACGCGCTTCGATCAGTCTCGAGTTCGAGCCGGGCTGGGACATGGCGCGCGCTGCCAATGACGTGCAATCGGCGGTGGACGGGGTCACCAACCTGCCCGAAGACGCCGAAGAACCGGATGTCGAACGCCGCTATTGGCGCGACCGGGTCACCGACCTGGTGATCACCGGACCCGTGGGCACGGATCAGCTGGCCCGGTTTGCCGATGAACTGGTGGTGCGCCTGTTCGCCGAAGGCGTGACGCGCACGACCATCCAGGGGCTTGCCGCGCCGCGCACCGTGATCGAGGTGCCATCGCAGAACCTGATCGCCAACGACGTCACCATGGCGCAGATCGCTACCGCCATCGCCGCCGAGGTCAACGCCGATCCGGCGGGCGATGTGGGCAGCGCGGGCGCGCGTGTGCGCACCGGTGTCGAAAAACGCGCGGCCGACGATCTGGCGGGGATCGTGCTGCGGTCGAACCAGGATGGCTCCAAGCTGACGGTGGGCGACGTGGCCCGCGTCCGGGTCGAGGGGATCGACCGCGAACGCAGCTATTTCGTCGGCGAAAACCCGGCGATTTCGGTGCGGGTCGACCGCAGCGACCGGGGCGACGCCATCGGCATTCAAAAGACGGTGCAGGAGGTCGCGGACGACTTCAGCGCCTCGCTGCCGCAGGGTGTCAGCATTGATTTGATCCGCACCCGGGCCGAGGCCATCACCGGGCGTCTGAACATCCTTCTGGACAACGCGACCATGGGACTGGCCCTGGTGGTTGCGCTGCTGTTCCTGTTCCTGAACGCGCGCACCGCGCTTTGGGTGGCCCTGGGCATCCCGACCTCGCTGCTGGCGGCGATTGCGCTGATGTATGTGTCGGGGCTGACGATCAACATGATCTCGTTGTTCGCGCTGATCATCACCCTTGGGATCGTGGTCGACGATGCCATCGTGGTGGGCGAACATGCCGACCACCTGGCGCGGCGCGGCTTGGGCCCTTATGAGGCGGCCGAGACCGCGGCGCGGCGCATGGCGTTGCCGGTGTTTTCGGCCACGCTGACCACGATCATCGCGTTTTTCGGGCTTGTCGCCATCGGCGGGCGCTTTGGCGACCTGATCGGGGACATTCCGTTCACGGTGATTGCCGTGCTGATGGCCAGTCTGGTCGAATGCTTCTTGATCCTGCCCAATCACATGGCCCATGCGGTGGCGCACAGCGTCAAGAACCATTGGTACGACCTGCCATCGCGCGTGACCAACCGGGCATTCCGCTGGATCCGCGAAACCCTGTTCCGGCCTTTCGTCGCCGGGGTGATCGCCGCGCGCTACGTGGTCCTGGCGGGGGCTGTCGTGGCCTTTGCCAGCCAGGCGGCGCTGTTCATTCGCGGCGACGTGCAGTGGCGGTTCTTCAACTCGCCCGAGCAGCCTTCGGTCACCGGCAACTTTGCCATGGCGCCGGGCGCCACGCGAAGCGATACTCTGGAACAGATGCGCCTGCTGCAACGGGCGACCGAGGATCTGGGCCGCGAATACGAAGAGCGGTACGGCACCAACCCGCTTGACTATGTCATGGCCGAAATCGGCGGCAATGCCGGGCGCGGCCTGTCCGGCGCCGAAACCAAGGACGCCGACCAGTTGGGCGGCATTTCGATCGAACTGATCGAGGCCGACCTGCGGCCCTATTCCAGCTTTGCCTTTGTCGGGGAACTGCAGGACAAGGTCACGCGCCACCCGCTGGTCGAAACGATTTCCTTCCGTGGTTGGCGGTCGGGGCCGGGCGGCGATGCGCTGGACGTCCAGTTCTATGGTGCCAGCGCTGCGGTCCTGAAATCCGCCTCTGAGGATCTGAAGGCTGCCGTCAGCCGCTTTCCCGAGGTGTCGGCCGTCGAGGACAACCTGGCCTACGACAAGGAAGAGTTGATCCTTGAGCTGACGCCGCAGGGGCAGGCGCTGGGCTTTGACATCGACGGGCTGGGGCGCGTGTTGCGCAACCGGCTTGGCGGGATCGAGGCCGCGACCTATCCCGATGGTCCGCGCAGCGCGACGATCCGGGTCGAATTGCCCGAGGGCGAATTGACCGCCGATTTCCTGGAGCGCACCCACATGCGCACCAATGCGGGCGAATACGTGCCGCTGGCCGACCTTGTCAGCGTCGAGCGTCGCACCGGCTTTTCCACTGTTCTGCGTGAAAACGGCGTGCGGCTGATTTCCGTGACAGGTGACATATCCGAGGACGACCCGGCCCGCGCGACCGAGATCATGAAAGCGCTGGAAGAGGAAATCCTGCCCGGCATCTCGGCGAACCGGCAGGTCGATTACCGGATTTCCGGCCTGGCCGAACAGGAAAACGAATTCCTGGCCGATGCGCTCAGCGGTCTGGTTCTGGTGCTTTTGGGGATATACCTTGTCCTGGCCTGGGTCTTTGCCAGCTGGACGCGGCCCATGGTGGTGATGTCGGTGATCCCCTTCGGGCTGGTCGGAACGATCTATGGCCACGCGGCCTGGGAAATCCCGCTAAGCATGTTCACGGTGGTCGGGCTGCTGGGGATGACCGGGATCATCATCAACGATTCCATCGTGCTGGTGACGCAGATCGACGAATACGCGGCCGAAAGGGGCATTGTTCCGTCGATCATCGACGGTGCCGCCGATCGCCTGCGGCCGGTGTTCCTGACCACCGCGACCACGGTTCTGGGCCTTGCGCCGCTGCTGTACGAACGGTCGGACGATGCGCAGTTCCTCAAGCCGACGGTCGTGACGCTGGTCTACGGTCTGGGCTTTGGGATGATCCTGGTGCTGATGGTCGTTCCGGCCCTGATCGCCGTACAGCACGACATGGGGCGGATGCGCGTCGCGTTTCGCCGGGGGCTGCGGTTCCGGGCGGGCGGTGTGCGTGCGCTGACCTGGCTGGGGGCGCTGGCGCTGTTGGGATGGCTTGGGGCCACCATGGGCCACGTCGCCTGGACCGGCGCGCTGCCCCAGGCGCTGGCCTTGCCGCAAGTCGCCTCAATGCCGGCGATGTTGGCGGCGCTGGGGATGTTCATCCTGGGGGCGGCGGTTGTATCGCTGGGCCTGTATGTGCTGGCCGGTCTGGCGCTGGGCCTGGCCCGCCTGAAACGGCACCGCGCGGCGTAGGGGCCGCGCGCGTATGCCGCCTAGCGGTCGCAGCCCTTGATATCGACCGCCATGTCGCCCGCGATCACGGTGATCCGCACGCCCGAGCGATCCAGCGCAAAGGCGCCGCCGGTGGTATGGGTCAACCGGGTTTCGGCAACCAGCAGGCCGCCATCCCAACGGGTTTCGGGTTCGGCGACCCAGATGTCGGGGTCTGCGGTTTCGATAACGGTGTCGGGCGTGCCGGACAGGCGCGGCATGGCGATTTCGGTGCGCAGGGTCATCCCTGCCTGGCTTAGGCCGACCTTGCAGTGCACGGCCGTCACCCCCGCCTCGGCGGCGGAAAAGGGTACATCGGCCATGGCGGCGGCGATCAACGGATCCGGGGTGCCACCGGTGGCGGGCAGGATTGCCTCGACCCGGACGCGGTGCGGCAGGCAGACATCCTTGCAGATGCCGATGTCGATGATCCCGCGCAGGCGGCTGTCCTTGCCGGTGTGGCGCAGGCTGACGCGCAGGGGCAGCACCACCTCGCCCTTGTACCCGACCGAGCGCATGCCGGACTGGTGGAACACGTGCGGCGCGGGCCAGCTTACCTCGACCTTGCTGGTCTGGTTGCCGCGCCAGTCGAACAGCGGCGGAATGCCCGCGTCGCCGGGCGCGCGCCAATAGGTTTTCCACCCCGGAGCAAGCGTCAGGTGCAGCGCGGCCATGTGGTCGCCATTGGGCAGCCGCCAGCCCGGGCGCAGCTGTGCCTGAACGACGTTGTCATATCCGCCCGCGCCGGCAAGGGCGGGCAGGCAAAGCAGGGGAAAAAGGGCGTGCGATATCTTCATCATGCTCACATGGCCTGTTTGAGATGAAAAATGAAGTCACGTTCCGGCGATGGTGCGTGCACGGTGGCGTGACCGACACGCACGGCTTTCCCTTGCGCGTGCCGCGGCGCGGGGCCATGTTGAAAGGACGGACTTATGAGAAAGGCCGCCGCCATGCAGGACAGAACCCCGCTTGCCACCACGGATCTGACAGGAAAGATGCTGATCGCGATGCCCGGCATGGGCGATCCGCGGTTCGAGCACAGCGTCGTCTTCATGTGTGATCATTCCGACGAAGGCGCGATGGGGCTGATCGTGAACAAGCCCAGCGGCGACGTCGACATGAAGGCGCTTCTGGCGCAGCTGGATGTTGCGATGTCCCCCGATGTGACCAGCCGGGCGGTGCACTTTGGCGGACCGGTGGAAATGGGGCGCGGCTTTGTGCTGCATTCGCCCGACTACGCGTCGGCCATGACTACGTTGCAGGTGCGCGATGACATCAGCATGACCGCCACGCTGGACATTCTCGAAGAGTTGGGGCGCGGCACCGGGCCCGCGCAATGGCTGATGGCGCTGGGCTATTCCGGCTGGGGGCCGGGGCAGCTGGAAAGCGAATTGGCGCAGAACGGCTGGCTGGTCTGCGATGCCTCGGCGCGGCTGATCTTTGACCTGCCGGATGTGGAAAAATGGGAGGCGGCGCTGGAAACCCTGGGGGTCGCGGCGCTTGCGCTGTCCGCCGAGGGTGGGCGCGCTTGACCGCGCGGGGCGCAGGCCCCGATCTGCCAGACATCTGGCAGGGCATCGACGTGAAATGGAGCGCCGATTGGGCGCCCGAACCCGCCGCCATCAAGACCGCCACCAAGCTGCTGAGCCTGCTGTCCGAGCAGGCCGCAATGCCGATCAGCGCCACGCGGGGCTATTGGCCGACGGTATCGCTGCAGTGGGAAGGTGGGCAGATCGAAGTCGAGGTCTTTGCCAGCCACTGCGAGCTGTACCATTTCAAGGACGGTCAGCTTGTCGGGGCGGCAATCCCGCAGTTCAAGGCCAGCAAGGCGGGTATTGCGCCCCTGTTGGCGGCGCTGGCGACTATCGCTCGGCCGCCGCCCGGCTAAGCCGGTCGTTGATGGCAACGCCCAGCCCGACATGGGGTATCGGCGACACCGCAATGGTCTCGGCGCCCGTGGCATCCAGGCTGTGCAGGAATTCAAACAGGTTGGCGGCGGCTTCTGTCAGGTCGCCTGTGGCGGACAGGTTCAGATCGCAGGCGACATCGCCAAAACCAAGCCGCGCTTCGCCGTCGTTCCAATCGGTCGCGTTCAGGCGCACTTGTGCGCGCGGGGCATAATGCGATCTGATCTGCCCAGGCGCCGAGATCGTTTCGGTGTCGCGGCGTTCGGCGACTGGTGCGCCAAGCGTTTCGGACAGCTGTTCAAGGGTGATCCCACCGGGGCGCAGCAAGGTCGGTTTGCCGGCAAGGCCAAGGATCGTGGATTCCAGGCCGACGTGGCAGGCGCCGCCATCCACCACTGCCTCGATCCGGCCTGACAGCCCTTGCAGGACATGCGCCGCGCGGGTCGGGCTGATCTGCCCCGAACGGTTGGCCGAAGGCGCGGCAACCGGCCCGCCAAAGGCGCGCAGCAGGGCGCGGGCGACAGGGGCCTGCGGGATACGAACGGCCAGCGTATCCAGCCCGGCAGTGACCAGTTTCGACACCTGCGCCCCGTCGCGCAGCGGCAGGACCAGGGTCAGGGGGCCGGGCCACCAGGCGCGGGCGACGGCCTCGGCGGCATCGTTCCAGACGACCAGTTGCTTTACCGCGTCCAGATCGGCCAGATGCACGATCAGCGGGTTGAAACTGGGGCGGCCCTTGGCTTCGTAGATGCGGGCGACGGCATGGTCATTGCAGGCATCCGCGCCAAGGCCATAGACCGTTTCGGTCGGAAAGGCGACAAGCGCGCCCTGCCGCAACAACGCGGCGGCCTGATCCAGCCCTGCGGCATCGGCGGTCAATGTCTGGGTCGTCGGATTGGCCATGGCATCCCCAGCCGCGATTTGTGACGCGGCGTTTCAGTTGAAGGTGGTGCTGGGGCCTATACCCTTGCGCCACAAAACCCTTTGCTACAAGAGCATTACCGCCTTGCCAAGCTATCAGGAGACAACATGCCCTATCGTGCCCCCCTGGATGATTACCGTCTGCTTCTGAACGATGTCGTGGATTTCGCGCAGGTCGCCGGGACCGACCGCTATGCCGAGGCAACCCCCGACATGGTCGAGGCTATCCTGACCGAGGCCGGCAAGATGTGCGAAGAGGTACTGGCCCCGCTGAACCGCAGCGGCGATCTGGACCCGGCGCGGCTTGAGAATGGCGTGGTGCGGACCTCCAAGGGCTTTGCCGATGGCTACAAGGCGATTGCCGAAGGCGGCTGGGTCGCCATCGCGGCAGACCCGGAAAACGGCGGCATGGGCCTGCCCATGGCAGTCACCACCGCCGTGAACGAAATGATGAGCGCGGCCTGCCTGTCGTTGCAGTTGAACCCGCTGATGACCCAAGGCCAGATCGAGGCACTGGAACATCACGCCAGCGATGAGCTCAAGGCGCTGTACCTGCCCAAGCTGGTCAGTGGCGAATGGGCCGGGACGATGAACCTGACCGAACCGCAGGCGGGGTCGGACGTGGGCGCGCTGGCGTCCAAGGCTGAACCCAACGGCGATGGCACCTATGCGATCAGCGGTCAGAAGATCTACATCAGCTGGGGCGACAACGACTTTACGCAAAACGTCTGCCATCTGGTTCTGGCGCGCCTGCCCGATGGGGTTCCGGGCACCAAGGGCATCAGCCTGTTCCTTGTGCCCAAGCTGATCCCGGATGAAAACGGCAATCCCGGTGTGGCCAACAGTCTCAAGGTGGTCAGCCTAGAACACAAGATGGGCCTGCACGGCAGCCCGACCTGCGTCATGCAATACGACGGCGCCACCGGCTGGCTGGTGGGCGAGCCGCACGACGGCATGCGTGCCATGTTCACCATGATGAACAACGCGCGGCTGGGTGTTGGCGGGCAGGGGATCGGCGCGGCCGAGGGCGCCTATCAACACGCGCTGGCCTATGCGAACGACCGCAAACAGGGCCACAGCCCCGAGGGCACCATCATTGGCCACGCCGATGTGCGCCGGATGCTGGCCACCATGAAGGCCGAGATTTTCACCGCCCGCGCCATTGCGCTGGATTGCGCCGTTGCGATTGATATGGCCCGTGCCACCGGCAGCGCCGAATGGAAGGCGCGCGCCGCCTTGCTGACGCCCATCGCCAAGGCATTCGGCACCGATACCGGGATCGATGTGGCCAGCATGGGGGTGCAGGTGCATGGCGGCATGGGTTTCATCGAGGAAACCGGCGCGGCGCAGTACCTGCGCGACGTGCGGGTGACGGCGATCTACGAAGGCACGAACGGCATTCAGGCCATGGACCTTGTGGGCCGCAAGCTGATGGACGGCGGCGAGGCGGCCTATCGTCTGCTGGATGAAATCGAAGGCTTTGCCGAAAGCGCCAAGGGCACGCTGCCCGATCTGGCCGAGGCAGTCTGGCAAGCCTCTGAGACGCTGCGCGAAACCATCGAGGCGCTGGTTGCCCGAGACATGCCGCGGCGCTTTGCCGGGGCGGTGCCCTTTTTGCGCGGCTTTGCCCGTGTGCTGGGCAGCTACTACCACCTGCGGGCAGCGGTGGCGCAGCCCGAGGGCGCGCATGCCCGGATCGCGCGGTTCTACATCACCCGGCTGTTGCCGGAACACACCGGGTTGTTTGTCCATGCCCGGGCAGGGGATGCCGATCTGATGGCGATCACGCCCGACGATCTGGCCGTGTGATGGGCGCGCAAAAAAACCTGATCCGCTATCCTTGGGAAACCCCGCCCCAGCCAGGCGAGGCCATCGAGGTGGCGGACGGTGTTCTGTGGCTGCGCCAGCCGCTGCCGATGAAGCTGGACCATGTGAACGTCTATGCGCTGGACGATGGCGATGGCTGGACCATCGTCGATACTGGCTTTTCGACGAAAAAGTCCCGGGCGATCTGGGAACAGGTGATGGCAAGCCCCTTGAAGGGCAAGCCGGTGACACGGGTCATCGCCACGCACCACCACCCCGATCACATCGGGCTGGCGGGCTGGTTCCAGAGTGAACACGGGGCCGAGCTGATCACCACGCGCACCGCCTGGCTGTTTGCCCGGATGCTGCAACTGGACGCGCAGGACCGCCCCGCGCCGGAAACCGTCAGCTATTGGAAACACTGCGGCATGGCGCCAAAGGTGCTGCAGCAGCGCCTGACCGAACGTCCCTTCAACTTTGCCGATTGCGTCTATCCCATGCCGCTGGGCTTCACCCGGATCAAGCAGGGCGACACGGTGCAGGCCGGGGGGCGCACCTGGGACGTGCATATCGGCAACGGCCACGCGCCGGAACACGCGACCCTGTGGTCGCGCGATTGCGATCTGGTGATCGCCGGGGACCAGATCCTGCCGTCGATCAGCTCCAACCTTGGCGTCTATGCCACCGAACCGCAGGCCGATCCCGTGGCCGAATGGCTTGAGGCCTGTGAACGCCTGTCGACGCTGGCGCGGCCCGATCATCTGGTGCTGGGCGGGCACAAGCTGCCCTTTACAGGGCTGGCCCCGCGCATGCGGCAGTTGATCGAAAACCACCACTCGGCTTTGGACCGTCTGCACGCGCATCTTGTGCATCCGATGTCGGCGGGCGAATGCTTTGCCCCGCTGTTCAAGCGCAAGATCGGCGATGCCGAATACGGTTTGGCGCTGGTCGAGGCGATGGCGCATTGCCTGCATCTTTGGCACATCGGGCGGGCGACTCGCGAATTGCGCGCCGACGGGGCCTATGCCTTTCAGGCGATCTGAGCGTTAGCGCGCGCCGCGGTTCTCGATCCGGGCGTACAGCCGCCGGATGATGGTGCTGGCCGTCTTTTCGCAAGCGACGGGAATGATGGCATGGATCAGCGCCGCCACGGCCGCAACCGCCAGCCAGAAGGCAAAGCGCATGGCAAAGCCCATGTGCTGGAAATAGCTTTCGTGAACCGAGGCGGGGTGATCCAGAAAAATCCGGGCAAAGGGGGTGCTGTTGGGCTGGCTTTGATCGCTCATGCGGTAGGCTCCTGTTGCGTGTCGTGGGTAGAATAGTCAGCGCGGTCTGAAAGCGGATCTCGAAATTCTTTGAGAATTCCGGTATTTTGGGATAGCATCCACAAATGACGTCTAAACTGGATGAATTTGACCGGCGTATTCTGGGGTTGCTGCAACGCGATGCCAGTCTGTCGATGGATGCACTGGCCGAACAGGTCGGCCTGTCGCGCAACGCCTGTTGGCGGCGCGTGCGCCAGATGGAAGAGGCCGGGGTGATCCGCGCCCGCGTGGTCCTGGCCGACCCCGACAAGGTCGGTTGCCCGCTCGAAGTGGTGGTTCAGGTGCGCACCCATGCCCATGATCCCGACTGGATGGAGCGGTTCCAGAGGGTGATCGGCGCCATGCCCGAAGTGGTCGGGGCCTATCGCATGACCGGCGATCTGGACTATCTTCTAAGGGTCCGGGTGGCGGATGTTTCGGCCTATGACGCCTTTTACAAGCGCGTGATCGCCCGCATTCCGGCCTTGGACATCTCTGCCAGTTTCGTCATGGAAGAGATCAAGGAAACCACCGCCCTGCCGCTGTGAAGGAGCGCCGTGATGGACGACAAGATCGCAACCGCCGCCGAGGCCCACGAGGCCGACGCACTGCCGCGCCGCAAGGACGTGCACACGGATGATGCGGCCCCGCGCCGCGACGTGCTGCCCGAGTCGGTTACCCAGACCCCGTTCGAGCAGAAAAGCCCGGCGGAATGGGCCTATGAACGGCTGATCCTGTATATCCAGAACTTCGAGGAACAGCTGGACGAAGAGCACGAGGTCGCCATGGGATTCGCCGGCGGCGAGGCGGGCGTGCTGCAGATCGAAGGGCTGGGCTATTTCGACCCGGACATCGTGACCTTTTACGGCACGGACGAAACCGGGGCGCGCACCCAGTTGATTCAGCACGTCAGCCAGTTGTCGGTGATCCTGAGCGCGCAACCCAAAGAGACCGAGCAGGAAGAGCCCCGGCGCATCGGCTTTCGGCTGGCCCGGGAACTGGGGGCCACCTAGGCCCGCGACATTTCATCATGATTGGTGCCGTGACAGGGCGGCGGAAATGCGCTAAATCCAATCCGAAACGCAAATACAGGACTGGCTGACATGGCTGAACACAAGCACGGCTCGATGGATATTTCCGCTCAGGAAAAGACTTTTGAAGGCTTTATCACTTTCACCATCCGCACGGTGATTGTCATTCTTTGCCTCGTGATCTTCATGGCGATCTTCAATTCCTGATCGCTTTTCGGCGATCCACCAAGACTGATTTCAGGGGGGGGGTGCCTATGGGTTTTCGCGCCATAGCTTTGGCCGTTTGCGCGGCAATAACATTGGCCGGATGCGCGGCGAACACATCGGGCGTCGATTCGACCCCCGAAGAGATCGCCGCAGCAGCCTATCGGCACCCGGGCCCCACCGAGCTGACGCTTTATACGATGATCAACAACCGGTCCGGTTCCGGGGCGCATACCAGCCTGTTGATCAATGCACCCAGCCAGCGGGTGGTCTTTGACCCGGCCGGGTCCGTGCGTTTGCGGGCTGTGCCTGAAATGCGCGACGTGCTGTATGGCATCACGCCGCAGGTCAAGGATTTCTACGAACGCGCGCATGCGCGCCGCACCTATCACGTGCGCATCCAGACCATTCAGGTTTCCCCGCAGGTGGCCGAGGCCGCGCTGCGCATGGCCGAAGCGCGCGGGCCGGTGGCATCGGCGCAATGCTCGGCCTCGACCTCTGAGCTGCTGTCGAAACTGCCGGGTTTCGAATCGATCAAGAGCACCTGGTACCCGAACAACCTTGCCGACCAGTTCGCCAAGCTGCCCGGCGTGACCGACCGCAAGCTGTACGAGAACGACGAGGACGACAAGGCCATCGCCATCGCCGAGTTCGAAGCCCGTCAGGCAGGCAACGGGCAGATGGCTCAGACGGGCCAGTAGGCCCCCAGCAGCATGACCAGCGCACCCGCGCCCATGCCGCCGTATACGCTTTTCGTCAGATAGGCCCCGGCAAGGGCCAGCAGCGCCGCGGCCAGGCGCAATGGATCGGTGTTGCCCTGCGTGGCGGCGGGCCACAGCACCAGCGGCGCGACCAGCGCGGGCATGATGGCCACGGCGGTATAACGCAGGTGGCGCAGCAGCCATTCCGGCATGGCCCGGTCCCCGATGATCCCCAGGAACACGAAACGCAGCCCGAACGAGCCGATGCCAAGCCCTATGATCACGATCCACAGGTCTGATTTGTCGATCATGCCCCTGTCCTCCGTTCGACTTCGGCACCGGTGATCATGCCGCCGACCCCGGCGATGATCAGGCCAAGGTTATAGGGCACCCAGGCGAACAGCAGCGCCAGCGCGGTGGCGGCCAATGCTGCAAAGATATGCGCGCGGGTGCGCAGCGCCGGACCAAGCATGGCGATAAAGGCGATAGGCAGCACCATGTCCAGCCCCAGGTTCGCCGGGATCGCATTGCCCATCCAGGCCCCGGCCAGTGTCGCCAGGTACCAAGGTGGGCAGATCGGCGTGGTGACCCCCATGAAATAGGCGAACTTTTCCGCCAGCGTCATGTCGCGCCGTTCGTATTCCAGCATGCAGGCGGCATAGGTCTGATCGACGAGGAAATACCCCACCAGCGCGCGCTTCCAGAAGGGCAGCGGCCCAAGGTGCGGGGTGATCGAGGCCGAATACATCGCCATGCGCAGGTTCACCGCAAGCGCCGAAACCAGCACGACCACGGTGGGCGCATGGTCCGACATCAGGTGCACGGCAGTGAACTGCGCCGCGCCCGCGATCACGACCACGGAAAAGCTGAGCGTTTCAAAGACGGTCAAGCCCGCCTCGGTGGCGATGACGCCAAACAGCATGGCAAAGGGTATGACCACCAAAAGAAAGGGCGTGGCATCCCGCGCCCCGCGCCAATAGCTTGACATCACATCCTGCTGCGCCATGACTTGTCCCCTGCAACCCGTTCACCGCCCTACCCAAGCCAAAGGTCAGATGCAATTGCCCAACGACTATATCATCGCCCCTGACCCCGAGGCACCGCGCCTGACCCGCAAGGTGACCGGCACGGACCACACCGGCGCCTTGACGGAGATCTCGGTGGTCGAGGAACGTCCGCTGACGATTTTCCTGAACTCGCAGGAGGTCGTGACCGCCATGACCATCGGGGACTACCCCGAGTATCTGGCGGTTGGTTTCCTGCGCAATCAGGGAATGCTGCGGGATGACGATGTGATCACCGGCGTCGATTACGACGACGATCTTGAAGTGGCCGTGGTGCGCACCGCGTCCCGGACCACCTACGAGGAGAAGGTCAAGAAAAAGACCCGCACCTCGGGCTGCGCTGTTGGCACTGTCTTTGGCGACATGATGGAGGGGCTTGAGGGGCTGACCCTGCCGGAAACGCCTGTCAAAACCTCGTGGCTTTATGCCTTGGCGCACAAGATCAACACGACGCCTTCGCTGTATTTGCAGGCGGGGGCGATCCACGGCTCGGTCCTGTGTCAGGGCGACCGCCCGCTGGTCTATATGGAAGACGTGGGCCGCCACAACGCGGTTGACAAGATCGCCGGGTGGATGTTCCTGAACGGTGTCAGCGCCGAGGACAAGATCCTGTATACGACCGGGCGGCTTACCTCGGAAATGGTGATCAAGACGGCGCTGATGGGCATCCCGGTGCTGGCATCACGCTCGGGGTTCACCGCCTGGGGCGTCGAAATCGCCCGTCAGGTCGGGTTGACCTGCATCGGCCGGATGCGTGGCAAGCGGTTTGTCTGTCTGTCAGGTGAGGAGCGGCTGGACTGGGACGCAGATCCAGACAGCGTGCCGGACGAGTCGAAAGGCTCGGGACGGAAGGGCTCGGCATGAACCGGGCGCCCAAAAATCTGGGAAGATTTTTGAAAATTCCTTCAAAGGAATTTGGCCGCGTGCGGCGAGGTCAGGCATGAAGGAAAGCGTGAGTCTTGATGCTCGGATGCGCGAAGCCATGAGTGCCGCGCGGGATTTCATCAAGCACCGCCAACGCGGCGATTGGCATTCGGTGGCGTCCGTGGTTCTGACCTCGTCGGGTGCGCGTTATATTGGCATGAATCTCGACAGTACGCTGCCGCGTGCCAGTGTCTGCGCCGAGCCCGTGGCGATTGGTATGGCGATGGCCGCGGACCCCGACGATACCGTCCTCTTCTGTGGTGCCGTGAACCGGCGGGGCGAGGTGCTTCCACCCTGCGGGCCCTGTCGGGAATTGATGCTGGATTACGCCCCGAACGCCTTTGTGGCGGTGCCGGACGGCGAGGGTATGGCCTTCAAACCCATGGCGGATCTGATGCCCACCGCCTACAAACAAGGGAGGCGAAAGCCGTGAAACAACCCCTTGGCGTGATCCTTGCCGGCGGTTTGGCCACGCGGATGGGCGGCGGCGACAAGGCGCTGTTGTCTTTGGGCGGGCGCAGCCTGTTGGATCATGTGAGCGATCGCCTCGGGCCGCAGGTGGCCGCTTTGGCGCTGAACGCCAATGGCGATGCCGGGCGGTTCAAGGATACTGGCCTACCGGTGATCGCCGACAGCATTCCCGGCTTTGCCGGGCCGCTGGCGGGGGTTCTGGCCGGGCTGGACTGGGCGGCGGAACAGGGCGCGGACACCATCGTGACCGTCGCCGCCGATACGCCGTTCTTTCCCTGCGATCTGGTGCCGCGCCTGCTGCTGGCCTCCGAAGGGCAGGTGCACCCCCTGGTTCTGGCCGCGACCAAGGGCGATGCACAGACCAAGTCGAAATCGAAATCAGGGCTGATCCGGCATCCGACATTCGGGCTTTGGCCCGTGGCCCTGCGCGATGACCTGCGCGCGGCCTTGCAGGACGGCTTGAAAAAGGTCGTGCTGTGGACCGACAAACATGGCGGCCGCGAATGCCTGTTCCCGAGTGATCCGTTTGATCCCTTTTTCAACGTCAACACGCCCGAGGATCTGGCCCGGGCAGAGGAATTGCTATGAAACTCTATGGCGTCACCGGGTGGAAGAACGCGGGCAAGACCGGGCTGATGGAACGCCTTGTGACCGAAATAACCGGGCGAGGGTTCAGCGTGTCGACGGTCAAACACGCGCATCACAGTTTTGACGTGGACCACCCCGGCAAGGACAGTCACCGGCACCGCGTCGCGGGCGCGTCCGAGGTTATCCTGGCTTCGCGCAATCGAGTCGCCCACATGACCGAACTGCGCGGCGAGGATGAGCCCAAACTCTCCGATCTTTTGCCGCGTCTTGCCCCGGTCGATCTGGTGCTGATCGAAGGCTACAAGCGCGACAGTCACCCCAAGGTCGAGGCCTTCAGGGCGGTCACCGGCAACACCCTTATCGCGCCCGGCGATCCGACGATCCGGGCGGTGGCCAGCGATGTGCCGCTGGACATGGATCGCCCTGTGTTCGATCTGGACGACACCAAGGCGATTGCCGATTTCATCCTGTCCGAGGTCGGGCTTTGATCGCATGGGATCGCTTTGTGATGGTCGATTGGTCCGGGGGCAATGACACCGGGCCGACCCCGCGCAAGGATGCGATCTGGATCGGTGAGGCGGGGCAGTCACCACGCTATCTGCGCAACCGCCTGTTGGCCGAAGAAGACCTGGCCGAGCAGATCGAGACCAGCCTGACCAAAGGCGAACGGATGCTGATCGGGTTCGATTTCCCGTTCGGCTACCCTGCGGGTTTTGCCAGGGCGCTGACCGGGCAGGCCGATCCCATGGCCGTCTGGGACTGGCTGACCGCGCGGATCGAGGATGCGCCGGCGGCCAACAACCGCTTTGACGTGGCGGGCGCGATCAATCGCGGGTTTGGCGGCGCATCGGGGCCGTTCTGGGGCAATCCTCTGAAACGCGAGATTGACGGTCTGGCGCGGACAAAGGCGGGCTATGCCAACCCCTTTGCGGACAAGCGCGCCTGCGAAACGCGCGCCCGGGGCAGTTTTACCTGTTGGCAACTGGCCGGGGCGGGGGCTGTGGGGTCACAGGTCTTGATGGGCTTGCCGGTCCTCAATCGCCTGCGGCAGCGGTTTGCAGGGCAGGTGGCAATCTGGCCGTTCGATCCCTTGACGGCCCCCGTGGCGTTCGTCGAGATTTGGCCTGGTTTGATCAACGCTGCGGTGCGTGCCGCAACGGGCAACGGCCAAATCCGCGATGCCGTGCAGGTTGACATGATGGCCCGCGTGCTTGCGGGGCTTGCACCTGATCGTCTGGCTGCCATGCTGGCGGTGAACGCCCCAGAGGAAGGATGGATATTTGGTCTGGGGTTAGAACAGGAGTTGACTGCACCCGTGTCCCTGAAGCCGCCGCCACTGCGCAACGATTGTTTTGCCTTGCCGCCGGGCGTCGACTGGACGCCTGTGGATCAGGCCTTGGGGATGCTGCAGGACAGGCTGACCCCGGTGGTCGGTATCGAAGAGGTTCCGTTGATGCAGGCTGCAGGGCGAGTTCTGGCGGGCGATCTGGTGGCGCTGCGGTCGAATCCGCCACAGGCCAACACGGCGGTGGATGGCTATGGCTTTGCTGCGGCGTCCTTGCCTGAGGGGGACGTCGTCCTGCCCTTGGTTCAGGGCCGATCGGCGGCGGGCGTCCCGTTTCAGGGCGCGGTGCCGGCGGGCCATGCCGTGCGCGTTCTGACTGGGGCAGCGCTACCCAAGGGTGTGGATACCGTTGTTCTGGACGAGGATTGCGCCGTTGACGGCGGGCATGTTGCGTTTCGCGGCGGCGTGAAGCCCGGGGCCAATACCCGCCGCGCCGGAGAGGACGTGACAAAAGGCGCGGTGGCGTTGCAGGTGGGGCAGTTGATGACGCCCGCCGATCTGGCCCTTGCGGCCGCAGTCGGGCTGGGGCGCGTGCCCGTGTTCGAACGCCTTCGCGTCGGCGTGCTGTCGACCGGGGACGAGGTCGTGGAGCCGGGGGCCGAGGCGGGGCCGGGCCAGATATTCGACGCCAATCGCGCGATGCTGCTGACCATGATCGCGCGCTTTGGGTTTGAGCCGGTCGATCTGGGGCGCGTGCCCGATGACCGCAGCGCTTTGCGCGCGCGCCTGGACGAGGCATCGCAAAGGGTGCATCTGGTGCTGACTTCGGGCGGGGCCTCGGCCGGGGATGAGGACCATGTTTCGGCCCTGCTGCGCGAAGCGGGGGCGATGCAGGAATGGCGAATCGCGTTGAAGCCCGGGCGGCCCCTTGCGCTGGGGCTGTGGGAGGGCGTGCCGGTGTTCGGCCTGCCGGGCAATCCCGTGGCGGCCTTTGTCTGCACACTGATCTTTGCGCGCCCGGCGATGGGGCTTTTGGCGGGGGCAGGGTGGAGCGTGCCGCAGGGCTTTGACATGCCTGCCGGGTTTTCGAAGTCCAAGAAGCTGGGGCGGCGCGAGTATTTGCGGGCGCGTATCCGCGATGGCCGGGTAGAGGTGTTCAAATCCGAAGGGTCGGGCCGGGTGTCGGGGCTGAGCTGGGCTGAGGGCTTGGTCGAGCTGCCTGATGGTGCGGCATTGATCCAGCCCGGGGACAGGGTGCGCTATATCCCGTTCGGCAGTTTCGGGTTGTGAGCGCCGGGGGCGCTGCCCCCGGACCCCCGGAGTATTTTCACCAAGAAGAAGAGGCTGGCCTTAGTCGAAGGTGCCGGCGACGCGGCCCAGAAGCATGAAGGCGCGGGCCGAGCGGGTTCCGGCGAATTCGGTTATCTCGGCGTCCGAGGCATTGGGTTCGAAACCGGCAAAGCTGCGGTCGAAGCGGCGCAGGAAGTGGTGCGCGGCATCGCGGAAGATCGGGTCCTGTTTCATGCGGCCTGCGGCGAGAGCCAGCGACGAGCGGTCGCGCACGCCGCCAAGGGGGGCGATGGCGCGGCCGCGGGTGCCCTTGGCGAAGGTGCGCCAGACTTCGGGGCGGGCGAGATCGGGGCGCAGGTCATCCATGTAGATGCCGTCCTGGCTGAGCAGGGTCAGGATGTCCTGTGCGGCCTGGATCAACTGGGCTGCGGCGCGATCCTTGAGGGCGCGGCGCAGGGCGTTGAAGCCTTCCTTGTCTTCGGCGGTTTCCGGGAAGTTCAGCGCGCGGATGAAGTCGGCGTTGGAGAGCGGTGGCTGCAGGGCTTCGGCCGGGGTGCCAAGGGACAGCGCCGGTTGGTCATCGCTGGTTGCGGCATTTGCGGCCACGGCGTTCTGGCTGGCTTCGGCCATACGGGTCGAGCCGATCATGGCCAGCGTCGCTTCGAGGTTCTTCTGGCCGGATGCGATTTCGTCCAGGCGTTTCATCAGGCCGGGATGGGGCGGTTCATTGCGGCCTTTCTGGGCCTGGTTGACATAGGCCTGGCGGATCGCGTCGATGGCGGCCTGCAGGCGGGCGCTTTCGCCGCGCATCATGCGGGCCGAGCGGGCCGACAGGGCAGCGACCCAGATCAGGGCGACGGGCAGGACAATCACCATCAGTGCAAGCAAAAAGCGGATACCCGCCCCTTCGGTCGGTTGGCCGAACAGGAAATAGGCCCCTGACAGCAGGACCCAGACCACCGTCGCGCCGATGGCCGCGATTTCGACCCCGGTCACGGCGCTGGCGTCCGTGCGGTCATAAAGTCCCGGAGGGGTCGGGCGAGATTGCTTTTCGTCGGCCATTTGGCTTCACTTGTATTCGATGGTCAGGATCTCGTAGCTTTTTTCACCGCCGGGGGTGCGGACCTCGACGCTGTCGCCTTCGTCCTTGCCGATCAAGGCGCGGGCGATGGGCGATTTGACGTTCAGCAGGCCCTTTTCGATGTTGGCCTCGTGTTCGCCAACGATCTGCCAGGTCTTTTCCTCGTCGGTGTCTTCGTCGACGACCGTCACGGTGGCGCCGAACTTGACGGTTCCGGACAGGGTTTTGGGGTCGATCACCTCGGCCAGGCCGATGATGCCTTCGAGTTCCTGGATGCGGCCTTCGATAAAGCCCTGCTTTTCGCGGGCCGAATGATACTCGGCGTTTTCCTTGAGGTCGCCCAGTTCGCGCGCTTCGGCGATGGCCTGAATCACGGAGGGACGCTCAACAGACTTGAGCTTTTTCAATTCGGCTTCGAGCGCGGTGAAACCCGCGCGGGTGATCAGTATCTTGTCCATGGGGTCGTTCCAGTTTTTTGTCGTGCTTTGGCCGACCAAGCCGCGCAGCTGCTGCATGTTTCAGGTCAGAATGGCAATCGCGGTCATGCAGTGCAACATGGGCGCGCAAAAGTCTAGTATTTGTGATCTTCGGGGATCAGTCGATTTCCGCCGGTCTGCATTGCGCGGGGCCCAAGCGGGCCGCGCAAAACCAGCCCCGAGAGGGGCCGTGGGGGCAGCGAATGGTCGCATTTCACGCGAATAACGCCGTGTCGCGATTGACCCATGCTGCGCTGCCGCGCTACCAACCTGCGAAAGATTATTTCAAAGCCCCTCGGGAAGGAGCCACAATGAGCGACGTGACACGCGAGTCGATGGAATATGATGTTGTGATCGTGGGCGCGGGCCCGGCGGGCCTGTCTGCTGCGATCCGTCTGAAACAGATCGATCCCGACCTGCAGGTGGTGGTTCTGGAAAAGGGCTCTGAGGTTGGCGCACACATTCTTTCGGGTGCGGTTCTGGACCCTTGCGGGTTGGACAAGCTGATCCCCGACTGGAAAGCCAAGGGCGCACCGCTGAATGTGCCGGTCCGCGAGGACAATTTTTACATGCTGGGCGAAGCCGGGCAGCTGAAGATCCCGAACTTTCCGATGCCGCCGCTGATGAACAACCACGGCAACTATATTGTCTCGATGGGCAATGTCTGCCGCTGGATGGCCGAGCAGGCCGAGGAACTGGGCGTCGAGATTTTCCCCGGCATGGCCTGTTCGGAACTGGTCTGGGGCGAAGAGGGCACCATTCGCGGTGTCGTCGCCGGTGAGTTTGGCAAGAACCCCGATGGCACGCCGGGCGACGGCTATGAGCCCGGGATGGAACTGCTGGGCAAGTATGTGTTCCTTGGCGAAGGCGTGCGGGGCAGCCTGTCCAAGCAGGTGATCGAACGCTATGGCCTGTCCGAGGGCAAGGAGCCGCAGAAATTCGGCCTTGGCATGAAGGAAATCTGGGAGATTGACCCGGCCAAGCACCACGAAGGCCGCGTGACCCATACCATGGGCTGGCCGCTTGGGTCGAATGCCGGGGGCGGGTCGTTCATCTATCACCTTGAGAACAATCAGGTTTACGTCGGATTTGTCGTCCACCTGAACTATGAAAACCCCTATCTGTACCCCTACATGGAATTCCAGCGCTTCAAGCACCATCCGATGGTGGCCGAGCTGCTGGAAGGCGGCAAGCGCGTGGCCTATGGCGCGCGCGCCATTTCTGAAGGCGGCTATCAGTCGATGCCGCAGATGGTGGCGCCGGGTGTGGCGATGCTGGGTTGTTCCGTCGGCATGGTCAACGTGCCGCGCATCAAAGGCAACCACAACGCCATGCTGTCGGGCATCGCGGCGGCCGAGGCGGCGGCCAAGGCGATCAAGGCAGGCCGCGCACAGGACGAGCTGCACGATTACGAGGTCGAGGTGCGCCAGGGCGCCATCGGCAAGGACCTGAAAAAGGTCCGCAACGTCAAACCCCTGTGGTCCAAGTATGGCCTGACCGCATCGCTGATGCTGGGCGGGGTCGACATGTGGACCAACACGCTGGGCTTTTCGCTGCTGGGTACGCTCAAGCATGGCAAGACCGATGCCGAGGCGACAGGGCAGGCCGCGCGGTTCGAGCCGATCGACTACCCCAAGCCCGATGGCAAGCTGTCCTTTGACCGCCTGACCAACGTCAGCTTCAGCTTTACCAACCACGAAGAAAGTCAGCCCGCGCATTTGCAGCTGAAGGACCCGCATGTTCCGATCGCTGTGAACCTGCCGAAATACGCCGAACCCGCGCAGCGCTATTGCCCGGCGGGCGTTTACGAAGTGGTGGAAAAGGACGGCGGCAAGGAATTCGTCGTGAACTTCCAGAACTGCGTGCATTGCAAGACCTGCGATATCAAGGACCCCAGCCAGAACATCAACTGGACGGTTCCGCAGGGTGGCGACGGGCCGAATTATCCCAACATGTAAGGCTTCGTTAGAGATTTCAGGCGATACTCCCCGGCCGAACCACTTGCGCCGGGGAAGCCATGAAAACCCGAAATGACCGTTGGCCCAGTGCCTGGGCCATGCAGCTTTCGACCGATAGCGGCCCGGTTGTCGTCCGTGTCACGAACGTCAGCCAATCGGGCCTGCGCTTTGTCGGGCCGACCCCGCCGACCATCGGCGAACCCGTCCAGTTCAGCGCCATGGGGCAGGTTGTTCGGGCGCGCGTGGTGCGGCGCGAAAAAACCGGCGGCGCGCTTGCCTTCGACTCAATGATATCCGCGGCGCAGCTGTCGAATCTGCGGCAATACCGCGATCTTCCGCTTTCAGCTGTCGGTGGACGTCCAATCGCCTGAACGTGAGGGGCAAGCCCTTCCAAGTCCTTGTCAGTCATTGCTGCAGGCCCTACCCTTTACCCAACGCAAAACCGAAACGGAGAGCAGCAGGGTTATGGTTTGGACAATGGCGATCCGTGCGGGGGTGCTGGCCGCAGCGCTGGTTGCACCCCAGGGGGCATTTGCGAACGGTGTGGCGGGCGATTACCTGGCCGCACGGCAGGCCAGCTTTGACAGCGATTACAAGGCGGCCGCGCGCTATTACGGGCGGGCGATCCTGTTCGACCCGGGCAAGCCCGAGCTGCTGGAAAGGGCCATCCTGGCCAATATCGCGCTGGGTGAAATCGAAATCGCGGCGGGCCTGGCCGACAAGCTTTCGCAGGATGGCATCGCCAGCCAGTTGGCGCAGATGGCGCAGGTGGCGCGGGACGCCAAGGCCGAAAACTACATCGCCGTTCTGAAGGCCATCAACGAAAACAAGGGCTTTGGTCCGCTGTCGGATGGGCTGGCCAAGGCATGGGCGCAACTGGGGCAGGGCGACATGACCGCCGCGCTTGTCGCCTTTGACGTTGTGTCGGGCGTGCAGGGGCTGGGGCCGCTGGCCATCTATCACAAGGCGCTGGCGCTGGCGTCGGTCGGTGATTTCGAAAGCGCCGAGGCGCTGTTCGCCGCCGACAGTCCCGGCGGCATGGGCATGACCCGGCGCGGTGTCATGGCCCGGGCGGAAATCCTGAGCCAGCTGGATCGCAACAAGGATGCGATCGACCTGTTGGACACCGCCTTTGGCCGCGATCTGGACCCCGGCCTTTCGACGATGCGCGCGGCGCTGGAAAAGGGCGAGACGCTGACCTTCACCCATGTCCGGTCGGCGCGCGATGGTCTGGCCGAGGTGATGTATACCCTTGGCAGCGCCTTGGCGGCGGAATCGGGCGGGGATCTGACCCTGGTCTATTCGCGCCTTGCAGAATACCTGCGCCCCGAGCATGTCGATGCGGTGCTTTTGATCGCCGAACAGTTGGACGACATGGGGCAGTACGAACTGGCGGTCGAGGCCTATGGCCACGTTCCCGCGGACGCGCCGGCCTATCATGCGGCCGAATTGGGCCGGGCCGAGGCGCTGCGCGCTCAGGACCGCCCCGAAGAGGCCGCCGCCGTGCTGGAGGCGCTGACCCAGACCCATGGCGATTTGCCCGTGGTGCATTCGGCCTATGCCGATCTGATGCGCCAGATGGAACAGTTCGACAAGGCCGCTGCCGCCTATACCCGCGCCCTTGACCTGTTCACCGAGGTCACAGAGCGCCAGTGGTTCCTGTACTATGCGCGCGGCATCTGCTTTGAGCGCAGTGACCAGTGGGACAAGGCCGAGGCCGATTTCCGCAAGGCGCTGGAACTGAGCCCGGAACAACCCAACGTTCTGAATTATCTGGGCTATTCGCTTGTCGAGAAAAAGATCAAGCTGGACGAAGCGCTGGACATGATCGAACGCGCGGTCGCCGCCCAGCCCAACTCGGGATATATCGTCGACAGCCTTGGCTGGGTGCTGTACCGGCTTGGCCGCTACGAAGAGGCGGTCGCCCCGATGGTGCGCGCCGCTGAACTGATGCCGATCGACCCCATCGTCAACGATCACCTGGGTGATGTCTTTTGGGCCGTCGGCCGCGAGATGGAGGCGCGCTTCATGTGGAAACGGGCGTTGTCCTTTGTAGATTGGGAAGACGCCGCAGAAGAGGCGGACCCAGAGCGGATCAAGCGCAAGATCGAGGTCGGTCTGGATGTGGTCCTTGCCGAAGAAGGCGCGCCGCCGCTTCAGGTTGCCAATGAAGACGCCGATTGAGGTCTTTGCCCCCGCAAAGATCAACCTGACCCTGCATGTGACCGGCCTGCGGTCGGACGGGTATCACCTGCTCGACTCGCTGGTTGGATTTGCCGATGTCGGGGATCGGGTGATCCTGGAACCCGCGTCCAAGCTGTCGCTGCGTGTGACAGGCCCGATGGCCGAGGGGGTGCCAGAGGACGCGCGCAACCTGTGCTGGCGCGCGGCGCAGGCCTTTGGCGCGACTGTTGCGATCACGCTTGAAAAACATCTGCCGGCAGCGGCGGGGATCGGCGGTGGGTCGTCGGATGCGGCTGCTGTGCTGCGTGGCCTGCAACAGATGTATGATGCCCCCGTGCCCTTCGACCCCATGGACTTGGGCGCGGATCTGCCCGTTTGCATGCTTGCCCGGGCGGCAAGAATGTCGGGCGTGGGCGAGCAGGTGGCGCCAGCGGATCTGCCACCGCTGCACGCGGTTCTGGCCAATCCGCGGGTCGCGGTTCCTACCTCGGCGGTTTTCAAGGCTTTGCCCGGGAAGAACAATCCGCCAATGGCGGCCTTGCCTGCCTTTTCCAGCGCCCGCGACAGTCTTCGCTGGCTGCAGGATCAACGCAACGACCTGGAGGCACCGGCGATCAGCTTGCAGCCCGTCATAGAAGAGCTGCTGAAACAGCTGTCTTTTCTGGAGGGGCAATGGCTGACGCGCATGTCCGGGTCCGGCGCCACCTGTTTTGCCCTGTTCGAAACGGCCGGGCAGGCCGAACTGGGGGCCAGGGACCTGCGCGCCAACAACCCGGATTGGTGGATCGAGCACTGTGAATTGACCTGAGCCGCCATGCGGCGCAGCGCGAGGGGTCAGTTGACCCGCGCCACCACGTAATCATTGAGGTCGATCAGAAGATCGCGCATTTCGCTTTGCGGCAGGGACTGCATCGCGGTTTTGGCCTTGGCTGCCCAGGACAGTGCTTCTTGCCGGGTGGCCTCCAAGGCGCCGTGGGTGTTCAGCAATTCCAGCGCGCGCTCCAGGTCGCCGTCGCGCTGGTCGCCCTTTTCGATCACGCGTTTCCAAAAGGCACGCTCTTCGTCGTTCGCGGCGGCATAGGCCTTGATCAGCGGCAGCGTCAGCTTGCGTTCGCGGAAATCGTCACCGATGTTCTTGCCCGTGGCGTCGCCGCCCCAGTAATCCAGCAGATCGTCGACAATCTGAAAGGCAATGCCAAGGGCGTCGCCATAGTCGAACAGCGCCTTGATCTCGGGCTCGGGACGGTCGGCGATCACGCCGCCCACCTCGGTCGCGGCGGAAAACAGCGCGGCGGTCTTGCCGCGCACGACCTGCAGATAGATCGCCTCGGTCGTGGTCAGATCCTGCGCGGCGGTCAGTTGCAGCACTTCACCCTCGGCGATGGTGGCGGCGGCGTTGGACAGGATGCGCAGAACCCGAAGGTTGCCGGTTTCCGTCATCAACTGAAAGGACCGCGCGAACAGGTAGTCGCCGACCAGCACGCTGGATTTGTTATCCCACAGCAGGTTCGCGGTGGGGCGCCCGCGGCGTTTCGCGCTTTCGTCGACCACATCGTCATGCAGCAGCGTCGCGGTGTGGATGAATTCGACCGTGGCGGCCAGGTGGATGTGATAGGGGCCCGCATAGCCGCACATCTTTGCCGCCGCCAGGGTCAGCATCGGGCGCAGGCGCTTGCCGCCCGCTTCGACCAGATGGGCGGTGACTTCGGGGATGCGCGGCGCATGGTCTGACGCCATCCGGTCGCGGATCAGGGCGTTTACATCGGCCAACTCGTCCTTGAGCAGGTCAGCCAACCGTTCATGCGGCTTGGTCACGGAGTTCATCACGTTCATCACACTCCCGTGCAAGGCTCGACATTCCGGCAGCCTTGTCCTTAAATCCCCAACATGGAAGAGCTTTTGCGCACAACTGACATCACACTGATCCCGCTGGCGAAAACCCTTCTGGACGCTGAGGGTATAGCCAGCTTTGAATTGGACGTAAACATGAGCGTCCTCGAAGGGTCCATCGGCATATTGCCACGGCGGCTGATGGTGCGCACGGGCGACTTGGACCAGGCCCGGCGGGTCCTGCGCGAGAACGGGGTCAAGTTTGAGGGCTGACCCCTTTGAACCGGCGGCGCTGGTCTGCGACGATTTTCTGGGTGGCCAGGTAAGGCTTTGGCAGCCAAGGGACGGCTATCGCGCCGGTGTCGACCCGGTTTTGCTGGCCGCGTCCATTCCCGCAAGGCCCGGCCAGTCGGTGCTGGAACTGGGCTGCGGCGCGGGGCCGGCGCTGTGTTGCCTGGGGGCGCGTGTGCCGGGGTTGGCGCTGGCGGGGTTGGAGTTGCAGGCCGGCTATGCCGATCTTGCCCGGCGGAACCTGCGCGAAAACGGTCACGATGCGGTGATCTGGGACGGCGACCTGGCCGATCCCCCGGCGCAGATGCGGCAGCGCAGCTTTGATCACGTCATGGCGAATCCCCCCTATTTCGAGGCCGAGCGGCGGCGCGGTGCCGATGACAGCGGGCGCGAAATGGCGCTGGCCGGGCCAACCCCGATGGAGGCCTGGGTCCAGACCGCCGCGCGCCGGTTGGCACCGCGCGGCACCGCCAGTTTCATCCAGCGCGCGGAACGCCTGCCCGAACTGTTGGCGGCCATGCGCCAGCATCTTGGATCAATCGAACTGTTGCCGCTTTTGCCGCGCGAAGGGCGCGCGCCGCGGCTGGTTCTGCTGCGCGGCCGCAAGGGCGGGCGAGCGGATTTCCGCTTTCATTCCGGCCTGGTTCTGCACCGCGGCACGCACCACGAAGGTGACTGGGACAGCTATACTGAAACCGTGGCCGGAATTCTAAGGCATGGCACGGCTTTAACCTTCGGTTAAACCTTTTGCCCTCCACTCGGGCAGCGTCATGAATCTTACATATTATGATGCAGTTGCGGCGTGACTTGCGAAGCAAGTTGTGCTGCACTGAAAGTCTGAGCAACATAGGAGGATGCCATGAGCTTGAGTTCGCACCTGCAGGAACTGAAAAAGAAGCATCAATCGCTGTCCGATGCCGTGGAAAAGGCGCAGGCCTCGCCCGGTATCGATGACCTGCGCGTCGCCGAACTGAAAAAGCAAAAGCTGCGTCTCAAGGAAGAGATTTCGAAAATCGAAGCGCAGCCCGCTCATTAAGAATTTCGGTGACCCCTTTGGGGGACGCCACTTGGGCCTGCCCGTCATGGGCAGGCCTTTCATATATCGGTGACATCGCGCAGCGTCTTGTCGCCAAGCCCATTGGGGAATTGCGCAACCTCGGCCCTGAGCCATTGCAAGAAGGCCGCGATTTGCGGGCGGGTTTCGGTGCCCGGTGCACACAGGATGCGGAATCGCGCGGCACTGGTCAGGGCCAGCGGGAAGGGGGCGACCAGCCGGCCGGTCGCCAAATATTGCACCGCCAGCGAGGATCGCGCCAGAACCACGCCGCCACCGGCCAGCGCTGCGTCCAACGCGTGATCCGCCTGGGAAAACCGCGCCACCGAAACGGGTTTGTGGTCGATGCCGCAGGCCTTGAACCACAGTTCCCAATCCGGGCGCGGCACCATGAAATCCAGCGATTCGTCGTGCAGCAGCGGCGCGGTGGTCAGGCTGTCGGGCGATGAAAAGCGCGCCCTCAGATCCGGGTGCATCAAGGGCATCACCGCTTCGTCGATCAAATGTTCGCTATAAAGATCCACGTCGGGGCCAAATCCATAGCGGATTGCCACGTCGATTCCATCGCGGTCGAAATCCAGTTGCCGCAGGGTGGCGGCAAAGCGCAGCTCGATTTCAGGATGTTCGGTCGCAAATCCGAACAGGCGCGGTGCAAGCCATTTGGCCGTAAAGGCGGGGCCGGCGGTGACGGACAGGGTGCGGGTATCCTGCAACCGTTTGGCCGCGCTCCAGGCGGCGTTCAGCCGGTCGAAGCCTTCGCGGGTTCCGGGGGCAAGGCTGCGCCCGGCATCCGTCAGTTCAATCGCGCGGTTGAGCCGGCGAAAGACAGGCTGGCCCAGATGCTCCTCAAGGCTTTTGATCTGAAAGGACAGGGCGGCGGGGGTGACGTGCAATTCCTCAGCCGCCTTGGCAAAGGACATGTGGCGAACGGCGGCCTCGAAGGCGCGCAGGGCGGTCAAGGGGGGAAGTCTGTCGGACATATTCAGACAAGTATCACTTGACCGAAGGTCTGCAAAGTCTCGTTTGTCGCTTTTGTAGTGGGGCTTTAGGTCTGGGTCATCAAGAAAATCAGTTCTGAGGGTCCACCATGTTCGAAGCTGCCCAAGACCGCCAACACCGTGATGCCTTTCGGGCCGCCCACGCGGCGCGCGGCCGTGCTTTCGCCGATTTCATCCAGGCATTCTTTCCGCGCCGCCCCTGACCGCAGGTCCCCCCGCCGGTCTGGCCGGAAGCAAGGCCCACCCCCGAACCCCTTGCACTGGTCAAGCGCATCGGGGCTGCGGGGGCGGCGCTGTGCGGGGTCAGTCGGTGATCGGTTCCAGCAACTGTTCCAGTTTGGCCCGCAGGTGTTCGTGCTGGCTGGGCAGTTTCAGGGCCTCGCCCAAATGGGCGGTGTCCTCGTCACGGTCAAAGCCGGGCTCGTTCGTGGCGACCTCGAACAGCACACCGCCGGGCGTGCGGAAATAGATCGCCCAGAAATAATCGCGGTCGATGACTGGCGTTACCTGGTACCCGGTGTCCAACAGCGCCTTGCGCACCTCTAGCTGCTTGTCCCGGTTGTCGACGGAAAAGGCGATGTGGTGGACGCTGCCCGCCCCCTGATCGGCGCGCGGGGCCTCGGTCCGGGTGATGTCGATGATATTGGCGGCGTTGCCGCCGGGCACATGAAACCGCGTGGTGCCGCCCTGCGTGTCGCCCTGTTCATAGCCCATGAAGCGCAGCAATTCGGCGCTGGCGTCGGCGTCACGCGGGGTCAGGCGCATGTCGGCGGAATGAAACCCGCGGAGTGCCACGTCTTGCGGAACATCGTCGGTTGCCCAAGGGGTGCGGCTGTCCTCACCCTCGATCAGGGCAAAGCCGTCGCCGTCCGGGCCGCGAAACATCAGCCGGTTTTCACCCAGACGAGTCGCGCTTTCCAACCCGCCAACGCCGTGATCCGCCAGCCGCTTTTCCCAAAAGGGCAGGGCGCCCCGGGGCACGGTAAAGGCGGTGGTGGCAACCTCGCCGGTGCCCGAACGGCCACGGCGCGCGTTGTGGAACGGGAAATAGGTCATGACCGTCCCGGGCGTGCCCAATTCGTCGCCGTAATACAGGTGATAGACGTCGGGCGCGTCAAAGTTCACGGTTTTCTTGACCCGTCGCAGGCCAAGCGCCTTGGTAAAGAAGGCATTGTTTTCCTGCGCGCCGCTGGCGATCGAGGTGACGTGGTGCAGGCCGTTGATCTGGTTCAGCATGGGGTGTCTCCTTTGCTTTGATCCTTGATATAGTGCGCTTTGGTGCAAAGAAATCCCGGTTGTCGCGCGGGTTTGGTGCGCATTTGCACAAAAAAGCGCCCCCGATTGGGGACGCTTGCAGGCCCTTCAGGGCCATGTCGCGAAAGCGATATCAGACGAAGAATTGCGCGCCGTTGGCCGAGATCGTCGAGCCGTTGATGAAACCGGCATCGTCCGAAGCAAGGAAAGCCACGCAGCGTGCGATTTCCTCGGGCTCGCCCAGGCGGCCAGCGGGGATGCCTGCCACGATGGAATCGCGGACCTTTTCCGGGATCGCCATGACCATTTCGGTCGCGATGTAGCCGGGGCAGATGGCGTTGGCGGTGATGCCTGCGCGCGCGCCTTCCTGGGCCAGCGACTTGATGATGCCCAGATCGCCCGCCTTGGTCGCGGCATAGTTCACCTGCGCGAACTGGCCCTTTTGACCGTTGATCGAGGAAATCACGATGACGCGGCCGAACTTGCGTTCACGCATGCCGGGCCAAACCGGGTGCACGGTGTTGAAAACGCCGGTCAGGTTGGTGTCGATCACTTCTTTCCACTGCTCGGGGGTCATCTTGTGGAAGGGGGCGTCGCGGGTGATGCCGGCGTTGGCGACAACCACGTCGATCGGGCCCAGATCGGCCTCGACCTGGGCGATGCCGGCCTTGGACGAATCGTAGTCGGCCACGTTCCACTTGTAGGTTTTGATGCCGGTTTCGGCGGTGAACTTGGCCGCGGCCTCGTCATTGCCTGCATAGGTCGCTGCGACCTCATAGCCTTCGGCCTTCAGGCGTTTTGAAATGGCTTCGCCGATACCGCGGCTGCCGCCGGTGACTAGTGCAACTCGTGCCATGGGATGTCCTCCAGTTTATCAAATCTTAGGTAAGGTTATTATCTTGGGGGTAATTGACGCGCAACATTATTGCGCTATCAGCCCGTCGATATTTTGTGGGCCAAGAAAAAGGGGCGCACAGCGGCGCCCCTTTGCATGACCCGTGGGGCGCCGATTACGGACGCTCCACGCACAGGGCTACGCCCATGCCGCCGCCGATGCACAGCGTGGCAAGGCCCTTCTTGGCGCCGCGGCGCTTCATTTCGAACAGCAGGGTGTTCAGGACGCGCGCGCCCGAGGCACCGATGGGGTGACCGATGGCGATGGCGCCGCCGTTGACGTTCACGATGGCCGGATCCCAGCCCATTTCCTTGTTCACGGCGCAGGCCTGCGCGGCAAAGGCTTCGTTCGCTTCGACCAGGTCCAGATCGCCAACCGACCAGCCGGCCTTGTCCAGTGCCTTGCGCGACGCATAGATCGGGCCGACGCCCATGATCTTGGGGTCCAGACCGGCGGTGGCATAGGATGCGATGCGCGCCAGCGGCTCGATCCCGCGCTTTTCGGCGTTTTCGGCGGACATCAGCAGCACACCGGCCGCGCCGTCGTTCAGGCCCGAGGCGTTGGCCGCCGTGACCGAACCGTCCTTGGTGAAGGCGGGGCGCAGTTTCTGCATGGCTTCCATGGTGGCGCCGTGACGGATGTATTCATCCTTGTCGACCACGATGTCGCCTTTGCGGGTCTTGATGGTGTAGGCGATCACTTCGTCGTCGAACTTGCCGGCCTTCTGGGCGGCCTCGGCCTTGTTCTGGCTGGCGACGGCGAATTCATCCTGCATGTCGCGGGTGATCTGCCACTGGTCGGCCACGTTTTCGGCAGTCTGACCCATGTGGTAGCCGTTGAAGGCATCCCACAGGCCGTCGCGGATCATGGTGTCGATGTAAGACACATCGCCCATCTTGTGCCCGGCGCGCAGGTGTGCGGCGTGGGGCGACAGGGTCATGTTTTCCTGGCCACCGGCGCAGATGATGTCGGCATCGCCCAGCTGAATGTGCTGTGCGCCCAGGGCGACGGCACGCAGGCCCGACCCGCAAACCTGGTTAAGGCTCCACGCGGCCGATTCGATCGGCAGACCGGCGTTGATGTGGGCCTGACGGGCGGGGTTCTGACCCTGCGCAGCGGTCAGCACCTGGCCAAGGATGGTTTCCGAAACCTCGGATTTGTCGATGCCGGCGCGGGCAACCAGTGCTTCGAGCACGGCAGCGCCAAGATCATGAGCGGGGGTATTGGCAAACGAGCCACCGAAACTACCGACGGCCGTACGGGCGGCGCTAGCGATTACGACATTGGTCATGTGATTTCCTCCAGCCAAGCGAGTATGCGAAGGCATACAGTGATTCCACAAGCGTGGGAACCTCAGCATTTTCGCGTTATGGGCGAGGAGTTATCGCATTCTGCGACGCAGCGTAAGCGGACGATCTGTCTCAGGCCGGGTCAGGCGTGGCGACGCTGGTTTTCCTGGCGCCAGGCGGGGCGGACCGTCGGCGCGGCAAAGTAATACCCTTGAAGGCAATCGATCCCCAGTTGGGTCAGGCAGGCGGCGTCGGCGGCGTTTTCGACGCGTTCGGCCACGGTGAACATGTCGAATTGTTCGGCGATGGACTGCATTGCGGCAACCAGCACCTGGTTGTCGGGGTCCGAGGCGATGTTGCTGGTAAACTGGCCGTCCAGTTTTAGAATGTCAAAGCTGAAGTCCTTGAAGTGGCGCAGCGCCGTGAATCCTGCCCCGAAATCGTCCATGGCAAAGGAAATGCCCTTGGTCTGAAGGTCGCGCATGAAGGTGACGACAAGTTCGGGCACCATCATGGCCGAGGTTTCCGTGATCTCCAGGATCAGCCGTTCGGCCACCGTGGGGTCGCCATTCAGCCCGCGCGTCAGGGTCCGCATCCATTTCTTGTAGCCGATCGACCGCGCGGACATGTTGATGGACAGCCGCAGGTCAGGCACGCGGGACAGTTCGGCAATGCCCTTTTCCAACGAAATGCAATCCAGAAGCCGGCCGTATTCCGTATCCTCGACCGTGGTGATGAACTCGGCCGCGGGGATCACCCGGCCGGTTTCGTCCAGCACGCGGATCAGCCCCTCGTAAAAGGCGACGCGACCGGGGTCGCTGGCTTGAACGACCGGCTGAAAGGCCAGCATGGTCTGGCGATGTTCGATCGCACGGCGTACCATGTCCATGGTATTTGCATCCCGTTGTCTGATGGCGTGATCAAGGGCATTCAAAGGCCCCCGGTCGATGGTTTCAAACTGCCTGTTTTCCCGAGCCACGTTCGTCTCCGTCAAAGCTGCTGTGTCTGTTTTGCGCCTCAGGTTTTAAACAGTTCTTAATGTGCGAATTTGACACAACTGATCATGACCTTCACGGCTGCTTGACTCCGCCCGCGCAGCCCGTATAAGCGCGGCTTCATTGGTGTTGGTGGCCCCCGCAAGGGGATGCCTGTCGACCTGGCAAAATCCAGGGAGAGGACAACGCCCTTCGAAACCGCATACGAAGGAGATCAGCCGTGACCAAACGCACCGCTGCCAAGTACAAAATTGACCGCCGGATGGGTGAAAACATCTGGGGTCGTCCGAAATCCCCCGTCAACCGTCGTGAATACGGCCCCGGCCAGCACGGTCAGCGCCGCAAGGGCAAGATGTCCGACTTTGGCCTGCAGCTGCGCGCCAAGCAGAAGCTGAAGGGTTACTACGGCGACCTGACCGAAAAGCAGTTCAAGCGCATCTACACCGAAGCCGCCCGTGTGAAGGGTGACACCGGCGAGAACCTGATCGGCCTGCTCGAGCGCCGCCTGGACGCCGTCGTCTACCGTGCCAAGTTCGTGCCGACCGTCTTCGCTGCGCGTCAGTTCGTGAACCACGGCCACGTTCTGGTGAACGGCAAGCGGGTGAACATCCCCTCGTACCGCGTCAAGGAAGGCGACGTCATCGAAGTGCGCGAAAAGTCGCGTCAGATGGTTGCCCTGCTCGAAGCTGTCCAGCTGGCCGAGCGTGACGTCCCCGATTACATCGAGGCCGACCACTCCAAGATGACCGCGACCTTCGTTCGCGCGCCCGGTCTGGCCGATGTGCCCTACCCGGTCGTGATGGAACCGAACCTCGTGATCGAATACTACGCTCAGAACTAAGTTCGGCGTTTACCGAATTTGCGAAGGCCGTCCTCTTGGGGCGGCCTTTTGCTTTGGCGCCCCGTGGCGGCGGTTGTGGCAGGCCGGCAGGAAACGGCCGGGCAAAGAAAAAGCCGCGTCCTTGCGGGACGCGGCCTTTGCCTTGGGAATTTCAGTGCCGGTCAGAGATACAGCGTGTCGCGCAAGACGTAACGGGCGATATCCTGACGCTTTAGCCCCATTGCCGCCAGCTGGTCGTCCGTCTTGGCGTTCAGCCGCTCCATCTCGCGCAGGCGCGGGTTTGCTTCGGCAATTGCGGCCAGAGCATTCAGGATCCGCGAGCCAAGGCCGGCCAGCGGAGAGGTGGTGGGGGCTGCCGTGTAGGGGGCGTTGATATGTGCCATTTTGTGCCTCGTTTTACCTATTGGGTCAGTATCTGATACCCAATTTATGCCGCAGCGCAGCATCAAGCTATGCCCTTTATCGAATAGCCGCCCTTTGCAAAATGCATAGGTAACATAGGGTTAACCAAAAAGACCGAGGCGACCGTCAGGCCGCCCCGGCTGGCTGCTGCAAATACTGGTTACTCGGGTTCAATAAAGCCGACTGCGCCCAATCCTGGCGCGGGCCTTGCGGTCACACTCACAAGACCAGCGATACCGCAGATGCATGACGGTTTTACGACGCCGCGCCTGACAGCGGATGCCGTGACAGGACATGGAACATGCCATCGGGATCCTCTCCGCACAGGCTCAGGGCATCCAGGACAAAAGGCCGGGGCAGCAGCGGTTGCAGAACGGGCAGCAAGGCGGCCTCGCATTGTTTCGCCGCAGCCCGGGGCAGGCGGTCGGTCAGGGTCATGTGGAACTTGAATTCGTCCAGAACAAAGGGATAGCCCCAGCGCTGCAAAAGCGCCTCTTGTGCCGGGGTCAGCGGCCTGCCGCGCCGACGCTCTTGTTCGCTGGCGGTCAGGGGCGCGCGGAACCGGTCAAAACTGGTCACCACCTGGGCGGCCAGCGCGTCCAGCGGGGCCGTGTCGCCGATGACGGTCAGGGCAAGAAAACGGCCAAGCCGGGTCAGCTCCAAACCTTGCAGCGAGACCGGCGGGGTTTGCGCGCAGAACTCGGCCAGCGCCTGGGTCAATGCCGTGACAGACGTGTCCCGGGCCAGTCGGAAAGGTGGTTTGATCGTGCCATGGAATCCGTATTTGCGTGGCGCCTTGGTCAATTCGCGCGCCGGGGCGGGCAGGGCATCGATCACCGGCGCGTCGGGCCGTTCGCCCGTGGCAAGGTTCCAGCCAAGCCAGGCGGCGCCGAAATCGGCCAGCGGCCCCTTTGGTGCGGTATGGAACAGGGCGTATCGGGCAAAGGGCATCGGCGCGACCTTGGCTTGGCATTCCTCCGCAGTGTGCCAGAAAATTCGTTATTGGCCAAGCTGTTGCAAGAGGTGCGCGGGGAGGCTGCGGAAAGCGGTCGGGGATCGGGCAAAAGATGGTGATCCCGGCAGGATTCGAACCTGCAACCTGCCCCTTAGGAGGGGGCTGCTCTATCCAGTTGAGCCACGGGACCGTCCGAAACTGCTCATAACGTGCTGGCCGGGGCTTGTCATCCCGCAACTCACCTTGCGCCCCGCTGCGTTTGCGGTAACGATTGTCCCAGCTTGAAAAGGATACTGCCCTTGTCCAACGACGATACCCGCCCGCTGACCCTTCGAGATGTGTCCGAAGCCTCTGGCGTTTCGGAAATGACCGTAAGCCGCGTTTTGCGAAACCGCGGCGATGTCAGCCAGGCAACGCGGGAAAAGGTCCTGGAGGCGGCCAAGGCGCTGGGGTATGTGCCCAACAAGATCGCCGGGGCGCTGGCCAGCCAGCGGGTGAACCTGGTCGCGGTCATCATCCCGTCCTTGCGCAACATGGTCTTTCCCGAGGTCATGTCCGGCATTTCCGCCGTTCTGGAGGAAACCGATCTGCAGCCCGTGGTGGGCGTCACTGACTATCTTCCCGAAAAGGAAGAAAGGGTGCTGTACGAAATGCTGTCCTGGCGGCCTTCGGGCGTGATCATCGCCGGGCTTGAGCATTCCGAGGCCTCGAAGGCGATGCTGAAAGCCAGCGGCATTCCGGTGGTCGAGATCATGGATACCGACGGTACGCCCATCGACAGCGCCGTGGGCATCAGCCACCGCCGCGCGGGCCGCGAAATGGCCAAGGCGATCCTCAAGCAGGGGTATCAGCGCATCGGCTTCATGGGCACCAAGATGCCGTTGGATCACCGGGCGCGCAAACGGTTCGAAGGCTTTACCGAGGCGCTGGCCAAGGAAGGTGTCGAAATCGCGGATCAGGAATTCTATTCGGGCGGGTCGGCGCTGGCCAAGGGGCGCGAGTTGACGCGCGCCATGCTCAAACGCGACCCCGAGCTGGATTTCCTGTATTATTCGAACGACATGATCGCTGCGGGCGGCATGTTGGAATTGCTGGACCAGGGCATCGACATTCCCGGACAGGTCGGAATCGCCGGGTTCAACGGGGTGGAACTGCTGCAAGGTCTGCCCCGGCAGCTTGCCACGATGGACGCCTGTCGGACCGAGATCGGCACAAAGGCGGCGCAGATCATCGCGGACCGCGTCGCGGGCGGCGCGGAGGCCACCGAAAAGGTGATCGAGCTGACGCCCAAGCTGTCCTTTGGCGATACCCTCAAACGGCGCTGAGGTGCGGCTGGAGAACGCACTGGCGCGGCGGCTTTTCCTGCACAAACACGCGCTGTCCGAGGCCCCGACCGGGCCGTCGAAAGGGGCGGATCTGCTGGAGTTGATCCAGCGGATCGGGTTTGTCCAGGTCGACAGCGTGCGCACGGTGGAACGGGCGCATCACATGATCCTGTTCGCGCGCCGGGCGTCTTACCGGCCTGCGCACCTTGACCCGGTGCTGGAGCCAGGCAAGGGGTTGTTCGAACACTGGACGCATGATGCCTCGGTCATTCCGACCGACTTTTACCCACATTGGCAGCTGCGTTTTGCCCGCGATCGCGACCGGATGCGGACGCGTTGGGAAAAGTGGCAGCGCAACGGGTTTGCCGAAAAGTTCGACGAAGTCCTTGGTCATATTCGCGACAACGGCGCCTGCGGGTCGGCGGATGTGGGCGGCGACGAAGAACGCAGTTCGGGCGGTTGGTGGGATTGGCATCCCTCGAAAACGGCGCTGGAATATCTGTGGCGCACCGGGGTGCTGTCGGTCGTGCGGCGCGACAGCTTTCGCAAGATCTATGACCTGACGGAACGGGTGATTGCCGCCGATCTTCTGCAACACCGGCCAGACGAGGCCGAGACGGTGGATTGGCTGTGCCGGCAGGCTCTGGATCGGCTGGGGTTTGGCACACCGGGCGAAATCGCGGCCTTCTGGGACACGCTGCGCCCCGCCGAGGTCAAGGCCTGGTCCGATGCGGCCCTGACCCAAGGCGAGATCGTCCCGATCGAGGTGCAGGGCGCGGATGGCACATGGCGCAAATGCATGAGTTTTCCCGATGTGCGGGAACAGGCGCTTGCCGCACCTGATCCAACCGGGCGGCTGCGGGTTCTGTCGCCCTTTGATCCGGCGCTGCGCGATCGCAAACGCGCCGAGCGGCTGTTCGGATTTCACTACCGGATCGAGATTTTCGTGCCCGCGCCAAAGCGGATCTATGGCTACTATGTCTTTCCCTTGCTGGAAGGGGATCGGCTGGTCGGGCGGATCGACATGACCGCGCATCGCGGTGACGGCGTGCTGGACATTACCGCCCTTTGGCCAGAACACGGCGTGCAATGGGGCGCAGGCCGTCAGGCGCGGCTTGAGGCCGAGTTGGCGCGCATGGCGCGGTTCACCGGGCTTGAGGGGCTGCGCTGGGCCGATGGGTGGCTGCGCGCACCGCGCTAGGGTCAAAGAACCTCGATCACCGATTTGTCGATCGACAGCACATAGCCGCGCCGCGCCACGTTCTTGACCAGCAGCGCGCTGACCAACTGGTTGCCCAGTCCGTCGCGCAGTCGTTTGATCCGCATCGCCCCGGCGCTTTCGTCGCAATCCACGTCACGTTTTCCGGATATCATCGCCTCGATCTGGGCGCCGGTCAGAATGTCGTCGTCCATCCGGGCTTCGGCCAGGACGGCAAGGGTTTCCATCAGCGCCTCGGTCAGTTTGAAGCCGGTCGAGTTGAGGTAGACGGTGTTTTCCTCGCGCGAGATGACCAGCGAATTCACCTCGATCCCCGACCGTTCGATCTGGGCCATGCGGCGGTTCAGGCCGACCAGCATGACAAGGAACACCAATGCCGCGACCAGCATGGCGGCAGCGAACAGAAGCAGGATGAAGATCACCATGCGATAGCTGGTCAGCGTATCGGCAAAGGTCGTCCCGCTTTGCGCCAGGATTTCCAACAGCTTGATTTCGGCCTGCGATGTCAGCGTATCGTTTTCGACAAAGATCCGCTCTACCCGCGCGTTAAAGGCGTTGGCGTCGGGAAGGGTCAGCATCAGCACCGTGCCGACCAGCACGAACAGCATGACGATGGCCGCGATTCCCACGGTGACGATGCGGGCGCCAGAGCGGCGGGTATCAGTAACGGAGATAGTAGTCACCGGCATTGGCCTTCATCTTTGCGCTGGGCGTGGTTTCGGACAGGCCAAGCACGTTCAGCAAGACCCAGCCCCCGGCGGACAGGCGATCCTGTGCCATGCTGGCGGCCTGAGAGCCAGAGGGGCAGCTGCCGCCTATGGCCAGAATGCCATAGTGCAGGCGCAGCGGGCTGTCCTGCTTGGCCTTGTATTCCACGAAGCAATCGGCCTGGGCGGCGGCTGGCAGGGCCAGCATCGCGAGGGCGATCAGAAGGGGGGCGAATGTGTTTTTCATGTTTGTCACGTTGCGCCGAGCAGGGCGGAAATTCAATAACCATGGGGTTTTGACGCGGTGTTATTCGATAGCCCGCGGCCGTTATTGCCTGAATTTGCGCATCGCTCGCAGGGTTGATGCAGGGACGCCTGACCTTCTGGCGCCTTGGACCCAAACCCTTTTGGAGGAAAGACTCATGTCTGCCAAATTCATTACCGGTGTTCTCGCCGTTGCTGCCACCATCGCCGCCTTTTCCGCCCTGCCTGCCCGGGCCGACAACAGCGAAAAGATCGCCAAGGTCGTCGCCGGGGTGGCCACCCTTTATATCGCGGGCCGTCTGATCGAAGAGCTGGCCGACAACAAGGTTACCCAGGTGCACGGCCCCGGCGGGCGCAACGGCTATGATGGCCGCCGCTATGGCGGTAACGACGGGCGCTATGGCGATCGCGGAGGACGCTGGGACAAGCCGCGCCACCGCAAGACGGTGCCGGCCCATTGTGTGCGCCGTGTCCAGATGCGCCACACCAACTATGTGCTGTCCAGCTACTGCTTGCGTCAAAGCCATGTTTCCCTGCGCCAGCTGCCGCAGCGCTGCCAAGTCAACTGGCGCACCAACCGCGGTCCGCGCAGCGGTTATGCGCTGAGCTGTCTCAAGCGCAACGGATACCAGATCGCGCGCAGCCGCTGAGCGGGCGCCAGAGCCGGCAGGCAGGCCGGACCGACCCGAGCAGTGACAGGCAAAAGGGCCCCGCGATCCGGGGCCCTTTTCACGTGTCGCGTCAGGGCTGCTTATGGACAGGGGCGGGCAGAGTGACTATCTGGGCAGTCATGGCCAAGAAACCCAAAAGCTCTGACCCGAATTACAAGGTGATCGCCGAAAACCGGCGCGCGCGCTTTGACTATGCCATCGAGGACGATATCGAATGCGGCATCATCCTGACCGGCTCCGAGGTCAAATCACTGCGCGAGAACGCCTCGAACATCGCCGAAAGCTATGCGGCGGTGGAAGAGGGCGAATTGTGGTTGGTGAACTCGTATATCGCGCCCTACGAACGCGCGATGTTCAAGCACGAGGAACGCCGTCGTCGCAAGCTGCTGGTGTCGAAAAAGGAACTGTCGCGGCTGTGGAATGAAACCCAGCGCAAGGGCATGACGCTGGTGCCGCTGGTGCTGTATTTCAACCACAAGGGCATCGTGAAGATCAAGCTGGGCATCGCCAAGGGCAAGAAGAACCACGACAAGCGCGAAACCGAGGCCAAGCGCGACTGGGGTCGCCAGAAACAGCGTCTGCTCAAGCAGAACTGACGGGGAGAAACGCCCCGAGTTTCCCTTGGTACGGCCAAGGTAAGCCTGTCACCTTGCGTCCTGCCCGACTTGGGCAGGAGTGAGGGAGAAACGCGAATGGAATTGATTATTGGTCTGCTGTCCGGCGCCGTTGGTGGCAACGTTGCTGGTGGATTGCTGAAGAAATTCGATCAGGGAACGCTGATCAACTCGCTTGCCGGGATCGTCGGTGGCGGCCTTGGCGGCACGATCCTTGGCATGCTGGGTGCCCCGGACATGGCGGGTGCCGCAGGCGAAGCGGGCGGTCTGGACCTGGGCGCGATCATCGGCCAGGTGGCTGGCGGCGGCGTTGGCGGCGGCGCATTGCTGGCGATTGTCGGCATGGTGCGCAACGCGATGGGCAAATAAGCCAAAAACAGCAGGGCGCGACCTTTGGAAACGGGGCGCGCCCTTGCCAGTGTGCGCAACCGGCACTAAGGACGGGGTGTCTTTTCAACGCCCCGGGGGGAAGCCCATGGCCATGGATGATCCCAAGACGCTGGTCTCGACCGAATGGCTGGCGCGCCACCTGAAAGATCCCGATCTGCGCATCCTCGATGCCAGTTGGTACATGCCTGCGATGGGGCGCGACCCCAAGGCCGAATATGACGCCGTTCATATTCCCGGCGCACGCTTTTTCGATATCGACGAAATCTCCGATGCCCGGTCCGAGCTGCCGCATATGGCGCCGACGGTTGAAAAATTCATGTCGCGGATGCGCGCGATGGGCGTCGGTGACGGCCATCAGATCGTGGTCTATGACGGCATGGGCCTGTTTTCGGCGGCGCGCGTCTGGTGGACCTTCAAGCTGATGGGCAAGGACGATGTCGCGGTGCTGGACGGGGGCCTGCCGAAATGGGTCGCCGAGGGCCGCGAGGTCGAGGACCTGCCGCCCATGGTACGCGACCGCCACATGACTGTGCAGCGTCAGGCGCATCTGGTGCGAGATGTCACGCAGGTGTCTGCCGCCTCCAAGCTGCGCGATACGGAAATCATCGACGCCCGCTCTGCCGCCCGGTTCCGGGGCGAAGCGCCCGAGCCGCGCGAAGGGCTGCGCAGCGGGCATATTCCCGGGTCGCGGAACGTGCCTTTCGATACCTTGCTGAACGCCGATGGCACGATGAAGGCCCCTGACACCCTGCGCGCGATCTTCGAGGGCGCCGGGGTCGACCTGTCGAAACCCGCGATCACCACATGTGGATCGGGCGTGACCGCCGCGATCCTCAGCCTTGCCCTGCAGCGCATCGGCAAGAGCGACCATTCCCTTTATGACGGAAGCTGGAGCGAATGGGGGCAGTTCCCCACGCTTCCCGTCGCCACCACAGAGGACTGACCGATGTTCGAGACCCTCAAGGAACAACCCGCAGACAAGATCCTGATGCTGATGCAGGCCTTCAAGGAAGACCCGCGCGAGGACAAGATCGACCTGGGCGTGGGTGTCTACAAGGATGCGACCGGCAACACGCCGGTGATGCGGGCGATCAAGGCCGCGGAAAAGCAGCTGTGGGAGGTCGAGACAACCAAGGCCTATACCGGGCTGGCGGGTGATCCGGCCTATGGCGACGCAATGATCGCGCTGGTTCTGGGCGACGCGGTGCCGCGCGCCAACGTGGCGGCGGCGGCAACGCCGGGCGGCACCGGTGCGGTGCGCCAGGCCTTTGACATGATCAAGATGGCCAATCCTGCGGCGCGGGTCTTTGTGTCCGATCCGACCTGGCCGAACCACCTGTCGATCCTCAAGCACATGCAGATCGAAACGGTCATGTACCGCTATTTCGACAATGAAACGCGCGGCGTGGATTTCGACGGCATGATGGCTGATCTTGATCAGGTGCGCGCGGGCGACGTGGTGCTGGTGCATGGCTGCTGCCACAATCCGACGGGCGCCAACCTGAACATGGGCCAGTGGAAAGAACTGGTGGCTCTGCTGCTGAAAAAGGGCGCGACCCCGATGGTCGACATCGCCTATCAGGGCTTTGGTGACGGGCTTGAGGAAGACGCGCAGGCGGTGCGACTGATCGCCAAGTCCTGCCCCGAGGTCCTGATCGCGGCGTCCTGTTCCAAGAACTTCGGCATCTACCGCGAACGCACCGGCCTGCTGATGGCGGTGTCGAACGATGCGTCGCGGCAGAAGATGAACCAGGGCACGCTGAACTACCTGAACCGTCAGAACTTCAGCTTTCCGCCGGATCACGGTGCGCGTCTGGTGACCATGGTGCTGACCGATCCGGCGCTGCGCGCCGACTGGATGGCCGAGCTGGAAGAGGTGCGCAATTCCATGCTGGGCCTGCGTGAGCAGCTGGCCTCGGAATTGCAGCGCCTGTCCGGGTCGGATCGCTTTGGCTTTATCGCGCAGCACCGCGGCATGTTCTCGCGGTTGGGCACCACGCCCGAGTTGGTGGAAAAGCTGCGCGCCGATCATGGCATCTATATGGTCGGCGATTCGCGCCTGAACATCGCGGGCCTGAACAAGACGACTGTGCCGATTCTGGCGGCGGCGATCATCAAAGCCGGCATCTGAGGGGGACGGGGAAAACCCGCCCTACGTGATAACGAAAGGCGGCGCCTGTGCGGGCGTCGCATTTTTTGAGTATTTTTGCCAAGAAGAAGGGGTTAGCCGTGTTCGGCGCGGCTGTCTTTGGGGGCCTGATCCCGGTCGGTGGGTCCGTAGTCGCGCAGCACATGGCAGACCTTGAGCCTGTAGTCGGCAAACAGCCCTGCGCGCCCCTTTGACTGGGCGTTGCGGTGCGCGGCCAGCTTGCGCCAGCGCGCGACGGCGGCCTCGTCCTCGAAAAAGCTGATCGACAGCAGTTTGTCCGGGTTGGTCAGGCTCTGGAAGCGCTCCACGCTGATGAACCCTTCGACCTCTTGGACAAGCGGCCGCATCTGCGCGGCGATGTCCAGGTAGGCGTCCTTGCGGCCCTGTGCGGGAATGACTTCGAAGATGATGGCGATCATGGGGTCCTCCTTTGGGGCAGGGTGGCGTGCCACCAGATCAGGCGCAAGCGTCTGCGGTTTCCATTTGCCTGAAATATCCCGGGGGAGTCACGCGCTTGCGCGGGGCGGGGGCAGAGCCCCCTTGCCGGTGCCGCCCCCCCCTTGCGGCGTCAGGATGTGGCGCAGCAGGGCAACGGGGTGTGCGCGCAGGGACAGGCGCAGGGCGACGTAATCTTCGACCACCTCTTCACCGAGGGTCATCAGGGGCAGGTTCGCCGGGGCCTCGGCAATTGCTTCGCCATCCAGGTCGCGGGCGAACAGCGGCAGTTCGGGGCCGTTGGTCAGGGCCTTTGCTTCCCACAGGGCGGCGCGGCGGTTCAGGCCAAGGGCGGCAAAGGCGTCTGATTCGGCCAGCCGGGTGATCAGTTTCGGCCCCAGCCCGGCGCGGCGCCAGACGTCGCGGACCGTTTGATAGCCATTGCCGCGCGCGGCGCAAATCCAGTTGGCGTCCTCTTCGCTCAGGCCTTTGATCTGGCGGAACCCCAGCCGCAGGGCAAGGCGGCCATCGTCGTCGGGTTCCATCCGGTTGTCCCAGAGGCTGGCGTTGATGCAGACCGGGCGCACGGTTACCCCATGTTCGCGCGCGTCGCGGACGATCTGGGCCGGGGCGTAAAAGCCCATGGGCTGCGCGTTCAGCAGGGCGCAGGCAAAGATGCCGGGGTGGTGGAACTTGATCCAGGCGCTGGCATAGACCAGCAGGGCAAAGCTGGCGGCATGGCTTTCGGGAAAGCCGTATGAGCCAAAGCCCTCGATCTGGGAAAAGCAGCGTTCGGCGAATTCCTGATCATAGCCGTTGCGGGCCATGCCTTTCAGAAAGCGCGCGCGGAATTCGGACACGTTGCCGTGTTTCTTGAAGGTGGCAAGGCTGCGACGCAGGCGGTCGGCTTCTTCGGGGCTGAAGCCGGCGCCGATGATGGCAATCTGCATGGCCTGTTCCTGGAACAGCGGCACGCCCAGGGTCTTGCCCAGGACCTTACCCAATTCGTCCGAGGGGAATTGCACCTGTTCCTCGCCGTTGCGGCGGCGGATGTAGGGGTGGACCATGTCGCCCTGGATGGGGCCGGGGCGGATGATGGCGACCTCGATCACCAGGTCGTAGAAACAGCGCGGCTTCATGCGCGGCAGAAAGTTCATCTGCGCGCGGGATTCGACCTGAAAGACGCCGATGGTGTCGGCGCGGCACATCATGTCGTAGACGCGCGCATCCTCGGGCGGCAGCGTCGCAAGGCTGTGTTTCGCGCCGTGGTGTTGCGCCATCAGGTCAAAGGCCTTGCGGATGCAGGTCAACATACCAAGGCTGAGCACATCGACCTTGAGGATGCCAAGCGCGTCGATGTCGTCCTTGTCCCAGCAGATGACGGTGCGTTCGGCCATGCTGGCGTTTTCGATGGGCACCAGTTCGTCCAGCCGCCCTTCGGTGATGATGAACCCGCCGACGTGCTGCGACAGGTGGCGGGGAAAGCCGATGATTTCGTGGATCATCTCCATGGTCAGGCGCAGCTGATGGTCCTCGGGGTCAAGGCCGATCTCGCGCATGCGCTGCGCCTCGAGCCCATTGGACGAAAAGAACCCCCAAAGCTGCGAGGACAGAGCGCCGATGGTGTCCTGGGACAGGCCCATGGCGCGGCCGACCTCGCGGATGGCGCGTTTGCCGCGATAGTGGATGACGGTGGCGCAGAGCCCCGCGCGGTGGCGGCCGTAGCGGTCATAGATGTGCTGGATCACCTCTTCGCGGCGTTCGTGTTCGAAATCGACGTCGATGTCGGGCGGCTCGTCCCGCGCCTCGCTGACAAAGCGTTCAAAGACCATGGTGCCGATTTCGGGGCTGACCGAGGTGACGCCAAGGGCGTAGCAGACCACCGAATTGGCGGCGCTGCCACGGCCCTGGCACAGGATGTCGCGCGACCGGGCAAAGGCGACGATATCGCGGACGGTCAGAAAGTAGGGTTCATAGTTCAGCTTGCCGATCAGGGTCAGCTCGTGCTCCAGCATGGCGCGGACCTTGTCGGGCGCGCCCTGGGGGTAGCGCCATTGCAGGCCCTTGTGGGCGAGGCGGGCAAGACGCTGGGCCGCGGTTTCCCCCTGCGCGATCTCGGAGGGGTATTCGTAGCGCAGTTCCGACAGATCGAACCGGCAACTGTCCGCCAGGTCGGCAGCCCGGGTCACGGCGCCCTGGTGTCGGCCAAGGATGCCGCGCATTTCCACCTCGGAGCGCAGGCGCTGTTCGCCATTGGCCAGCGCGGCGCGGCCAAGGTCACCGACGCGCTGGCCGGTGCGAATGGCGGTCAACACATCGGCAAGGCGGCGGCGGCGGCCATGGTGCATGCGTGGCCCCGCCGTCGCGACGGTGGGAAGGCCCAGGGTGTCCGCCAGTCGGGCCAGCCGGTCAAAGCGGTCGCTGTCCTGTCCGTCGTACTCCGGAGCAAGAGCAAGGTGGATATCCCCGGCATAGCGGCGCGACAGCTGTTGCGCCTGCGTCAGCCACGGGTCCGCGCCGGGCGGCAGCGATGGCGCTTGTGGCGACGGGTGCAGGATCAGCCGGAGCCCTGACGCGTCGGGCGGCAGATCCGAAAGGCCGATGTCGCATTGCCCTTTGGGGGCGCCAAGCCGCCCCTTCGAGATCAACCGGCAAAGGGTGGCCCAGCCAGACCGGGTGGCGGCAAGCGCGGTGATCTCGATCCCTTCGCGCAGGCACAGGCGTGCGGCGGGGACCAGCCGCGGGACATTGCGGATATGAAGCGAGGGCGGTTTGGGCAGGTGCTTGGGCGCCGGCGGACCGATAGGGCCATCGCACGACTCGGCGCGGGTGCGCTCGGCGATCTGGTGCTTGATCTCTTTCGCCCGGGTGTGGGCGCGGACGATCCCGGCAACCGAATTCACGTCCGCGATGGCGATGGCCGACAGCCCCAGAAACGCGGCGCGCTCCATGTACTCCTCGGGGTGGGAGGCCCCGGTGAGGAAGGTGAAGTTGGAGGTGATGCAAAGCTCGGCGAACATGCGGGGGAGTTTATGTTCGCATTTTGTTCTTTTCGAGTCTCTTGTGCTTCTTCTTGGTGAAAATACTCAAAATGTCCCGCTGTTGGCCAAGGTCATCGCCATTTGAGTATTTGGACCAAGAAGAAGCTGCTAGGCGCGTCTATGCGGGGCGGCGACGGCGGCAAGGCCGAGAATCAGCCCTGACACCGTGGCGATCATTCCGGCGGCCGAGACCGAGGCGGTGGCGCCGAGCCAGAGAGGGCCGTAGCCTGCGAGGACATAGCCGAGGATGGCCGAAGCAGCGGCGAAGGCGAGGGACCAGGCGATCTGGTGTTCCAGTCGGTTGGTCATCAGGCGCGCGGCGGCGGGGGGGCAGATGAACATGGCGATCACGATGATCGAGCCGACCGCATCAAAGGCGGCGACGGCGGCCAGCGCGGCCATGGCGACGATGCCTAGGCCGATCAGCGTGGTGGGCAGGCCCAGCGAGCGGGCAAAGCCTTCGTCGAAGGTGGTCAGCTTCATCGGGCGCCAGAGGGCCGCGATGGTGAGGGCGATGGCGGCAAAGGTGGCGGCCATGCGCAGCAGTTCGGGGGGCAGCAGCGCAAGCGCGGTCGGGTCGGTCAGCGAGGACCAGCCCTGCGCGTCGATCCAGATCAGGCTTTCGAGGTTGCCATAAAGGGCGTGTTCGACATCGAGGTGCACCGAGGAAGTGTCGGATTGTTCCAGCAGCAGCACGCCGCCTGCGAACATGGCGGTAAAGACCACGCCCATGGCGGCGCCGGGTTCGACCCGGCCAAAGCGGCGGATCGCCTCGATCAGCAGGACGGCGATCAGGGCGGCGGCGGCGGCGCCCAGCATCATCGGCGCGGTGGTGACGGCGCCGGTGATCAGGAAGGCCACAACGATGCCGGGCAGGACCACGTGGCTGATGGCGTCGCCGATCAGGGCCTGACGGCGCAGCAGCAGGAAGTTTCCCGGCAGGGCGCAGGCCATGGCGGCCAGCGTGCCGATAACCATGGGCGGAAGCGACAGGGCGACGAATTCATATCCCATCACGTGGCCCTTTCGCTGCGGCGGGCGTTTCGGCGGTGGCGCAGCGCGCCCGCGATCACTCCGCGCGACGGCGCGAGCAGCAGCGAGACGGTGAACAGCGCCGTGGACACCAGCACGATGATCGGGCCGGTGGGCAGGTCGGGGGCGGTGGCCGAGAGCGCGGCGCCGGTGTGGCCTGACAGCCCGCCAAAGGCGCCGGACAGCAGGACGACTCGGGTGGCGTTGTCGGACCAGAAGCGGGCAGCGGCGGCGGGGATGATCAGCAGCGCAACGATCAGGATCAGCCCGACGATTTTCAGTCCCACGACGGTGACAGCAAGGACCAGCGTCATCAGGGCCAGGTCAAGCCGGTAGGTGTTGATCCCCTGCACCTGGGCAAAGCCTTCGTCGAAGGCGGTGATCAGCAGCGGGCGGCGCAGCAGCCAGACCGCCAGAAGGACCAGCACGCCGCCGGCGGCGATCAGCAGGGCGTCGCTGCGCAGCATCCCGGCGGTCGATCCCAGCAGGAAACTGTCAAGCCCCGCCTGCCGCCCGGCGGTCATGGTCTGGATCACCGTCAGCAGCACGATACCAAAGCCGAAGAAGACCGAGAGTACCGCGCCGATGGCCGCGTCTTCGCGCAGTCTTGTGCGGCGGGTCAGCCAGCCGACGACCAGCAGCCCGACCCAAGCCGAAGCGGCGGATCCGGCCAGCAATCCGGGCAGAGAACGGCCCTCGCCGCCCAAGGCCACGAGCACGAGGAAAGCCAAGGCCAGGCCGGGCAGGGTGGAATGGCTGACCGCATCAGAGACAAGCGAGCGTTTGCGCAGGTAGAGGAAGGCCCCGACAACCCCCGCCGCGATGCCAAGCGCGGTTGAGCCAAGCGCCACAAGCACGGCGTTGTAGCCCAGTTGCAGGGTCAGGGCGTCCAGCAGCATGCTCAGGCCTTCAGTAGCACGCGGCCGCCATAGGCGGCGTCGAGGGTCTGTTGGGTAAAGGCGGTTTCCACCGGGCCTTCGGCGATGCGGGCACGGTTGATCAGGAAAACGCGGTCGAAATAGTCCTGCACGGTGGACAGGTCGTGGTGCACGGCGACGACGGTGCGGCCTTCGTCGCGCAGGGATTTCAGGACGGCGATGATCGCGGCCTCGGTCGCGGCATCGACCCCGGCAAAGGGTTCGTCGAGCAGGTAGAGGTCAGCGCCCTGCGCGAGGGCGCGGGCCAGAAACACGCGCTGTTGCTGGCCGCCGGACAGCTGGCCGATCTGGCGGCTGGCAAAGTCCTGCATGCCGACGCGTTCAAGGCAGGCCTGCGCCTGCGCGCGGTGCGGGGCGCGGATGCGGCGCAGCAGGCCAAGCTGATGGTAGAGGCCCATCATCACCACGTCGATCACTCGGGTCGGGAAATCCCAGTCAACGCTGGCGCGCTGGGGCACATAGGCGATGCGCTGGCGCTGGGTGTCGATGGGTTGGCCCCAGGCTGTGGCCTGGCCGCCAAGCGGTTTCACGAGGCCAAGCGCGGCCTTGAGCAGGGTCGATTTGCCGGCGCCGTTGGGGCCGATGATCGCCGTCATGGTGGCCTGTGGCACGGTCATGTCGATGTCGCGCACCACCGGGTCCGCGTCATAGGCGACGGTCAGGTGGCGCAGGGCAAAGGGGCTGGTGGACAGGGCGCTTTGTCCGGCCTCCTGGGTCATGTCGCGCGGACTCATGTCAGCCACCGGCGTTCAGTTTGCCGGACATGCCGCCATTGGGCACATCGGCGCCAAGGGCGGCGGCGATGGTGGTCACGTTGTGATCGAACATGCCAACATAGGTGCCTTCGTAGGTGCCGGGCTGGCCCATGGCGTCAGAGAACAGCTCGCCCCCGATCTGAACGCTATGGCCGCGCGCGGCGGCGCCCTCGATCAGAGCGCGGATGTTGCGATCAGAGACCGAGCTTTCGACAAAGGCGGCGCTGATCTGACGGTCGACCAGCAGATCGACCAATGCGCCGATGCGTTGCAGGCCTGCCTCGGATTCGGTGGAGATGCCCTGAATGCCTTCGACCTGGAAATCGTATTCGCGGCCAAAATAGCCAAAGGCGTCGTGGGCGGTGACCAGCACGCGCGCCTCGGGCGGGAGTTTGGCAAGGGTTTCGGTGGCATAGACGTGCAGCGCGTCCAGCTGCGCCAGATAGGCGTCGGCATTGGCGGCAAAGCGCGCGGCATCGTCCGGGCGCTGTTCGCTCAGGGCGTCGCGGGTGCCTACGACCGCGTGACGCCAGAGGCGCGGGGCCATCCAGACGTGCGGGTCGGCGCGGCCTTCGTACTGGCTGTGGGTCAGGCGCAGGTCTGGGGGCAGGGTTTCGGCCACGGCGCGGGTGGGAACACGGCGCGACAGGCCCTGCAGGAATTCCTCAAGCTGGGCTTCGAGATACAGGCCGTTCCACAGCACCAGATCGGCGCGGGTCATCGCGACGATGTCGGACCGGGTCTGGCGATAGCCGTGCGGATCGACGCCGGGGCCCATCAGGGCGCGCACCTCGACCAGATCACCGCCCACAGCGCGGGCGGCGTCGGCGATCATGCCGGTGGTGGCCACCACGTTCAGCGGTGTGGCGGCAAATGCGGGGCGGGCCAGCAGGGGGCTGGCCAGCAGCCCGGTCAGAATATGGCGGCGGTTCGGGTTCACGAATGGACTCCTTCTCTGGGTGTATATGCGAGTCATTCTCAGAAGGTCAATGCTTTTGCGAATTATTCGCATGTAAGATTGGGGGTGGCGCGGGGAATGCTCGTGATTTGTGCAAGTTCCCTGCGGTCACGGGGTTTTGCGGCGGCTTGTAATCCCGTCTGCGCGGGGCCACTCTGTATCCCTGATCAGACGCAGCCGCAGGGAGGACAGGATGATCACGTCCGAAAAGGCAGCCACGGGCAGCGTGCAGCTTCCGCAGGTGCACGAGGCGCGCAATCCGGGGATGGAGTTGGACATGGACTGGGTGATGCACGCCCGGGCCAATCGGTCTGCCATCGAACGGCGCGCGGCGACGCTGCCGGGGCGGCGCAGCGTCAAGAAGGATTTTCAAGCGGCGTGGTTGGCGCGGGCGGTGTCCTGCATCGACCTGACGACGCTGGCGGGCGATGACACGCCGGGGCGCGTGGCACGGCTGTGCGCCAAGGCGCGCCAGCCAGTGCGCGCCGACCTGCTGGAGGCGCTGGGCCTTGAGGGGCTGAACGTCGGTGCGGTCTGCGTCTATCACGACATGATCGCGCCTGCGGTGGCGGCGCTGGACGGGTCGGGCATTCCGGTGGCGGCGGTATCCACCGGGTTTCCGGCGGGGTTGTCGCCCTTTCACCTGCGGCTGGCCGAGATAGAGGAAAGCGTCAAGGCAGGCGCGGCCGAGATCGACATCGTGATTTCCCGCCGGTTGGTTCTGACCGGGGATTGGCAGGGGCTGTACAATGAAATGCGGGCGTTCCGCGCCGCCTGCGGCGAGGCCCATGTCAAGGCGATCCTGGCCACCGGCGAATTGGGCACCTTGCAGAACGTGGCACGGGCGTCGCTGGTGTGCATGATGGCGGGGGCTGATTTCATCAAGACCTCGACCGGCAAGGAAAGCGTGAATGCCACGCTGCCGGTGTCGCTGGTGATGATCCGGGCGATCCGCGAGTACCATCAGCGGACGGGGTTCCGGGTGGGGTACAAACCCGCCGGCGGTATTTCCAAAGCCAAGGATTCGCTGAACTACCTTGCGCTGATCAAGGAAGAGCTGGGGGATCGCTGGCTGCGGCCCGACCTGTTCCGCTTTGGCGCGTCGTCGCTGCTGGGCGATATCGAGCGGCAGTTGGAACATCACGTCACCGGGGCTTATTCGGCATCGTGGCGGCACGCGGCTGGATAAGCCCGGATTTGCGATTTTTGAAAGAGACAAAGCCATGAGCGTCAAGGACATCTTCGAAAGCATGGATTATGGTCCCTCGCCCGAGGGCGCAGGCGATGCGCTGGCCTGGCTGGTGGATCAGGGCAGCCGGTTCGGGCATTTCATCGACGGCGGTTATACCGCGCCGGGGGCGGGGTTCGACAGTCGCAATCCGGCAACGGGCGAGGTGCTGGCGACGCTGACGCAGGCCACGCAAGGCGACGTGGACGCGGCGGTGGCGGCGGCGCGAAAGGCGCAGCCGGGTTGGGAAAAGCTGGGCGGCAAGGGGCGCGCGCGCTATCTGTACGCCCTGGCGCGCCTTTTGCAGAAACATTCGCGGCTGTTCGCGGTGCTTGAGACGCTGGACAACGGCAAGCCGATCCGCGAATCGCGCGACATAGACATCCCCCTGGCGCAGCGGCATTTCTATTATCACGCCGGGATGGCCCAGCTGATGGGAAGCGAAATGCCGGATCGCGCTGCGCTGGGCGTGTGTGGGCAGATCATTCCGTGGAATTTCCCGCTGTTGATGCTGGCGTGGAAGGTCGCGCCTGCGCTGGCGACGGGCAACACGGTGGTGTTGAAACCGGCGGAGTGGACATCGCTGACGGCGCTGTTGTTCGCCGATATCTGCCGTCAGGCGGGGCTGCCCAAAGGCGTGGTGAACATCGTCACCGGCGACGGCGCGGTCGGCGAGATGATCGTTGCGGCGCAGGTCGACAAGATCGCCTTTACCGGCAGCACCGAGGTCGGGCGCAAGATCCGCGCCGCCACGGCGGGCAGCGGCAAGGCGCTGACGCTCGAACTGGGCGGCAAGTCGCCCTACATCGTGTTCGAGGATGCGGATATCGATTCGACCATCGAAGGGCTGGTCGACGCCATCTGGTTCAATCAGGGGCAAGTCTGCTGCGCCGGGTCGCGCCTGCTGGTGCAGGAGGGGATCGCAGAGAGGTTCCATGACCGCCTTCGCACACGCATGGACAAGCTGCGCATTGGTGATCCGTTGGACAAATGCATCGACGTCGGCGCCATCGTGGACCCGGTCCAGCGCGACCGGATCGTGGAACTGGTCGCGGGCAGCGAGGGCGAGATTTATCAGGCGCAATGCGCCCTGCCGAACGGCTGTTTCTATCCGCCGACGCTGATTTCCGGGCTCTCGCAGGCCTCGCATCTGATGCAAGAAGAAATCTTTGGCCCGGTGCTGGTGTCGACCACCTTCCGCACTCCGGATGAGGCGGTGCAACTGGCGAACAACACGCGCTATGGCCTCGCGGCCTCGGTCTGGTCCGAGAACATCAACACGGCGCTGGATGTCGCACCGAAACTGGCGGCGGGCGTGGTCTGGGTGAACGGCACCAACATGTTTGACGCGGCGGCGGGCTTTGGCGGCGTGCGCGAAAGCGGCTTTGGGCGCGAAGGCGGCTGGGAAGGGCTGGCCGCCTATACCAAGGACGCGGGCAAGGGCAAACCGATCAAATCCGTGGTCCCGTTCGCCGGGGACGAGAGCGAGCCGCAACCGGTGGACCGGACGGCCAAGCTGTACATCGGCGGCAAGCAGACGCGCCCGGACGGCGGCTATGCCCGCAATGTCTTTGACAAGCGCGGCAAGCTGATCGGGCAGGCGCCCATCGGCAGCCGCAAGGATATCCGCAACGCTGTCGAGGCGGCGCGCGGGGCGTCGGGCTGGACCAATGCCACAGCGCATCTGCGGGCGCAGGTGCTGTATTTCATCGCTGAAAACCTGGCAGCGCGCGGCGATGAGTTTGCCGCGCAGATCGACCGGATGACCGGCGGCAAGACAGGCGCGAAAGAGGTCGAGGCCTCGGTCGATCGGCTGTTCACCTATGCCGCCTGGGCGGACAAGTTCGACGGCGATGTGCGCAGCGTACCGATGCGCGGCGTGGCCCTGGCGATGCGCGAGGCCTGCGGCGTGATCGGGGCGTTCTGCGCCGATGATCTGCCGTTGCTGGGGCTGGTGTCGGTCATGGCCCCGGCGATTGCCATGGGCAACCGTGTGGTGCTGGTGGCGTCCGAGCCGTTTCCGCTGGTGGCGACGGATTTCTATCAGGTGCTGGACACCTCGGACGTACCGGGGGGCGTGGTCAACATCGTGACCGGATCGCACGCGGAACTGGCCCCGACGCTGGCGGCGCATGCGGATGTCGAGGCGGTCTGGTCATTCTCGTCGTCGGATCTGTCCGGGGTGATCGAACAGGGCGCGGCGGGCAACCTGAAACGGACCTGGGTCAATCACGGCATGGCGCGCGACTGGATGGGGCCAGAGGGCGAGGGCCGCGCGTTTCTGGACGCCGCGACCGAGGTCAAGACGGTCTGGGTGCCCTACGGCGCCTGAGCGGAGTACGGGGCACAGCCCCGCCTTACGGGCATTTTGCGCCCTGTCGGCGGGCGGTTCCGGCCGGGTAGGCGGCGGTCCGCTGGCCTGCGCCCGTTTGAAGCAGCGCCGCAAATCCGGGCTGGTCACTGGCCGAAACCCGCTTCATAAGCGCCGAAACGTTGAGAAATGGCGTCCGGGGTGTTATCTTTGACACGTGGCCCGGCGTCGGGGCCGTTGATGCGGCGCGAATTGTCAAGGAGGACACTGTCCTGACACCGAATGCAGGTGCGGTCGATGCCGCAAATACCGGAGCCCCGATGACGGACGCATCCCGGATCAACGCGACCAGCGATCAGATTCTGGCCGCCGTTATTGAAAGTCTTAATGAAAACAAGGCCGAAGACATCGTGCAGATTGATCTGCGCGGCAAGACGTCTGTCTGCGATCACATGGTGATCTGTTCGGGGCGCTCGTCCCGTCAGGTCTCGGCCCTGGCTGAAAAACTGGTGGAAGTGCTGAAATCCGACTGCGGCGTCTATGCCAAGATCGAAGGCAAGGAAACCGGCGACTGGGTGCTGATCGACAGCGGTGACGTGGTTGTCCATGTCTTCCGTCCGGAAGTGCGCGAGTTCTACCAGCTGGAAAAGATGTGGGTGCCGATGTCCCAGGGGATGGCGCCCAAGGGCGACTAGGTGCGCCTCCATCTATGCGTGGTGGGCCGCCTGCGGGCGGGGCCTGAACGCACGCTGATCGACGATTACATCAAACGATTCGACCGGACCGGGCGGGCGCTGAGCCTTGGCCCGGTGACGGTACACGAGGTCGACGACCGCAAGGGCGGCGGCATGGCGGCCGAGGCTGACCTGCTGCGCCGGGCGATCCCGGCGGGGGCCAAGCTGTGCTGTCTGGACGAACGCGGCAAGCTGATGACATCGCCGCAGTTCGCGGACTGGATGGCACAGGTGCGCGACGATGGGGCGGGTGATCTGGCCTTTGTTATCGGCGGAGCGGACGGGATCGACCCGGGCCTGCGCGCCGAGGCGGACATGGCGCTGTCCTTTGGGCAGATGGTCTGGCCGCATATGCTGGTGCGGGTGATGCTGAGCGAGCAGCTGTACCGCGCGGCCAGCATTCTGGCGGGAAGTCCCTATCACAGGGTCTGAAATCAGCCCGGAATCGGATCAATGGGCCTTTGGGCAAAGCCGATCCGCTCTTCCAAGACACGGGCGACTTGCAGCAGACGCGCCTCGCCCCTTGGTTGGCCGATCAACTGGATGCCGACGGGCAGACCGGTGTCGGTAAAGCCCAGCGGCAACGACAGGGCGGGTAGACCGCAAAGCGTTGCGGGATAGGCAAAAACCAACCAATCCAGATAATCGCGGCAGGGCACGCCGGCGACCTCGGTCGGGTATTCGACCGACTGCGGCAGGGGCGGCAAGCCGCTGACCGGGCAGGCGAGCACGTCAAAGCCCGAAAGGAAACCGCGCATGTCGTGGTAGATGCGGGTGCGGGTGGTGATCGCCTCGGCCACGTCTTCGGTGGTCAGGGCGCGGCCATCGGCGATGTTTTGTTGCAGCGTCGGTTTGTATTGGCGGGTGATCCGATCCGGGGTCTTGCGGGCCTGCGCCCAGAAACCCAGCGCGCGCAAGGTGCGAAAACAGGTGTCGGCGCCTTTCAGGGGCGGCCTGCAGTCCTGCAGCGTGACACCTTCGCCGCTAAGGGCGGCAAGGCCAGCGCGCAGGATACGCTCCATTTCCGGGGTCACCGGGGCCAACCCGCCGAGGTCGGCGGAAAAGCCGATGCGGATCGCGCCGGACGGGGCAAGGCAGGCATCCAGATAGCTTTGCGCCGGGGCCGGGTAGGACAGGGCCGAGACCGGGTCGTAGCCCGCCATGGCGTCAAGGAACAGCGCGCAGTCCGCGACGTTGCGGGCCATCGGTCCCTGAACGGGCATGGGGTCGAAACTGTCCGGCCCGCCGCCAAGGGCCACGCCGGGCGAGGGGCGCAGGCCGACGATGCCGCAAAAGCTGGCCGGGGTGCGCAGGCTGCCGCCAAGGTCAGAGCCGTGGCTGAGCCAGGTTTCCCCGGTCGCCAGCCCCACCGCCGCACCGCCAGACGATCCGCCCGCGTTCATCGCCGTGTTCCAGGGGTTCAGCGTGGGGCCATAGACCGGGTTGAAGGTGTTCGCGCCCGCGCCCATTTCGGGTGTGTTCGTCTTGCCGATCACCACACCGCCACGCGATTCGAGCCGCAGCACCAGCGGGTCCGAGGCGTCGGGGATGAAATCCGCCAGCGCCGGGGTGCCCCATGTGGTGCGCACGCCTTTGACCGGGGTCAGGTCCTTGATGCCGATGGGCAGGCCCGCAAGCAGGCTGCTGGGGTCGGCGGTCTTGGCGGCCTCATGGGCGCGTTCGGCGCAGGTGGCGACCATGGCGTTGATCGCCGGGCTGGTCTGCGCGATGCGGGTCAGGCTGGCCTCGATCAACTCGGCGGGTGTGACATCGCCCGCCTTGAGCGCGGCGATGGCCTGCCGGGCGGTCAGGCGGCACAGCTCGGGGCCGGTAAAGGTGGTTTCAGGCGCAGGCGCCATCGTCCCCCGCACAGAACATTTCATACAGCAGGCCGATCACCCGGCTCGTGTTTTCGTTGGCCAGGGAATAGTAGATCGTCTTGCCGTCGCGCCGGGTCTGCACCAGCCCTTCTTCGCGCAGGCGGGCCAGCATCTGGCTGACGGCGGCCTGACGGATGCCAAGCAGCTCTTCCAATTCGCCCACGGACTTTTCACCCGAGCCGAGGTGGCACAGGATCATCAGGCGGCCTTCGTGGGCCAGCGTCTTGAGAAAGGACGCCGCGTTTTGCGCGTTTGCGGCCATTTCATTGGGCGGTGCGGGTGGCTGTTGTACGTTCACGGCTCTTGTCACTCAAATTCCGATTGCAGCAACTATATCAGGGCGAAAGGCAAAAGGCGAGATCACGGATCGCTGGCCGGCGCGCCGCCCTGGAAATCATTGCCTTCGGCGTAATTGCAGGGCGCATCCTGCATTTCAAGGTGCAACCCGGTGCCGGTGTAAGGATGGGCGCGGGCCAGGGCTTCGTCGACGTCGATGCCAAGGCCGGGGGCCTGCGGGGCGGTGACATAGCCGTTTTCGACCTTGATCGTGCTTTTGATCAGCGCGTCGTGGAACGGGGTTTCGATGGTTTCGGCAATCAGCAGGTTGGGAATGGCGGCGGCCAGCTGGATGTTGGCGGCCCATTCGATGGGACCTGCGTACAGATGCGGGGCCATTTCGGCGTTGAAGCTTTCGGCAAGGGCGGCCAGTTTGCGGGCCTCCCAGATGCCACCGGCGCGGCCAAGGGCGGGTTGCAGGATCTTGGCGCCGCCGCTGCGCAGGACGGTAGCGAATTCGGCGCGGGTGGTCATGCGTTCGCCGGTGGCGACGGGAATGCGGACAGCCTGGGCGACGTGCTGGAATTCCAGCAGGTTGTCTGGTGGAATGGGTTCTTCGAACCACAGCGGGCTATAGGGCTCGATCGCCTGGCCAAGGCGGATGGCGCCTGAGGTGGTGAACTGGCCGTGGGTGCCAAAGAGCAGGTCGGCGCGGTCGCCCACCGCTTCGCGGATGGCTTTGCAAAAAGCGACAGAGCGGGTGATGTCGGACATGGCGGGCTGGTGGCCACCGCGCATGGTGTAGGGGCCTGCGGGGTCGAATTTCACGGCGGTGTAGCCGCGCGCCACGCAATCGGCGGCGGCCTCGGCGGCCTGATCGGCGCTGGTCCAGAAATCGGCCATTTTATGTTTGGGCAGCGGGTAAAGGTAGGTGTAGGCGCGGATACGCTCGTTCATCAGCCCGCCGATCAGCGCCCAGACGGGGCGGTCGCGCTGTTTGCCAAGGATGTCCCAGCAGGCGATTTCGAGGCCCGAGAAAGCGCCCATGACCGTCAGGTCGGGGCGCTGGGTGAAGCCGCTCGAATAGGTGCGGCGGAACATGCGTTCGACGTTTTCGGGGTTTTCGTTCAGGAAATACCGTTCGAACACGTCGCGGATCACGGCCTGCATGGCGGTGGGGCCGACAGAGGCGGCGTAGCATTCGCCCCAGCCGGTGATGCCGCAGGCGGTGGTGAGTTTGACGAGGATCCAGTAGCGCCCGCCCCAACCCGGCGCGGGTGGGGCGGTGACGATGATGTCGAGGTCTTGCAGTTTCATGTCGTGCGCTCCTTTGGGGTGGGGTTTTCGGATCGCTTGGGGGGGGGGGGGGGGCGGCGCGGCCCCCCCCCCCCCCCCCCCGGCCGGGGGGCTCGGCCCCCCGGACCCCCCGGGATATTTCGGGCAAACGGAAACAGCCGCGATGCTATTTGTCGAAGAGGATCACGTTGCGGCGGGCCTTGCCGGTTTTGGTGTCGGCGATGGCCTCGTTGATCTGGTCGAGCCGCCAGCGGTTCGAGACCAGTTCGTCGAGCTTCAGGCGGCCCTGCCGGTAGAGGTCGGCCATCCAGGGGATGTCGCGCTGGATCACCACGTCTCCCATTTTCGACCCGATCATCTGTTGGCTCATGTAGGCGGGCACGACCGGTTCGTATTCGGCCATGGCGCCAGAGGCGGGCATGCCGACCATGACCATGCGGCCGCCCCAGCCCAGATAGCGCAGCGAGTCGTTGTAGGCCGGGATCGCGCCGACGGTGACGGCGACGATGTCCGCGCCGCGCCCCAGTGCCTTGAACGCCTGTTTCCATGGTTCGCCCGAGGTGGCAAGGACACCGTGGGTGGCGCCGAATTCCATGGCGTCGTCGAGTTTTTCCGGGCTCATGTCGACGGCGACGATGCGGCGGGCGCCGCCGATGCGCGCGCCCTGAATGGCGTTCAGGCCGACACCGCCGGCACCGATGACAACCACGTCTTCGCCCGGGCGCAGGCGGCCTGCGTTCAGCACCGCGCCGATGCCGGTGATCACGCCGCAGGCCATCAGGGCGACGCTTTCGGCGGGCATGTCGTCGGGCATCTTGACGATCTGGGTGCTGTCCACGACGACGCGTTCGGCGAAGGCGCCGCAGTTCATCGCCTTGACCACTTGCGTTCCGTCGGCGCGTGTCAGGGGCGAGGGTTCGGGCTGTGCGCCTTCGCAGATCGTGGGTTTGCCGGTGGCGCAATTGGCGCAGCTGCCGCAGGACTTGATCAGGGTGACGACGACGCGGTCGCCTTTGGCAAAGCCGGTGACGCCATCGCCAAGGGCCGAGATGCGGCCGGCGGCCTCGTGGCCGTAGACGGCGGGCAGGTCGCCGCCCCAGGCGCCGTCCGCATAGGAAATGTCGGAATGGCAGATGGCCACCGCTTCGAGGGTGACTTCGACCTCGCCCCTTGTCGGCGCGCGCAGGTGCAGGTCCTCGATTTCAAGCGGTGCGCCGAAACCGGTGCACACGGCGGCCTTTACTGTGGTCATGCCATTCCCTCCCTGATCTTTTGCGGGCAGGGTGCGCCGGGCAAGGGGGGCTTGCAAGCCGGAAAACGACAGTGACGTGGCGGCGCGCGCCCTTGCGCGGATCAGCTTTCGGTCACAGCCTTGGCAAAGCCGCGCGCCTCGGCCGGGGCCTGTCCGGTCTGGCGGGCGGTGTCGAAGAGGTCGGCGGGCAGGTCGGGATAGGCGGCGCGGGCGATCTGTTCCAGCGGTTGTCCGGTATCGCGGGCCGTGTTGCACAGGTCCTTGGCGGCGGTTTGGGCCGCGGGGCGGGGCATCTGCGTGGCAAGGGCGAAGGACAGCGCCTCGGCCAGGATGAGACCGCCGGTGGCGTCGAGGGTTGTGCGCATGGCTTGGGCGTCGGCTTCGATGCTTTGGGCCAGGGTTTGGGCATGGGTCAGCGCGGCAGCGCAGGTCAGGACCAGTTGCGGCAGGGTCAGCCATTCGGTGAACCAGGCGGCACCGTCGCGTTGCTGGGCATGAATGGCCGCGCCCTGAAGCGTGGCGTTCAGGCCCTGCGCGTGGCGCGCCAGCGCGACCAGCACCGAAGGGGCCACGGGGTTCTGTTTCTGCGGCATGGTCGAGGAGGCGCCGGTGCCGCCGAGAGTGATTTCGCCGATGCCCGATTGGGTGGCAAGGATCAGGTCCTGCCCCATCTTGCCTGCCGCCAGCGTGGCGCGGGTCATCCAGTCAGCAAGGCGCAGGATCGGGGTGCGGTCGCCGTGCCAGCTATGGCCGGGATCGTGCAGGGCCAGTTTCGCGGCCAGATCGGCGCGGATCGCGGCCGGGTCGGGGCCTAGCGCCGACGCCGTGCCCGCCGCGCCGGACAACGAGACCAGAAGGCAGGTTTGCTTCAACTCGGGCAGGGTGTTTCGGGCGGTCAGCAGGGGCCAGCCCCATTGTGCGACCTGCGCGCCAAAGGTGGTCGGCGTGGCGTGCTGGCCATAGGTGCGGGCGGCCATGGGCGTTTCCGCATGGGCCTTGGCCAGCGCGCCAAGTCCGGTCAGGGTGCCGGTCAACAGGGTTTCGAACTGTGCCAAGGCCTGCCGCAGCCGCAGCATCAGCGCGGTGTCCTGAATGTCCTGCGAGGTCGCGCCCCAGTGCAGGTATTGCGCGTGTTCCGGCGCCTGCATCAGGCTGCGGAAGGCGGCGACAAGGGCGGGGGTGGACACGCCGTTTTCGCCGGTGGCCTGCGCCAGCCCGCCGGGGTCGATCTGCAGTTCGAGGCTGGCGCGGTGGATCGCCTTGGCCGACACTTCGGGGATCACGCCATGGGCCGCCTGAACCTGCGCCAACGTGCCTTCGACCAGCATCATGGCGCGGACCTCGGCGGTGTCCGAGAACAGGCGCGCGACATCGCCGGTTGGGAAAAGCGGGTGCAAATGGGCGCTGTCGAAGGGGGTGGCAGGCATGGGGGTCCTCGTCTGGTTGCCGCGGGTTTAGGTGGCGCGGGCGATCATGTCGAGCCTTTGCGCCAGCCCCGCCGGGTCAGCGAAGAAGGGCGAATGCGAGGTTGGCATTTCATAAACGTCCTGCGGTGGCAGCTTGGCGGCCATCCTGTCCTGCAATTCGGGCGGAATGGCGCGGTCGTCGCGGCAAAGGATGTAGCTGCGCGGCGGGGTGACACGGGCATCGTCCGGCAGCACGGTTTCCATCGGCTTGATCGGCTGCGGCGACAGGTGGCCCAGCGCAAAGGCGACGGTTTCGGGCGGGCAGTCGTGGTAGAACAGGTCCGGTGACATGGCTGGATCAAACGTCATGGTCACGCCGTCCGGGGCCTTGCGGATGGCGGGCACCAGCGGCTGGTGATCCGACAGGCGGCGCATGTCGGCCAGCGTCAGGCCGGGCCAGGGGGTATAGGCGCAGACATAGACAAGGCGCGTGATGTGCGCAGGGTCGATCTGCGCCGCGCGGCTGATCGGGTAGCCGCCCATGGAATGGCCGACGATGATTGTCGGGCCGTCCAGCGCATCAAGGATCGCCTGCGCATAAAGGTCCAGCGTGACCTGATCCGGGGGCGTGTCGTCCTGCCCGTGGCTGGGCAGGTCGATTGCGCGGGCGTCATGCCCCAGCGCGGCAAGCGCCGGGATCACGTCGCGCCAGGCCCATGCGCCGTGGCAGGCGCCATGGATCAAAAGAAAACGCGCCACGTGCCTCAGACGCCCTGTGCCTTGAGGAACTCGGTCAGGATGGCGGCGTATTCCTCGGGCTTTTCCACGCAGGGCAGATGGCCTGCGCCGCGGATCACCTTGGTGTCCGAGCCGGGGATCAGATCAGTGGTTTCACGCACCAGATCGGGCGGGGTCGAACCGTCTTCGGTGCCCGCGATCCCCAGCGCGGGCAGGCGCAGAGAGGCGGTGGTGCTGTAGAAATCGGTGCCCGCGATGGCCGCGCCGCAGCCGGTCCAGCCCTCGGCCGGGCAGTTCAGGAACATGTTGCGCCAGGCGTGGAATTGGTCGGTCTTGTGGAAGGGCGCGGAAAACCAGCGCTGCATGGTCGGGTCAACGACGGCCGCAAGGCCTCCGGCGTTCACCGCGTCGATGCGTTCGGCCCACATCTCGCGCGTGCCGATCTTGGCGCCGGTGTTCGACAGCACCACGGCGCGCACCAGATCCAGCCGCTTGGTCGCCAGCCCCTGCGCGATCATCCCGCCGATCGACAGGCCGACAAAGATCGCGTCCTTGAAGCCAGTGTGATCCATCAGCTTTTCGGTGTCGCTGATCAATTGGCCCATGGAATAGGGGCCCTTGGGGCAGTCCGACAGGCCATGGCCGCGCTTGTCAAAGCGCAGGATGCGCAGGCCTTGCGGCAGCAGCGGCAGGATCTGATCCCACAGCCGGAAATCGGTGCCAAGCGAGTTGGCAAAGACCACCGGCGTGCCGTCCTTTGGTCCGTCGATGCGGTAGTGCAGGCGCAACCCGTCCAGATTTGCCATATGCATGTGCGATCCTCCCTGATTTTTGGCCAAACTAGCGGGTTGGACCCAGCGCGGAAAGAGCCGATGCGGTTTTCCTTTGCGCGGCGGTTTTGGCGGGCGTAACGCTGGGGCATGAAACCCCAGATTCTGGAAACTTTGCCCGGTTATTCAGGGCGCGCCTTGCTGGCCGATGCGCTGGCGGGGATCAGTGTTGCCATGGTGGCCCTGCCTTTGAGTCTGGCCATCGCCATTGCCTCGGGGGCCGATCCGGCCAAGGGGCTGGTCACGGCGATTGTCGGCGGTTTCCTGATCTCGTTGCTGGGCGGCTGCCGGGTGCAGATCGGCGGGCCGACTGGGGCATTCATCGTCGTGGTCTTTGGCGTCATTCAGGCGCATGGCTATGACGGGCTGGTGCTGGCGACGCTGATGGCGGGGATCATCCTGCTGGTGGCGGGTTGGCTGCGTGCGGGCAACCTTGTGTCCTATGTGCCCGAACCGGTGATCAACGGCTTTACCATCGGGATCGCGGTGATCATCGCGACCAGTCAGCTGGGGGATCTGATGGGGCTGGGGGGCGCAGGTCTGCCTGCCGAGTTCTTTGCCAAGATCGGGGCGCTGTGGGCGGCGCGCGGCGGTCTGAACCTGTCTGCGCTGGGCATTGGTCTGGCCACGATGGTGTGCATCGTCGTGTTGCGCCGGGCCTTTCCACGGCTGCCGGGGTTGATCGTGGCGGTCGGAGTGACCTCGGCCATGGTCGCGGCGCTGGGGTTGCCGGTGGATACGATCCAGTCGCGCTTTGGCGATTTGCCCGCGACGCTGCCGCGCCCCATGCTGCCGCAGGTGACATGGGCGCGGGTGATCGAATTGCTGCCCTCGGCCTTTGTGATCGCCTTTCTGGCAGGGGTCGAATCGCTGTTGTCGGCCATGGTTGCGGACCGGATGATCGGCGGCAGGCACAGACCCAACGCCGAGGTGCTGGCGCAGGGCGCGGCGAACATCGGGTCGGCCCTGTTCGGCGGGTTGCCCGCGACCGGAGCGATTGCCCGGACGGCCACCAATGTGCGCGCCGGGGGGCGCACCCCGGTGGCGGGGATCGTGCATGCGCTGGTGATCCTGATCGTGATGCTGGTGGCGGCGCCCCTGGCCGGATACCTGGCGATGCCCGCGCTGGCCGGGCTGCTGATCCTGACCGCCTGGAACATGAGCGAGCCGGACAAATGGGCCAGCTACCTGCGGATGGATCGCGCCGATCTGGGCCTGTTGGCGCTGACCATGGTGCTGACGGTGGTGGCCGATCTGACCGTGGCGATCGGTGTCGGCGTGGCGCTGGGGTTGGCGCTGCGATTGCGCAGGCGCGGGGCCCATGCGGCGGACTGGACGCCGCGCGACAAATGAAAAGGGCGGGGGAAACCCCCGCCCTGCGTCATGGTATGTCGGCCCTGAGGGGCCAGATGGGATCAGGCGATTTCGACCAGTTCGATGTCAAACGTCAGGTCCTTGCCAGCCAGCGGGTGGTTGGCGTCAAGCGTGACTTCGGTTTCGGTCACTTCGGTGACGGTCACGGGCATGACCTGACCGGTGGGTGTCTGAACCTGAAGCTGGGTGCCGACCTCGAGCGGGATGTCGGCCGGGATTTCCGCGCGCGGCACCGCCTGCATGGCCTGCGGGTTGGGCTGGCCATAGGCCTGATCGGCGGGGATTTCGACCTGCTTTTTCTCGCCGACGGTCATGCCGGAAACGGCGCTGTCAAAGCCGGGAATGACCTGACCCGAGCCGATCTGGAATTCCAGCGGGTCACGGCCGGCCGAGCTGTCAAAGGTGCTGCCGTCGTTCAGGGTGCCGGTGTAGTGAATGCGAACGGTGTCGCCGGATTTAGCCTGCGTCATAGGGAATGCTCCGAATTGTTTGGGGGGTTCATGTAAGAGGCCGGGGCTTACCGGGTGCTCTTGTGCGGTTGGTTGTAAGGTAATGCCTGTGGCCGGTGATTGCAAACAGGCGGCAAAGGGGGGTTTTCGCGGGCGGTGCCGCGTGTCAGGTTGGCGCAAAGTTGCGCAAGGGAATGGGGCAAGCGGATGGCAATCAAGGTCTGTGTTTTCGACGCCTATGGCACGTTGTTCGACGTGGCGGCAGCGGCCCGCATCGCCGCCGCCGAGCCGGGGCGCGAGGCCCTGGCCAAGGTCTGGCCGGACCTGGCCGAGGACTGGCGGCGCAAGCAGCTGGAATACAGCTGGCTGCGGGCGGTCACCGGGGATTACGTGCCGTTCTGGCAGGTCACCATGGACGGGCTGGACTGGGCGATGGAGCGGTCGGGCCTTGATGATCCGGAACTGCGCGAACGCCTGCTGGCGCTGTACTGGGAATTGGCCGCCTACAAGGAAGTGCCGATGATGCTGGCCACGCTCAAGGCGCGCGGGCTGGCCTGCGCGATCCTGTCAAACGGGTCAAAGGACATGTTGGAGGGGGCCGTGGATCATTCGGGCGTGGGCCTGTATCTGGACGCGGTTTTGTCGGTCGAAGAGGTCGGCATCTTCAAACCGGCGCGCGCGGTGTACGACATGGTCGGGGCGCGCTTTGGCTGTACCCCGGACGAAGTGCTGTTCGTGTCGTCCAACGGCTGGGATGCGGCGGGTGCTGCGGGCTATGGGTTTCAAACCGTCTGGGTGAACCGGGCGGGCCTGCCGATGGATCGGCTGATGGCGCAACCCGCCCATGTACTTTCTGATCTGACCACCATTCCGGAGCTTGTCTGATGCCGCGTTTCTTTGCCTCTGACGGGGTTGCCCTGCACTATCTGGACGAAGGCGAAGGACTGCCGGTGCTGTGCCTTGCCGGGTTGACGCGGGACACCCATGATTTCGACTATGTCGCGCCGCACCTGAAGGGCGTGCGGCTGATCCGGATGGATTATCGCGGGCGGGGGCAATCGGACTGGGCCCCGCATCAGAGTTACCAGATCCCGGTCGAGGGGCGCGATGCGGTCGAGCTGCTGAACCATCTGGGGATCGACAAGGCGGCAGTTCTGGGCACCTCGCGCGGGGGGCTGATTGCCATGGTGCTGGCGGCGACGGTCAAGGACCGGCTGCTGGGGGTGGCGCTGAACGATATCGGGCCCGAGATTGCCGATGCCGGGCTTGAGGTGATCAAGGATTACCTTGGGAAACAGCCGCGATGGAAAACCTATGAGGAAGCCGCGACCAAACGGCAGGCGGCGCTGACTGCCTTTCAAAACCTTCCCGAGGGGCGGTGGTTGGACGAAGTCAAAATGCTTTATCGCGAGGGTCCGGAGGGGTTGCAGATTACCTATGATCCCAAGCTGCGTGATGCGGTGCTGGGCGGCGGCGCCCAGCCTGCGCCGGACCTGTGGCCGCTGTTCGATGCGCTGGCTGGGCTGCCGCTGTGTGCGATCCGGGGGGCGAATTCGGACCTGCTGTCCGAAGCCTGTTTCGCAGAGATGCGCAAACGCCGCCCCGACATGATCGCTGTTGAGGTTCCGGACCGTGGGCATATCCCGTTTCTGGATGAGCCCGAATCGCTGGACGCACTGACCCGCTGGCTGAAGATGCTGCGCTAGGACGTCGCGCGGCGCTGTTTCGGCTGTGCCGAAAGGCGCCCCGCCCGCCGTCCCGTCAGCGCCCTAGTCCTGCGCCTGCACGAAAACCCGGGTGGGATGCAATTCGCCTGCCTTGTAGACGCCGACCGCGATGGGCTGACCGTCGAGCGAGGCCCATGCCTCGTCGCCGTATTCCACGTCCGAGGCGATGACCATGCCGGGGTTGCCGTTGCGCAGGCGGGTTGCGCCTTCGGGGGTGGCCTTGAGCTCGGGCAGGTCGGCAAGACCTTGTTCGAGCGGGCGAATATAGGCGTTCAGCGCCGGGGTCTTGGCCAGTTCGTCGATCTGCTGAATGCTGATCCCGTCCTCGACATCAAATGGCCCGGACCAGATGCGGCGCAGGGTCAGCACGTGGCCGTGACAGCCCAGAACCTTGCCCAGATCGCGCGCGATGGACCGGACATAACCGCCTTTACCACAGGTCATTTCCAGCTCGACGTGGTCGGCGTCGGGGCGGTCGGTCATCACCAGTTCCTCGACCCAGAGGGGGCGGGCGGCGATTTCCATTTCCTCGCCGTCGCGGGCGCGTTTGTAGGCGCGTTCGCCGTCGATTTTCACCGCCGAGAATTGCGGCGGCACCTGCATGATGTCGCCGACAAACTGGTGCAGGGCTTCCTTGATCTGATCATCCGTGGGGCGCAGATCGCTGGTTGCGATCACCTCGCCTTCGGTGTCGTCGGTATTGGTCGCCTGTCCAAGGCGCACGGTAAAGCGGTAGGCCTTGAGCGCGTCGGTGATGTAGGGGACAGTTTTGGTAGCCTCGCCCAGGGCGATGGCCAGAACGCCCGTCGCCTCGGGGTCCAGCGTGCCGGCATGGCCGGCCTTCCTGGCATCCAGCGCCCAACGCACCTTGTTGACCACGGCGGTCGAAGTGATGCCAGCGGGTTTGTCGACCACAAGCCAACCGGAAATGTCGCGACCCTTGCGCTTGCGTGCCATGCTGTGTCCCCTTTGGATAAGGCGCGCGGCGTAGCAAGGGGCGCAGGGGCTGTCAATCGTGCGTTGACCTTGGACAATGTGCCGGGGTGGGGTGTGGCCTATGGTGGGGCGGTGAAAGGGGGGGCGGATATGAAGGCAATCGTTCACACGCATTACGGCGGGCCAGAGCAATTGCGGCTGGAGGACAGCCCGATGCCCGAGCCGGGCAAGGGGCAGATCCGGGTCAGGGTTTCGGCCTGTGCGGTCAACCTGTCGGATTGGGAATACCTTGTGGGATCGCCCTACTATGCCCGGATGGTGGGTGGGTTGTGGCGGCCAAAGCAGCCGGTTCTGGGGTCCGATATCGTCGGTCTGGTGGACAGGCTGGGCGCCGGTGTGACCGGGTTCGCGCCAGGCGACAGGATCATGGGCGATTTCGTGATGACGCGCGGCGGCTTTGCCGAATACGCCTGTGTTCCGGCGGCGCATGCGGTTGCGGTGCCTGACCTGTTGCCGGACGATATCGCCGCCTGTCTGCCGCAGGCCGGGGGCATTGCGGTGGCCGGGACCGAAGGGTTAGCACCGGGCATGCGCCTGCTGATCAATGGCGCGGGCGGCGGGTCAGGGACCATGGCGCTGCAACTGGCCAAGGCGGCGGGGGCGCATGTCACGGCAGTCGACAATAGTGGCAAGCTGGATTGGCTGCGATCGCTGGGCGCGGATGAGGTCATCGACTATCGCCAGCGCGACTGGGCCGATGGCGGCGAGAAATGGGATCGCATTCTGGATATGGTCGCGACGCGCGGGCCGCACCGGATTGCGCGGGCGTTGCAGTCCGGCGGCGTTTACAAGGCGGTCGGGGGCAATGTCGGCGTCTTGCTGGCGCTGGTTTTTGGTGGCGTGGCTTATCGCCTGCGCGGCAAATCCATCGGGATGTTGATGGTGCCATCGGGGCGCGCGTTGACACAGCGCGTGGCACAGATGGTCGTCGAGGGGCGCATGGCCCCGCATCTGGAGGGCGTGTTGCCCCTGTCCGAGGTCCCGGGCGCATTGCGGCGCACCGGGATGGGCGAAGTAAAGGGAAAGCTGGTGATCCGGCCCTGATCTACGCCTTGGTCAAAGGTCAGCTGCGCACCCCGGCAAAGCGTTCCTGCCACTCTTCCCGCTCGGTATCGGTGATCTTGCGGAAGGTGACTTCGGGCACGGTAAAGGCGTGGCCCTCGGGCATGACAGACAGCGCGGCGGCGATGTCGTCGGGCCAGTCGGTGACGTCCGATTGCATGGCCGCCTGCAGATCGGCCGAGGCATCGGGGATGAAGGGGGCCGAGATCACCGCGTAAAGCCGGATCAGGTTCAGGGCCAGACGGATTTGCGCGGCGGCCTGATCGGGATCGGTCTTGAAGGTGGTCCAGGGCGCGACCTCTTGCAGGTATTCGTTGCCCAGGGCCCAGGCCGCGCGCAGGGCGGCGGCGGATTTGCGGACCTCGATGGCCTCCATATGGCCTTCGTATTCGCGGATTTTCGCGGTCAGATCGGCGATCAGCTGGTCTTCGCGCGGGCCATAGGTGCCGCCCGCCGGAACCGCTTCGGAGAATTTCGAGCGACAGAACTTGGTCACGCGCGAGGCAAAGTTGCCCAGCACATCGGCCAGATCCTTGTTCACCGAGGTCTGGAAGTTTTCCCAGGTGAATTCGCTGTCCGAGGATTCCGGCGCGTGGCTGAGAAGCCACCAGCGCCAGTAGTCGGCGGGCAGGATTTCAAGCGCCTGATCCATAAAGACCCCGCGCCCGCGCGAGGTGCTGAACTGGCCGCCGTCATAGTTCAGGTAGTTGAACGACTTGATGTAATCGACCAGCTTCCACGGCTCGCCCGAGCCAAGGATCGTGACCGGGAACGACAGGGTATGGAAGGGCACGTTGTCCTTGCCCATGAACTGGGTATAGCGCACGTCGTCGGCGCCTTTGTCGGTGCGCCACCAGCGTTCCCAATCGGTGCCCTTGCCCGCCTCGACCCATTCGGCGCCACAGGCGATGTATTCGATGGGGGCGTCGAACCAGACGTAGAACACCTTGCCCTCCATGCCGGGCCAGGGGTCATCACCCTTCATCACCGGCACACCCCAATCGAGATCGCGGGTGATGCCGCGATCCTGAAGGCCATCGCCGTCGTTCAGCCATTTCTTGGCGATCGAGGTGGTCAGGATTGGCCAGTCGGTTTTGCTGTCGATCCATTCCTCAAGCTGGTCCTTCATCTGCGACTGGCAGAGGTACAGGTGCTTGGTCTCGCGCATTTCCAGATCGGTGCTGCCGGAAATGGTTGAATGCGGGTTGATCAGGTCGACCGGGTCCAGCTGCTTGGTGCAGTTGTCGCACTGGTCGCCGCGGGCGCTGTCGAACCCGCAGTTGGGGCAGGTGCCTTCGATGTAACGATCCGGCAGGAAACGGCCATCTTCCTTGGAGTACATCTGCTGTTCGGTGACTTCGCGGATCAGGCCGTTTTCGGCCAGTTTGCCGGCGAAATGCTGGGTCAGCTTGTGGTTTTGCGGGCTGGACGAGCGGCCAAAATGGTCAAAGCTCAGCCGGAACCCCTTGGCGATGTCAGCCTGCACTTGCCACATTTCGGCGCAGTAGTCGGCCACCGGTTTGCCGGCCTTGGCGGCGGCCAGTTCGGCGGGCGTGCCGTGTTCGTCGGTGGCGCAAAGGAACAGCACCTCGTTGCCGCGGGCGCGCAGGTAACGGGCATAAAGGTCGGCAGGCAACTGGCTGCCCACAAGATTGCCAAGGTGCTTGATCCCGTTGATGTACGGAATGGCGGAAGTGATCAGGTGCCGTGCCATGGTACGCCTCTTTGCCGGTTTGGACGGTGCTTAGCGCAAGGGCGCGGCAAGGGGAACAGGGTTTTGGCGCTACGGCTTGTCGGGTTTGTCTGGTTTGTTCTCGCGGAACCGCGACATCAGCCGCCCGACGGTAAACGAGGTGCGCGGCGAATAGATATAGGCGGTGCGTTCCTCGGCGGCGGGGCGGGCCCGCATCCGGATGATGCCAAAGACCACAAGCACCGCATGGCCGACGCCGATCATGGTGAACAGGGCGGGCGGGCCGTACCACTGGATCAGCTGGGCGGCGATCCAGGGGGCGGCGATTGCGCCGGTCGCGTACCAGAACATCAGCGCCGCCGACAGTTCGACCCGTTCATGGGTTTCGGCAAAGTCATGGGCATGCGCCGCCGAGACCGAGTAGATCGGAAAGGTCGTCAGGCCGAACAGCGCGGCATTGGCCATGATCCAGCCGGTCGACAGGTTGGTGGCGGTGGCGGTCAGGATGCAGCTGCCGATGGCCGCGACCGACAGCCAGATCAGCACGGTGCGCCGGTCGAATTTGTCCGCCAGCCATCCGACCGGCAGTTGCGAGGCCGCGCCGCCAGCGACATAGGCCGCAAGGAACACCGCGATCTGCGATGTCGCCAGCCCGACCTCGGTGCCATAGATCGGGCCGACCATGCGGAACGAGGCGCCCGACAGGGCCGACACCAGCACGCCGGCCACCGCCAGGGGCGAACGGTTCCACGCAAGGCCCGGGGTCAGGCGCGGAGCCTCGGGGGTTTCGGGCTGGTCCAGCCGGGTCAGCGTCAGCGGCAAAAGCGAGGCCGAACAGAAGATCGCCAGCAAGGTGTACGAGGCGTAATGCGCCGGTTCGAGCACCGAGATCAGCAGTTGCGCCACCAGCGATGCGCCGATGTCCGCCACACGGTAGGCGCCCATGGCGCGGCCGCGGGTTTCGTTGGTGACCTTGGATTGCAGCCAGGCCTCGATCACGGTGTAGCAGCCTGCCACGCACATGCCCTGGGCGATGCGCAGCGCGGCCCAGGCGGGCGGGCTGTCGGTCAGGACGTGGCCAAGGATGCCGATGGTGCCCAGCGCGGTAAAGGCGGCAAAGCCGCGTGAATGGCCCACCGATCCCATCAGGCGCGGCGCCCACCAGCAGCCGATGAAAAAGCCCAGGAAATGCGCAGAACCCAGCAGGCCGATCTGGGTGGTCGAAAAGTTCAGGGCAAAGCCGGACAGCGCGTCCAGCGGCCCAAGCCCCCCCGAGGAAAGCTGCAACAGGATGACTGACAGGAACAGCGTGGCAAAGGAAATGATCAGGCGCATGGGGCGATACAAGCAGCGGGGCGGGGGGATGTCACTACTCGAAGCGACGCGGGGTGTCGTTTTGGGGGTCACCTTGCGTTAAGCCCGGGTCGGCAGGCTGGCGACGGTCCAGGCGGGGTCAGCCGCCAGGGCCAACGGCCTGCATGGCGGGGCTGGGTCCCGTTTGCCCCTTGGCCACGGGGCCCAGCCTGCCGTTTTCCAGCATCCAGACCTTGGGCGGCAGCATCCGTGCGCGCATCCGTTCCAGCCGCCAGACATCGCGCCCGGGCTGGTGTGCGGGTTCCAGGCTCCAGCGGGTTTCGATGCCTGCGGCGCCGCCGCGTCCGGGTGTCAGGATCAGCCCCAGCGGCTGGCGCATGCCCAGCCCCGCGCCGGTTTCGGCGGCCAGGTGCAGGCGGCGCACCGGGGTCATGGGGGGCGGTTCGGGCAGTTCGGCGATGACGGTGGAAACGCAGCCGGCGCGCAGCACCTCTTCCATGCACCACAGCAGGTCGGTGGCGTTGCGCGGGGTCAGAAAGGTCACGCGCCCCGGGGCGATCAGCGGCACCATGCCGTCAGGGTTCAGCCCCGCGCCGCCGCGTGGGGGCGCGATCCAGAACACTTCGTTCCCGGCCTGGGCCGCGATCTGCAGGGCCAGCGTGCGGCGCGCGCGCCCGCAGATCTCGTGCACCCGGGCATAGGGCAGCTGGACCTCGTCCCACAGGCTTAGCGCGGGGGGCGGTCGGTGCGGGCGACGGCGCAGAAGGGGATCGGCAAGACTCATGTCGGCAAGGATACATGTTCTTATTTTGTTCTCAAGCGTTTTGGCGTCGGGCTTGGCATTCGGGCACAGGGAGCTATGGTCACGCGCAAAGCCGACAACACATTGGAGAAACACGATGAGGATGAACCTGCTGGGCCGGTCGGGCCTGAAGGTGTCAGAGCTGTGCCTGGGCACCATGACCTTTGGCCGCCACACCGCCGAGGCTGATGCTCACGCCCAGATGGACAGGGCGCTGGACGGTGGGATCAATTTCATCGACACCGCCGAGATGTACCCGGTCAACCCGGTTCAAAAGGAAACCGTGGGCGGCAGCGAAGCGGTTCTGGGCAGCTGGTTCGAAAAGACCGGGCGACGCGGCGACTGGGTGCTGGCCACCAAGATCACCGGCAAGGGCAACCAGCAGGTGCGGGGCGGTGCGCCGATCACCGCCGATATCCTTCCGCAGACCATCGAGGCCTCGCTCAAGCGGCTGAGGACCGATTACATCGACCTGTACCAGCTGCATTGGCCCAACCGCGGCAGCTATATGTTCCGCAAGAACTGGAGCTACGATCCTTCGGATCAGAACCGCGAGGATACCTTGCAACACATGGCTGACGTGCTGGGCGCGCTGGACCGCGAGGTCGAGCGTGGCACAATCCGGCATTTTGGCCTGTCGAACGAAAGCGCCTGGGGCACCGCCATGTGGCTGCAGATGGCCGAGCGGGTCGGCGGCCCCCGCGTCATGACGATCCAGAACGAATATTCGCTGATGTGCCGTCTTGCCGACACCGATCTGGCCGAGCTGATGGTGAACGAGGATGTCGGTCTGCTGCCGTTCTCGCCCTTGGCGCAGGGGCTTTTGACCGGCAAGTACCAGCAGGGCATTCCCGAGGGGTCGCGCCGCGTCGACAACCCCGATCTGGGTGGGCGGATGACGGACCGGGTGTTGCCCGCGGTGCAGGCCTATCTGGATGTTGCGCGCGATTTCGGGCTGGACCCGACACAGATGGCGCTGGCCTGGTCGGCGCGGCGGCCCTTTGTCGCCTCGTCAATCTTTGGGGCGACACATCTGGATCAGCTGGAGCATGCGCTTGGCGCGGCTGACCTGACCCTGAGCAAGGAACTGTTGGAGGCCATCGACACGGCGCACAAGGCGCATCCGATGCCCTATTGAGGCGGCAATGGCAGAAGCCCAATGGCAACCTGTTCCAACGCATGGTGACGCCCGGCGATTTCTGCTTTACCCAAGGTCTCGCGCGATCCACCCTGGCAGTCGGATTGCACAATGATCAGCCAGTCTTGGACCAAAAGGCTGGCTGAAAGGCTTGGAAGGCATCGAGATAATTTCGTTCCCATGAAGACGCCCATGAAAAACATCCTTCTTTATGAGGACGAGCACCTGCAGTGCATCCACCAGCCCGGCACAAGGGACGAAGGGGTAATCGTGACCTTCAGCGAAATGATGATGCGGCCCTATCCAAATCATGACATCTGGGCAGGAGAACCCATTGCCAAGCTGGGCTATGCAGGGATCGGATTCGTCGCCAAAAGGCAGAACTGATTTCCGGAACAATCGGTTTCGAACACGCTGAAGGCCGTGCGAAAGATCATAAACCCATACCCCAAAAGGATTGGCTATGGGTTCAGCATGGGCGCCTGGGCAATCCTGTACTACGCAAAACGTCTTGGCCTGGATGCCGCCGTCGCCTTTTCCCCGCAGTATTCGATAAACCCCGAGGAAATCGAAGATCACAGGTTTTCCCAGTACTTTGATCCGGCCCTGAATTCCGGGATGGCGATCCGGCGCGATAGCGGGGCTGCGATGAACGTCGTTGCCTGCGACCCCGCAGACAGGGGCGATTGGGAAAGCGCCACCAAAATCTGCGACCGCATTGACGCCACCCTGGTGAAGCTGGTGAATGCCGGGCATGGCAGCGTGAAATGCGTTTCCAGAACTGCCATCTTTGGCAACATCGTTACCGCAGCCCTGTCCAACGACCCCGTGGCACTGGCTGACATCGTCAGGCAGACCCGACGCAACGCACCGGCCCGGGCGATCACGATTTCGCACGGCATTGCCGCCAGGAAACCGCGTACCGCATTTGCGATCTATACCAAATACAAGGCTCTGTTTCCGGTCGCCCACAGGGCATCGTTTCTGTTCAAGTTGCGCAAATCCGCCCTTAGACGGCAGTGTTTTCGGGAAATGGCCGCGATCTATGACAGTCAGAAACACTCCCATGGATATCTGGCGGTTCTTGCGCTGTTTCTGAACGACATGGGGCGCAAGCCCGAGGCCCTGTCTTGCCTGGAGCGGGCCATCGCCTTGCACGATCAGCCCTCTTACCATTTCCTAAAAAAACAGATTTCCGGCTAGCCCGGCAGCCCTTGCTCCAATGCGCGCAGGTGGTCGGGCAAGGCGCGCGAAGTGGTGCTGGCCTCTTTGACCAGGTGGTCGAAGTGGTTCGTAAAGGTGTTGATCCGCTCGGTATCGCGAAAGGCCAGGTAGTTCTGACCAAGGTAGAGAACTGCCAGCAGCGGGCCGAAAATGGTGATCGGCGCGGAATACAGGCGGCGGGCGTCGAAAAGGTAGATCCGCAGCCGGGGATACAGCGCCTCGGACAGGGCGATCAGGTGGCGCAGTTGTTCGCGCCGGGCGGCGGCGGGCAGCCCGTCGTAATAGCCGGTACCCTTTGCAAAGCTGTCGAGCTCATAGATCGGCATGGCGATTTCATAGTCAGAACGCGACGTGCGCATCCAGTTCAGCCGGTCGGTCGCGGCGTTGATCGCCTGTTCGGGGGTGCGCCCCAGGTGGGGGCCGTATTCCCATTCGAGCACGGCCTGGGTTTTCAGCATGTCGGGCAGGGTCGCGGGGACATAGCGGATCTTGTAGCCGTCGGCCTCTCGGTGCCAGTCAAAGATGGCGTCGTCGATCAGGGCGCGCGGGGCTTGCGACACGGTCATGGAACTGGCCAGAAGGTCGGCGGCGCGTTCGGGCCGGTCCGACAGGCCCAGCAGCCAATCGCTCGACACCCCCAGCGCCTGTGCGCAGGCCCCGACCAGATGGGCATTGGGCAGGCGCGCCCCATCGTCCTTGAGCAGCTGCGAAATGGTCGAGCGATCCACCTGGATCGCGCGGGCAAGGGCGGTCTGGTTGCTGCCTGCGCGGGCCATGGCCTGCGCCAGACGGGTGCGCAGCAGGGCGGCGCGTGTACGTTTGTCGATCAAATGCGGCATGAGGTGATAAATATCACGCATTGGTGGATTTGTTAATCAAATACGGAATTCCCCGAAGGCTCACATTCCCGTTACCTGAGCGAAAGAGGTCAGGGAATTCAGGCAATTGGAAAAGAACCGGGCACGCGGGGCCAGTCTGGGGCAAAGGCTGCGCACATTCGAATGGCCGACGCTGGCGCTGTTGGCGCTGTGTTACCTGCTGTGGGGGATTGGCACCACTTGGGCGGCCGCGCTGTGGTTGCCGCTGGGCATGGTGTTCGTGTCGCTGTCGGCGGCGCTGCATTCGTCGCTGACGCATGAGATGCTGCATGGCCATCCGTTCCGGTCCCGGTTCTGGAACGGGGTACTGGTGTTTCCGGCCTTGTCGCTGGTGGTTCCCTATCTGCGGTTCAAGGACACGCATCTGGCGCATCACCGGGATTCCGTTCTGACCGACCCCTATGACGACCCCGAAAGCAATTATCTGGACCCGGCACTCTGGGCGCGGCTGCCGCGCTGGCGCAGGGCGCTGCATCGGGCAAACAATACGCTTGCCGGGCGGCTGGTCCTTGGGCCTATGCTGGGAACCATCAGCTTTGTCGCCGCTGATCTTCGCGCGGTCCGGGCGGACGACAAGCGGGCTCTGCTGGGCTGGCTGCTGCATGTGCCTGCGGTCGCGGTGGTCGTGTTGTGGATGCTGGCGGTGGGCCAGATGCCGTTTTGGGCGCTGGGCGTGGCCACCTACGCGGCGCTGTCGATCCTCAAGATCCGCACCTTTCTGGAACATCAGGCCCATGAGCAGGCGCGCGGCCGCACGGTGATCATCGAGGACAAGGGGCCGCTGGCGCTGATCTTTCTGAACAACAACCTGCACGTGGTCCATCACATGCATGCCGCCGTGCCGTGGTATCACCTGCCGCGCCTGTATTATGCCAACCGCCGCAGATACCAAAGCCGCAACGAAGGCTATGTATTCCGGTCCTACGCCCAGATCTTTCGACAGTATTTCTGGCGTGCCAAGGACCCGGTTCCGCATCCGCTCTGGCCAAAGCCGTAAAGCGCGGGCATAGCGGGGCGCATGGAGCTTTGGATCATTGCAACCCTGTGCGCGGCGAGTTTTCAGACCGTGCGTTTCATGCTGCAAAAGGTGCTGTCCAGCGGCAGGCTTTCGGCCACGGGCAGCACCTTTGCGCGCTTTGCTTATGCGATGCCTGCGGCCTGGGTCGTGGTGGGGCTGTATTTCGCATGGACCGGCGCGGCACTGCCGCAACTGGGCGCGGATTTCTATGGCTGGACCGTTGTCGGCGGGCTGGGGCAGATCCTGGCCACGGTGCTGGTGGTGCTGTGTTTCCGCGAACGCAATTTCGCCGTCGGGATCACGCTGAAAAAGACCGAAGTGCTGCAAACCGCCCTGTTGGGGCTGGTGGTGCTGGGCGAGGTGATTTCCGCCGGGGGCTGGCTGGCCATCGGGATCGGTCTGATCGGGGTGCTTCTGTTGTCACGGACGCCGGGATCGGTTGACAGCCTGTGGCGCGGGCTGCGCAGCCGGGCGGTGGTTCTGGGGCTGGGATCGGGGTTCTTTTTCGCGGTGGCCGGTGTGGGGTATCGCGCGGCCTCTCTGGCGGTGCCCAGCGACGATCCGGTGTTGCGGGCCGGGGTGTCGCTGGTCTGTGTGACGATGATGCAGACGGCGGCGTTGGGCCTGTGGCTGCACTGGCGCGAACCGGGTCAGATCAGCGCTGTCTGGGCGGCGCGCAAAACGGCGCTGTGGCTGGGCGTGACCTCGATGGCGGGGACACTGTCTTGGTTCACCGCCTTCACCTTGCAGACGGCGGCCTATGTCTATGCCTTGGGGCAGGTCGAGCTGATCCTGTCGCTGGCGGCCTCGGTCCTGTTTTTCCGCGAAACGGTGACGCGGCGGGAATATGCGGGGATCGGGTTTCTGACCGCCTCGATCGTTGTTCTGGTGCTGGTTCTTTGAGGGGTACGGGGTGAAACCCCGCCCCAAGCGCCCGTGACGCCACGTTTGACGGTGACAGCGCAGCGCCGATGATGTGTTCTGCCCCCGACCACGCGAAGGGAGGCCGCCATGTCCAATTACCCCCACCTGCTTGCACCGCTTGATCTGGGTTTCACGACGTTGAAAAACCGGGTTTTGATGGGTTCGATGCATACGAACCTGGAAGAAACCGGAGACTGGAACCGGGTGGCCGAGTTCTATGCGACGCGGGCGCGCGGCGGGGTCAGCCTGATGGTGACGGGCGGCATGGCGCCGAACCGTGAAGGCGGGGTGTTTCCCGGCGCGGCAGGGCTGTTCAACGACAAGGATATCGCCAATCACCGCATGGTGACGGACCGGGTGCACGAGGCGGGCGGCAAGATCGCCATGCAGATCCTGCACGCCGGACGGTATGCCTATGGGCCGGAATGCGTGGCGCCGTCAGCGATCAAATCCCCGATCTCGCCGTTTCCGCCAAAGGAGCTGGACGAAGAGGGGATCGAAAAGCAGATCGCCGACATGGTGACGGCGGCACTGCGGGCGCGCGAGGCGGGCTATGACGGGGTCGAGGTCATGGGCTCCGAGGGGTATTTCCTGAACCAGTTCATCGCGGCCCATACCAACAAGCGCACGGACCGCTGGGGTGGCTCGTATGAGAACCGCATCCGCCTGCCGATCGAGGTGGTGCGCCGGGTGCGAGAGGCCGTCGGCCCGGATTTCATCGTGATCTACCGGCTGTCGATGATCGATCTTGTGCCCAATGGATCGAGTTTTGACGAGGTGGTGCACCTGGCGCAGGAGATCGAGAAAGCGGGGGCCACGATCATCAACACCGGCATCGGCTGGCACGAGGCGCGCATTCCGACCATTGCCACCAGCGTTCCGCGCGCGGCTTTTGCCTGGGTGACGAAAAAGCTGATGGGCAAGGTGGGGATCCCGGTCATCACATCGAACCGGATCAACACGCCCGAGGTGGCCGAGGATGTGCTGGCCACAGGCTGCGCCGACATGGTGTCGATGGCGCGGCCGTTTCTGGCCGATCCGGATTTCGTGGCCAAGGCCGAGGCTGGCAAAGCCGCGCTGATCGCGCCCTGCATCGCCTGTAATCAGGCCTGCCTGGACCATACCTTTGCGGGCAAGGTGTCGTCGTGCCTTGTGAACCCCAAGGCCTGCTATGAGACCGAGATCGTGGTGACGCACGCCGAGGCGGCCAAGAAAATCGCCGTAGTTGGCGCGGGGCCTGCCGGTCTTGCGGCGGCGATCACGGCGGCGCAGCGCGGGCATGACGTGACGGTGTTTGACGCTGCCTCGGAAATCGGGGGGCAGTTGAACATGGCCAAACAGGTGCCTGGCAAAGAGGAGTTCCACGGCTTTGTGGACTGGTTCCGCGCCATGGTGGCCGATCTGGGCATCACCGTCACATTGGGACGCCGTGTCGGGGCGGACGATCTGCAAGGCTTTGACGAGGTGATCGTGGCCACCGGGGTTGTTCCGCGCGATCCTGGCATTCCGGGGCAGGAAACCCATGCGGTCAGCTATGTCGACGTGCTGACCGGGCGTGCCGACGTGGGCAAGCGAGTGGCCGTGATTGGCGCTGGCGGGATCGGGTTCGACGTGGCCGAATTCCTTGTGACCAAGGACAGCCCGACGGAAAGCCTGCCGGACTGGATGCGCGAATGGGGGGTCAGTGACCCCGCCGAACATCGCGCCGGGCTGGCGCCCGAGGGGCCGCAACCGGACAAACCCGCGCGCGAGGTGGTGCTGCTGCAACGCAAACCCGAAAAACCCGGCAAGCGGCTGGGCAAGACCACCGGCTGGATTCACCGCGCGGGGTTGCAGATGAAGGGCGTTCAGATGAAGGCCGGCGTGAACTATGAACGCATCGACGACGAGGGCCTGCATGTGTCCTATGGCGAGGCGCGAGAGCGGCCCGAGGTGATCGCCTGCGACACGGTCGTGCTGTGCGCCGGGCAACTGAGCGAGCGGTCGCTGGCCGATGCGCTGGAGGCACGGGGCGTGGCCTGCCATGTGATCGGCGGCGCCGATGTGGCGGCGGAACTGGACGCCAAGCGGGCGATCGACCAGGGGGTCAGGCTGGCGGCGGGTTTGTAAGGGTCGGGGCGGCTCTTGTTCCTGCGGAACCACGCCCGCCCGCCGACCCATGCCGCGTGCATTGCGAAAAACCTGCACATCTCTTGCGCAAAGGGCGGGGGACGATAGCCCTAAGGATCGGACATTGTCCAATCCAAGAGAGTGCGTTCCATGCCCCAGTCAGTCAGTCCCTCCGCCGGCCGTCGGTTTTTCATCGTCGGTTTTCTGGTTCTTTTGATGTTCATCCCGTTGTTTTTCGCGGCTCAGGTCATCCAGGACCGCAAGTTCTATTCCCAGCAGACCCTGCAAGCGGTCGGCGAGGAGTGGGGAGGCGCCCAGAGCCTTTCTGGGCCGCAGCTGGTGATCCCGGTCGAGGAAACCGTCACGCAGCTGTCGACGCGGCCCCGGATTGATCCGGTCAGCGGCGTGGTGATGACCGACCCCGAAACCGGCAAGGATCTGGTAGAGCGGTTCGAAGAGACAATCACGCAGCGCGCCGCCCCGGTCTATCTGTACCCCGAAGGCTTTGACGCGCAGATAAAGACATCGACGCAGATCCGCAGTCGGGGCATTTTCCGGGTGCCGGTCTATCAGGCGCAGGCGGTTCTGGCCTTTGATTTCGCTGCGCTGGCCGCCGAGGGCCAGATCGCACAAAACGAACGGCTGCTGTGGGACGAGGCCGAGTTGCGCCTGAGCGTCTCCAGCAACCGCGCCCTGCGCGGGGCGGCGCGGCTGACGGTGGATGGCACTGAACGGGCGCTTGAGCCGCGCACCGACCGGCAGGGGCTAAGGGCCCCGGTGGGTGATCCGCGGCAAGCTGGGGCCTTTGGTCTTGAGTTGGGGTTCAATGGCGCGCAGTCGCTGCATGTGGCGCCCGTCGGGCGCAATAGTCATGTGACGCTTGTCAGCGACTGGCCGCATCCGTCATTCGATGGCGCCTTTCTGCCGGATCGCTCTGAAATCACCGCCGATGGCTTCAGCGCCGAATGGACGATCCCGCATCTGGCGCGGGCGCTGCCGCAGGTGTCGCGCAGTGACATGGACCAGACAGCCCGCGCCACGCATTTCGGGCTGCGCTATATCGAGCCGAACGACTTTTACCAGAAAGCCTTTCGCGCGGCCCGCTATGGCGTGTTGTTCATCGCCCTGACCTTTCTGACCATCCTGCTGATCGAGCGGGGAACCGGCCGGACCGCCCATGCGGTGCAGTATATCCTTGTCGGGCTTGCGCAGACGGTTTTCGTGCTGCTGATGGTCAGTTATGCCGAGCATCTGGGCTTTGCTATGGCCTATGGGATGTCCGCCGGGGCGACGGTTGCGCTGTTGACGCTGTTCGGGGTGATCGGGTTGAAGCTGGGGCGCAGGGCGCTTGTTCTGGGCATCGCCCTGGTGGTGGTTTACGCCGTCTTGTACCTGATCCTGCAATCCGCCGATTACGCTCTGCTTGCGGGGTCGACGCTGGCCTTCCTGGCGCTGGCAGTGACGATGATCGCCACAAGGAACGAGGACTGGCACGGCCCTGCGCGCGAAAAGGGTCCGGGGTTTCTGGCACGGGCCTTGCGATCCGTGCCGCCGACCGCGCAAGGCCAACCACCGCAACGCTGACCCACCGGATCGCCCCGCCCATGCGCGGGGCGATCTGCCGCCGCAAACCGTTTCCCCAGAACGGACAGCCCCTGCAATACCCCTCAATTGTCTACCCTCTGCCCAAGTTGCGCCGCAGTTGGCGGGCATTCCTTGATCCAACCGCAGAAACGAGAAGAGGGACGAGCATGGATCGCCTCACGGAAATGGAAGCCTTCGCCACGGTCGTTGACCAAGGGGGTTTCACCGATGCCGCCAAGAAGATGGGGATATCGAAATCCGCCGTCTCAAAGCATGTGTCGTCCCTTGAGGCCCGGCTTGGGGCGCGTTTGCTGAACCGCACCACGCGCCGTGTCTCTCCGACGGAAATCGGACTGGCCTATTACGACCGTGCACGCCGCGTGCTGAATGACGCAGGCGAAGCGGATGCGCTGGTGACCTCGATGCAATCGGCGCCTTCGGGGTTGTTGCGGATTTCGGTCGCGACGGATTTCGGCGTGAACCACCTGTCGCCGGTGCTGGGGGATTTCCTTGCGGAATTCCCGGACATCACGGTGAACATGGTGCTGAACAACCGCTATGTCGAACTGATCAGCGAAGGCTTTGACATGGCCATCCGGATTGGCGAGCTTGAGGACAGCACCCTGCGTGCCCGCAAGTTGACCGAGACGACCAAACGCATGATCGCCGCGCCCGGCTATTTCCAGAAATTCGGCCGCCCGCAGCGCATCGACGATCTGAACGAACACAAGCTGCTGCACTATTCGAACCAGTCTTCGGGCAACGTGTGGAAAATCACCGCGCCGTCCGGCGAAAAGCGCCAGGTGCGCACCGCTGGCTGGCTGACGGTGAACGACGGCCAATCGCTGCTGAACGCCTGCATCGCGGGTCTGGGCATCGCCTATCTGCCGTCCTACCTGTACCACGAAGCGATGGAGCAGGGCCTGGTCGAAGAGGTCATTCCCGATCTGCCGCAGGAAACCCAGGGCATCTATGCGGTTTACCCGCCGGGCCGGTTCACCCAGCCCAAGGTGCGCGCCTTTATCGACTTTCTCGTGCATTCCTTTGCCGAAAAGGGGCCGCACGCCTGGTAATTGCGGGCTGGCCTGCCGCCGGGCAGGCCGATCCGCCACGCCGTTCTTCCCAGCCTGTGAACAAGGCTACCTGAGCCCCGGGGTTTCCTCGGGGTTTTCTTTTTTGTGCGCTGCGGCCCAGGCGCTGGGGGTCTGCCCGGTGACGCGCAGGAATTCACGGTTGAAGTTGGACTTGGTGTTGAAACCGGACGACAGCCAGGCCTCGGTCACCCGTTCGCCCGCAGTCAAACGATCGCAGGCGGCGCGGATGCGGCGGGCGTTGATATAGCGCGATACGTTTTCGCCACTGACCCGGTTCAGCGCAGCCGACAGGGTCTTGCGCGGCAGGCTCAGACGGCGGGCCAGGCGATCCAGCGTCAGGTCCGGGTCCAAATACAGCGCCGTGTCGTCCAGCAACTTGTCCAGCCGCGCGGTGATGCGGCTGTCTTCTTCGGTCACCTCGGGCGCTTCGGGGGTATCGTCCGTGGCTTCGGGTGGGGCAAGGCCGGGCGACAGGCAGACCCAGCCAACCACAAGATTGGTGGCCGAGGTGACAAAGCTGACAATCCAGGGGCGCAGATCGGCGTTGCCCGTGATGATGGCGCCCAGGATGGCGACCTCCGACAAGGCCGACACCAGCAGTGCGCCCGCGATGGTGATCCAGAAGCGCGCGGACAGTTCGCCGGTTTCCAGCCGGGTGCGGGGCATGGCGTCACCCCCGGCCAGGGCGCGGTGGCCGATGGCCAAGCCATAGCCAAGATAGGTCAGGGGAATCAGTGCATCCAGAAGATCCGGCAGCAGCAGCGCGCAGGCGAGTGCCAGCAGAGGCGCGCCGAAATGCCTGGCGTCCCTGCGGGTCACGGGGCGCAAGGCACCTGCGGTAAAGGCGATCCAGGCCAGCGGCGGAATCACCGTGGCGGTCACCGCCTGCAACAGGCGAAACTGGGCAAAGCCGTAGTGCTGGACAAGCGACAGCACCAGTGCCTGCGCCGCGCAGGCCCCGACAAGGGCGGCCAGCCATCCGGCGCGTTCACTGCGCAGCGCCAGATGCAGGGCCACAATGGCCAGCAAAACGGCGGCGAACAAGGGAACGGGAAAGGTGGGCATCACTTGCAAAAGGTCCAACAACCGGTTTCAGGACGTCCGCAAACCGGTCTTCGGACGCGGCGCGACGCAAGGCGGCGCAGAGTGTCTGCATCAACATCGCAAACGCAGGAGTAACGACGATGAAGACGCTTGTCACGGCCATCACCCTTGGCTTCCTTTCCACCCAAGCCAGTGCCGACCCCTTTGCCGGGGTGCGGGATATCGAAATCATGGCGCCCCATCATGGCCGCAGCATGCAGGCCGCCGTCTGGTATCCGGCCCAGCAGGGCGGCACGCCCGAGGTCTATGCCGAAAACGCCGTGTTCTACGGCACCGAAATCCTGCGCGATGCCGCCCCTGCCAAGGGGCACCATCCAGTGGTTCTGCTTAGCCATGGGTTGGGCGGGAACATCCGGTCTTTGCAGTGGTTGTCGGCGGGGCTGGCGGCGCGCGGCGCGGTGGTCATCGACGTGAACCATCCCAACAGCACGACCGGGGACATGGACGTTCTGGCGGGGATGAACCACGGCACCCGCGCGCAGGATATGTCCACCGCTTTGGATTGGCTTCAGGCGTCGGAATTTGCGCCGATGCTGTCGGATCAGGTCATGGCCGCTGGGTTCAGCTTTGGCGGCTGGACGGCGCTGTCGCTGGGCGGGGTGCGTGGCAATCTGGATGGCTATGCAACGTCTTGCGACGCGGCGCAGGGCCGGTCCAGCCATTGCCTTGATCTGGAGCGCGCGGGCGTCGATCTGCACGCGCTGGACGCGGCCCAGTGGAACGCCGATTTCAGTGATGCGCGGGTAACGCAGGTTGCCGCGATCGACCCCGGTTTGCACTGGGGGGTGACCTCCAAGGATGTGACAGGGTTGAACGTGCCTTTGCTGCTGATTGGTCTGGGTGAAGGCCCTGACCGTCTTTACGCTGCCGATTTCAGTGACACCGGCAGCGGTTTCGGCGCATTGGTGCCGCAGGCACAGGTGGAATTGATCGTCCCCGCAAACCATTTCGCGATCCTGCCGGAATGCAAACCGGCGGGCGAAGATATCCTGAAAGAGGAAAAGGACGATCCCGTCTGCACCGATCCCGAGGGCAGTGACCGCGCGGCGATCCATGCGCAAATCATCGACCTGCTGGCCGGGCAACTGGGGCTTTAGGGCCTACTCGACCGGGATCAGCACAGCCTCGACCCGGCGGTTTGCCTCGCGGCCCTCGGCGGTCAGGTTGCTGGCGACGGGGGCCAGATAGCCGACGCCATCGGCGCCGACCTGATTTTCGGGAATGTCGTGGCGGTTGCGCAGGTACGCGACCGCCGACATGGCGCGTTTGCGCGACAGCGCCTGGTTCCCTTCAAGCGATCCGACCGCATCCGTATGCCCCACGAACAGGACACGGCGCGCCGGGTTCGCGGCAAGATAGGCGGCGATGGCGTCAAGCGACCCGATCGCCCCCTCGGCCAGCGACGAGGACCCGGTTTCAAAGACCAGATCGCGCAGGATCGCATGGCCCTGGCTTTCCAGCTGGCCCGCGACGCCCTGGGGCGCGGCGGCGGCGGTCGTGGCCTTGACCGGGGCGGCGGTGGCGGTCACGGCTGACCCGGTGGCCACGGCGCCCGCCCGGATGATCTGAAGATAGGCCGAGGTGGCATCCCGGCTGGCCAAAAGCGCCACGGCGCTGCCATCGGCGGAAACGGCAGACAGCGCATGGAAATCGGTCAGGTCGACGAACATCTGCGGGGCAGGCAGGACCAGCGTGGCAAACCGAAAGTCAAAGCCGCCACAGGCGCGCGCGACGCAGTCCAGCACGATGTCATAGCCCGCCTCGACCAGCTGTTCGCGCAGCGGCGCGATGATTTGCAGGGGCGTCAGACCCGACCCTTCGATGCGCCAGCTTTGGGTCGAAATCGCCCCCTCGACGCGCCTTGTGGGCAGGCCGCCCTTGATCGTCCAGGGACCCACCGGCAAATCATAGGCGCCGGGGTTCTTTTCGAATTCGCGGGTCAGGGCGGCGCCCTGCGGCAGGGCAAGGTCCTGCGCCAGGGTGGGCCCTGCCAAAAGCGCGACAAGCGCCGCGAGTTTAACGCGCCTGCGCGTGGTATTCATCATTGGGGCGCATATCCGTCGCGCTGGCCACCCGGTTCGTCATGTTGAAGAACCCGGCGACATTGGCGATATCCCAGATATCGCGGTCACTGAAACCCGCGTCGCGCAGCGCTTCGCGGTCGAACTCGGCAATCTCGGCGCTGGCCTTGGTCATCTTTTCGGCAAAGCCCAGCATGGCCCGCTGCCGGTGGTCCAGATCGGCGACGCGCCAGTTCATCACCAGCATTTCGCCCAGCTTTGGATCGCCTGACAATTCCCGCACGGCCGCGCCATGGGCGGTCAGGCAATAGAAACACTTGTTCACCGAGGATACGACCACCGCGATCATCTCGCGCTCAAGCTTGCTGAGGCCCGATGCGGCCAGCATCAGGTCGTTGTACATGGCGGTAAAGGCGTTCAGCTTGTCGATGTCAAAGGCATAGGCTTTCAGCACGTTCGGCACCATGCCCAGCTTGTCCTGGCAGACGTCAAAGTATTTCTGCGTTGCCTCGGGCAGCGGGTTTGCCATCGGCAGATCAAGGGCGGTGGGGCTGTCTTTGGTCACGTCTTGGGGCCTTCCGGATCGGGGAGAATGCGATAGTGGTACTCTCCCACAACCTCCATCCCAAGGGAAGCGTACAGCGCGTTGGCGCCGGTGTTGGCCTTGGTGACCACCAGTGCCAGCCAGTCCGCGCCGTTGTCGACGGCCCAGAACGCGGCGGCGCGCATCATCCAGCCGCCCAGCCCCTTTTGCCGGTGGTGCGGCAGGATTTCCAGCGCGTGCACCATGGCGATACCGTCATGGATGCCGCAGAACCCGGTGCCGCCGGGGCTGTCACTGACGCGGCCGAACAGGCCGGTCTTGGGGTCGGGCGCGCGTTCCATCACCTGTTGGCGGGCCTCGCCGATGCCGCCCTCTTCCCAAATCTCGCGCATGATGGCCAGCGGCTCCCATACGGTAAAGGCGGTGACGGGCGGGATGCGCCGATCGGTCAACTGCCGTGCCGGAACCAGCCGGATGTGCACGGGGTCGATGATGTCATAGCCCTGCTGCGCCAGCATCGTGTCCAGCGCCTCATCGCCGGGCCGGATCATGAAAAGTGGCGTCTGCCCCATCATCCGCATCGCCTGTTCGGCGGCACCCAGATCATCCTCGCGCCAGCGTCCCGTCGCGGTGGCCGCCGACACCCGTTTGCCGCCGCCGCGCCCTTCGCGCAGCAACCATGGACCGGCCTGCACCGTGGCCGCCGCGGGCCATGTGGCATCGACAACCGCAAACAGTTGGTCAAGCGAAGGGGCGTGGGTCAGATCCTTGGTCATGCGGTGTTTATGGCCTCCGCTTGCGGCGCTGTCCATCACCCTTGAAGGGCGGCGTCACTGCTGCGGAAACAGTGCCGCCAGTTCCGCCATGGCATGGTCGATCTGCGCCCCATCGCTGCCCCGGATCACCACGTTTGCCCCGAAAACGCCATCGCGCTGGAATGGGTAGGACCCCATGGACAGGTCCGGATAGCGCGCCGCCAATTCACCCAGCGGCGCGGCGATTTCACCTTCGCCGCGCATGATCCGCAGGCTCTGGCTCAGCAGGGGGGCGCCGCCGGTGATCTTTGGCAGGACACTGGCCACCATGGCCTGAAAGACGCTGGGCACCCCGGCCATCACATGCACGTTTTCCATCGAAAAGCCGGGCGCGATCGACACCGGGTTGTCGATCAGCGTGGCGCCATCGGGAATGCGCGCCATGCGCTGGCGCGAGGCGTTGAACTCGACCCCCTGCCGATCATAATGGGCCTGCAACAGCGCCCGCGCATCATCGCGCACACCGATATGGACGCCAAAGGCCTCGGCGATGCAATCGGCGGTGATGTCGTCATGGGTCGGCCCGATGCCGCCACTTGTCACCACCACGTCAAAGCCCGTGCGCAGCGCGTTCAGGGCGCTGACGATGGCGGCGCGATCGTCGCTGACCACCCGAACCTCTTTCAGGTCGACGCCGTGCTTGGTGAATTCCTGGGCAAGGTAATGCATGTTGGCATCGCGGGTCCGGCCCGACAGGATCTCGTCTCCGATGACAAGCATGGCGGCAGTTGGGTTGGGCATCTTCGCTCTCCTTGCGCGGGGTCTGATCACGGTATAGGCCGCGACCCATGCGCTTTCAATCCGACCTGATCCCCGCCACGCTGATCCGCCGCTACAAACGCTTCCTTGCCGATTGCCTGCTGGAAGATGGGCGCGAAGTCACGGCCCATGTCGCCAACCCCGGCTCGATGCTGGGGCTCAAGGACGAAGGCCAGCGTATCTGGCTTGAACCGAACGACGACCCCAGGAAAAAGCTGAAATTCGCCTGGCGGTTGGTCGAACACGAAAGCGGGCATTTCACCGGCGTCGATACCGGCGTGCCCAATCGCATGCTCAAGACGGCGCTGATGGCAGGTCAGGTGCCGGGCCTGCAAGGCTATGACCTGATCCGCCCCGAGGTGAAATACGGCACCAACTCCCGCATTGATTTCCTGCTGACCGGCGAAACCCGCCCCGACACCTATGTCGAGGTCAAGTCCGTCACCCTGTCGCGCCAATCCGGCCTTGCCGAATTCCCCGACAGCGTCACGGCGCGCGGCGCCAAGCACCTAGGCGAACTGGCCGACATGGCGCAGGCGGGCCACCGCGCGGTCATGCTCTACCTGATCCAGCGCACCGATTGCACGGCGATGACCCTCGCCTCGGATATCGACCCGGCCTATGCGCAGGCCTTCGGCGCGGCTACCAGCGCCGGCGTGGAAACCCTTGCCTTCGATTGCCGGATCTCGCCCGCCGGGGTCACCCTTGGCCAGCCCGTCCCGTTCCACCCATAGCAAAGGGCCGGAACGCAAAACGCTCCGGCCCCATGTTTCTTTGTGCCTGAAATATCCCGGGGGAGTCCCGAAGGGACGGGGGCAGAGCCCCCCTGCCTTCAGACCTTCAGGTTCGGGATGATCTGTTTCTTGCGGCTCATGATGCCCGGCAGAACAACGGTATCGCCGGTCACGGTCGCGCCAAAGCTCTTCTCGGCCACGGTCTTGACCAGATCGTTCGGCACCAGCAGCGTGGCCTCTTCGTTCAGGATGTCGACGACGAACAGCAGAACCTGGTCAGCGCCGTCTTCCTTGGCGACATCAACCATCGACGCCATCAGGCTGTCCTTGCGGTCCAGCACCAGCTTGGGCGCCGTGGTTTCCAGAACGGAAACGCGGAAATCCTTGCCATCGACGGTGTATTCCTTGGAATCCATCCGCAGCAGTTCGGCATCCGAAAAGGCGCTGACGTCGGATTTGGCTTCGAACATCTCGGCCGCATAGGAGGCGATGTCGATCCCCAGATCGGCGGCCAGCTTTTCGGCCACGGCCTTGTCGTGCGGCGTGGTGGTGGGCGAACGGAATTCCAGGGTGTCGGACAGGATGCACGACAGCGCCGCGCCCTTGATCGCCTCGGGCATCTTGGCGGCGTCGTCACCCATCAGGTCGACCATGATGGTCGCGGTGCAGGCCAGCGGGCGCACGGTGATGTCGATCGGGCCTTTGGTTTCCAGACCGCCGACCAGCTTGTGGTGGTCGATGATCGCGGTGATGTCGGCGGCGTTGATGTCGGCGGGCAGCTCGGCGGGGTTGTTGGTGTCAACGATGACGACCTTGGCACCCGCTTCGACGCCGGAAATGATTTCGGGCTTGTCGAGGTTCCAGCGGGTCAGCATGAAGGCGGCCTCGGTGTTGGGCTCACCCAGAAGGACGGGCTTGGCGGCCTCGCCTTTCACTTCGTTCATGTACCAGGCCCAGATGATCGGGCTGCCGGTGCTGTCGGTGTCGGGGCTCTTGTGGCCGAAAACCTGCGTGGTCATGGGAATCCTCATGTCAAAAACGGGGTGGTTTTGCGGGCCTTCTAGCTTTGCAGGCGCGCAATGTCACCCCACAGCATGGGGGTGCGACCTTGCGAACGGGGGCGCACCAGAATTTTCGGCAAAAATTCTGGTCACCGCGGCATTGGTGTGCGCGCCTTGTTGTAGTCCGACCAATCGGTGATCTCGGGGTAATAGCGGGCGCGCCAGTCCCGGACCTTTGGGTTCATCACCCGTTTCCACAGCGGCGGCATCATCGCGGCCATGGTCATCACCGGATAGCCATAGGGCAGCTGCGGTGCCTCGGCCTCGGTATAATTCTGCAGCAGCGGGAACCGCCGGTCGGGTTTGTAGTGGTGGTCGGAATGGCGCTGCAGGTTGATCAGCAACCAGTTCGACGCCTTGTGCGCGGCATTCCACGAATGGCGGGGCAGGACGTGTTCGTATTTGCCATCGCCCAGATGTTTTCGGGTCAGGCCGTAGTGTTCGACATAGTTGACCAGTTCCAGCTGCCACACCGCGACCCCGGCCTGCACCAGAAACAGCACCAGCCCCAGACCGCCGCCCAAGCCCCAGGCCAGCACCAGCATCGCTGTTTGCAGACCCCAGTATTTCCAGAAGGGGTTCGAAAGGTGATGCCAGGGCAGACCCTTGCGCGCCAACATGGATTTTTCCGCCCTGAAGGCCGAGACAAGGCTTTGCCGCAAAACGCGCGGGTAGAACCGGTGGAAGCCCTCGTTATAGCGCGCCGTCACCGGATCGCGCGGGGTGCCGACATAGCGGTGATGCACCAGCAGGTGTTCCGACCGGAAATGCGAATAGAGCACCATCGCCAGCAGCAGATCCCCCAGCGCCCGTTCCAGCCGGTTCTTCTGGTGCATCAATTCATGCGAATAGTTGATCCCCACCGTCCCGGTCATCACGCCGACACCAAAGAAGACCCCGAACAGCTCCCACCCCGACAGGTGTTCGGCCCGCGTGGCATAGGCGATCAGCCCGAACAGCGACAGGAACTGCAAGGGCACCCAGGCGCTGGTGATGGCCTTGTACCAGACCAGCTCGTCCTCGGAGGTTTCGAGGTCGGCGTTTTCCAGGTTCAACCCCAGCGCCGCGTCCAGCGCCGAAAACAGGTACCAGGTGCACAGGATCGGCAGCAGCACCCACCAGCCGCCCAGAAACGCGCCCAGCCAGACCAGCGGGATCAGCCCCAGCGACATCCAGAAGGGCAGGGCGGACGACAGCCTGGCGACGTCTTGGTGGGGGATCATGGTGCACTCCGAATTGCGCTGCGGGATTGATAGCCTCTGTCCCCGGTTTTGACCAAGCCTGACGTCACGCGCCTTGTGCCAGATCAAAGGCCTTGCGCATGACAGTGGGCAGGTCGGCAGGGGAAAATTCGTCGCGGGTCAGGAATTCGCCGCGCGTGGGCTGGCGGTCCATCGGCACAAGCGCCGTCCTGACCGTCAGGCGCAGGTGGAAATGGGTAAAGGTGTGGCGTGCCTCGCCCGCCACGGTTTTCCATTCCGCGCGGATTGGCGGCGCCTCGGCCGGGGCGTCGTCCCACTCGGATCCGGGCCAGCCCAGCATACCGCCCAGCAATCCCTTGTCCGGGCGCCGTTCCAGCAGCATTGCGCCGTCCACCCGGCGCGCCAGATAGGCGATGCCCAGACGCACCGGCTTTTTCTTCTTGGGGCTTTTCTTTGGCAGTTCGGGTGCGGTTCCCGCCGCCCAGGCCGCACAGTTGCGACGCCAGGGGCACAGCCCGCAGGCGGGCCGCTTGGGCGTGCAGATCGTCGCGCCCAGATCCATCACCGCCTGCGCGTAATCGCCGGGGCGGGTGTCGGGCGTCAGCGACGCCGCGTGCTGCGTCAGGATCGGTTTGGCGGCAGGAAGGGGCGTGTGTTCGTCGAACAGCCGCGCCATGACGCGTTCAACGTTGCCATCCACCACCACCTCGGGCAGGTCAAAGGCGATCGCCGAAACCGCCGCAGCGGTATAGGCGCCGACCCCCGGCAGGGTCAAAAGCGTCGCGTGATCGGCGGGAAACAGGCCGCCATGCTCGTCCGCCACGACACGCGCGCATTTCAACAGGTTGCGGGCGCGGGCGTAGTACCCCAGCCCCGCCCAGGCGGCCATCACGTCCTCGTCCCGCGCGGCGGCCAGGTCCTGCACCGTCGGCCAGCGCGCCGTGAAGGTCTGGAAATAGCTTTTGACCGCGGCGACGGTGGTCTGCTGCAACATGATCTCGGACAGCCAGACCCGATAAGGGTCGGCCACAACGCCGTTTGCCCGCGCCGCGGGGCGCACCCGCCACGGCAGATCCCGCGCATGGCGGTCGTACCATTCCAGAAGATCGGCGGCTTTTGCCATCTCACGCAAGTTTGATCTCCTTCGGAGGTGGTGAATTGTGGGGCTGACGCGGGACGCGCTGGCCACTAGAATAGTCTTGCACCAAGAGATTCAACCCATGTCGCACCGCAAGACGTCCACCTACGGCTTTGCCCACACCGCCAAGCTGCTGCAAGGCAATATCCGCAAGGCCTCGGAAAGCCGGGGCTTTGCCCAGTCGCGTGTCCTGACCCACTGGGAGGAAATCGCCGGCGCCGACATCGCGGCCATCTCGCGTCCTGTCGAAATTTCCTATGGACGCGGGGGTTTTGGCGCGACGCTGACGCTTTTGACCACCGGTGCCAACGCGCCGATGCTGGAAATGCAAAAGGAACAGCTGCGCGAACGGATCAACGCGGTCTACGGCTATAACGCCATCACCCGGTTGCGCGTCACCCAGACCGCCGCCACCGGATTCGCCGAAGGGCAGGCCGATTTCAACCACCGCCCGAAGCAGGCGGAAAAGCCCCGCCCCAATCCCGAACAGACAGAACGCGCCCGCAGCGCCGCCATGCAGGTCGGCGACGCCGGGCTGCGCGCAGCGCTTGAACGTCTGGGGGCAAACGTCATATCCAAGAACGAACGCCGCCGCTGACCCCAAGCGGCCAGACAAACGAATGAGGCACCATATGAACCGCATGATCGCAATTGCCGCCGTCCTGATCGCCCTTGGTGGCGCCGGGTATTGGTGGGTCTCGCAACCGGATGCCGGGTCCGGCATGGCGGCGCAGGCGCAGACCGTCAGCGACACGCCTGACGCCGCCTCTGAATTTGGCATCACGGAAATGACCATCGGCGATCCCGCGGCGACGCTCGAAGTGATCGAATACGCCTCTTATACCTGCCCGCATTGCGCCACGGCCCATGCCAACCTGCTGCCGCAGCTCAAGGCGAACTACGTCGACACCGGCAAGATCCGCTTTACCTACCGCGAAGTGTATTTTGACAAATACGGCATGTGGGCCTCGCTTGTCGCGCGCTGCGGCGGGCCGGAAAAGTTCTTTGGCATCAGCGATCTGATCTACAAGGGCCAGGCCGAATGGAGCCGCGCCGGCGGCGATGGCGCCATCGCCGAGGAACTGCGCAAGATCGGCCGCCTTGCCGGCATCGACGCCGATCAGCTCGAGGCCTGCCTGACCGACGGCGAAAAGCTGGAAAAGCTGGTCAGCTGGTATCAGGCCAATGCCACCGCGCATGGCATCGATTCGACCCCGTCTTTTGTGATCGACGGCAAGAAATACGCCAACATGAGCTATGCCGATTTCGCGGCCATCCTGGACGAGAAACTGGCCGAATGACGTCGGCGCCGCGCGGCCCGCTCGAGGGCCTGAAGGTCATCGAACTGGCCCGCATCCTGGCCGGCCCCTGGGCTGGCCAGACACTGGCCGATCTGGGCGCCGAGGTCATCAAGATCGAGGCGCCCGCTGGCGATGATACCCGCAAATGGGGCCCGCCCTTCATCGACCACGACGGCGACCGCTCGGCCTCGTACTTTCATTCGTGCAATCGCGGCAAAGCCTCCGAGGTGGTCGATATCGCCAGCCCCGAAGGCCAGGCGCGGATGCGCGCTCTGGTTGCCGAGGCCGATATCCTGATCGAAAATTTCAAGGTCGGGGGCCTGAAGAAATACGGGCTGGACTACGCCAGCCTGTCGGCGCTGAACCCGGGCCTGATCTACTGTTCGATCACCGGCTTTGGGCAGGATGGCCCCTATGCCCACCGCGCCGGGTATGACTACATCATTCAGGGCATGTCCGGGCTGATGTCGATCACCGGCGAACCCGATGGCCAACCGCAACGCGCCGGGGTCGCCATCACCGACCTGTTCACCGGGCTCTATTCCGTCACCGGCATCCTTGCCGCGCTGCACCAGCGCGCGCGCACCGGCAAAGGCCAGCACATCGACATGGCGCTGCTCGATTGCGCGGTTTCCGCTACGGCCAACCAGGCGCTGAACTACCTGTCCACCGGCATCCCGCCGGGCCGCACCGGCAATTACCATCCGAACCTGACCCCCTACCAGGTCTTCGACTGCGCCGATGGCCACATCATCATCGCCACCGGCAACGACGCGCAATACCAACGGCTCTGCGCTCTGTTGAACCTTGGCGACATGGCCACCGATCCCGATTACCTGACCAATGCCGACCGCGTCCAGAACCGCGAGCCGATGATCGCCCGCCTGATGGCCGAAACCCGCAAACGCACCAAATCCGAGTTGCTCGACGGTTGCGAGGCAAAAGGCATCCCCGCAGGGCCGATCAACGACATGGCCGAGGTTTTCGCCGACCCGCAGGTCATCGCCCGAGGCCTGAAAATCGCCCCGCAGGGCATCCCCGGCGTCCGCGCGCCCTTCCGGTTTTCGGATGCGGATCTTGTGCTCGACAACCCTGCGCCGAAGCTGGGAAAATAATCCGCCCCTGGTTTCTTTGTGCTCAAAATATCCCGGGGAGCGCGAGGGGCTGGCCCCTCGCTCCCGCCCGCTGACCCAAACGCTTCAGGCCAGATGATCGACCACGGTCAGATGTTGGGCCAGGGTCTGCACTTCGCCCATGAACCGCTCGACCAGCTTGGGGTCTGACGGCGCCGCCTGCACGCCGGCGGGCACCTCGCGGTTCAGCACCGCCTCGACCGCCAGCGCCACGGGCACCGACACCAGCCGCGCCATGGCGGTGCCGCGCGCGTCGCCCCAGGCGTCCATCACATAGGTCTTGTGCCAGACGGTCTGCCCGTCCTTTTGCGCCTCGAAGGACACGCACAGCACCACCCGGTCGGGCTCTCCCTTGTCATAGGCGTTTTCCTTCAACAGCCCCGCCGCAATCTCGGCCAGGCGCGCGTCGGACGCGGTTCCGACCTCGGCAAAGATATCGGCCCAGGCCTCGGCCCAGCCGTTCAGGCGCAGGGTGCCGCGGACGAAATCCTTGACCGGCCAGGCCGGGTCAAACTTGTAATCCGCGATGAAGGGAATGGAATCGCGGTTCGGGTAGACCTCGAAGGTTTCCGGCACCGCCAGCGGCGCGTCGAACCGCCCCAAGGCATCCCAAGGCCGCGAGACGTTCAGTTCCGAAAAATGCCGGATCGAACGCGACGGCGATTTCAGCGCTTTCAGCACGCCCACCGGGGCCCAGCTGAATTTGTAGCGAAAGGCGTTGGCGATCTTCGGCACGCCGCCGCAATAGGAATGAAAGCTGATGGCGTTGGCCGGGTCATAGGCGTTTGAGGCGCGGTAATCCGCCACCAGATGATGCGCCATCAGATGGTCGATCCCCGGATCAAGGCCGATCTCGTTCACGACGCGCACATCCGCCGCCTTGGCCGCCGCGTCCAGTGCGCGCATTTCCGGCGCGATATAGGACGAGGACACGAAATGCGCGCCCTCGGAAATCGCCATGTCCGCCAGCGGCACGTGCCAGTCGCCGGGCAGCATCGACACGACCACATCGCCAGCCTGAACCTTGGCGCTCAGCGCCTCCTGCGTAAAGGCGTGGATGTTGTCCGTCAGATCGCCCACCGCCGCGCGGGCCTTGTCGACGGTCCGGTTCCAGACCATCACGTCATGGCCCGCCTCGATCAGCCTGCGCAGGCCGGGCACGGTCGAAAGACCGGTGCCGCACCAATGGATCGTCATGTCGTCACCTCGGGTTTGTGTTCGTTATAGGTTGCCAGCGCGCGGCCCCAGACGCCATCGCCAAGGGTGTTCAGCGTTTCCAGCCAAGGCAGCATCTGCCCGGCAAAATCCTGCGAGGATTCCAGCGGCAAAAGCGACGGCAGGTTGTCGATCGCCATGACGTCCAGCGGCGGGGCGTCATGCACCCGCGTCACCGGGTGGTTCCAGTCGGTCTCACGGTCATAGACCTTGATGGGTGAAAAATCGGACTGCGGATCGCAGGCGATATCGCCGATCACCGTCAGCCTGCGTGCCGCTGCCTTGGCCAAGGCCGGCACAAAGACCGGGCAACCGGGCCGCGCAAGGATGCAGTTGAAGAACAGATCATGCTCCAAAATCTGCGGAAACGGGCCGCCATGCGCGGTTTCGGCCATGTCCCACTGCGTCACCGGAATATCCAGCGCGGTGCAAAGGTCCGTGGCGCCAGTGCCCACGCGCCCCAGCGCGCCAATCACCAGCGCGTTCTTCGGCGTCTTGCCATCCAGCGCCGCGCGCAGGTCGGTCAGCATCGCGTCCGAGTTTTTCCAGGTGTGGACCGCCGGGCAAACCTGCCCCCGCTGTTGCGCCGCCCATGCCAGCACCGACACGGCCGCGCCCGCGTACCCGGCCCAATAGCCAAAGGCCGCGACACGGCGGCCGTTCTGATCCACCAGATATTCCAGATCGTAAAGCGCCCCGCCCCCTGCGACAAAGCGGTTCAACAAGCGCGCGCCTGCCGATTGCCCCTTGTAGGCATGGCCGAACATGATGTGGCGATGGGGCAGGGGCGTGCCGTCGTCGGGCAGTTCCTTCAGCCCGTAGATGATGGCGTCATGCGGCGCGTCCGTCCAGCTGCCTTCGGGCGCGATCTCGGCCCCGGCCTTGGCAAAGGCGTCCGTGGGCATGCAGCGCGTTCCGCTTTCCTCGACGGTGATGCGAAACCCCTTGCCCAGCAGGCGTTTCACACCCTCTGGCGTGATGCCCACGCGTTCTTCGTTGGGGCGGCTTTCGGCGCGAATCCAAAGGTGGGTCATGGCGGCTCCGGTTTTCCAATCGCCGCAACGCTAACCCAGTCGCCTTTCGGGTTAAAGGTGGCTTCGGGCGTGCTGGCGTTCGGGGGTGTCCAGATGCGGCAGGGCGTTGAACTGGGTCAGCGCCAGCCCCGTCGGCAAAGGCTGTATCCGGTGGACCGAGCTGTTCTCGATCGCAAGGCAGGCATGCGCCATGGCGGGCAGCTCCAGCCCCATGACGATGCGCATGGCCATGCCGATCAACCCGCCCGAGGTCACGACCAGCGCGCGCCCTTCGCCTGCGGCGATCTCGTGCAGGGCCTCGCCGACGCGGGTTTCGAAATGCGCAAAACTTTCGGGCGGGTTGTCGATCCGGCCTTCTTTCCAATAGGTGAACAGCGTCGGCAGATGGGTGATGAACCCCTCGCGGTCCTGCGGAACGGCGATGCCATGTTGCTGCTCCAGCGCATGGGCAAGGTCGAAATACGACATCTCGTTCAGGCGGGCATCCTGCACGGTGGCGGTGGCGCAGTCCGGGTTGATCCCCTGCGCGGTTTCCACATGCCGCCGCAACGTGCCGCAATAGACCCGGGCAAAGCGTTCGCCCGCCGTGCGGAAATAGCCGCCCAGCCATTCGGCCTGCTGCCAGCCCAGCGGGCTAAGCTGGTCATAGCTGCCCTCGTCGCGGGCGGTCGAATTGGCCTGGCCGTGGCGGACTAGGGTGACATGGGACATGCGGGGGCCTTTCTTTCGCGTTCCCGGCTGATACGCCGGGGGGCCGCAAAGGGAAAGACCTACTGCGGCGCCTCGATCCGGATCGAGGGATCGTAGGTAAAGATCAGCACGTGGTTGTCCAAGGTGACGGTCTGGGAAAACGAATTGGTGAACCCGGTCATGTCCCAACGCGCGACCTGCCCGGTTTCGGGGTCGACATAGACGGTGTTGCTGGCCCCGAACCAGCTGCCCATGTCGCCCGTGGGGTCGGTCTGGGTGTAAAAGCTGACCTTGTCCAGCGTATGGCCGTCGATCTCGACCAGCCCGGCGCAGTCGGCGCCTTTCAGGTTGGTCTGCTGCTGGCGGACGACCTCGCGCTGATAAGCCTCGTGATCCTCGGGCAACTGGTTCATCATCTCGGTCCAGGGCCCCTTTGCCGAAGGGCCCGTCCAAGTGTCCGAGCCGACCATCAGCGTGTAAAGCGCGCCGCCCCGCATCCCCGAAATCGCCCGCACAGGGGTCTGCCACCAGACGTCAAAGACGTATTGCACCACCCCGTCCGTCCCGGTCACCGTATTGGCATAGCTGTGCGGCGGGCGCTGGAACGGGTCCAGCGGGCCACCATCGAACATGGCGGCGACGCGGTCGTGGCAATCATAGGCCATCGCCGGGGCGGCGGGCACAAGGGCGGCGGTGATCAAAAGGAAAAGGCGCATTGGAAATCTCCGGGGCAGTGAAATCCCGATCAGGCTACCGCTTTGCGCGCTTTCGTCAAAGCCCCGGGTCAGGCCGCGTCCTTTTCGATGTGCACAGTGCGCGTCGGAAAGGGAATGTCGATGTCGGCCTGATCCAGCGCCTCTTTCACCCGGCGCTTCATGTCGGCCTGATACTGGAAGTAGTCCGCCGACTTGACCCAGACCCGCACCAGAAAATCGACCGAGCTGTCACCAAGGTTGTTCACCTGGATGAACGGTTCGGGGGTCGCAAGCGACCGGTCATCCGACACGATGGTGTCGTGGATCACCTTTTCCGCCTTGGCCAGATTGGCGCCATAGCCCACGCCAAAGGACCATTCGGCCCGGCGCGTATCATAGACCGAGTAATTTTCGATCACATTGCCCCAGACCTCGGAATTGGGGATGATGATCTGCACGTTGCTCAGGCTGGCCAGCTCGGTGGTGTTCAGGGTGATGTCCTTGACCGTGCCCATTTCGCCCGCGACCTGCACGAAATCACCGATCTTGATGGGCCGAAAGACGATCAACATCACCCCCGCCGCAACATTCGACAAGGTCCCCTGCAAGGCCAGCCCGATGGCCAGCCCCGCCGCCCCAAGCGCCGCGATGATCGACGTGGTCTGCACGCCAAAGGTGTTCAACACGAACAAAAGCGCAAAGATCAAAATGACATAGCGGGCCGCGTTGCCAAGGAAATGGAACAGGGTGATGTCCAGCTTGGGGTTGGCCTCGCCGATCGCGCGGATGCGCCGCCGCACCCAGCCGGCCACGAACAGCCCGACCAGCAAAATGACCATGGCGGCCAGAACGTTGCCCAGAACCTGGGCCATGACCTCCAGCGTCAGCAGGTCGGCCAGGGCCTTGCCATCGTAGATTTCGGTCTCGAACAGCGCGCGCAGCTGATCCATGGGATCCCCCTTCTTTCGGATTCACCCATCAACGCGGCCAAGCGCCAGAAGGTTCCGGATGCCGCATCGCCGCGCGCTCTGGCAAATCCGGTTTTCCGGCGCTAGATAAGACCAAAGAGAAGATGGAGCATGACGTGAATATTGATCACGGCGGGCGCAAGACCCGGGACGGCATTCAGATTTACCACGACGCGGACTTTGCCGGGATGCACAAGGCCGGCAAGCTGGCGGCGCAAATCCTGGACGACGTCGCCGACCATGTCTTTGTCGGGCAGACCACCGGCGCCCTCGACGATTTCATCCGCAACAGCGTGAACGAGGCAGGGGCCGTCTCGGCGACCATCGGCTACAAGGGCTACCAGCACGCCAGCTGCATTTCGGTCAACCACGTGGTCTGCCACGGCATCCCCGGCGACAAAAAGCTGAAGGATGGCGATATCCTGAACATCGACGTCACGGTGATCGTCGATGGCTGGTACGGCGACACCTCGCGCATGTATGTGGCCGGAAAACTCGCCCGCAAGGCCGAGCGTCTGATCCAGGTCACCCACGATTCCCTGATGCGCGGTATCGAGGCGGTCAAACCGGGCAACACCTTTGGCGACATCGGCCACGCCATCCAAAGCTATGTCGAAGCCAACCGCATGTCAGTGGTGCGCGATTTCTGCGGCCACGGCCTGGGCCGCGTCTTTCACGCCCCGCCAAATGTCCTGCACTATGGCCGCCCCGGCACCGGCCCCGTTCTCGAAGAGGGCATGTTCTTCACCATCGAACCCATGGTCAACCTTGGCCGCGCCGAAACCAAGGTGCTGGCCGACGACTGGACGGCGGTGACCCGCGACAAATCCCTGTCGGCCCAGTTCGAACACTCTGTCGGGGTCACGGCGGACGGCGTCGACATCTTCACCCTATCCCCGGGCGGGCGCTTTCACCCGACCTACTGACCGGCCCTTCTTCTTGGCGGAAATACTCCGGGGGTCTGGGGGCTGGCCCCCAGTCCCTGCGTTTCAAAAAGGCGCAGCGCCTACCACTGCCACATGGCGGGAACGAAACGATAGGCCTCGCCCTCCTTGCGCACATGTCCGACCCCGGGAAAGGGGAAGTGATAGCCCAAGACCGCCATCCGGTCCGCCGCCGCCATGTCCAGCAACCGCTTGCGCGTGGCCACGGTCGCATCGCCGTCCATGTCGAAATTGTTGAACCAGTCGGGGTGCGCAAAGTTCATGTAGGCGTGGTTCATCGAATCGCCCAGGGCAATCAACTGCTGCCCGCCGCTTTCCACCACGACTGACAGATGCCCCGGGGTATGCCCTGGTGTGTCGATCACCCGGATACCCGGCGCGATCTCTTGCTCGTTGCTCACCAGCGTCCAGTCGGCGCCCTCCACTTCAATGGAATTCACCGCCCCGACGACGAATTGTTGCATTTCAGTGGGAACCGAGCTGGCCAGACCGTCCTGCATCCAGAAATCCCGCTCGACCTGACCGATGACGAACTGCGCATCCGGCAGGATCGCCTCGTCGAAATCGTCGCGAATGCCCCAGATGTGATCGGGGTGGGCATGGGTGATCACCACATGGGTGATCGCGCCCGCATCAATGCCTGCGCTTTCCAGGTTCGCCATCAGGTCCCCCGCCGTTGGCAGGAACCGTGACCCCGATCCGACATCGACCAGAACCGTGGCATCACCCAGCTCGATCACGATGTGATTGGTGTGCGAATAATTGGTTTCCGGCGACAGGAAATAGCTCTGCAAAAAGGCCTGCACCTCGGCCGGATCGGCGTTGATCCCCAGCCCGCTGGCCGGTGTCTCAAGATGCCCGTCCGACACCACGGTCAGCTTGGCCTCGCCCAGCATGAAACTGAAATGTGACGGGTTGCCCGCCATCGGGGCCCCCAGATTGGCGCGCGCCGCGACCGGAAGGGTCAGCGCGGGCATCACCGCGGCCATGCTCAACAGATCACGGCGCGAGGGTTTGAAAACAGTCATGGTGCCTCCCCAAATTCATTTATTCGCATGTCAGGATAGCACCGCCCGCAGCGTTTTCCAGCGGGCATTTTTCCGCCGGGGGGAATTCATCGCCAAATTCCCTCCGGCATCGGAAAACCGTCCCCGGGCAAGGGTTTGACTACAAATCCCGGCCCTTTCAACTTGCGACCGACTTGCAACTAGGCGACAGCCCCCGTATCTAACCCCCGTCGCTGCATCGCAGCACAACCGGTCCCAACGCAGAAGGAGACCCCGATGACACATCCGATCCGTACCGCCGCGCTTGCGCTGATGGCGGGCCTTCTGGCCCCCGCCGCCATGGCTCAGGAGGTGACCCTGCGCTTTCAGCACTTCGTCTCGCCCAATTCGGCGAACCCCAAATACTTCATCGAACCCTGGGCCGAAAAGGTCGAGGCCGAATCCAACGGTCGGATCAAGGTCGAGATTTATCCCTTCATGCAACTCGGCGGCGCCGCGCCGGAACAATACGACCTCATCCTTGATGGCGTAATCGACGGCGGCTGGGTGATCCCCGGCTACCAGGGCGGCCGCTTCCCCCAGGCCGAGGCGCTGGAACTGCCCTTCATGGTCACCAAATCCGCAGAAGAGGCCTCACGCGCCGCATGGGACTACACCCAGCAGCACCTTGCCGATGACTTCGCCGAGGTGCACCTGATCGCCGCGCACATGCACGGACGCGGGCTGATCCACAAGAAAGGCCCGGCGATCGAAACCGCCGACGACCTTCAGGGCCTCAAGCTGCGCGGGCCTTCGCGCCCGGCAACCCTGCTGCTCGACAAACTCGGCGCCACGCCCATCGGCATGCCGGTCCCCCAGTTCCCCGAATCCCTGTCCAAAGGCGTCGTCGACGGCGGCGTGATCACCTGGGAAATGTCGCCCTCGCTGAAACTGGACGAACTCACCGACAGCCATACCGACGTGGCGGGCGACAAATCGCTCTATAACCTCTACTTCATCTGGGCGATGAACAAGGCCAAGTACGAAAGCCTGCCCGACGACTTGCGCGCCATCATCGCCGCCAACTCCGGCGCGGAAACCAGCGCCTGGGCAGGCCGTGCGCACGATCTGGGCGATGCCGACGGCAAGGCGGCGATGATCGCCTCGGGCAACCAGGTCGCCACCCTGTCCGAAGAGGCCACCGCCGAAATCCGCGCCAAGGGCGACGAAGTCATCACCGACTGGATCGCGGAAATGACTGCCCGCGGCCTACCCGCCGCCCAATTGGTCGATGACGTCCGCGCCGCTGTGGAAAAGGCCAGCGCCGGATCGGGCAGCTGATCGCCCTTCCAATTGCCCCAAATATCCCGGGGGAGTCGCCATAGGCGACGGGGGCAGCGCCCCCTTCCTGAAACACCTGTGCGGGCCGCTAGGCCCGCGCATTCAGATCAAACCGCCTCCAGCAGGGTCACGGTGGTGTCGCCATACTTACGGTGCTCCAGCAAGGCGAACCCTTCTGGCGCGACCTGCGGCGCGCTTTCTTCCCACACGATCAAGGCCTCGGGCGCAATCCAGCCTGCCGCCCGGGCCGCAGTCAGCGCCTTTTCCCCCATTCCCTTGCCATAGGGCGGATCAAGAAACACCAGGTCCGCCTGCGCCTCGGCCCTCGGCAACCGCAGCGCATCCGCCCCGATCAGCCGCGCTCGGTCCGCACAGTCCAAAATCTTCAGGTTTTCGCGGATCAACTGCTGCCCCACACGCCCCTTTTCCACGAAAGTCACAAACGCGGCCCCGCGCGACAGCGCCTCCAGCCCCAGCGCGCCGGTGCCGGCAAACAGGTCCAGCACCCGCGTGCCATCGAAAGGCGCGCCAAAGCGTCCGCCGTCCAGCATGTTGAACAGCGCCTCGCGCACGCGGTCGGTGGTCGGGCGCAGATGCGCCCCGGGATCGCCCTTGCCGACAGCGGCCAGACGCCGCCCGCGAAATTCTCCGGCGATGATCCTCACGCTTTCAACAGCGCCTTGAGGTCGGTCGCCGGGTCGGCCACCGCCGCCGCATCCGCGCTTTTGCCGCTTTCGATCAGGCGTTTGCCCACCATATAGGCGCGGCTGTCGTTCATCGCGTCAATCGCCAGCAACCTGTCCCCGGCATAATACCAATGCGACTGCGCGCCACTGCCGCCATCGCGCACGACGATCTTGTCATAGCCGCTGTTCAGCCCCGCGATCTGCAGTTTGACGTCGTATTGATCCGACCAGAACCACGGCTTGGGCGCATAGGACAGGCCCGCGCCCATGATGTTGTCGGCCACCAGTTCGCCCATGTCGATGGCATTGCCGACGCTTTCCAGCCGCATCTGGGCGCCGCCGACAGGGAAACTGGCGCAATCGCCCGCCGCCCAGACATGCGGGTCCGAGGTACGCCCCTGCGCATCCACCTTGATGCCATTGTCGATCGTCAGGCCGGCTGCATCCGCCAGATCGCTGGTCGGCACGATCCCGACGCCGACGATCACGAAATCCACCTCCAGCATGCTGCCATCGGCCAGCTCCGCCCCGGTGACATGATCCTGACCGGTCAGCCGCGCCAGCCCGACCCCTTCGCGCAAGTCGACCCCATGCCCCTTGTGCAAGGCGCGAAAGTAATCCGAGGTCTGCGGCGCGGCGACCCGTTGCAGGATGCGCTCGGCCGCTTCGACCAGCGTGACCTTGAGCCCCAGCTTGGCCGCCACGGCCGCCGCCTCCAGCCCGATGTAACCGCCGCCGACGATCAACACCCGCGCGCCTGCCACGAAACGCGGCGCCATGGCGTCCACATCAGCCAGCGTGCGCACCACGAAAACCCCGCCCAGATCGCCGCCGACAGAGGCAGGCAAGCGGCGCGGGGAGGACCCGGTGCACAGCACCAGATCGTCATAGGCAATCACCGCATCCCCGGCGGTCACGGTCTTGGCGGCGCGGTCAATCGCGCTGACGGTCACGCCGGTCATCAGATCGATGTTCTGGTCGGCGTAATAGCTTTGCGGGCGCAGGTACAACCGTTCCAGATCCATGTCGCCCAGCAGATAGGCCTTGGACAGCGGCGGGCGCTGATAGGGCACCACCGGTTCGTCGCCGATCACGGTGATCGCCCCTTCGTATCCCTTGCTGCGCAGACGGGCCACCACTGTGGCTGAGGCCTGTCCTGCCCCTATCACGACGACACCTGCCATTTTGCACTCTCCCGCTTTCCCTTTGTCCCGCAAAGCCTATAGTCGCTACTCAGGGAAACGCAATTACAGGGATGTACGACCCATGACGATCAAAGCAGGCGATACACTGCCCGGGGCCACCTTGGCCCGGATGGGCGAAAACGGGCCCGAGCAAGTAGCGCTCGATACCATTACCAAGGGACGCAAAGTGGTGATCTTTGCCCTTCCCGGGGCCTATACCGGCACCTGCACCACCGCGCATGTCCCCAGCTTCATGCGCACCCGCGACGCGTTTGCCGACAAGGGCGTGGACGAGGTGATCTGCCTGTCCGTCAACGATCCCTTCGTCATGGGCGCCTGGGGCGAATCGACCGGCGCGACCGCTGCCGGCATCACCATGCTGGGTGACCCCGAGGCCGAATTCACCAAGGCCGTCGGCATGGAATTCTCGGCGCCGCCCGCCGGCCTGATCGATCGGTCCAAGCGTTATGCGATGCTGGTCGATGACGGCAAGGTGGTGGTGCTGCACGCCGAGGAAAACCCCGGCGTCTGCGAAACCTCGGGCGGCGAAGCGCTGCTGGCCGCGATCTGAATACACCAGGGGGGCGGCCGTTGTGCCGCCCCTTTCGTTTGCGTCACAGGCTGTCCATCTTGCGCGCCAGCTTGGCGTCCAGCGCCGACAGCCCACCGACGTCATGGGTGGTCAGCGTCACCTCGACCGTCTTGTAGACATTCGACCATTCCGGGTGATGGTCCCATTTTTCCGCCCATAGCGCCGCGCGGGTCATCCAGGCAAAGGCCTCGGTGAAATCGGCAAAGACATAGGTCTTGGAAATCGCATCGCGCCCCGGCGTCACAGTCCAGCCATTGTCCAGCAGCGGCTGCAGCACGGTCTTGCGGGCGGTGTCCGACAGTTTTTCGGTCATGGCTGTTCCTCCTGGGCGGATTTTCGAAATGGCCCGTAGGCCGTGAGAATCTCGATGTCTTCGTCAACCGCCGCGCGTTCGCCTTCCAGATAGCGGGCCACGGCGTCGGAAAACCCCTTGTCCGAAATCCAGTGCAGCGAATGCGTCGGCGCGGGCAGATAGCCGCGCGCCAGCTTGTGTTCGCCCTGAGCGCCAGCCTCGACCCGGGCCAGGCCCTGCGCGATGGCATAGTCGATGGCCTGATAATAGCACGTTTCAAAGTGCAGGCAGGGATGATCCTCGATACAGCCCCAATAGCGCCCGAACAGCACATCGCGCCCGATGAAATTCAAGGCCCCTGCCACGGGCAAACCATCGCGTTCACACAGCACCAGGGCGATGTCGCCCCGCAGGGTATCATGCGCGATCTCGAAAAACTTGCGCGTCAGGTAGGGCGTGCCCCATTTGCGCGCCCCGGTGTCCTGGTAGAACGTCCAGAAGGCATCCCAGTGTTCGGGCCGAATGGCATCCCCGGTCAGGGTGCGGATCGTCCCGCCAAAGCCCTGCGCCTGCGCGCGTTCCTTGCGAATGTTCTTGCGCTTGCGCGAGCTGAGCGAGGCAAGGAAATCGTCAAAGCTGGCGTAGCCGTCGTTCAGCCAGTGGAACTGCTGGGTGCGGCGCGGCAACAGGCCCATCTGTACCCCGGCCTTGACCTCGTCTTCGGTGCAAAAGGTGATGTGCAGCGACGACAGATCGTTCTGCACGGCGAATTCGATGGCACCTTGGGTCAGGGCGGAAATGCCTGTCGCCTCTTCTCCGGGGCGGGTCAGGAAACGCCGCCCGGTTGCGGGGGTAAAGGGCACCGCGATCTGCAGCTTAGGGTAGTAATGCCCGCCCGCGCGTTCCCAGGCATGCGCCCAGTTGTGATCAAAGATGTATTCGCCCTGGCTGTGACCCTTGGCATAAAGCGGCGCGCAGGCAATCGGCACCCCGTCGCGTTCGGCCACCAGATAGCGCGGCTCCCACCCTGTACGCGGCCCGACCGAACCGCTGTCCTCCAGTGCCTTGAGAAAGCGATACGTGGTAAAGGGATCGACCGGGCGGCCGCCGTCCGCGGCCTCGGGGCAGGCGCAGGCATCCCAGTCGCTGGCCGCGATCTGCGACAGCGAGGTCAGGACATTGACGGTGATCGTGGCGGGCTGGCTCTGGTCAGTCATCTTGACTTACATTTGGCCCTTTCGCCCGGGCGATCAAGCGACGTAACCCTCGAATGTCACATTGTCCGCGATCAGCCGCGCGGCGGCCTCTTCGGTGGGCGACCGGATGGTCCAGCACAGGATCGGCACGCCGCGCGCCCTCAGTTCCTGCACGCGCGGGGCGTTCAGGGCCTTGTGCTTGTGGCTGATGAAATCCGCCGGAACGCTGTCGAAATCGGGGATGGCGCGCAGGCGGTCGCGTGTCGCCTTGTTCAGCATCAGCCAGTCCTTGGCGCTATAGCTGCAGGTGGTGATGCCGCGCGGGCGGTCAGGGGCCAATTCCGCCATGCGCCGGGCCGAATGCGGGTTGAAGGACATCAGCGCCACCTCGCCCTGATAGGGTTTCAGCGCGGCAGCGGTTGCCTCTTCCAGCGGGCCGACGTTCGGCCCCATGGCGCCGTCCTGGTCCTTCAGCTCGATCAGCAGCGGCACGCGGCCGGCCACAAGGTCCAGCACCTCGACCAGCGAGGGCACGGTTTCGTCGCTGTAGCGCAGGGTGATCGTGCCCAGTTCGGCCGCCGTGCGCTGGCGGATGGCGCCCTTGGCGACGGTCAGGCGTTTCAGGTCATAGTCGTGAAACACCATGGCCTGGCCATCGCTGGACAGTTGCAGGTCCATCTCGATGCCATAGCCCGCCTCGATTGCGGCCACGATCGCGGCCCGGGAATTTTCGGGCCGCCCGGCGTGGGCATCATGATAGGCGCGGTGCGCGATGGGGCGGTCCAGAAGGGACTGGGGCAGGGTCGGCATCAGGCGATCTCGAAGATGCCTTCGATCTCGACCGCGACGCCCAGCGGCAGGGATGCCGCCGACACCGCAGACCGCGAATGCCGCCCGGCCTCGCCCAGCACCTCGACCATGGTGTCCGAGGCGCCGTTGATCACCTTGGGCTGGTCGGTGAAATCGCCGGTCGAATTGACAAAGCCGGTCAGCTTGATCACCCGTTTCAGCCGGGACAGATCGCCGCCACAGGCCGCCCGGACCTGCGCCAACAGGCTGAGCGCACAGCTTTTCGCCGCTGCGGCGCCGGCCGCCACGTCCATGTCATCGCCCAGCTTGCCGCAGATCAGCGCGCCATTGGCCATGCTGATCTGCCCCGACACGTACAGCGTGTTGCCCACCTGGACATAGGGCACATAGTTGGCCGCCGGGGCCGGGGCCTCGGGCAGGGTCAGGCCCAGTTCGGCAAGCCGCGTTTCGATGGCATTGGTCATGGCATTTCCTTTCGCATTTGCCGCGACGCTAGAGCGACGGGAGGCATTTGGAAATACCCCCCGCCGCCTGGTGTCGGCGAAAATCCGGCGAATGGCGCAGACCGCCCCGCCTGCGATCAGCTTTCGCGAAAGGCCTTGGCGAAATAATCGGTGAAGGGTTTCACCAGATAGGCCAGCGGCGTGCGGTCGGCGGTGCGGATATAAGCCTCGACCGGCATGCCGGGGATCAGCGCCGCGCCTTCGGGCAGGCGCTCCATCTCGCCTTCGTTCAGCTTGATCTCGGCGCGGTAATAGCTGATCTGCGTGGCCTCGTCCTGAAAGGCATCCGCCGAAATCTGCACGACCCGCCCGAACAGTTCCGGCGTGCTGCGCTGATCCAGCGAGGAAAAGCGCAAGGACACGTCCTGCTGCACGAACAACTGGTCGATGTGGATCGGTTCGACCCGGGCGGAAATCACCAGTGGCCGGTCCTGCGGGACAAGATACAGCAGCGCATCGGCGGGCCGGATGACCGAGCGCGGCGTAAAGACCGTCATGCCATAGACCACGCCGCCGACAGGGGCGGTGATTTCCATGCGGCTCAGCTGTTCGATCAGCGCGCGGCGCTGTTCGGCCAGTTCGCGTTCGCTCGATTGCAGATCGCGCAGGGTGGTGATCGCCTCTTCGCGGCGCTGGGTTTCCAGCGACAGGATCTGGATGTCGATCTCGGTGATCCGCCCCTGCGCCTGCGCCTTTTGCGCGGTCAATTCGCCGGCGCTGCCCAACAGGCGCGATTCCTCGCGTTGCAGGGCCAGCACGCGGCTGGCCTGGGTCAGCCCGTCGGCCAGCAGTTTCTGCTGGCTGGTCAGTTCCTCTTCGATCAGGGCAAGCTGCTCGGCCAGCGCCTCTTGCTGGGCCTCGATACCCTTGACCTGATCCTGGATCTGGTCGGCGCGTTTGCCCAGCTGCTCGATCTCGCGGGCGATGGAATCGCGGCGCGCGTTGAACAGGTTGCGCTGACCGCCCACCAGTTCGGCGACCTCGGGGTCGGTTTCGGCGCGTTCCAGGACCTCGTCGGCAAAGTGGATTTCGGCGGCGTCGTCGCGTTCGGCCTGCAGCCGTCCGCGCCGGGCCATCAGTTCGAAATACTGGCCTTCGATGATGGTCAGCTTTGATTGCAGAACGCTTGGGTCCAGCCGCAGCAGGGTGTCCCCGGCGGCGACGGTATCGCCCTCTTGCACCAGGATCGCCGACACGACCCCGCCATCGGGGTGCTGGACGACCTGACGGTTCTGATCCACCGTGATCTGCCCCGAGGCAACGATGGCCCCGGAAATCTGCGTCGTGGCCGCCCAGGTGCCGAAACCGCCGACCAGCACCAGAAGGGCCAAAAGCCCCAGCACCATCGGCCCGCGCATCGGAAATGTCTTTTCGGCGCTCATCGCACGCCCCCCTGTCCGGTGCTTTGCTGGATCTGCTGGTGGTTCTGCACCATCTTCTTCAGCACCTCCTCCTTGGGGCCAAAGGCCACGCGGTTGCCGCCTTCGAGCATCAGCAAAAGGTCGCATTCCTTGATGGCGGCGGGGCGGTGGGCCATGATCATCACCGACTTGCCTTCGGCCTTGAAGGCCTTGATCGCCTTGTTCACGGCCTCTGATCCTTCGTTGTCGAGGTTCGAGTTCGGTTCATCCAGGACCAGCAGGACGGGGTCGCCATACATCGCCCGGGCAAGGCCGATGCGCTGCATCTGGCCGCCCGACAGCCGGCCGCCGGTGGCGGTGACCTGCGTGTCATAGCCCTGCGGCAGTTTTAGGATCATCTCGTGGGCATCGGCCTTTTGCGCGGCTTCGACGACCTTCTGGGAATCGGGCTGCTGCGACATCCGCGCGATGTTTTCGGCGATCGTGCCGTCGAACAGCGTGACGCGCTGCGGCAGGTAACCGATGTGCTGGCCCAGAACGTCGGCGCCATATTGGTCCAGCGTCGCGCCATCCAGCCGCATCTTGCCGCCGGCGGGTTTCCAGACACCGGTCACCACACGCGCCAGGGTCGATTTCCCCGACCCCGAGGGGCCGATGACCCCCAGCGCCTGGCCGGGGCTGAGCGCGAAACTGACCATGCGCAGCGCCGCCTGCTGTTCGCCGGGGGGCACGACGGTGACCTGCTGCGCCTCAAGTTTGGCGGCGGGGCGGGGCAACTGGGTGCGCGCAGGTTCGATCGGGACTTCGGTCAGCAGCTGGGCCAGGTTGTTCCAGCCCTTGCGCGCCTGCTGCACCATCGGCCATTGCCCGATGGCCAGTTCGATCGGCGCCAGCGCGCGGCCCATCAGGATCGACCCGGCGATCATCGCGCCCGGGGTCAGTTCGCCCTGCAGCACCAGGTAGGCGCCAAGACCCAGCATCGCCGATTGCAGCAGCATCCGGAACGTCTTGGTCGTGGTGGAAAAGGTGCCGGTCAGGTCGGTTGCGCTGATATGCGCGCGTAGCGCCTCTCCGCGCGCGGTCAGCCAGCGCAGAAAGGCATCGTTGCGCATGCCAAGGGCGGTGACCAACTCGGCCTCGGACCGGATCTGTTCGGCGGTGCGTTCGGCGGTCAAAGAGGTCATGCCCGATTTCAGCGAAGGCGCGCGAGTCATGATCTGGTTGATCAGCGTGACAAAGATCAAAACCGCGCCACCGAACAGCGCCAGGTAGCCCAGCCAGGGGTGAAAGACCATGATCGCCAGGATGAAGACCGGCGTCCAGGGCATGTCGAAAAAGGACATCAGCACCGGCGAGGACATGAACCGCTGCACCGATTCCAGATCGCGCACCCCGGTGCGGGCCAGCGCATCGTTCTGCACCGTCGACCGGCGCAATACCGCGTCGAAAACCCGCAGATCCAGGGCGGCCTGGAACCGCGCCGCCACCCGCCCCATGACGCGCCCGCGCACATAGTCGAGGATGCCCATCATGGAATACAGAAACACCACCAGCACCGACAGCGCGATCAGCGTCGCCTCGGAGCGCGACCCAAGCACGCGGTCATAGACCTGCAGCATGTACAGCGGCCCCGTCAGCATCAACATGTTGACGAAAAAGCTGAAAATACCGGCAAACCAGAAATAGGGGCGGTTCTTGCGCCGGGCTGCGCGCAATTCTTCCAGCCCTTTTTCGAAACTATCGTTTTGCATCAGCGGATGTCTGCCTTGTATTTTTGTAGCCCGCTTTAATCTGTGGCAAGGTCAGGGGCATTGATCCATGTCGCCATTGTGTCACAAGATGCCTGAAACACGGTGCCTGCATTGGGTGTCCGGGCAAAAGAAATTAGATAGGCTTTTAGGAAACCTTGTCAGGTTTCCCAAGGGATTTGAAGAAAGCGGTCCGAAGATGCGTCATGTTCGTGTGATTATTGCTGGGGTTGGCCTGTTGCTGGCGGCGGGCTGTTCTGTGCCCGGGCCCGGCGAGGCCCCCGATGGCATCCACGACCCGAACGAGGCCGAGAACCGCCAGGTCCACGGTTTCAACCAGCGCCTGGACAAGGTGCTGGTGCGCGGCGCCGGGGCAGGGATCGCCGGCGGTGTGCCCGAGGGCGTGCAGGACAGCATCTCGAACTTTGCCGATACGGTGGCGACGCCGCGCTACGTGGTGAACCAGATCCTGCAGGGGCGACCGGGGCGCGCGACGCAGAACGCCCTGCGCTTTACCATCAACGCGACGCTGGGCTTTGCCGGGCTGGCCGATGTGGCCACCGATCTGGGCCTGCCCGAGGATGGCACCGACTTTGGCGAAACTCTGCATGTCTGGGGCGCCCCCGAGGGCGGCTATGTCGAACTGCCGGTTCTTGGTCCGTCGACAGAGCGCGACGCCATCGGCCAGTTCGTCGATTATTTCACCAATCCGCTGGATTACATCGTGCCGCGCCCCGAACGCTATCTGGGCACGGTGGCGACCTATTTTGACAAGCTGGGCAGCCGCGGGCGCCATGCGGATACCTATGACAGCGTGCTGCACGACAGCGCCGATTCCTATGCGCAACTGCGCCTGATATACTTGCAGAATCGTCGGTTCGAACTGGATGGCACCGCCGGCACGGATGCCAGCTTTGTCGACCCCGAAGCCATTGATACGGAGGGTTTCTGATGAAACCGATCAACGCAACACGCCGCAGTTTCATCCTGGGGGGGCTGGCCACCCTGACCGCCACCGTGGCCCCCTGGCCGCGCGCCGCGCAGGCCGCCACCGCCGCCCAGGCCGAGGCGCTGGTCGACAAGCTGGTGGCCGACATCAACCGGGTCATCAGCTCGGGCAAATCCGAAGCCTCGATGATCCGCGACTTTGAAGGCATCTTCAAACGCTACGCCGACCTGCCGACCATCGCGGCCACGGCGCTGGGCGTCGATGGCCGCCGGGCCACCTCGGCGCAGAAAAAGGCCTTTACCGATGCCTTCACCGGCTACATCTCGCGCAAGTATGGCAAGCGGTTCCGCGAATTCATCGGCGGCAAGATCGAGGTGAACAGCTCGAAGTCGGTCAAGAACGCCTACCAGGTGACCGGAACGATGATCCTGCGCAATCAGGCGCCGTTCGAGGTGGTGTTCTTTGTCGGACAAAACAGCGGCAAGTTCTACAACCTCTATCTGGAAGGGGTGAACATGCTGCTGACCGAACGGACCGAGATCGGTGCCATGCTGGACAAGCGCCGCGGCGATATCGACGCGATGATCGCGGACCTGCGCAAGGCCGGCTAGGGTCCGGTTTCCGGCCCCAAAGCGGGGCGCAGCCCCGCCCCAGGGCCGGGTGCAAAAGCAGGATAAAAGGCACGATAGGGCGGGGGTGTACCCCGCCCTTTTTCGTCAGTTGCCGCCGCCAAGGATGTCGCGCAGCAGTTGTTGCAGCACGGTTTCGGCCACCCCGTCGCGCACCCGGTCGCGGCCGCCTTGCGGCACGGTCTGCACGCTGTCCGGTGCCGGTTGCGGCGCGGGCTGCGGCGCGACCTGCGGGGCTTCCGGGGCCTGCATCGGCAGCGGGTTGACCGGCAGCCCGTCGTTCACCCGCACCATGACCTCGTGCCAGATTTCCGCCGGCAGTCCGCCCCCGGTCACGCCGGTCAGCGGCGTGTTGTCGTCATAGCCCATCCACACGCCGGTCACATAGTCGGCGGTGAAGCCGATGAACCAGGCATCGCGGGCCTCCTGGCTGGTGCCGGTCTTGCCTGCTGCCTCGCGGTCGGGCAGCCTGGCCCGCGTGCCGGATCCTTCGGTCACGACCTTTTCCATCATCCAGATCAGTTGCCGCGCGGCCGAGGGTTGGATCACCCTTTCGCCCATGCCGCCCCCGGTGCCCATCAGCGGTTCGGACTCGCCCTTCAGGCGCAGTTCCACCAGCCCGTAGGGCGTGACCGACGACCCGCCGTTCAGGATGCCCGCATAGGCGCCCGACATTTCAAGCAATGTCGCCTCGGAGGTGCCAAGCGCCATCGCAGGGGTGTCATGCAGATCGCGCACGATGCCGAAATCGCGGGCGACCTTCATCACCAGATCGCGGCCAACGGATTCCGAAACCTTGATTGCCGGGATGTTCAGCGACCGTTTCAACGCTTCGGTCAGGGTGACGCGGCCCTGGTAGTTCTTGGTGTAGTTCTCGGGGCACCACTGGCCCGAACCGGGGATGTTCATGCAAAAGGGTTCGTCGACCACCGTGTCCAGCGGCGAATAGCCCAGCTCCAGCGCGGTGGCATAGACAAAGGGCTTGAAGGCCGATCCGGTTTGACGCACCGCCTGGCTGGCCCGGTTGAACACCCCGCTGGCATCGGTGTCGCGCCCGCCGATCATCGCGCGCACCGCGCCGTCGGCAGACATGACCACCACGGCGACCTCGGCCTTCGACCCTTCTCGCAGTTTCGACATGACCTGGTTCACCGCCTCGGCGGTGGCCTTCTGGATGCGCTGGTCCAGCGTGGTCTGGATCAGCACGTCCTCGGTGGTGTCGCGGGTAAAGAATTCGGGGCCCGACTGCATGACCCAATCGGCGAAATAGCCGCCGCGCAGGTTGCCGGCCTGGTCCGACAGCACCGCCGGGTTGGCCTGGTAATAGGCGGCGTCCTTGTCGCTCAGATAGCCCTGTTCGTTCATCAGGCGCAGCACGGTGGCGGCGCGGGCCTGACTGCGGGCCAGGTTCGCGGTGGGGGCCAGCGACGACGGCGCGGTCAGAAGACCGGCCAGCATCGCCGCCTCGGCGGGGTTCAGCGCCGCGGCGGGTTTGCCGAAATAGCCCTGCGCGGCCGCCTCGGCGCCATAGGCGCCACCGCCCATGTAGGCGCGGTTCAGGTAGATCGACAGGATTTCGTCCTTGGAGTATTTCCACTCCATCGCCATGGCAAAGATCGCCTCTTCGGCCTTGCGGCGCAGCGACGACCGGCGGCAGTCGTTGACGTATTCGGCTTCGTTCTTCCACTGGGTCGGGTCGAATTCGACGCCAAGGCACAGCAGTTTCGCGGTTTGCTGGGTGATGGTCGACCCGCCGTGCCCGGACAGGGCAGAACGGCCTTCGGACATGTTGATCCGCATCGCCCCGGCAATGCCGCGCGGCGACAGGCCGAAATGCTGGTAAAAGCGTTTGTCCTCGGTGGCGACGACCGCGTTCTTCAGGTGGGGCGACACGCTTTGCGCGGTGACGACCCCGCCGAACTGGTCGCCGCGCAGGGCAAAGATCGCGCCGCGATTGTCCAGCAGCGTGACCGAGCCCTTGGCCCGTCCGTCCAGCATGGCCGAGGCTTCGGGCAGGCCGGATTGCACGTTGAAGATCATCGCCGCCAGCACCAGCCCGGCGATCACCCCGACCGACAGCGTGATTTTCCAGATCAGCCCGAAGATCCAGCCAAACAGCCCCAGCACCAGCGCGACGACCGGATTGCGCCGTTTGCGCGGCGTGGCTGTCTTGCGGCGCTTGGGCGCGGGTTTCTTGGCCGGGGCCTCGGTGGCCGCCTTTTTGGGATAGCGCCTGTCGGCGACAAGCCGTTTCGGCCTACGACGTGAATCACTCATGAATACTGCCCGGGTTCTTTGTCCTCGTTATGCGCAGACTATCGCGAATGCGCAGCAATGTTGACTGCCTATGAGCGGAATAATGCTTTGCGAACAGATTAAAATTTAGGCGATTTTGGTGTGGCGCACAAAAAATAGGCTTAACAATTGGAAAATGCCCCCTCACAGGGCCGCGACTCCTTTCCCTGAAGGGCTCTGGTGGTCTTTCTGCATGTGCATAACGCAGGCAACTGCTCTGCCACAGCGAAAGGGACCAAGGTGAAACTGATCATTGCAACGATCAAGCCGTTCAAGCTCGAAGAGGTGCGCGAGGCGCTCACCGGGATCGGCGTACGCGGCATGATGGTAACGGAAATCAAGGGCTTCGGCTCTCAGTCCGGCCATACCGAAATCTATCGTGGCGCGGAATACGCCGTGAACTTTGTACCGAAGATCAAACTGGAAATCGTCGTGGGCGCCGCAATGGCCGACCAGGTGGTCGAGACCATCAAGACCACAGCCCAGACCGGCAAGATCGGCGATGGCAAGATTTTCGTGCTCGACGTGCAGCAGGCCGTGCGGGTGCGCACCGGCGAAACCGACGCAGACGCGCTGTAACGCGTCGCCGATACGAACAGAGGACATCCGAAAAATGAAGTTTCTGAAAACACTCGCGCCCGCCGCCCTGCTTGTGGCCCTGCCCACGCTGGGTTCGGCGCAAGATGCCGCCGCGGCGCCCGACATCAACCCCTATATCTTTACCACGCTGCTGTTCCTGATCGGGGGCTTTCTGGTCTTCTGGATGGCCGCTGGCTTTGCCATGCTCGAAGCAGGCCTTGTCCGTTCCAAGAACGTGACCATGCAGCTGACCAAGAACATCGCGCTGTTTTCGATCGCCGCGATCATGTACTGGCTGGTCGGTTTCGGCATCATGTACCCCGCCGAATGGCTGGTCGAAGGCTGGCTTGGCCCGTTCTTTGCCATCACCTCGCTTGAGCCCGTTGGCCTTGGCGCTGACGCCGCCGCGCTGGACTATGCCTCGGCTGGTTCCGACTTCTTCTTTCAGCTGATGTTCTGCGCCACCACCGCGTCGATCGTCTCCGGCACCCTGGCCGAGCGCATCAAGCTGTGGCCCTTCCTTGCCTTTGTCGTCGTGCTGACCGGCTTCATCTACCCGATCGAAGCGTCCTGGCAGTGGGGCGGTGGCTGGTTGTCCGAGGCAGGCTTCTCTGACTTCGCAGGCTCGACCCTGGTGCACGCGGCTGGTGGCTTTGCAGCCCTCGCAGGTGCCCTGATCCTTGGCCCGCGTATCGGCAAGTACAAGGATGGCCGCACCATCCCGATGCCCGGTTCCAACCTTGCGCTGGCAACCCTGGGTACGTTCATCCTGTGGCTGGGTTGGTTCGGCTTCAACGGTGGCTCGCAGCTGGCGATGGGCACCGTGGGTGATGTGACCGACGTGTCGCGCATCTTTGCCAACACCAACATGGCCGCCGCTGCCGGTGCCATCGCGGCCCTGCTGCTGACCCAGTTCATGTACAAGAAGCCCGACCTGACGATGACCCTGAACGGCGCGCTTGCCGGTCTGGTGTCGATCACCGCAGGCCCGCTTGATCCGTCGCTGTTTGGTGCGCTCTGGATCGGTGCAATCGGTGGTGCCATCGTGGTCTTTGCAGTGCCGATGCTGGACAAGCTCAAGATCGACGACGTCGTCGGCGCCATCCCGGTTCACCTGCTGGCCGGCATCTGGGGCACCCTGGCGGTTCCGTTCTACACCGCGGACACCTCGTTCGGCACGCAGATCATGGGCATCGTTGCCATCGGCGCCTTTGTCTTCATCACCTCGGGCATCTTCTGGTTCATCCTCAAGGCAACCGTGGGTATCCGGGTTTCCGAAGAAGACGAGATCAACGGCCTCGACATGTCGGAACTGGGCATGGAAGCCTATCCCGAATTCTCCAAGGGCTAAGTCTCCTTCCTGTTAGCCAATGGAAAAACTGCCCGGGCGTTCGCGCCCGGGTTTTTTTGCGTCTTGGCTCATGGATTTCTGCTGCCGCTGTCCCGGGCTTGACCCGGGACCTCTGGGCTTGGATGGCGCAAGGCCCCGGATCACGTCCGGGGCGCGCGGGGCTCAGGCGGCAAAGGTCAGGTGCACCTTGACGGCCCGGGCGCGATCCCCGGCGGTGTCAAAGGCCTTGACCGCATCCTCCAGCGCAAATTGGCCCGTGACCATCGGGGTCACGTCCAGCCCGCCGGTGCGGATCAGGCGCACCGCCTCGTGGAACTCGACGTGGCGAAAGCGCTGCGTGCCCTGATAGGTGATTTCCTTGCCGACGATGGCGTTCAGCGGCACCGGAGTTTCGCCGCCGATCCCGACCTGCACCAGCCGCCCCTGCGGCCGCAGCGCCGCGATGGCGCCCGCGATGGCCGGCGCCGCGCCCGAGCATTCCAGCACTACGTCAAAGTACCCCTTGCCCTCGGCATAGGCGGCCATGGCCTCGCCTTCGGTGATCATGTTGATGGTCCGCGTCGCGCCCATCCGTTTGGCCACCGACAGCGGCATGTCCTGCAAATCGGTCGTGACGATCTCGGCCGCGCCCGCCTGCGCCGCGACGGCGGTGCACAGCGCGCCAATCGGCCCGGCGCCTGTCACCAGCACCCGTTTGCCCAGCAGATCGCCCGCCATGTGGCGCGCGTGCAGGCAGACCGCCAGCGGTTCCGAACAAGCCGCCGCGCTCATGTCCGCATCACCGACCGGAACGCATTGCTGCGCCTCGACGATGATGCGATCGCGGAACAGCCCCTGTTCATGCGGAAATCGCATGGCCGAGCCGCGAAACCGCATGCTCAGGCAGTGCGTGGTCATGCCCTTCAGGCAGTATTCGCACTCCATGCAGGGGCGCGACGGGTTGATGGCGACCCGGTCGCCCTCCTTCACCTCGGTCACGCCTGCGCCCACGGCAACGACGGTGCCTGCCGCCTCGTGGCCCAGGATGATCGGTTCCTTGACCCGGATCGGGCCAAAGCCGCCGTCGTGATAGTAATGCAGGTCCGACCCACAGATCCCGCCCGCGCCGATGGCGACCAGCGCCTCGCCCGCCTTGGCGGGCTCGACGGGCATGGTTTCGATGCGGATGTCGTGTTTGTCATGCAGGCGGCAGATGCGGGTTTCCATGGGACTTCCTCAGTCGATCAAAAGGGACGGCAGCCAGGTGGCCAGCGCCGGGATATAGGACACGGCCAAAAGCACCAAGATATTCGTCAGAAGAAACGGCAAAATCGCCCGCACCACCGGCGCCAGCGGCAGCCGCGCGATCCCGGCGCAGACAAACAGGCAGACGCCGACCGGCGGCGTGGTCAGCCCGATCATCAGGTTCAGCACGGCAAAGGTGGCAAAGTGCAGCGGTTCGATCCCGACAGCGGTGGCCAGCGACAAAAGCGGCACGAACAGGATGATCAACGCGGCGATCGTTTCCATGAACATGCCGACGAACAGCAGCAGGATGTTGATGATCAGGATCACCAGGTACTTGTTTTCGGTCAGGCTCAGCACACCTGCCGCGATGGCCTGGGGGATGCGTTCAGATACCAGGATCCAGCCAAAGACATTGGCGAAACCGACCAGCGCCAAGATGCCCGAGGCTGAAATGGCGCTGTCGATGACGATGCCCGGCACCGCCCGCAGCGGCAGTTCGCGATAGATGAAGGCGCCGACGAAAAAGGCATAGACCGATGCGACCACGGCGGTTTCCGTGGGGGTCGCAAGGCCGGACAGCAGCCCGTAGATGATCAGGAAGGTCATCGCCAGCGCCCAGATCGCCCCGGCAAAGGACCGCCCGACCTCGGAAAAGCCCTGCCAGTCCTGACGGGGGAAATTGCGGCGGCGCGAGATGATGTAGCAGGTCACCATCATCGCCAGCCCCATCAGGATGCCGGGAATGGCCCCGGCCAGGAACATCTGTCCGACCGAAATGCCCGACAGCGCCCCGACGATGATCATTGGCACCGATGGCGGGATGATCGGCCCCACGGTCGAACTTGCGGCGGTGACGGCGGCGCTGAAATCGGCCGGATAGCCCGCCTTTTTCATGCCGGGGATCATCACGCCGCCAATGCTGGCGGCATCGGCCACGGCGGTGCCGGTGATCCCGCCGAACAGCATCGAGGCGGCGATATTGGTCAGGCCCAGCCCGCCGCGCACCCAACCAACCAGCGAATTGGCAAAGCGGATGATGCGTTCGGTGATGCCGCCGCGGTTCATCAGGTTCCCGGCCAGGATAAAGCCGGGGATCGACAGCAGCACAAAGACGTCCATGCCCGCATAGATCTTTTGCGGCATGACCACCGGGGGCAGGCCGGCGGCGATGATATAGGCCAGCGACGACAGGCCCAGCGTCACGGCGACGGGAATGCCCAGCACAAGGCCCAGAATGAAGACGGTGAAAAGGATGGTGACGTCCATGGCCCTAGTCCTCTTCGGATTTCACGGGCTTGCCGTCTTCGGCGCCCGTCAGGATGCCGATCACCCGCAGCAGTCCAAAGACCGCCAGCAGCGCCAGCATCAGGTAAACGGTGAAATGCACGCCATCCATGCGAAGCCCCAGCGCGGGCGAGGTCTGCATCTTGCCGATGGACACGTATTTCCAGGCATGCGGCAGCAGGTACAGCGCCAGCCCGGCGGTCACCACGGCGGCCAGCAGGCGCAGCATCAGGGGCGCCCTGCCGGGCAGCGATTCGCAGATCACGTCCACGTTGACCAGGTCGCCCGTGCGGAACGACAGCCCGGCGCCAAAGGCAACGGTGAACAGCAGGGCAAAGCGGGTCAGCTCTTCGGTCCAGACGGGCGAATTGCCGACAAAGCGGCCCACCACCTGGATCAGCACGGCGGCAATCAGCACCGCAAAGGACAGCCCTGTGCCAAGGCGGGCCGCAAAGGTCAGGCCCCTGATCAGTTTTTCCGAGCGCGTCACCGGCGCCTCCGTTGATGATGTGCAGAATGGGCAAAGCAAAACCGGCGCCGCGGGAGCGTTGCGGCGCCGGGTATCGTCAGGCCGGCATGGCGCGCATCACTGCGCGAACAGGCCTTCGACGATGGGCTTGATCTCGTCGCTGACATTGGCAAGGACGGCGTCCTTGGCCTTGGCCTGGAAGGCGGCGCCATCGACCTCGACAAAGGTCATGCCCTTCTCTTCCAGATAGGCGCGGTCATCGGCGATCGAGGCGGTGAACAGCTCGCGCTCATGGGCCTGGGCGCGGGCGGCGGCCTCCATCACGGCGGCCTGATCGGGCTCGGACAGCTTGGCCCAGGTGCTTTCCGCGATGGTCAGATAGATCCACGACCGCACGTGTTCGGTCATGTTCACATGGCTTTGCACTTCGTTGAACGAGGCCGAGCGGATCAGCGCCAGCGGGTTTTCCTGGGCTTCGATGGTGCCGTTCTGCAGCGAGGTGAAGACCTCGGAAAACGCCATCGGACCGGGGTTCGCGCCAAGCGCCTTCCAGACGTCGATGAACAGCGGCACGTTCGGCACGCGCATCTTCAACCCGGCCAGATCATCCGGCGAGGTGATCGGCCGGTTCGAGGTCAGGTTGCGAGGGCCACGGGCAAAGTGGGCGATGGGGCGGATCTGGACCTTTTCGATGATCTGCGCCTTGATCTGGTCGCCGATCTCGCCGCTGGCGACTGCGTCCATATGCTCAAGCGATTTGTAGGCATAGGGCACGGCCAGCAGGGCGGCCATGGGGGCCCAGTTCTGCAGGCTTTCGCCGGTGATGGTCATGTCGACCGTGCCCAGCTGCATGCCGTTGATCAGGTCGATTTCCTTGCCCAGGCTTTCGTTGGGGAAAACCTCGACGGCGATGCGGCCTTCGGTCAGCGCCGACAGTTCCTCGGCGAACTTGACGCTGGCCTTGTGCCAGGGGTTATCCTCGTTTGCCAGGTGTCCCAGCTTCAGCGTCATGTCCTGCGCGGCCAGCGGCGCGGCCAGCAGGGTCGCGACGGTTGCGGCGATTGCGGGCAGTTTCCAGTTGATCATCTGTCCTCTCCTCCTTGGATGGGTGCATTGACCGGCGTGGGGATTTCCCCGTCCGGCAGGTCGAAAAACGTTGGATGGGCCCCGACGACCGTGGGCAGGTCGCCCAGAATTTCGCGCAGGTGGGTGCGGATCGCCGCATCGGCGGGCTGCGGGGCGCCCTCTTCGATGCGGTCGACCAGGGCCCGGTGCTGGTCGATCAGCTTGTCGACGGGGAACTGGCCCAGCGACAGGAACCGCACGCGGTCCATCTGGGATTTCAGCCCTTCGATCAGCCGCCAGGCCCCGCCTTTGCCCGCGCCCTCGGCCAGGGTCCGGTGGAACCTTTCGTCCAGGGCGATGAATTCGGTCGGTTCCTTGGCGGCGCGCTGCAGGGACAGCTGGTGGCGCAGATCGGCGATCAGGGCGGGGTCGGGGCTGCGGCACAGGATGGCGACGATATCGGCCTCGATCGCCTCGCGCAGAAAACGCGCGTCCAGCACCGCGCGATAGTCGATCCGCGACACGATGGTGCCGCGCTGGGGCAGAACCGCCAGCAGGCCCTGGCCGGCCAGCTTGATGAAGGCCTCGCGCACGGGTTGGCGGCTGACGTCACAGCTGCGCGCGATTTCCGATTCGGAAATGCGGTTGCCCGGTTGCAGACGCCCCTGGATGATCGCCTCGCGTAGGATGCGGTAAACCTGCGGCGTGATCGGTTGGCTGACGTCCAGCGCGCAGTTGCCTGCCTGTTCAAAACCCATGATTCGATCTCCCCTTGTCACGCTGTACCATACTTCCATACTAGTCAACTGAATTGCCGGATGATAAGGTGTCAGGTAACGGCAAGGCCAAGGAGGACCGCGATGCATCAGACCTGGAGATGGTTTGGCCCCAAGGACAGGGTGTCCATAGACGACGTGGCGCAGGCTGGCGCGCGCGGGGTGGTGTCGGCCCTGCATCATGTGCCCACCGGGGCGGTCTGGACCGCCGACGCCATCGCCCAACGGCAGGCCGAGGTTGCGCGCATGACCGATGGCCGCCCCTCTGGTCTGGGCTGGGACGTGGTCGAAAGCCTGCCGGTGTCCGAGGACATCAAAAAGCAGAAAGGCGCGTGGCGCGACCACATCGCCGCCTACAAGGTCAGCCTTGAAAACCTGGCCCGCGCCGGGATCGAGGTGATCTGCTACAACTTCATGCCGGTGCTGGACTGGACGCGCACCGATCTTGGCTTTGCCATGCCGAACGGCGCCACCTGCATGCGTTTTGACCTGGTGGATTTCGCCGCCTTCGACATGCACATCCTGAACCGGCCGCAGGCCGCCGCCGACTATGACGCCGCCCTGCAGGATCAGGCCACCCGCCGCTTTGCCGCGATGGATGACGCACGCCGCCAGCAACTGGCGCGCAACGTCGTCTTTGGCCTGCCCGGCGCCGCCGAGAGCTTTTCACTCGAACAGGTGCGCGACCACCTGGCCGAATACGACAACATCACCGAAAACCGGCTGCGCCAGCACCTGATCGACTTTCTGAGCGAGGTCGCCCCGGTGGCCCAGCGGTTGGGCCTGCGCCTGTGCTGCCATCCCGACGATCCGCCCGTGCCGCTGCTGGGCCTGCCGCGCGTCATGTCCACCGAAGCGCATTACCGCGCGGTGATCCAGGCGGTCGACACCCCTGCCAATGGCATCACCCTGTGCACCGGGTCGCTGGGCGCGCGGCCCGACAACGATCTGCCGGGCATGATGCAGCGGCTGGGCGACCGGGTGCATTTCCTGCACCTGCGCAACGTGCACCGCGAAAGCGACGATATTCGCGGCTCCTTTTACGAGGCCGAGCATCTGGGCGGGCATACCGACATGGTCGCCGTGGTCGAGGCCGCCCTGCAAGAAGAGGCCCGCCGCCGCGCTGCGGGGCGCGCGGATTGCAACATCCCCTTCCGCCCCGATCATGGTCAGGACATCCTGGACGACCTTGGGCGGCAGGCGCAGCCGGGTTATCCGGCGATCGGGCGGCTCAAGGGGCTGGCCGAACTGCGCGGCGTGATCGCGGCGCTTGAACCGCGCATCGGCGCATGACCGGCGGGGCCGGGGGCGCGGCGCTGCCGGGCTATGATCCAAAGGCCCATGGCGCGGGGATCGTGCACCTGGGTCTGGGCGCCTTTCACAAGGCGCATCAGGCGGTCTATACCGACGATGCGCTGGCCGCTGCGGGCGGCGACTGGCGGATCATCGGCGTCAGCCTGCGCAGCACCGAGGTGGCGCAGGTCTTGCAGGCGCAGGGCAACCGCTTTGCCGTCATAGAACGCGATTCCACCGGCACCTCGACGCGGGTGATCGGCGCGCTGGCGGGGGCGCTGTCACTGCAGGATGACCGCGCGGCGGTGCTGGCGGCGCTTTGTGCCCCCACGACCCGAATCGTCAGCCTGACGGTGACAGAAAAGGGCTATGGTTTTGACCGCGCCACGGGCGGCATCGACCGCAGCCATCCGGCCATCGCCCACGACCTTGCCACCCCCTGCCAGCCGATCGGTGCGGCCGGCCTGCTGGTCTGGGCACTGGCGCAGCGGCGCGCGGCGGGGATCGCGCCCTTTACCGTCTTGTGCTGTGACAACCTGCCGGACAATGGCCGGATGCTGCGCGCCCTGCTGCAAGGCTTTGCCGCCGAAACCGCCCCCGACTTGCTGCCGCTTCTGCGTACGCAGGTTGCCTTTCCTGCCACCATGGTTGACCGGATCACCCCCGCCAGCGGGCCCGGGACACGGGCGCTGGCCCTTGCGTTGACCGGCCAGGACGATGCCGCAGCGGTCGAAACCGAACGGTTCCGGCAATGGGTGATCGAAGACGATTTTCCCACCGGGCGCCCGGCATGGGACGCGGGCGGTGCGCTGTTTGTCGCGGACGTGACACCCTACGAAGAGATGAAGCTGAGGATGCTGAACGGGGCGCATTCGATGCTGGCCTATGCCGGCTTTCTTGCCGGGCACCGCCATGTGCGCGACGTGATGCAGGATGCAGCGCTGGCGCGGCTGGTGCGGCGGCATATGCACGCTGCGGCGCAGACCCTGGCGCCGGTGCCGGGGGTCGATCTGACGGGCTATGCCGAACAGCTGTGCCGCCGTTTCGAAAACCCCCACCTGGCGCATGAAACCCGGCAGATCGCCATGGACGGCACGCAAAAACTGCCGCAGAGGATCTTTGCCCCGGCGCTGGAGGCGATGGCGCGCGGCCAGTCGCCTGAACCCTTCGCCTTTGCCTGCGCCGCTTGGATGCGCTTTGCGCTGGGGGTGCAGGACGGCGGCGCGGATTTTGACCTGCGCGACCCGCGCGCCGAGGAAATCAGACAGGCGCTGGACGGGGCCCGCGACACCGACGCGGTGATCCGGGCGCTGGCCGCGCTGCCGGGTTTCATGCCCGCAACGCTGCAGGGCAGTGATACATGGCTGGGTCTGGTCCGGGGGCACCTGGAGGTGATGCGGGCGCAGGGCATGCGCGCCGCGATCGAGGCGGCGGCCGCCGCCTAGCCGCGCGCCTTTTCGCGTTCATAGCGCTGGCGGGCGATGTGTTCGTTCGCGCTGGCCTTGCGGTCGGCGAAAAGCGCGGCTTCGACATAGGTCAGGTGATCCTCGACCGCCTTGCGCGCCGCAGCAGCATCACGCGCCTGCAGCGCGTCGTTGATGGCGCGGTGCTGGTCCAGCAAGGCCTCTCGCGTGGTGCGCTGGCGGAACATGACCTTGCGATTGTAAAACACGCCTTCGCGCAGCAGCTGGTACATCGAGCGCATCATGTGCAGCATGATGACGTTGTGGCTGGCTTCGATGATGGCCAGATGGAATTCGGCGTCGAGGCTGGCCTCGTCATCGGGATTGCGCTTGCCGTGGGCGGCGAGCATCTTGTCGAACAGTTGCTGGATCACCGCGAGATCGGTGTCGGTGCCGTGGGTTGCGGCGCGCTCGGCGGCCAGCCCCTCCATGTCGCGCCGGAACGACAGGTAGTCAAAGACCGCTTCGTCGTGACCGGCGAAAAGCTGGATCAGCGCCTCGGAAAAGGCGCTGCCGAGGACCTCGGTGACATAGATGCCGGCCCCGGCGCGGCTGGTCAGCAGCCCACGGTCCTGCAATTCGGCCACGGCCTCGCGCAGGCTGGGGCGCGACACCGCCAGCTGTTCGGCCAGCGCGCGTTCCGCCGGCAGGCGTTCGCCCGGGCGCAGGATGCCGCGCAGGATCAGCTGTTCGATCTGGCGGACAACGGCGGTCGAGAGTTTCTCGGACTGGACGGGGCGGAAGGGCATGGATCACCTTGTCAATTGGTCAAAGAATATGACCGCGTGCCGCCTGTGGCAAGGGCAGAGGGGGCGCTGCCCCCGCGCTGCGCGCCCCCCGGGATATTTGCGGCACAAAGAAACGGGACGCTGATTACCAGCGAGTCAGGGCGGCTTCGTCTTCGTCCCTGGCGGCGACCCAGTCGGCGTTCTGGCCGCTGTGTTCCTTTTTCCAGAAGGGGGCGCGGGATTTGAGGTAGTCCATCAGGAATTCGGCCGCCTCGAAGGCATCCTTGCGGTGCGGGGCGGCGGTGGCGACCATCATGATCTTGTCGCCGGGGGTCATGCGGCCATAGCGGTGGATCACCAGGACGTCGCCCAGCGACCAGCGCTGCATGGCCTCGGCGGCGATCTTTTCCAGCGCCTTCTGGGTCATGCCGGGGTAGTGTTCGATTTCCATGGCATCGAGGTCGCCGCTGGCCAGGTCGCGCACGATGCCGGTGAAGGTGACGATGGCGCCCATGTCGTGGCGTCCGGAGGCGAAGGTTTCGGCCTCGGCTCCGAAGTCGAAGGGCGGTTCCTGGACGAGAATGCGCATGTCAGCCCCCGGTCATCGGCGGGAAGAAGGCCACTTCGCGGGCGCCTTCGATCGAGGCGTCGAAGTCGGTCAGGTCCTGGTCGATGGCGACGCGCAGCGCCGAGAGGTCGGCGAAGGCGGCGTCGTAGCGCGGGTCGCGGCTGCGCAGTTCGGCCACCAGGTCGTTGACGGTTTTCGCGCTTGTCTCGATCCGTTCGCGGGGAATGCCGATGCGTTCGCGGACCCAGGCAAAATAGAGAACGTCCATCTCAGCGTTCCTCTTTCAGGAAGGGCAGGGCCTTTTGGAAGTAGTCCCAGCCGGTGATCAGGGTCAGGGCCGCCGCCAGCCAGAGCAGCGCCAGCCCGAGGTTGCCGGCCCAGATCATGCCGGCGTATTTCCAGCGCAGGGCCAGCGTGTCTTCGATCTGGCCGGCGAGGATACCGTCGATCATCGGGCTGTCCATGCCATAGACCGACATGCCAAAGTAGTGTTCGAAGACGCCCTGGGCAAAGAGCACGGCGATGGCGACCATTTGCAGGGTGGTCTTCCATTTGGCCAGCTTGGTCACCTTGAGCGTGCCGGCGGTGTCGCCGAGGTATTCGCGCAGGCCCGATACAAAGACCTCTCGGAACAGGATGAAGGTGGCGGGCAGCACCAGCCAGGGCGACATCGAGGAATAGCCGACGATGACCATCAGGGCGATCACCACCATGGCCTTGTCGGCGATGGGGTCAAGCATGGTGCCGATCTTGGTTTCCTGTTTCCAGGCGCGCGCCAGGTGGCCGTCGAACCAATCGGTGATCGAGGCGGTCAGGAACAGGATCAGTGCCGCCCAATCCGCGTAGGGGCGGTGGAAATACAGGAACATGACCGCGACGCCGGGGGCAGCGAGCAGGCGCAGGACGGTCAGGATATTTGGCAAGGTCCATATCATCCTTGACTACCTAGCCGTTTAATCCGGGTGGGGAAAGGGTGCACGCGGTCGGCCGGGGTTGGCATTTGGTCTCAGCCTTCCGCGGCGGCGAGGCGCGCCAGCAGGTCGACCAGCGCGCCGCGGGCGGCGGGCAGCGGGCGTTCACCCAGTTGCGGCGCCAGCCGGTGCTCGAGGAAAAAGCCGGTGGTGCCGAGGGCGGTGAGGATTTCGGCATCCGCGGCATCGCCCTGGCCGCGCAGGACCGGGGGCAGCGGCAGCAGCCGGTCCGCCCAGGCGCCGGCCCCCGCCCGTGACACGGCGCGCCCGGATTTGGGCGAGACATAGGCCAGATCGTCGGTCGATCCGGTGGCAGCGCAGCGTGTCAGGTCCAGGCCAAAGCCCAGGTCTTCGAGCAGGGCCAGTTCCCAGCGCAGGTAGGCCAGGGGCCAGAGGGCCTGCTGATCCAGCAGGTCCAGCAGCGCTTCGCTGCGTTGGTAGAGCGGCGGGTGCGGTTCGCGTTCGGGCAGGCAGAAGGACAGCAGGGCAAGGGTCGCGTTCAGCCCGGCCAGGGCGATCCGGCTGCCCATGGCCTGCGCCGCGCGTGAGCGTTCGGGTTCGGCGGTGAAGGCGCCCATGTGGTCCTGAAGCCGGGCCTTCCAGGTCAGGTCAAGCTGTGCCCCCGGTTGCAGGTGCGGCGCCATCTTGCGCGATGTGCCGCCCTTGAGCACGCCCATGTGCCTGCCATGCCGCGGGGTGAACACCTCGAGGATCAGAGAGCTTTCGCCGTGTTTGCGGCTGCTCAGAAGGATACCGGTATCGCGCCATTCCATGCCCGCAAGGTGGCGTCGTGGCGTCCGGCTGGCAAGCGGTTGTTACGCGGAGCGCGCTTTCGCGCGCGCAGGCCTGTCGCCCCCGCCTTTGGCCGGGGGCTCCTGCGGGCGCGCGGGGCGGATGTCGGGATCAGGTGGCCAGGCCGTCCTGGTCCAGCAGGTGGCGGCCTTGCCTGTCTTCGACTTCGATCACCCAGAGGTCGGGGTCAAAGCCGCGCTGGCGGGCGATTGAGCCGTCAACCTCGGGCTCTGGCCCCTTGGCCAGTTCGACCCAGCCCTGTTCGCCGGTCATCAGGTTGAATTGCCGGGTAAAGGCGGTGGCCTTGCCGTCCAGCGTCGCCAGTTTCACCAGCACCGCGCCGGCGGTGTCGTCGCCATGGGCGGTGACAAAGGCCGGTATGTCATACAGGCGCAGGCGCGTCAGGTAGGCATCGACCCAGAACCGGGCGGTCAGGCGGGGCATGACGGATCAGGTGTTGCCATCGCGGAAATCGAGACCCATTTCCGAATAGCGTTCCTTTTCCTCAAGCCAGTTGGCGCGGACCTTGACCTGCAGGAACAGGTGGATCTTGCGGCCCAGAAACTCTTCGAGTTCCTCGCGCGCGGCCTTTGAGATTGCCTTGATCGTTTCGCCCTTGTTGCCAAGGATGATTCCCTTGTGACCATCGCGGGCGACATAGACGATCTGGTCGATCCGGGCCGAGCCGTCCTTGCGCTCTTCCCAGCTTTCGGTTTCGACCGTCAGTTGGTAGGGCAGTTCCTGATGCAGCCGCAGGGTCAGCTTTTCGCGGGTGATTTCAGCGGCGATCATCCGCAGGGGCAGATCGGCGATCTGGTCCTCGGGGTAGAGCCAGGGGCTTTCGGGCAATTCCTGCGCCAGCCATTTGCGCAGGTCGTCGACACCGCGCCCCTTTTCCGCCGAGATCATGAAGGTTTTCACAAAGGGAAAGGCTTCGTTCATCTGCTGGGTCAGGGCCAGCAGGGTATCGGGCTGAACGCGGTCGATCTTGTTGATTGCAAGGGCAATCTTGCGCCCCTTGGGCAGTTCGCGCAGGCCCGCGAGGATGGTCTTGACCCCCTCGGAAATGCCGCGATGCGCCTCGATCAGCAGGACGATGATATCGGCATCGGCGGCCCCGCCCCAGGCGGCGGCGACCATGGCACGGTCGAGCCGGCGTTTGGGTTTGAACAGGCCGGGGGTGTCTACGAAAACCAGCTGGCTTTCGCCCTCCATCGCCACGCCGCGAATGCGGGCGCGGGTGGTCTGGACCTTGTGGGTCACGATCGAAACCTTGGCCCCGACCATGCGGTTGGTCAGGGTGGATTTGCCTGCGTTGGGCTCTCCGATCAGGGCGATGAAACCGGCGCGTGTGGTCATATGGGTCAAGTCCTAAAGATCAAGGTTCTGCCTTTACCCCGGAACGCCGTCTCGCGCCAGCCCTGCCATCACGCCAGAGCGAATAGGTCCCCGATCCGACGATCAACGCTGCCCCGGCCAGGGTCATCGCATCCGGGCGTTCACCAAAGACGGCATAGGCGATGACAAGCGCGATGATCAGCCGCGAATAGCGAAAGGGCGCCACGACCGACACTTCTCCGGTGCGCATCGCGGCGGTCAGGGCAGTATAGCCGACCACTCCCGCCAGCGCCGTGCCGCAGATCATCAACGCGGCGGGGCCATCGGGCAGGCGGGGCGCACCGGGTTCAAAGGCCAGGATCACGCAGCCGGCAAAGGTCACCACGCCAAAGCCCAGCACCCCCAGCTGCGCCGAGCGTACATGCGGCGGGCTGGTGCGGGTCGCCAGATCGCGCCCGGCAAAGCCGATCATGCCCAGCAGCGCAAAGATGGCGTTCGCCTCGATCCCCGAGGGCGATGGCCGAATGATCAGCAGCACCCCTAGGAACCCCACCGCCATGGCCGCCCAGCGGCGCGGCCCGATCTTTTCACCCAGGATCAGACCGGCCCCCAGCATCACCACCAGCGGCGCCGCCTGCAAAATGGCCGATGTGGTCGACAGCGGCGTATAGGCCAGCGCCAGCGCGAAAAACAGCCGCCCGCAGATTTCAAAGGCGGTGCGGATCAGCAGACCCCTTTGCAGATAGGCCGCATCCCACAGCGGCACGCCCTTGTGACGGGCATAAAGGGCATAGGTCAGCATCGCCATCAGGCCGAATTGCACGGTGCCCATGCCCGCCGTCACCCCGCCCGACCCGGTGGCCGCCTTGAAAAATGCGTCCTCGATGCCAAAGCCAAGCATGGCCAGCATCATGAAAAGACTGCCTTTGAGATTGTCGCTCATCCCCGGTCCTTCGCGGTTATGCACCCTTGCTACAGGGGAAAGTTCGGGTCGAACAGCCATGCGATGGCGCTCCGATTGGGGCGGGCGCGCGTTAACTTTATGGCAAGAATGTGGCTTTCCTAAAATTCATGCCAAAGTTATGCCTTATTCCATCCTTGGACCGTCGCGGGGGCAGCGGGCCAGGGCGGAGACCGATGCACAGCCTTGATGGATGACAGCCATGCCCCGCCGCACTGAACAGACCTGCCCCTACACGCTTTTGGGTGTCTCGCCCAAGGATGAGTTCAGCACGATCCGCGCGGCCTGGCGGCGACTGGTCAAGACCTATCACCCGGATGTCTGGTACGGATCACCACAAGAGGCGACGCGCCGCCTGATGGCGGTCAACGACGCCTATGACAGGCTGTCGGTGCTGCACCGGCGCGTGCAAAGCGCCCTGAACGCCCAAGACAAGGCTGAAACCGCCAAGCGCGCCGCCCGGCCCGCTGGCAATACGCGCCCCACCCCCAGCCCGCGCCCCGCGCCACAACCGGCTGAGCCTGTGTCCCAGCCGTCGGTGCGCAATGCGCGGCCCAGCCCCTTTGCCGGGCAGTTCGACGATGCGCGCCGGATCTTTGGAGAACAGCAAGTAGGGGCGGTTCAGGCCTTTGCCTGACGGACCCGCGCCAGCAGTGCCTTGGCGGCGGCCTGTTCGGCCTGGCGCTTGTTGCTGGCCGTGGCCTCGGCTTGGTCGCCTGTGCTCAGGCGGGCCTCGATGGTGAAAACGGGCGCGTGGTCGGGGCCGGAACGGGCGGTTTCCAGGTACAGGGGCGGTTCCAGGCCGCGGGCCTGCGCCCATTCCTGAAGCGCGGTCTTGGCGTCCTTGGCGTCGTCCTCGACATTGGCGATGCGCTTGCCCCAAAGCCGAAGGGTCAGCGCCTGCGCCGCATCAAAGCCGCCATCCAGGTAGACGGCGGCAATCACCGCCTCCATCGCGTCGCCCAGCAGCGCCATCTTGCGCCGCCCGCCGGTCTTTTGCTCCGAGCGGCCCAGCTTGAGCGCCGCGCCGATATCCACCTCGCGCGCGACATCGGCGCAGGTTTCCTTGCGCACCAGGGCGTTGAACCGCGGGGCCAGCTGGCCCTCGGTCGCGGTCTTGTCATGCTCCAAAAGCGCCTGCGCCATGACCAGGCCCAGCACCCGGTCGCCCAGGAATTCCAGCCGCTGGTTGTCCTCGCGCCCGGGGCCGGACATCGACCCATGCGTGACCGCCTGCCGCAACAGGTCGGGCCGGGCAAAGCGATAGCCCAGCCGCTGCTCCAGCTCTTTCAGGTCCGCCGAAAGCTTCATTGGATCGCTTTGAAGAACCTGTCGCTGCGCCAGGTCCAGAAGAACAGCATGCTGCGCCCGGCGGACGAGAACATCACACGATCCGCGCGCCCGACCAGGTTCTCATAGGGCACAAAGCCGACACCACCCGCGATATTGGGCACACGGCTGTCCGAGGAATTGTCCCGGTTGTCACCCATAAAGAAATAATGCCCCTCGGGAACGGTATAGACCGAGGTGTTGTCCGACCCCTGCGTGGTGATGTTCAGGATGCTGTGCGACACGCCGCCGGGCAGGGTTTCGGTCATCCGGGTCTTGGTGCAGACGCCGCCCTCGCCAACCGGGCCGTTTTCGCAACGCGGGCGCAGCCGCTGCGGCCCCTGCGCGGTGGCGATCTCCTCGAAGACGCCGGCAGGCTCCAGCTGCACCGGGGTGCCGTTGATCTGCAGCACGCCGCCGCGCATCTGCACCTTGTCGCCGGGCAGACCGACCAGCCGCTTGATGAAATCGCGTCCGGTCACCGGATGGCGGAACACCACGACGTCGCCGCGCTGCGGCTCTCCGCCGAACAGTCGCTTGTTGTCGCCGTCAAAGATCCCGCAAATGTCCTGCGCGTCGATATTGATCCCGAACCGCGGGGCGATGATCGACGGGCAAGAGGCATAGGAATAGCCATAGGCCATCTTGTTCACGAACAGGAAATCGCCGATCAGCAGCGTGTCCTTCATCGACCCGGAGGGAATCCAGAAAGGCTGAAACAGAAAGGTCCGAAAGACGCCCGCGATCAACAGCGCATAGACGACAGTCTTGATCGTCTCGACGATGCCGCCGCTCTTCTTGTCTTCACTGGCCATGCGCAAACCCTTTGCCTCAATACTCCCGCGCTACATGAGCGCCCCCGCGTCAGGTGTCAAGCGATCCACCCCGGTGTTTCCATTTGCCCCAAATATCCCGGGGGAGCGCCAAAGGCGCGGGGGCAGAGCCCCCTGTCAACCGCCGATCGGGCGCGCCTCGATCACCACAAAGGCCTGCGCCCAGGGGTGATCGTCGGTCAGGGTGACATGGATGATCGCCTCGTGACCCGGCGGGGTCATTTGCGCCAGCCGATCCGCCGCCCAGCCTGTGACCGTCATCACCGGCTGCCCGCTGCGCAGGTTTGACACCGCCATGTCGCGCCAGGAAATCCCCATGCGCAAACCGGTGCCCAAAGCCTTGGAGCAGGCCTCCTTTGCGGCCCAACGCTTGGCATAGGTGCCGGCCACATCGCGCCGGCGTTCCGCCTTGGCCTGTTCGACCTCGGTAAACACCCGGTTGCGAAAGCGGTCGCCATAACGGTCCAGAACGCGCGCAATGCGCTCGATGTTCGCCAGGTCGGTGCCAATGCCAAGGATCATGCGCAGGCCTCCTTTGCCTTGGCCGCCACATGCCGCGAAACGGCCCGTCCGGGATCATGTTTCGCGGCGCACGCAGGGTGAATGAAGGTTTCGGCGCAAATGCTCGTCACCGTCAGGCGCGCGCTTCGTCCATCAGGCGGCGCATTTCGTGGATCGCCGGGGCCAGTCCCATGAATATTGCCTCGCCGATGATGAAATGTCCGATGTTCAGCTCCATCACCTCGGGCAGGGCGGCCACCGGTTGCACCGTCTCATAGGTCAGTCCGTGGCCTGCGTGCACCTCAAGGCCCAGCCCATGCGCATAACTGGCCATCTCGCGCAGCCGCTCCAGCTCGGCGTCGCGTTGGGCAAACTTGCCCTCGGCGTGGAAATCGCAATAGGCGCCGGTGTGCAATTCGATCACCTGCGCCCCGATGCGATGCGCCGCGGTGATCTGCTGCGCGTCGGCCGCGATGAAGATCGACACCCGGCAGCCCGCCTCGCGCAGGGGGGCGATGAAATGTGCCAGCCGGTTTTCGTCCTTGGCCACCTCCAGCCCGCCTTCGGTGGTCCGTTCCTCGCGCTTTTCGGGCACGATGCAGACCGCGTGGGGTTTGTGCCGAAGGGCGATGCTTTGCATTTCCGCGGTCGCGGCCATTTCAAAGTTCAACGGCACCTTGAGCGCCGCCATAAGCCCGTCGATGTCCGCGTCCGAGATATGCCGGCGGTCTTCGCGCAGGTGCGCGGTGATGCCGTCGGCACCCGCCTCTTCGGCGATCTTCGCGGCGCGGATCGGGTCGGGATAGGCGCTGCCGCGGGCGTTGCGCACGGTGGCGACGTGGTCGATGTTGACGCCAAGGCGCAGGCGTCCGGCATAGGTGGTCATGGGCATTCCCTCGTGGGCATCGACTGAGATTTGATCAAATCATAGGTGCTGGGCCGCTGAAGGAAAGCCGAGAATTGTAGCGATACAGGGCCCTTGCGCGGCATTTGCGTGTCCGGTCTCAGTCGGCTTTGCCCTTGGCGCGGCTTTTGCCTTCGGCCTCTTTCTTTTTCTTCAGCGCGGACAGCTTGGCCTTGATCACACCCTTGCGGCGGTTCTTGTAGGCGGTGATCAGCGGAAGCGAGATGTAATAGGCGATGGTGCCGCACAGGATGCCGGGAAGAATGCCGCCGATCATGTAGGGAAAGAAGACCTGGTCGTAAAAGATCGACAGGTCGGTCCAGTCGACCTCGGCGCCGGTGAAGGTGGCCAGCAGGTTGTTCCACAGGTCCAGCCCGGCCTTGACGAATTTCTCGGCCAGCCCGGTGTGGTGCCCTTCCAGACGCGGCGGGCGGCCCTGAATGCCCAGCAGCCAATGCCCGGTGGTCATGGCCGCGACGCCGATGGGCACATAGGTCAGCGGGTTGCCGAAAAAGGTCGACAGCAGGGCGGCCAGGATATTGCCACGCATCACCCAGGCGATCAGCGCCGCAATGACGAAATGCAGGCCGTAGAACGGGGTAAAGGTGGTGAAGACCCCGGCAAAGATGCCGCGGGCAATGCGGTGCGGCGGGTCGGGCAGGCGGTGCAACCGATGCTGGACATATTGCGCCGCGCGCTTCCAGCCGCCACGCGGCCAGAGAAATTCCCGCACGGCTTTCAGAACCGGGCGTCTATCGCGTCGCTTGAAGACCAATACCTTGCCTTTCCTGTCACTCCGCCGCTGCCGGAGCCGCCGCAAGACCCGGATCGCGCCGCCGTTCGACCGAAGCAACGTTGCTTTCGGCCTCGAGCGCGGTCATCACCGAATGCAGATGCTCTGCGTCACGCAGGTCGACATCTATCATCAGGCGATAAAAATCCGGTTTCCGGTCAATGAATTTCAGGTCAGAGATATTGGCCCTTTGCTCTCCGATCAATGTGCAAATCCGTCCCAGCACACCCGCGTCGTTGGTAATGGTGAGTTCAAGTGACACCGTGTAGACCGGCGGGTGGACACCATCGGCCCAATGCAGGTCCATCCAGCGGGCGGGCTGATCTTCGAAATCGGCCAGGGTGGCGCAGTCGATGGCGTGAACGGACACGCCTTTGCCGCGATGCGTCAGCCCGACAATCCGTTCCCCCGGCAGCGGCTGGCAACAGTCGGCGCGGGCAAAGCCCTGCCCGTGTTCCAGCCCGATGACGGCGCGCCGGGCCTCGATCACGGTATCATCCTTGATCGCCAGGTTGGGATAGACCGATTCGACAACCTCGCGGGCGGTCAGCTCGGCGCTGCCGATGCGGGCCAGCAGGGTTTCCGCATCCTCGAGCCGCAGCGTCCGGGCGGCGGTTTCCAGCGCCTTTTCGGTGACCCGTTTGCCGGCGTTCTCAAAGGCGGCGCGCACCAGTTCGTGCCCCAGCTTGGCAAAGCGTTCCTTGTTCGCCTCGCGCAGGGCGCGGCGAATCGCGGTCTTGGCCTTGCCGGTCTGGGCGATCTCCAGCCAGGTCGCCTGCGGCGCCTGGCCTTCGGCGGTGATGATGTCGACCGATTGGCCGTTCTTGAGCCGGGTCCACAGCGGCACGCGGATGCCGTCGACCTTGGCGCCGACGCAGCCCGACCCGATCCGCGTGTGGATGGCATAGGCGAAATCCAGCGGCGTCGCGCCCTTGGGCAGTTTGACCACGTCGCCCTTGGGGGTAAAGCAGAAGACCTGGTCAGAATACATCTCGAGCTTGACCGCCTCGAGAAAGGCATCGTGGTCTTCCTCGGCGTCGAACTGTTCGGACAGGCCGGCGATCCACTTGGCCGGATCGACGGCAAAGGGGTTCTGGGCGCGCACGCCGTCGCGGTACGACCAATGCGCGGCAACGCCGGTTTCGGCGACCTCGTGCATCTGGCGGGTCCTGATCTGCACCTCGACCCGCTTGCCGTCGCGGCCCGAAACGGTGGTGTGGATCGACCGATAGCCGTTGGTCTTGGGCTGGCTGATGTAATCCTTGAACCGTCCCGGCACTGCGCGCCAACGCTGATGGATGGCCCCAAGCGCGGTATAGGCATCGCTTTCGGTGCGGGTGATCACGCGAAAGCCGTAGATGTCGGACAGGCGGGAAAAGCCGATCTTCTTTTCCTGCATCTTGCGCCAGATCGAATAGGGTTTCTTGGCGCGGCCAAAGACCTCGGCCTCGACCCCGGCGCGTTCCAGTTCGGCGCGCATGTCAGAGGTGATCCGGTGAATGACGTCACCGGTTTCCTTTTGCAGCGTCACGAAACGGCGGATGATGCTGGCGCGGCCTTCGGGGTTGAGCACGCGAAAGGCCAGGTCTTCCAGCTCTTCGCGCATCCACTGCATCCCCATGCGCCCGGCCAGCGGGGCATAGATATCCATCGTCTCGCGCGCCTTTTGCACCTGCTTTTCGGCGCGCATCGCCTTGATGGTGCGCATGTTGTGCAGGCGGTCGGCCAGTTTGACCAGGATCACCCGCAGGTCCTTGGACATGGCCATGAACAGCTTGCGGAAATTCTCGGCCTGTTTGGATTCGCTGGACGACAGTTGCAGGTTGGTCAGCTTGGTCACGCCATCGACCAGTTCGGCGACCTCGGTCCCGAACTTTTCCGCAACCTCGGAATAGGACGCGCGCGTGTCCTCGATCGTGTCGTGCAGCAGGGCGGTGATGATGGTGGCGTCATCCAGCTGTTGCTCGGTCAGGATGGCGGCAACGGCGACGGGATGGGTAAAGTAAGGCTCGCCCGACTTGCGGGTCTGGCCTTCGTGCATCTCGCGGCCATAGTCATAGGCCGCGAGGATCAGCTTTTCGTTGGTCTTCGGGTTGTAGTTGCGGACGAGGGCAACAAGATCTTCGGCAGCGATCATTCCGCTACAACCTTTCGGCGTTAGCCCTGGCCCTGCGCCTCCATGAGCGCGCGCAGCAGCTTCTCTTCGGACATGTCGTCCTCCTGAGGCTTGTCCTGCTCGGCACCCATGAGCAATGCCATGGCGTCGTCTTCGGGCTCGTCCACCTCGATCTGGGTCTGGTTCGACTCGATCAGGCGTTCGCGCAGTTCCTCGGCGGACTGGGTTTCCTCGGCGATTTCGCGCAGGGCGACGACGGGGTTCTTGTCGTTGTCACGGTCCACGGTGATCGCGGCACCAGCCGAGATTTCGCGGGCGCGATGGGCGGCAAGCATCACCAGATCAAACCGGTTGGGAACCTTGTCGACGCAATCTTCTACTGTAACGCGGGCCATTGGGCGCTCCTATATCCTGCGGGGCCGTCAGAAGATGGTCGTGTAACCCGTCGCAATTCTCTTGACAAGGTCGAATTGATCATAGGGGCACAACGCCGCTGGTCAGGGCACCGGGCAGTCGCGCGGTCATCTGCGCCGTGGTCAGCCCCAGCACGGGATGGCGCCAGTCCGGCGCGACATCGCACATCGGCACCAGCACAAAGGCGCGTTCGTGCAGGCGGGGATGCGGCAGGATCAGCTGATCGGGCGCGACGCGGCGCTGGTCGGCGGCGGGCAGGTCGTGCCAATGCGCAAAGCCTTGCCGATCCGGCAGCACGATATCGCCGATGGCCAGCAGGTCCAGGTCCAGCGTCCGGCTGCCCCAGCGCGCGATGCGCTGGCGGTCGAAATCCGATTCGATCTGGTGCAGCAGGTCCAGGGCCTGTGCAGGGCTGCCAAGGCCCGTCAGAACAGCGCAGGCATTGACGTAATCCGGCCCGGCGCCTTCGGGAAAGCAGGGGGTTGCATAAAACCGGCTGACGCGGCGCAAGCGTGCCCCGGCGCTGTTCAGCGCGAGCAGGGCGGCCGCGATCGTTGCCGTCGGGGAACCTGCTGTCGACCCCAGGTTGGAGCCCAGCGCAATGACGATTTCTTGTTCTAAAGATGGGGTCATACTATCCCTTAGGGGGTGTTATTGGGCTTGAACGCAAGGTGAAATTCTCTACCTTGGATGCAGGTTTGCCCCGTATTTCTCACTCACGCTTTGTGGGCAGCCTGTTTTGTACGGAAGGACATTTTATGTTTTACAAAGACGAACGGCTTGCGCTGTTCATCGACGGCTCGAATCTGTACGCAGCCGCCAAAGCACTCGGGTTCGACATAGACTACAAACTGCTTCGGCAGGAGTTCGCGCGACGCGGCAAGATGGTAAGGGCCTTCTACTACACGGCTTTGCTGGAAAATGACGAGTATTCGCCGATCCGGCCGCTGGTGGATTGGCTGCATTACAACGGCTTCACCATGGTGACGAAACCGGCCAAGGAATACACCGACAGCCAGGGTCGTCGCAAGGTCAAGGGCAACATGGACATCGAACTTACGGTCGATGCGATGGAGCTTGCGCCGCGTGTGGACCACATCGTGCTGTTCTCGGGCGATGGCGATTTTCGGCCGTTGGTTGAATCGCTTCAGCGTCAGGGTGTTCGCGTTTCGGTTGTATCAACCATCCGCAGCCAGCCGCCGATGATCGCCGACGAACTTCGCCGCCAGGCCGACAACTTCATCGAGTTGGACGAGCTGCGCGACGTCATCGGCCGCCCGCCGCGGGAAACCCCGGTGGAGCGCCCCTTTGAGGTCGCCTCCGGCAAATAATCGAGGGAGTCGAGGATTTTCGTGGGGACGAGAGATCTGACATGACCCTGGATATTCTGGAGGGGGCCGCCGCACTTGGCGGCCTTTTTCTTGCCGCCTTCGGGGCTGCGACGCTGTTGCCGTTCCAGTCCGAATTCGTCTTTGTCGCCTTGCAGCTTTCGGGCAAAGTGCCGCTGGGCGCGATCCTGGTCGCGGCCAGCATCGGCAACACCCTGGGATCGGTGGTTAACTACGTTCTGGGGCGCGGCATCGAACGGTTCCGCCACCGCCGCTGGTTCCCGGTGACCCAGGCGCAACTGGCCCGGGCGCAGCGCTGGTACGCGCGCTGGGGAGTCTGGACGCTGCTGCTCAGCTGGGCGCCGCTTGGCGATGCGGTGACGGTGATCGCGGGGATCATGCGCACCAGGTGGTGGGTTTTCCTTGGCCTCGTGGCCCTGGCCAAGACCGGGCGCTATGCCGTTTTGGCCTGGATCACCGCCGCCGCGCAGGGCGCCGTGTGACGCCCTAGTTGCCGCCCATGGCCCGCGCGTTCATCCCGTTGTGCATGTCGATCACCTCTTGGGGCCAGGTGCTTTTGATATAGGCCAGCACGTTCAGGATCTCGTCTTCGCTCAGGGTTTCGGCAAAGCCCATCATGTTTGATTTGTAGGTCCCGCCGGCCAGCGCCTCGGTGCCGTGGGTGACGATTTGCACCAGCAAGGTGTCGGGGTGGTGCCAGGTGTGGCCGGTTTCATCGTGCGGCGGGGCGGGCAGATAGCCGTCGGCATCGGCGACGCGCCAATCGGGCTGCCCTTCCAGCTCTGCGCCATGGCAACTGGCGCAGAAATCGGCATAGACCTGCTGGCCGGCGGCGACCCGGGCCGCATCGTCATAGGGCAACAGACCCGCCGTCTCCGCCTGGGCCCAGATCGGCGCGGTGCATGCCGCGAATAGTCCTGTCCATGTCCTGTGTCGCATGTTCTCTCCCTGTTTTGCGCGCTGCGGTCCTTGCCTGCGTTCCAGCGCTGGAAGGCAAGTCACAGGCTGGTGATCCGGGGCTGGACCTGAGCGCGGCTTGGCATTACCTGCCAAAGGGCAAGGAGACGCGCCATGACCCAACAGCCCCTGACCCTGTACCTTGCCGCCCCGCGCGGCTTTTGCGCCGGTGTCGACCGCGCCATCAAGATCGTCGAGATGGCTCTGCAGAAATGGGGCGCGCCTGTCTATGTGCGCCACGAGATCGTGCACAACAAATACGTGGTGGATGATCTGCGCGCCAAGGGCGCCGTCTTTGTCGAGGAACTGGACGATTGCCCCGATGACCGCCCGGTGATCTTTTCTGCCCATGGCGTGCCGAAATCGGTGCCCGCGGCGGCGGCGCGGCGTGAAATGATCTATGTCGATGCCACCTGTCCGCTGGTGTCCAAGGTCCATATCGAGGCGGCGCGCCATTCCGAAAACGGGCTTCAGATGATCATGATCGGCCATGCGGGCCACCCCGAAACCATCGGCACCATGGGCCAGCTGCCCGAGGGCGAGGTCCTGCTTGTCGAAACCCCCGATGACGTGGCCCATGTGCAGGTGCGTGACCCCGAAAGGCTGGCTTTCGTCACGCAGACCACCCTGTCGGTGGATGACACGGCCGATATCGTCGCGGCGCTAAAGGCGCGCTTTCCGGCCATCGTCGGCCCGCACAAGGAAGACATCTGCTACGCCACCACCAACCGGCAAGAGGCGGTCAAGGCCATCGCGCCGGATTGCGACGCGCTGCTGGTGGTGGGGGCGCCCAATTCGTCCAATTCGCGCCGTCTGGTCGAAGTCGCCAGCAAGGCGGGCTGTTCCTATGCGCAACTGGTGCAGCGCGCGACGGACATCGACTGGCGCGCCCTCGACGGCATCAAGTCCATCGGCATCACCGCCGGCGCCAGCGCCCCCGAGGTGCTGATCGACGAGGTCATCGAGGCCTTTCGCGCCCGCTACGACGTGACAGTCGAACTGGTTGAAACGGCGCAGGAAAACGTCGAATTCAAGGTGCCGCGGGTCCTGCGTCAACCGGGATGACAAGGCAGGCACTCTCTTTCGTCTATGCTCAGGCGCTGCTGGTCGCGGCTGGGCTGGGAACGGGCTACGACGCACTCTCGCCCGGGTTCGCCGCGCGATCCGCTGACGGCCCGTTCTACTGCTGCGACTTGATGAGTTCCGGCGGCTATGATGATGCCTTCATGATGCTTTTCTTCTTTCTGGCCCTGCCGGCGCTCCTGCGCCTCGCACGGTTTTCGCGTGCCATCACCCGGCTGGAAACGGTCCTGTTCATCGCCACGATCGGCGCGGCGCTGGCGGCGCTTGGTCTTGCCAGCATGGACTGCGCAAATCCGCTTTACACCGCCTTCGGCATTCCCGATCTGGTTCTGGCCACGGCACTCGTCGCTGCGGCGTTTTCAGTGCCTCTGCACTTGACCTTGCGCCGCTAGCTATCTTGGGGAGCGCGAGGGGCTGGCCCCTCTTTCCTGCCTTCGCCACAGGCGAAAGCGGACAGGGAACCAAGCGCCATATCCCCGGACTGCTCATTGACCTTGGCGGAGACCTGGCATGCCCGATCCCGTCAAGATCGGTGTCTACAGCCGCCGCGCCATCCCGCCTGAAAACTTTCGTCCAGCGGCAGGCCCGGGGGCAGAGGTTCCGGGGCAAGCCCGGGACAGGGCGCAGCAACGGATCCCGCCCCGCGCAGCAACAAGGCTGGCGGGGTCGGGGTTCGGGCCGTTGCCCACTTGGTCCCTGATGGACCCTCTTGAACCTGGCGAAGATCGGCGCCGCGCCCCGACGGGGCAGACATGGCCCGGTGGGCGTAAATCCCCGGGCACCCGGCGGGGCGGCGCGATGGGCCGTCCCTGCGATCGTCTTGGGCGGATGGCACAGGGCCATCCCTGAAAGTCATCTTCGGCGCTGCAGCACGGATGACTATGCGGTTTCAGGGTTGGCAAATCCTTGCGGCACCGTACGCTGCCCTTGCGCCGCAGCAACCCCGGGGCCCCGATGATCTCTCTCCAATTCCTTCTGACCGCGTTTGTCGTGGTCATCGCCCCCGGCACCGGTGTTCTCTACACGCTGGCCATTGGTCTGGGGCAGGGTCGCCGCGCCGCCATCGCTGCCGCGCTGGGCTGCACCATCGGCATCGTGCCGCACCTTTTGGCGGCCACCCTTGGCCTTGCCGCGCTGCTGCACACCTCGGCGCTGCTCTTCACGCTGGTCAAGCTGGCGGGCGTCGCCTACCTGCTCTGGCTCGCCTGGCAGTCACTGAAGGAAGGCGGCGCGCTTTCGGTCTCGGCCGAGGCCCGGCCCGACCCCGCCTTTCGCATCGCAAGGCGCGGCGCGCTGATCAACATCCTGAACCCCAAGCTGTCGATCTTCTTCCTCGCACTCCTGCCGCCCTTCCTTTCGGGCACCCCGCAAACCGCCACCGCCGAAATGGCCCTGCTGGGGGCGATCTTCATGGCGCTGACCTTTGCGGTCTTTGTGATCAACGGCCTTTTTGCCGCGCAGGCCCGCGACTGGCTGCTGGGCAGCGCCCGCGTGATGCGCTGGCTGAACCGGTCCTTTGCGGCGATCTTCGCAGGGCTCGCTGGCCGCCTTGCCCTTGAAAGGATCTGACCCCGGCTGGCCCGCTGCTTCCAATTGCCCTAAATATCCCGGGGAGCGCGAGGGGCAGAGCCCCTCGTTCCCATCCTCACCGCAGGCACTGCCGGAAACCCAAACCATGACCCAAATTCCCAGATCCGCCCTGATCCTCGGCCTTGCAGGCGTCATCCCCTTCGTCTGGGGCGCGCTGACCGTCCTGTCGCCACCGCTGGCCGACTGGGGCCAGCGCAGCCTTGGCGCACGCTTTGTCGGGCCTTACATCCAGTTGTTCTATGGCGCGGTGATCCTCAGCTTCATGTCCGGGGTGCTTTGGGGCTTTGCCACCAAGGAAACCGGGGCACGCGCCGCCACCGGCTATGCCCTGTCGACCCTCCCGGCGCTCTGGGCGTTCTTCTTCACCGGCGGCGGCCCGACCTCGGCCGGCACCTCCCTGATCATGGGCTTTCTCGGACTGCTCCTGCTGGACTGGCAGTTCTGGCGCTGGGGCCTTGCGCCCGCGTGGTGGATGCAGCTGCGCGTGCTGCTGACGGCGCTGTTGGTGGCCTGCCTTGCGGTCGGGGTCCTGACATGACCGACCCCGTCACGATCGAGGTCTACAATCGCCGCGCCGAGGAATACGCGCAGGTGACCGCCTCGGACGGCCCCGATGCCACCCTCGCCGCCTTTATCGAAGGGCTGCCCAAGGGCGCGCGGGTGCTGGATCTTGGCTGCGGTCCCGGCGCGGCGGCGGCCCATATGGCCAGGGCGGGCTTGTCGGTCGAGGCATGGGATGCTTCCGCCAGCATGGTGGCCCTCGCCGCCGCCCAGCCCGGCGTTGACGCCCGTCAAGCCAGCTTTGACGATCTGGCCAAGGCGGAAGCCGACAGTTTCGATGCCATCTGGGCCAATTTCTCGCTTTTGCATGCGCCGCGCGCCGCCATGCCCCGCCACCTTGCCCAGATCGCCCGCATCCTGCGCCCCGGTGGCCGGTTCCACATCGCGGTCAAGGAAGGGCAGGGCAGCAAACGCGACCGGCTGGGCCGGCTTTACGCCTTTTACACCCAAGAGGATCTGACCGGGCTCTTGAAGGATGCGGGCCTTTCGCCCGGGCCTTTTCAAACCGGCAGGGATAGGGGCCTTGACGGCGCCCTCTCGCCTTGGATATCCGTCACCGCCTATGGCTGATCTTTTTGCATATACCGACGGGGCCTGCTCCGGAAATCCCGGCCCCGGCGGCTGGGGCGCCCTGCTGCGCGCGGTCGAGGGCGAAACCGTCCTCAAGGAACGCGAACTCAGCGGCGGCGAGGCACAGACCACCAACAACCGGATGGAGCTTCTGGCGGCGATCCACGCGCTTGAATCCCTCGCCCGCCCTTCCCGCATCACCGTGGTCACCGACAGTGCCTATGTGAAAAACGGCGTGACCAGCTGGATTCACGGCTGGAAGCGCAACGGCTGGAAGACCTCGAACAAGAAACCGGTCAAGAATGTCGAGCTGTGGCAGCGGCTGGACGAGGCCCAGGCGCGCCACGACGTGACATGGGAATGGGTCAAGGGCCACGCCGGTCACCCGGAAAACGAGCGCGCCGACGAACTCGCCCGCACCGGCATGGCCCCGTTCAAGTAGGCCGCGAAAGCCCCGTCTTTCGCGGCCGGTGGCAAGGGTGTCTTTTTGCAAGGCAAAAAGATCGCCAGCCACCCCCCTCACCATTCCAGACGCCCGGTCCCCGCGCGAAAGCCCCGTCTTTCGCGGCCGGTGGCAAGGGTGTCTTTTTGCAAGGCAAAAAGATCACCAGCCACCCCCTCACCATTCCAGACACCCGGTCCCCGCGCGAAAGCCCCGTCTTTCGCGGCCGACCCAACATCGCTGAACTTTCCGGATGCCTCACCCGGAAATCCAAGCTACACCGCCGCCATGACCCTGCTTGCCCTTCTCGATTACACCGCCGTCCTTGTCTTTGCCCTGACCGGCGCACTTGTCGCCAGCCGCGCACAGCTGGACATCGTCGGCTTTGCCTTCCTCGCCAGCCTCACGGGGCTTGGCGGTGGCACGCTGCGCGATCTGCTGCTGGACCGAACGCCGATCTGGATCACAGACCCGGCCTACCTGGCAATCACTTGCGGCGCCGCCGTGCTGGTCTTCTTCACCGCCCACCTGCTCGAAAGCCGCTACCAGGCGATCGTCTGGCTGGACGCCGCCGCGCTGGCGGTTGCGGTGCCAGCCGGGGCGGGCATCGCGCTCAGCCTTGGCCAACCTGCACCGATCATCCTGGTCATGGGGATCACCACCGGCTGCGCTGGCGGATTGATGCGCGACGTGGTCGCCAACGAAGTCCCCCTCGTCCTGAAACAGGGGGAACTCTATGTCACCTGCGCGCTTGCTGGCTCGGCCGCTCTGGCCATCGCTCACGCAGCGGGACTGACCCCCAGCATTGCCGCGCTGACCTGCGCGCTTGCCACGCTTGCCCTGCGTGCGGGCTCCATCGCTTTTGGATGGCGCCTGCCGGTCTACAAACCCCGGCCGCCCAAGGTCTGATCCTGCATCTTCTTCTTGGTGAAAATACTCCGGGGAGCGCGAGGGGCAGCGCCCCTCGCTCCTGCCGTTGAAACTTACTGAAGGTCGCCAAAGGCGCGCTGCAACCGCTCGGCGGCGTCGGCCACCCTTGCGCGCGGCGTGGCAAAGTTGAAACGCAGATAGCTTTCGCCGCCGCAACCAAAGGTCGGCCCGTGGTTGGCGGCGATATGCGCGTCCTTTTCGACCCGGTGGGTGAATTCCTCGCGGGTCATGCCGGTGCCTTCGAAATCGACCCAAGCCAGATAGGTTGCCTCCATCGGCATGGATTTCAGACCTGGAATTGCGTTGACAGCCTCGTCAAAAAGCCTGCGGTTGCCATCCAGATACTGCACCAGATCATCGACCCAGGCGGCGCCATCGGGGGAATAGGCGGCGGTGGCCATGATCAGGCCAAAGGAGTTGGGCGAAATCCCCAGCCCCGCCATGCGCGCGGCAAAGCGCGCGCGCAGGTCGTCGTCGGGGATGATCACGTTGCCGATATGACTGCCCGCGATGTTGAAGGTCTTGGTGGTCGCCGTCATCATCACCAGCCGTTCCGACACGTCGCCGTCGATCAGCGGCATCGGGATGTGCTTGTGACCGGGCATGACCAGATCATGGTGGATTTCATCCGAGACAAGGATCAGGTCGTGACGCTTGGCAAAGGCGGCCACGCCCTTCAGCTCGGCGCGGGTCCAGACCCGGCCACCGGGGTTGTGCGGCGAGCACAGGATCAAAAGCCGCTCGTTTCCGGTCATCAGCGCGTCATAGGCGTCGAAATCCATTTCATAGCGGCCATCGCGAACCGCCAGCGGGCATTCCACAACCTCGCGCCCGGCGGCTTTGATGACGCGGGCAAAGGCGTGGTAGACCGGGGTGAACAGGACGACGCCGTCACCGGGGTTGGTAAAGGCATCGACACACATGCCGGTGCCGTTCACCAGCCCATGGGTCGAAAAGATCCACTTGGGGTCGACCTTCCAGCCATGGCGGGTCTGCATCCACCAGCAGATCGACTCCAGATAGGCGCGGTCATCGCCGAAATAGCCATAGATGCCGTGATCGGCCATGCCCTGCACGGCCTTTTGCACGCACTCCGGGGGGCGGAAATCCATGTCCGCCACCCACATCGACAACCCGTCCGAGGCCGGAACGCCATAGATCGCCTCCATCATGTCCCATTTCACGGAATGGGTCCCAAAGCGGTCGATTTCTTCGTCAAAGCGGCTCATCTGGTGTCCTCGTATCATTTTTTCCGACGCTAGCGGCTTTTGCCCCATGTGCAAGGCCATGACTTGCGCAAAAGGCGGGTATTGCCTAAGTGAAGCGCCATGAAACGCCCTATTCTCATCCACCCCGATCCGCGCCTGAAAAAGGTCTGCGCGCCGGTGTCCGACCTGTCGGACGACCTGCGCGTGCTGGCCGAGGACATGTTGGAAACCATGTATGACGCGCCGGGCATTGGTCTGGCCGCGCCGCAGATCGGTGTGCTGGATCGCCTGATCGTGCTGGATTGCGTCAAGGCCGAGGGCGAGGCGCCGCGCCCGTTGGTGATGTTCAACCCGCGGATTCTGGCCTCGTCCGACGAAAAGAACGTCTATGAAGAGGGCTGTCTGTCGATCCCGGACCAATACGCCGATGTCGAACGCCCCAAGGTGGTGGATGTCGAATGGATCGACCGCGACGGCAACCTGCAGACCGAAACATTCGACGGGCTTTGGGCGACCTGCGTGCAGCACGAAATCGATCACCTCGATGGCAAGCTGTTCATTGACTATCTCAAGCCGCTCAAGCGTCAGATGATCACGCGCAAGATGCAAAAGCTCAAGCGCGAGATGGCCCGCGCGTGAGCGTGCTGCCGATCCTGACATGGCCCGATCCGCGCCTGTCCCGGGTCTGCGATCCGGTTTCGGATGTGGCCGCAGTTGCGCCGCTGATCGTGGATATGTTCGAAACCATGTATGCCGCGCCCGGTCGCGGTCTGGCCGCGCCGCAGGTGGGCGTTCTGGCACGGGTTTTCGTCATGGATGCAGGCTGGAAAAGCGGTGACAAGACCCCGCTGGCCTGCATCAACCCGGCGATTGTCGAGACCTCGGAGGCGCGGGTGAGCGGCGGCGAAGGCTGCCTGTCGATGCCGGGGATCGAGGTTCAGGTACCGCGCTTTGCCGAGGTGACACTGGCCTATACCGACCCCGAGGGGCGCGATTGTCGGCGACGATTGACGGGGTTCGAGGCGATCTGCGCGCAGCACGAGCTGGATCATCTGGATGGCACACTGCATGTCGACCGTCTGGACGCGGATGCACGGGCTTTGGCCCTGTCTGAATACGAGGCGCTGTGATGGTGGTACGACCCTGCATTCCCTATGGTGACAAGCGCCTGCACCGGGCGGCCGCCCCGGTCGACGGGATCACCGACGAGATCCGCGCCATCTGGACCGACATGATCGACACGATGGAGGCGATGCCGGGTGTCGGCCTTGGCGCGCCGCAGATCGGGGTGGGGTTGCGTCTGGCGGTGGTCGATGCCTCGGAAGAGCGGGGCCGCGCGGTGCGGATGGCGAACCCCGAGGTGCTGCACGCCAGCGTGCAGTTGCGCGAACACGAAGAGGCGAGCCCGAACCTGCCCGGTGTGTCGGCGGTGATCAAACGGCCGCGCGCGGTGACGGTGCGGTTCATGGATGCCAGCGGCGCGGTGGTCGAGCGCGACTTTGTCGGGCTGTGGGCGACCTCGGTGCAGCATCAGATCGATCATCTGGACGGCAAGCTGTATGTCGATCACCTGAGCAAGATGAAGCGGGACATGCTGGTGAAGAAGTCGCGCAAGTTCGCGCGGTAACGGATTTGGCGAAGGGCGGAGCGGGGGCCAGCCCCCGCACCCCCGGAGTGTATGGACCAAGAAGAAGACAGGGGTGGCGCGATGCGTGTGGTCTTTATGGGAAGTCCCGAGTTTTCGGTTCCGGTGCTCGAAGCGCTGATCGGGGCCGGGCACGACGTGGTCTGCGTCTATTGCCAGCCGCCGCGCCCCGCCGGGCGTGGCAAGAAGGATCGTCCGACGCCGGTGCAGGCGCGGGCCGAGGCGCTGGGATTGCCGGTGCGCCATCCGGTGTCTTTGAAGGCGGCGGCCGAGCAGGCGGAATTCGCGGCGCTGGGCGCCGATGTGGCGGTGGTCGTGGCCTATGGGTTGATCCTGCCGCAGGCGGTTCTGGATGCGCCGGCGCAGGGCTGTCTGAACATCCACGCCAGCCTGCTGCCGCGCTGGCGCGGGGCGGCGCCGATACACCGGGCGATCATGGCCGGGGACGCGCAGACCGGCGTCTGCATCATGCAGATGGAGGCCGGGCTGGACACCGGGCCGGTTCTGCTGCGCGAGGCGATCGCGATTGGCGAGGAGGAAACCACCGGCGGTTTGCACGACCGGCTGAGCGCCCTTGGGGCGGATCTGATCGTGCGGGCGCTGGCGCAACTGGATGGGTTGGAACCGCAGGCGCAACCCGCAGAGGGCGTGACCTATGCCGCCAAGATCGACAAGGCCGAGGCGGCCATCGACTGGACGCGTCCGGCAGAGGAGGTCAGCCGCCAGATCCGCGGGCTGTCGCCCTTTCCCGGGGCCTGGACGCTGCATGGGGATGAACGGGTCAAGCTGCTGGGCGCGCGGGTCGTCGCGTCCGAGGGCAAGGCCGGCGAGGCGCTGGATGATGCATTCACCATTGCCTGCGGCGCGGGTGCGGTGCAGGTTACGCGGGCGCAACGTGCCGGGAAGGGTGTGCAGGACGCAGAGGTTTTCCTGCGCGGCCACCCCATTCCAAAGGGCGCAAGACTGGGAGGTTGAGCCATGTTTCCGACCCTGATCGGTACGGTCGTGATTGCCGGGATCGTGGGCTATGCCTCGGAGCGGTCCGGGTTTACCCACAACGGCATTTTGCAAAGCATCATCATCTGCATTGGCGGGGCCTTCCTGGCCTATTTCGTTCGGCTCATGTTCGGGATCGGGTTCGGATCACCGGGGTTGAATGCGATTGCGTCCTCGGTCGGGGCGTTGATCATCGTGCCGACGCATTGGCGCAAGTGAGGAAACGGAAATGGGTATTGTCTGGTTGATCATCGTGGGGGCGGCTGCCGGGTTTCTGGCGACACGCTTCATGAACCTGCGGCTTGGCACGCTGCAGACGATCGGGGTCGGGATCGGGGGTGCGCTGATCGGCGCGCTGGTCCTGCGGTTCCTGCTGGCGCTGACTGGCATGTTGGCCGGTCTTGTGGGCGCGGTTCTGGGCGCCATGCTGTTGCTGTGGATCATCAAGGCGGTGATGGACCGCTGATCGCGGGTTCTGTGCGCTCATGCGCCAAGGGCTGCGCGCGGGTCTGGCTTTGTGCGCCCGCTCTGGTGCCCTAGGTTTCCTTTCAAGCGCGAAAGGAGACATTTCATGGGCCATCTGATTGACGGCAAGTGGCACAGGCAATCCCTGAAGGACCTGGCCAAGGACGGGGCGTTCAAACGCGCCCAATCGACCTTTCGGAACTGGGTGACCAGGGATGGCTCTGCCGGGCCGACCGGGGTTGGCGGTTTTCGGGCCGAGGCGGGGCGGTATCATCTGTATGTCAGTTATGCCTGCCCCTGGGCGCATCGCGCGCTGATCTTTCGCAGCCTGAAAGGGTTGGAGGATGTGATCTCGGTCAGTGTGGTACATCCCGACATGCTGGACGAAGGTTGGACCTTTGAAACCGATCAGGACGGGGCCACCGGCGATGACCTGTATGGGCTGCCCTACCTTAGGGACATCTACATCAAGTCCGATGCCGGGGTGACGGGGCGGGCGACGGTGCCGGTGCTGTGGGACAAGCAGGGCCAGACCATCGTGTCGAACGAAAGTTCGGAAATCATCCGCATGTTCAACTCGGCCTTTGATGCGATCACCGGCAATACCGACGATTATTGGCCCGCGCCGCTGCGCGAGGCGATCGAACCGGTGAACGCGCGGATCTATGACACGCTGAACAACGGGGTCTACAAAAGCGGCTTTGCCACCTCGCAAGAGGCCTATGACGCCGCCGTTCACCCGTTGTTCGAAACGCTGGACTGGCTGGACCAGCGGCTGTCGACGCACCGTTACCTGATGGGCGACACCCTGACCGAGGCCGACTGGCGCCTGTTCACGACGCTGATCCGATTCGACAAGGTCTATCACGGGCATTTCAAGTGCAACCGTGCGCGGATCATCGACTATCCGAACCTTTGGGGGTATCTGCGCGAGCTCTATCAATGGCCCGGCGTGGCCGAAACGATCAATTTTGCGCATATCGTGCGGCACTACCACTATAGCCATGACAGCATCAATCCGCACCGGATCGTGCCGATCGGCCCGCAACCCGATTTCGCCGGGCCGCATGGCCGCGACAGGGTTTGACGCCGAAAGGGGCTGTCAGGCGCGCATGGCGGAATAATGCTCGACCATCGCGGCCAGATCGTCGGGCGCGGTCGCGGTGGTCATGAAGGCGCAGGCATTTGCGCAATGGCGAAAGATCGACCCGTCCGAAAAGAACGACGAGTTGGTGACAAAGATCACCCGCGCTTCGGGTTGGCGATAGTTGGCAAAGTCCGAAATGCTTAGCGCGCTGCCGTTTTCCAGGACCAGATCCAGGATGATGATGTCGAATTCGACCTCGCGCAGCAGACCCAGCGCATGGTCTTCGTCATCGGCAATGCGGACCACGTGCCCCAGACGTTCAAGATGGCGTTGCCAGAGCAGCGCGAGAGCTGAATTGCTTTCGACAATCAGAACCATCTCAATCTCCTCTGCACAATAGACCAGCCAAAACCCGGGGTGGGCGCTTGGGACAAGATGTGATCAAATTTCTGAATAAAGCATTAACGCGATGGTAATGTATTTGAACAAAAAGTGAACATGGGCGGAGGGCCGCGTATTGCGCGGCTTGCCCTGCGCTGCGCTGCTGATACTGTGCATTCAATAACAAGATGATAGGAGGCATCATGCGGGTCGTCAGCTGGATTTGTGCACTTTTCGTGGCAGGCGCTGCCCAGGCGCAGGACACGCCCTGTGGTGGCAATTTTTCGGCCTTTGTCGATGGATTGGTCGCGGAAGCCGCCAGTTTGGGGCATGACGCGGACACGGCGCGGCGATTCCTTGCCTCGGCGCAGCAAGATCAAGGCGTCTTGAGGGCAGATGGCCGGCAGGGCATCTTTCAGGACCCGTTCATCACATTCTCGCGCAAGCTGATCAGCCAGAACCGGTTGGACAAGGGCCGCCAGATGTCCGAGCGTTATGACGCGGTGTTCGACCGGATCGAGCGGGACTATGGCATTGCGCGCGGCGTGCTGCTGGCGTTCTGGGCGTTTGAAACCGATTACGGCGCGTTTCAGGGCGATTTCAACACCTTGAACGCACTTGTCACGCTGGCCCATGACTGCCGCCGCCCCGAGATTTTCCGCCCGCAGATCTTTGCCGCGCTGTCGCTGTACGAAAAGGGCGATTTTGATCCGGCGACCACAACAGGCGCCTGGGCCGGGGAAATCGGCATGGTGCAGATGCTGCCCAAGGACATCCTTGAAAACGGCGTCGATGGCGATGGCGACGGCCATGTGACGCTGAAAACCAGCGCGCCCGATGCGCTTATGTCCGGGGCCAAGATGCTGTCGCACCTGGGCTGGCGGCACGGCGAACCGTGGTTGCAGGAAATCCGCCTGCCTGCCAATTTCGACTGGTCGCTCAGTGGTTTGCAGACCGGTAAATCGGTTGCTGAATGGGAACAGCTGGGCGTCACCGCCCGGCAGGGGCAGTTGGATGACGGGCGGCTGATCGCCTCGATCATCCTGCCGCAGGGGCACAAGGGCCCGGCCTTTATCGCCTACCCGAATTTTCGGGTCTATTTCGAGTGGAATCAAAGCTTTACCTACGTGCTGACCGCCGCCTATTTCGGCACGCGGCTGCAGGGCGCGCCGGTTTATGATCCGGGCAACCCCGAACCGGGGCTGGAGGGCGAGCAGATGAAGCAATTGCAGGCCAAGCTGGCCGCGCGCGGCTTTGATGTGGGCGAGATCGACGGCATTCTGGGGGCGGGCACGCGTGAAGCGGTGCGGGCGGTGCAACAGGAGCTGGGCCTGCCGGTCGATGGCTGGCCAACCCCGGGCCTGCTGGCGCGGCTTTGAACGGGTGAAATCACAACGCCTCGGGGGGAGCGTATGCTGCCCCCGGGATCGTTCAGCCAGCGTGCGTCAACAGTAGCGCAGCGTACAGGCAACCGGCGTGCCCGCGTATGGTACGAAATCCGGGGGCGGTTTGGTACAGATTGATCGCCTTGGTGCCAAGGCGGCGCGATCAGCCGATGATCTCGAATTTCACCACGTCGACCATGCCCCGGTCGGTGATTTTCAGCGCGGGGATGACGGGCAGGGCAAGAAAGGCGAGTTGCAAGAACGGTTCTTCCAATGTCACGCCCAGCGATTTGGCGGCGTCGCGCAGGTGGACAAGGCGGTCGCGCACCACCTCGAACGGGTCCAGCGACATCAGGCCCGCCACGGGCAGCGCCAGTTCGGCCAGCACCTTGCCGCCCTGGGTCACGACAAAGCCGCCCTCGATTTCGCCCAGCCGGTTGGCGGCCAGCGCCATGTCATCGTAATCCATGCCGACGCAGGCGATGTTGTGGTGGTCGTGGCAGACGGTCGAGGCGATGGCCCCGGCCCTGAGTCCGAACCCGCGCACGAAACCGCAGGCGATATTGCCGTTCTTGCCATGGCGTTCGACCACGGCGATGCGCACCAGATCGCGGGCCGCGTCGGGGCGTTTGTCACCGTCGACGATGGCAATGTCTTCGTGCAGGTGGTCGGTCAGGATCTGGCCGGGGCGGATGCCGATCACGTCGGTCTGGGTCTTGTTGCCGGTGGCGCGGAAATCGCTGGCGCTGACTTTGGGCGCCTTGACCGAATGGCGCCCGACCGGGGCAATGGTGTCGCGCGCGGCAAAAGCGGCGTCGGTCAGGCGGACACCGCCCGCCAGCACCAGTTGCGCATGGCAGCCCTCAAGGCTGTCGAGCGCGACGATATCAGCGCGTTTGCCGGGGGCCAGAATGCCGCGATCTTTCAGGCCAAAGGCCTCGGCGGCGGACAGGGTTGCGGCGCGGTAGGCGGCCAGCGGCGGCGTGCCAAGGCGGATCATTTCGCGGATCATGTAATCGAGGTGGCCGTATTCGCCGATATCCAGCGGGTTGCGATCATCGGTGCACAGGCACATGTAGGGCGCGGTTCGTTCGGTCAGCAGCGGGCGCAGGGCGTGCATGTCCTTGGATACCGACCCTTCGCGGATCAGCACGCGCATGCCCTTGCGCAGCTTTTCAAGCGCCTCCTGCGGGGTCGTTGCCTCGTGTTCCGTGCGGATGCCGGCGGCGATATAGGCGTTCAGGTCGCGCCCCGACAGCAGCGGACAGTGGCCGTCGATATGGCCGCCCTCGAACAGCGCCAGTTTCGCCATGGCCTGCGGGTCGCGAAAGATCACGCCGGGGTAGTTCATGAATTCCGCAAGGCCAAGGCCCGAGGGGGGGTGCATAAGCTCGGCAAGGTCGCTTGCACCCAGCTCGGCCCCGGCGGTTTCCATATGGGTCGAGGGCACGCAGGAGCTGAGCTGGACCTTGATGTCGATCAGCGTGTGCTGACTGGCCTGTTGGAAATAGCGGATGCCGGGCGCGCCGATGACATTGGCGATTTCATGTGGGTCGCAGATCGCGGTGGTGATGCCGCGCGGGCCGACGCAACGGTCGAATTCGAAAGGCGTGACCAGCGAGGATTCGATATGCAGGTGGGTGTCGATGAAGCCGGGGACAAGGATCAGGCCGGTGACGTCAAGGGTTTCGCGGCCCTCGTAGCTGTCCAGCGTGCCGACGATGGTATCGCCGCAGATGGCAATGTCGCCGTGCAGCAGATCGCCGGTGATCAGGTCAAGCATCTGACCGCCCTTCAGGACCAGATCGGCGGGGGTGTCGCCGCGCCCCTGCGCGATGCGTGTTTCGAGATCGGCCATGGTGGTTCCCCTTGTCGCTTTGGTGCGAATGATGGCACAGGCGCGCGCCATGGGCGAGGGCGGTCTTTTGGTTGCAAAATGGGCGGTTTGGGCGTTCACTGCGTGCAAATTCAAAACAGGGAGTTCCACCATGATCCGCACAACCACTTCGGCGCTGGCGCTGACGATTGCGGCCTCGTCCGCCTATGCCAATTGCGACAGCGTGACCTTTTCCGACGTCGGCTGGACCGACATCACGGCGACCACGGCGGCGACGACGCTGGTGCTGGACGCGCTGGGCTATGAGACCGACATCAAGGTGCTGTCGGTGCCGGTGACCTATACCTCGATGGCGGCGGGGGACATTGACGTGTTCCTGGGCAACTGGATGCCGACGATGGAGGCCGATATCGCGCCCTACCGCGAGGCAGGCACCGTCGACACCGTGCGCGCCAACCTTGAGGGCGCCAAATACACGCTGGCCACCAATGCGGCCGGCGCAGCGCTGGGCATCACCGATTTCGCCAAGATCGCCGAACATGCCGAGGCGCTGGACGAGACGATCTATGGCATCGAGCCGGGCAATGACGGCAACCGCCTGATCATCGACATGATCGAGGCGGATGCCTTTGGGCTGAAGGGGTTCGAGGTCAAGGAATCGTCCGAGCAGGGGATGCTGGCGCAGGTTGGCCGCGCCGATGGCCGCGATGAGCCTGTGGTTTTCCTTGCATGGGAGCCGCACCCGATGAACGCCAACTATGACCTGACCTACCTGACCGGGGGCGACGATTATTTCGGCCCCGATCTGGGCGGCGCGACGGTTTATACCAACACCCGTGCGGGCTATGTCGCGGAATGCCCGAACGTGGGCGCGCTGCTGAGCAACCTTGAATTCACCCTGGCCATGGAGAACGAGATCATGGGCGCGATCCTGGATGGCGGCGAAGACCCGCAGGATGCGGCCAAGGCCTGGCTCAAGGGCAATGCCGGCGTGCTGGACGGCTGGCTGACCGGTGTGACCACCAAGGATGGCGGCGACGCCATGGCCGCCGTGAAGGCCGCGCTGGAGTAAACCCGCGCCAGGGCGGTTGCCCGAGCCGATCCGAAAACCCGAAAGGCCCCGCCGGTGGTGGGGCCTTTTGCGTGGGGCGCTTGCGCGGACCGGGGCAGCGGCAGGCATGAAAAAGGGGAGCGGATTGCTCCGCCCCCAAGGATCACGAGGGGTCTGCGCGGTTTAGTTGAACGAGTAGACCAGCGAGACGCCGAACGTGTTGTCGGTGTTCTTGGTGCCCTTGGCCACTTCGGAGTGGTACTCGGTCAGGACGCTGGTGCGCAGTGCCAGCGATTTGCTGACGGCCACGCTGAGCGCGAGATCGTTGTACAGCGCGGTGTCGGATTCCGACCAGATCACGTCCGTGTCATTGGTCAGGAACACCGTTTCGGACAGCTTGTGCGCATAGTCCGAGCTGACGCCAAAGGCGCCTTCGCTGATGTCGGCGCGGGTGATGTCTTCGAGCTCGGCAAAGCGATAGCCCGGGCCGGCCTGCAGCGACCACTGTTTGGTCTGGTCGTTATAGACACGGTAGCCCACACCAAAGCTGGCGAAGGTGTCGGTCTGGAAGTCCGAGAAGGCATCGACCGAGCCCTGAACCTTGCCAAAACCAAAGACGGTCGGGGTAAAGTCACGGGTGTATTCCAGCCCGTAGAACAGGCTTTCTTCGGTTTTCTTGCCGTCGTCTTCGCCATAGGCGTAGTTCAGCTGCAGTTCGATCCCGTTCTGGCCCCAGACATAGTTCAGGTCCGTGCCGATGCCGACGTCGACGCTGTCGGTGTTGCCCGACGATCCGATGGCGCGCAGGGCGGCCGAACCGGTAAAGCCCTGCGGGCGGTTTTCGTTGCCAAAACGATCAAGCTCGCGCTCGGCATCGTCTTCGATGTCTTCGATCAGCTGTTCGTTGCGGTCTGCCGCGACGCTGTCGCCGCCGACCAGGCCTTGTGCCGAGGCTGCGGACGCAGACAGGACAACGAAAAGTGCCAGCGCGCTTGCGCCGTATTTGTGTGCTTCTGTCATGGGTCTATCCTTTCCCCATCAAGAGTGTCCCGACCCGTAGGATCAGGAGCATTTCTGCTGATCCGAGAGATAGGTAGTGGCTTTGGGTAAGTGAAATTTAAAATAATCGGTCTTAAAGAGAGTATTTCTCATGTATTTAGGTTGTTCGGCGATTTCAGGGGCTTCTGTGGCCATCGGGTTGAGGTGCCGCCTGTCGCTGTTTTCAACGCCGCTTTGATGCGGGTGAAGATGTGACTTATTTGCCGCGGTCCGGGTTCGCGCGGGTGTTGGACAGACCTTAAACCCGGCAGGCGGTCAGGCCGCGGGGTTCGTGGAAACAGTGCAAAATTGGTGACAAATCAGCGCTTTAATATCCGCTTCAGGAATCGCGCCTAAAGTCCCCTTGGTACAAGTGCGGCGCGGAGCGGGTGTAATGAGTCTGAGAATGGTGATGTTGGGCGCCCTGCTGCCCCTGATCTGCCTGGTCGGTTTTCTGGCGACACAGGGACTGCGTGGCCATCTGGCCGAAACGCGGGCGCAAGGCGCCTTGATGCAGATTGCCGAGGATTCGGATCGCATCGGCGACCTGATCCACGAGTTGCAAAAGGAACGCGGCTATTCCGCGGGGTTCATCGCCTCGGCCGGGGCGAATTTCGCCGATGCGCTAAGCGCGCAGCGGGCGGAAACCGACGGGGTGCGGCAGGCGTTCCAGACCATCGTTCCGGCGGTACAGGACATCGAGCCGCAGCAGGTGCAGGCGGCGCTGGACGGGCTTGCCGTGCTGGACGCGCAGCGCGCGGCGATCGACGGCCTGGCGATGACCGTGCCGGAGCTGGCCGGGTACTACACCGGCATCATCAACGCGCTGATCGAGGTATCGACCAGGGTCCGCACCGGCCGGGCGATGGACCGGACCGCGATCCTGATGGAGGCGCAGCAATACCTGTCGCTTGCCAAGGAGGCGGCCGGGCTGGAACGCGCCATGGGCGCCACGGGCCTTGGCAGTGACAGCTTTGCACCGCAGGTCCACCAGCGCTTTGTCGCGCTGTCGGCGCGCCAGGGGGCCTATCTGGCGCGGGCGCAGGCGGTGCTGGGTCAGCCCGGCTTTGCCGAGGATATCCGCGCCACCCGGGCCGCGCAGACCGCGCAGGCCATGCGCGACACGATCCATGCCCTGCCTTATGGCGGTGCGCTGGGCGATCTTACCGCGCCGCAATGGTTCGCCGCCTCGACCGCCTGGATCGACCAGCTGCGCGCGGTCGAAAGCGGGCTGGGCGCGCAGTTGATTGCCGTGACCGATGCCGCACGGGCCGAAGCGCAGGGCACGATGCTGCGGCAATCCGTGATCGTGCTGGTCGGCTGCCTGTTCGGGTTGGGGCTGGCGGTGGTTCTGGTGGAACGGCTGACCACCCGTCTGCGCAAGCTGATCGGCATCATGAACGAATTCATCAACGGCAATTTCGAAGCCTGGGTGCCTTTCAAGGACCAGAAAGGCGAGATTGGCCGCATGGCCGAGGCGGTCTATCGCTTCAAGCAGCTGAGCAAGGAAGCCATACAAAAGAAAGAGGCGGATGAGGCGTCGTTGAACGCCCGGCACCAGAAGGTTGTCGATCTGGTGACCGAAGGGCTTGCCGCGCTGTCACACGCCGATCTGAGCCTGCGTTTCGACGATCCGCTGTCGCCCGAATACGATGCGATCCGCGAGGATTTCAACCAGAGCGTGGACAACCTGCGCGCCGTTATGGGCGAGATCACCAAGACCGTGCAGGATCTTGAGCTGCGGTCAGAGAACATGATGGCCAGCGCCTCGGACCTGGCGCAGCGCACCAACGAACAGGTGGCGCAGATCGAGGCGACGGTCGAAGCGACGGGGCGTTTGGCGAAGGGTGTGCAATCGACCAACGAAGCCATCGTCGGAGCCAAGGAAATGGCCGGTCAGGCCAGGGATCGCGCGGTGCAGTCGGGCGAAACCGTGGCCAATGCGGTGGCGGCGATGGACCGGATATCGGTGTCCTCGGACAAGATCGGCCAGATCACCACGATGATCGAAGAGCTGTCCTTTCAGACCAACCTGCTGGCCCTGAACGCCGGGGTCGAGGCGGCGCGCGCCGGGGCCAGCGGCAAGGGCTTTGCCGTGGTCGCGACCGAAGTGCGCGCGCTGGCCGGCCGGTCATCGGACGCGGCGATGGAGATCAAGACGCTGATCGGCGAAAACGTCGACCAGATCAAGAACGGGGTTCAGCTGGTCGATCGCTCCGGCGCGGAATTGCAGGCCATCATCGACCAGATCCTGCGGATCGACGGTGCGCTGAGCGACGTCAACGCCGCCGCCAAGGACCAGTCCCGCGACCTGGTCGCGCTGGAAGGTACGATGCAGGAGTTGCGTGAGTTGACCGGGCAGAACCTGTCGCTGGCCGATAGCAGTCAAACGTCTTCGGACGAACTGGCCGGAGTGGCGCAGGCGCTGATGAAGATCGTATCGGACTTCAACCTTGAAGGTGACAGCCCAGAGGGGGCGGGCGATCCGCTGCGTGACGCGGCCTGACCGCCCGTGCCGGGGCGGCGCGGGTCATTTGCCGGCGGCGTCGTCCAGTTCCTGCGCGCGCCGGGCCGCCGGTCGCGACATGATCCGCCCGATGTATCCGTCAAATCCTTTTCGGTCAGGCACCGTGCCGAACTGGCGGCCCCATGCGATCTGCGACCCCAGAAAGACGTCGAGGGCCGAAAAATCCGGCCCCAGCAGCCAGTCGCGCCCGTCTGACAGCAGATCGGCCAGCATATCGGCCATGGCGTCCAGCTCGATCCAACCTGCGCGGGCGCGGCTTTGGGGATCGTCCGGCACTTCGAAGCCGAAGGACCGGTTGACCACCGCCGTTTCAAGTGGCCCCGCTGCCATGAACATCCAGCGATAATATGGGCCGCGTTCGGGCGATGTGACGGCGGGGGCCAGCCCGGCCTTGGGAAAGGCGTCGGCCAGATAGGCGCAAATCGCCGCGCATTCCGTCACCACCTGCCCCTTGTGCACGATGGCCGGAACCTTGCCCATAGGATTGATCGCCAGGTATTCGGGCGACTTCATCGGCGGGCCGTAGTCCAGAACCACGGTATTATAGGGCGCGCCGACCTCTTCCAGCATCCAGCGGACGATACGGCCGCGCGACATGGGATTGGTGTAGAAAACGATATCGGACATCGGGGTGCTCCTGCGCTATGGCGGAAGGATGGCACCGTTTGGCAGGTTTCGCAAACCGGATCGGTGTCGGAAAGCCGCTTCACAATTGCCGTCAAAGCCCGCATGTTCGGGGAAACCGAAAAGGGGTGCGCGGTGGACTGGCTGACACAGCACAAGATACCGGTCGGCGACGCCGCCGAGGCGATGTTCGACTGGCTGCAAACGCACGGGGCCTTTGTGTTCGACGGCATGGCCGTCGCGATGGAGGCGCTGATCGACGCGATCCTGTGGGTGTTGCAAACGCCGCACCCGCTGGTTGTCGTGGCGGTTCTGGCCGGGGCGGCATGGCTGTTGCACCGGCGCTGGCAGGTTCCGGCGCTGATCGCGCTGGGGTTCCTGTTCATCCTGAACCAGGGCTATTGGGAGGAAACCACCGAAAGCCTGACGCTGGTCCTGTCGGCCTGTGTGGTTTGCATGGGGGTGGGGGTGCCCATCGGGATCGCGGTTGCGCATCGTCCGCGCCTGTACGGCTGGATGCGCCCGGTGCTGGACCTGATGCAGACGCTGCCGACCTTTGTCTACCTGATCCCGGCGATCGTGTTTTTCGGCATCGGCATGGTGCCGGGGCTGATCGCGACGGTGATCTTTGTCGTCCCCGCGCCGATCCGGCTGACGCATCTGGGGATATCCTCGACGCCGACGGCGCTGATCGAGGCGGCGGATGCCTTTGGCGCGACCCCCAGCCAGAAGCTGTGGAAGGTCGAGCTGCCAAGCGCGCTGCCGCAGATCATGGCGGGGCTGAACCAGACCATCATGCTGTCGCTGTCGATGGTGGTGATCGCGGCGCTGGTCGGGGCAGACGGGTTGGGCGTGCCGGTGGTGCGGGCGCTGAACCGGGTCGACACCGGGCTGGGGTTCGAGGCCGGGCTGATCATCGTCGTCGTCGCCATCATGCTGGACCGCGCGTTGCGCTGGGGGGACAAATGAGCGCCGTCATTTTCGATAACGTTTCGATCATCTTTGGCGATGAGCCGCAAAAGGCGCTGCCGCTGGCTGACAAGGGGATGGAGCGCCCGGAAATCCAGGAACAGACCGGGCAGGTGCTGGGGGTGCATGACTGTTCCCTGACAGTGCACGAGGGCGAGATCCTGGTGCTGATGGGCCTGTCGGGGTCGGGCAAATCCACGCTGCTGCGTGCGGTCAACGGGCTGAACCCGGTGGTGCGCGGAAAGGTGATGGTCAACGATGGTGACGGCATGGTTGATGTGACCAGTTGCGGCGCGGCGCAGTTGCGCAGGCTGCGCCAGTCGCGCATCGCCATGGTGTTCCAGCAGTTCGGGTTGTTGCCTTGGCGCACGGTGCACGAAAACGTGCGCTTTCCGCTGGAGCTGGGCAAAGGCAACATGGCCGAGGGCAAGGATCTGGACAAGGCCCCGGACGAGGCGATCCGCCTTGTCGGGCTGGCCGGTTGGGAGGATCGCAAGGTTGGCGATTTGTCGGGTGGCATGCAGCAGCGCGTCGGGCTGGCCCGCGCCTTTGTCACCGATGCGCCGATCCTGCTGATGGACGAACCGTTTTCGGCGCTTGATCCGCTGATCCGCAGCCGGCTTCAGGATGAATTGCTGGACCTGCAACGTGATCTGAAGCGCACGATCATTTTCGTGTCGCACGATCTGGACGAGGCTTTCAAGATCGGCAACCGCATCGCCATCATGGAGGGCGGGCGCATCGTGCAGCTGGGCACGCCGCGCGATATCTTTTCCAACCCCGCGTCTGACTATGTCGCGGATTTCGTCGCCAACATGAACCCGCTGGGCGTGCTGTGCGCGCGCGACGTGATGGAGCCGGGCGAGGGCGGCCAGCAGGTCGAGGCGGAAACGCCGATCCGCGAATTGATCCCGCATCTGGGCAAGGGACCGTTGACCGTGGTCGAGGACGGCAAGGCGCTGGGCCGGGTCACGCCCGAAACCGTGCTGGCGCGATTGTCTGCGTGATCGCTGAGCACAGCCGCGCGCCCCGGGTTACCCGATCAGGCGCTTGATCGCGGCGGCGTGGTCCGGGCTGGCCGCCAGCGTGTCGGCCGCCAGCGCGCGCGCGGTGTCCAGAATGTCGCCGTCGTCGATGCGGTCGATCAGGCCCCATGTCCGCGCCTCGTCCACGGTGATCTTTTCCCCTGCCATCAGGATGCGTTTGGCCCGCGCCGGGCCGACAAGCGCGCGCAGGCGTGCCGGATCAGACGGCTGCGGCAGAAAGCCCAGCTTCATCACCGGGTAGAACAGCTTGGCCCCCGGCACGGAAATCCGCAGATCGCAGGCCAGAAACATGCCCATGGCGCCGCCCGCGACGGTGCCGTTCAGCGCGCAGATGGTAATGCCGGGCAGGCGGGCAATCGCGCCTGACAGCTGTTCCCACAGCGGCGAGGTCGCCAGCCCGGCGCGTGCCGCGTCCAGATCGGCCCCGGCGGAAAACACCTTGCCCGTGCCGGTCAGCACCAGACCGCGCGCGTTGCGCGCGTCCTCGGCAATCACGCAAAGCTGTTCCAGCATCTCGGGCGTCAGGGAATTGGCCTTGTCGGGGCGGTTGATCGTGGCGATCCACAGCCCGCTGTCTTCCTTGCTCAGCTCGATCACGCCAGACCGACCTTGGCCCGGATGGCCTGATCGCGCAGCGAAACCTCGTCGCCCATGAAGCCGTCAGCCTCGGCCCCGCACATCCACAGCAGGGTGCGGGCGGGCCAGTCTGGCGGGACGTGGTCGGACCAGTCGAGTTTGGACACCGGGTTGATCCCCGAAGCCTTGATTTCGCGCTGCATCTGGGTGGCGACGGTGCCGGGCGACAGGGAAAGCGCGCGGATGCCCTGATCGCGGTATTCCTTGTCGGCCATTTTGGTCAACATCAGCGCGCCGGCCTTGGACGAACAGTAGTGCGACCAGCCTTCGACCGGGCCATGCGCCGCGCCCGATCCGATGGTCAGGATGGTGCCGCCGCCCTGTTCCAGCATCACCGGCAGCGCCGCGCGCATGCCGTGAAAGACTCCCTTGAGGTTGATGTCGATGACGTCGCCCCAGGCGTCGGGGTCGGCCTCGGCCATGTGGGCGATGGGTTCGATGACACCGGCGTTGTTGACAAGGATATCGAGCGAGCCATGGGCGCTGAGGCAGTTCGCCACTGCCTGTTCCATTTCCCAGTAACGGGCGATGTCGCAGGGGATGGCCACGGCATTCGGGCCGATCTCTCCGGCCAGTTCGGCGATGGCATCGGCCCCGCGCGCGACCAGCGCCACCTTGGCCCCGGCCTTGGCGAATATTTTGGCGGCTTCGGCGCCAATGCCGCGGCTTGCCCCGGTGATCAGTGCGGTTTTTCCTGTCAAATCCATGGTTTGGCCCTTTCCGGTCCGACACTCTCTTACAATCTAGGTAAAGCGTACATAGTATGGAATCCAGTCCCTTGACCGGCTTGTCGTCCGGGCAGACACTGAGGACAGTCATTTAATCGCTACCGATGAGGATATTCATGAAACGGCTTACATCAGTCTCTGCCCTGGCCTTTTGCGCCATGGCGGGCCCGGCGCTTGCGGATGTCACCCCCCAGCAGGTCTGGGACGATCTGGAAACCTACATGGAAAGCTATGGCTATTCGGTCGAGGGATCCGAGGCGCTGTCCGGGGATGCGCTGACGGTTTCGGATGTGGTGATCACCATGCCGATCCCCGAGGGCGAAGGCAGCGCCAGTTTCGCGATGGACCAGGTGGTTCTGACGGATCGCGGCGATGGCACCGTTGCCCTGAGCTTTCCCGAAAGCATGCCCATCGCGATGAAGATGGACATCGAAGGCGACGTTGTGGACATGGTCCTGGACTATACCCATTCGGGGCTGCAGATGGTGGTTTCGGGCGCGCCCGAAGACATGACCTATGATTATACCGCCGATGCCTTGGGGATTTCCCTGGCCAAGCTGATGATCGATGGCGAGGAAATCACCCGCGACATGGCGCGCGTGATGATGACCCTGACGGGGCTGACCGGCAATTCGCGGACGGTCATGATGTCGGGCGTTCGCAATGTGTCGCAGACCATGGCGGCCAGTGACATGGTTGTCGACGCGGCCTTCAACGATCCGGGCAGCGATGATGGCGGCGTGTTCAACGTCAAGCTCGGGGGGGTTGCGATGAGCGGCGAGACCCTGATTCCGGACGGGCTTGATTTTTCGGACCCGATGACGCTGTTCCAGAGCGGTTTTGCCGCCGCCGCCGAGATCACGCATTCCGGCAGCGCCGTGGAATTCGCGGTGACCGACAATGGCACGACCAACGGCACGATGACCACCGGGTCGGGTCTGCTCAAATTCGCGATGTCGGATGACCAGATCACCTATGAGGTCGGCAATACTGACATGGTGCTGGCCATGGCGGGGCCAGAGCTGCCGCTGCCGATCAACGCCGAAATGGCGGAAACGAAGTTCAGCTTCTCGATGCCGCTTCAGGCCTCGGAAGAGCCGCAGGATGCCGCCATCGCCCTGACGCTGGCCGGGTTCAAGACCTCGGAAATGATCTGGAACATCTTTGATCCGGCGGCTGTACTGCCGCGCGATCCGGCTACGGTGTCGGCGGATCTGACCGCCAAGGTCACCCCCTTCATCAGCCTGATGGACGAAGAGGCGATGTCCAAACTCGAAACCGGAGAGGTCGTGCCGGGTGAATTGAACGCGGTGACGCTGAACAGTCTGCTGGTCGAAGCGGCCGGCGGCAAGATCACCGGCGACGGGGCCTTTACCTTTGACAACTCCGACACGCAAAGCTTTGACGGCCTGCCGCGCCCCGAGGGTACGCTGAACCTGTCGGTCAGCGGCGCGCAGGGGCTGATCGACAAGATCATCGCCATGGGGCTGATGTCCGAAAATGATGCCATGGGTGCGCGCATGATGCTGTCGATGTTCACCGTGCCTGGCCAGGCGCCGGATACGGCCACGTCGACCATCGAGATCAATGACCAGGGCCACGTTCTGGCCAATGGCCAGCGCATCAAGTGAGACATCGCAGGGCGGGATCGACCCCGCCCTGCCGCAAGGGTCAGCGCCTCGCCCGGACGTCGGGCGGGGCGCTTTTTCGTTACGCTCGCTCTGCCGGGCGGCGCAGCGCCGGAAGCCCCACGCCGGTCGAATCGAAGCCGCCGTCCGCGGCGACCACCTGGCCGGTGACATAGGATGCCTGTTCCGAGGCCAGAAAGCAGATCACCTCGGCCAGTTCGCGTTCCGAGCCATAGCGGTTCAGCGGGATGGCATCGTGATAGGCGTCGATGATTTCCTGCGTATGCACCGCCATCGCCAGTTTCGTGCGCACCGGGCCGGGCGCGACACAGTTCACCCGTATCCCGAATTCGCCCAGTTCCGCCGCGTACTGTTTGGTCAACTGGATCACCGCCGCCTTTGAGGTGCCATAGGCCACCCGCAGCGTCGAGGCGCGCAGCCCGCTGATCGAGGCGATGTTGACGATCGAGCCCTGCGTCTGTTTCAGCGCCTCGGTGCAGGCTTGCGAGCACAGGAACACACCGTCGAGGTTGACCGACATGACCCGGCGCCACATGTCATAGGTGCATTCGGTGATAGAGCCGAATTCGGCGATGCCCGCGTTGTTGATCAGGCTGTCGATCCGGCCCGCCCAGTCCAGCGTGCCTTGCACCATCTGCGCGATCTCGTCGGGTTTTGAGATGTCCGTGGTGATGGCGTGGACGTTGGACCGGGTCGCGGCGGCCTGTGTCAGTTCCTCGTGGTCCCAGTCGACCATGGCCACCTGCCAGCCCCTGTCCAGAAACAGGTCTGTCGTGGCCAGACCGATGCCGCGCGCCGCGCCGGTGACGATTGCACATTTCCGGGTCATCTTGCCCCCCTTTTCGTTCGCTTTGTGCCCTTGTGCCATGCGGCGGGAAAGGGGGGAAGGGGGTCAGCCGCGCATCAGGTCGGGCAGCTCGCCGGTCAGGCCTGCGGCTTCGCGGATGAAGTTGCGGCGCAGGCCCGGGGCGGCATTGACCAGCGCCATGCCGATATCCCGCCCGATGCGCAGCAGGGGGTTGTCGTTGGAAAACAGCCGGTTGAACAGGTCCGTCGCCGCCGCAAGCGATGCGGTGTCCCAGCGTCGCCAGCTTTGGTAGCGGGCAAGGACCTGCGGGCTGGCGAAGTCTTCGCCCCGGCGCTGGGCGTGGGCGATGACATGGGCCAGCGCCGCCACGTCGCGCAGCCCGGCGTTCAGGCCCTGACCGGCAATCGGGTGCATGCCGTGCGCTGCATCCCCGACCAGCGCCATGCGGTCCGACACAAAGGCATTGGCCAGCGTCAGGTTCAGCGGATAGGTATAGCGCCCCCCGGCAAGGCTGATGTCGCCAAGGAAATCGCCGAACCGCGGGCGCAGGATTTCGAGGTATTGTGCCTCGGGCAGGGCGTTGATGGCGCGGGCCTGGGCGTCACGCTCGCTCCAGACGATCGAACTGCGGTTGCCTTTCAGCGGCAGGATGGCCAGCGGTCCGGGCGGCAGGAACAGCTGGTGAGCGACCCCGCCGTGGGGCTTTTCATGGGCAATGGCGCAGACCAGCGCGGTCTGGCCATAGGTCCAGCCCGTGCGCCTGATCCCGGCGCGCGCGCAGGTGCCGCTTTGGCGCCCATCGGCGCCGACCAAAAGCCGCGCCGACAGATCGCGCCCCGAGGCCAGCGTCACGGTGACGGAAGACGGGTCAACCTGTTGCGAAACAACGGTTTCGCCGGAAAGGTGGGTGATGTGGTCGCTGGCCTCCATCGCGTCCAGCAGCGCGCGGCGCAGATACCGGTCCTCGACCATATAGCCCATCGGGGCCTCTTCGATCTCGGCGCTGTCGAAATGCAGACCAAGGAACACGCTGGCATCGCCGACGCGGCCGTCCGAGACCTTGATTTCGTTTATCGGCTGGGCCAGGTCGGCCAGTCCATCCCACAGCCCCAGCGCCGCCAGCATTCGCTGCGACGACAACGCCAACGCGTAGGAACGGCCATCGAATTCTGCGGCTTCGCGGGTGGCGACAGGCAGGGCGTCGATGACGGTGGAGCTCAGGCCCGCCTGAGCGGCGGCCAGGGCAAGGGCAGGGCCGTTCAGACCGCCGCCGACAATGATCAGATCGCTATCCATGCGGTTGAATATGCGCCCCTTATCGGGATTGTCCATGCGCCGCGCTGCCGCTACCTTTCGGGTGACACGGCAGGGGGCCACAGGATGGACTATTCAAAGATGAGCGCGTCGGAACTGGGCCGGGGGATCGGCGCAGGCGAGATTGATCCGGTTGCGCTGACCAGACATTTTCTGGACGCGATCCAGGCCCATCCGATGGGGCCGCGCATCTATGCCCGCCTGACACCGCAGCGCGCCATGGCCGAGGCCGAAGCCGCCAAAGTCCGCGCCGCCAATGGCCAGCGCCTTTCGCCGCTGGACGGGATTCCGGTCAGCTGGAAGGACCTGTTCGACACGGCAGGCACGGTGACCGAGGCGGGATCGCACCTGTTGCGCGGGCGGATTCCGGACCGTGACTCCGAGGTGTTGCGCAGCGCCACCGCGCTGGGGCTGGTCTGTCTTGGCAAGACGCATATGTCGGAACTTGCCTTTTCCGGGCTGGGCCTGAACCCGGTGACGCAAAGCCCGCCTTGCGTGAACGACCATGACGCGGTTGCGGGGGGGTCTTCGTCTGGGGCGGCGGCTTCGGTTGCCTTTGGGCTGGCGGCGGCGGCGGTCGGGTCGGACACCGGCGGATCGGTGCGCATTCCGTCGGTCTGGAACGATCTGGTGGGGCTCAAGACCACGTCCGGACGGATCAGCCTGAAAGGCGTCGTGCCCTTGGCGGCGCGGTTCGACACGGTGGGGCCGCTGTGCCGCACGGTCGAGGATGCCGCGCTGATGCTGGCCGCGCTTGAGGGGCGCACGCCCATCGACCTGCGCGGGCAGGGCAGTCTGAAGGGCCGCCGCTTTGCCGTGCTTCAGACCATCGTGATGGAGGATCTGCGCGACGCCCCGGCGCGCGCCCATGCCGAGACGCTTGACCGCCTGCGGGCGGCGGGGGCCGAGATTGTCCCGTTTGATTTCCCCGCGATCGAAGGCCCGATGAAGGACGCCGCCATCCTTTATACGACCGAGGCCTGGGGTACCTGGGGCAAGGCCATCGAGGCCCAGCCGCAGCTGATGTTCGGGCCGATCCGCGACCGGTTTGCCGCCGGGGCGCAGTTCACTGGCGCCGATTACGTTGCGGCATGGCAAAGGCTTGAGGCGGCGCGCGCAGACTGGGCCAGGCAGACCGCGGGCTTTGACGCGGTGCTTTGTCCGACGGCGCCCAACCTGCCGCCCAAGCTGGACAAGCTGATGCAGCAGGGTGACTACTATGTCACTGAAAACCTGATTACTTTGCGTAACACGCGGGTCGGCAACCTGATGGGCGGATGCGCCATCACCCTGCCCACCGGCACCAAAAGCTGTGGTCTTAGCCTGATGGCGCCGCCGATGGCCGAAGAGCGTCTGCTGCATCTGGCCAAGGCGGTGGAAACCGCGCTGGCCTAATCCGGCAGCGGCCTCTGCGCCGCGCGGCGGCGCGCAGTGCCCCTGTCCCGGCGGGGCAGGGGGGCAGTCGCCGAAGCCGTTATGCGACATTCCCGCCACAAGCCCGGGGCATGGCCGCAAGATTCTGGACAGAACCCCCTCAAATTCCGTATCCTGCCAGAAAGCGGGGCGACAACGATCCCGCCGTCCGAGGCAGTAAAAAGCGAAATCCTATGTTCCCCGAGCGGTTCTCGAACCTACCGGCCTATGCGTTCCCGCGTTTGCGCGCCCTTTTGGACGTGCATGAACCGGGTGGGCCGGTGCGGCACATGTCGATTGGTGAACCCAAGCACCCGTTTCCTGCGTGGATCAGCCAGATCATCGCGGACAATGCCGCCGATTTCGGCCGCTATCCGCCGAACGAAGGCACGCCGGAACTGCGCGCCGCCATCGCGGGCTGGGTGCAGCGGCGCTTTGACGTCGCCCTTGACCCCGACACGCAGATCATGGCCGCGAACGGCACCCGAGAGGCCCTGTACAACGCCGGCATGGCGCTGTGCCCGGAAACCAAGGACGGCCAGCGTCCGGCGGTGCTGATGCCCAATCCGTTCTACCAGGTTTACATGATCTCGGCGATTTCGGTCGGGGCGCAGCCGGTCTTTGTGCCGGCGACGGGCGATACCGGGCATCTGCCCGATTATGCCGCCCTGCCCGAGGAAACGCTGAAGCGCGCCGCGCTGTGCTATATCTGTTCGCCCGCAAACCCGCAGGGCGTGATGGCCGACGATGCCTATTGGGAAACCTTGATCGACCTGGCCGAACGGTACGATTTCCAGATCCTGGCCGATGAATGCTATTCCGAGATCTACCGCGATGCGCCGCCGACCGGCGTGCTGACCGTGGCGCGCCGCATGGGCGCCGATCCTGAGCGGGTGGTGAGCTTTCATTCGCTGTCGAAACGATCCAGCGTGCCGGGGCTGCGATCCGGCTTTGTCGCGGGCGGGCCGGGCAGCATTGCGCGGATGAAGCAACTGCGCGCCTATTCCGGGGCGCCGATCCCGCTGCCGCTGCAGGCAGCCAGCGCCGCCCTTTGGCAGGACGAGGCGCATGTGGTGCAAAACCGCGCGCTGTACGTTGCGAAATACGAACTGGCTGACCGGATTTTCGGGAATGTCCCGGGCTACATGGCGCCGCGGGCGGGCATGTTCCTGTGGCTGCCTGTCGAAGATGGCGAAGCGGCCACCCTGAAGCTGTGGCAGCAAACCGGTGTTCGGGTCCTGCCCGGCGAATACCTGTCCAAGGACACGGCGCAGGGCAATCCCGGCAAGGGCTTTGTCAGGGTGGCGATCGTCGCCCCCCATGACGAAACCGAGGCCGGGCTGACGCTGATCCGGGACTGCCTGTATGGCGATAAAAAGTAAAAAGAAGACGAGGCGAGGCATGGCATCTTATCAGACACGGGGGCGCGACCCCTTGTTCGACACAAACACCGCGATGACGCTGGAAAAGCGTGGCCGCGAACTGTTGGGGATTGCCCTGGTGATCGTCGGGCTGATGGCTGCGGCGATGATCGCGTCATATACGCCCGAGGACCCGTCCTTCATGACGGCGACGGATGCGCCGGTGCAGAACTGGATGGGGCGGATCGGTGCGTCGATCGCGGCGCCGTTGTTCATGATCATCGGCTGGGGCAGCTGGGCCGTGGCGCTGACCTTTCTGGTCTGGGGCGGCCGTCTTGCGCTGCACCGCGAAGAAGTCGGAGCGCTGTCGCGTCTGATCTTTGCCCCGATCTGGATTGCCCTGTGTTCGGTCTATGCCTCGGGCCTGCACGAAAGCACCGGTTGGAGCCACAACTTTGGCCTTGGCGGGCTGTTCGGCGACATGATGATGGGCTCGCTTCTGAACCTTTTGCCGGTTGATCCGGGCCTTGGGCTGAAGCTGGTGCAGCTGCTGCTGGGCATCGTCATCGTGGTCTTTGGCGCCTTTGTGCTGGGCTTTACCCGGACCGAGATCAAAGGCCTGGCGCGGTTCCTGATGCTGGGCGTCGTGATGGCCTATGCCAGCCTGCTGGCCGTGCTGGGTCGCAGCGCCAATGGTGCCATGGGCGCCGCCTCGAAAATGCAAAGCGCCAATGCCGAGCGCCGCGCCCGCAAACAGGCCGAGGCCGCCGAGGCCGCAGAATGGGCCGCCGCGCAAAAGGCCGTGCCGATGCCCGCCGCGCCGCGCGTGCGCCGCCCCGAAACCGCCGTGGCCACGGGCCCGATGCCGTCCTTCCTGGAAGAGGTCGCGGACGCGCCGGAGCCGCCGGAAAAGACCAGTTTCCTGTCCCGGATGCCGGCGCTGATCAAGCGCGGCGAGGCGATGCCCGAACCCGAAATGGTCGAAACGGTTGTCGATCACGATGTCGATGCGCCGGGGGCCGACCGGGTCAAGGCAAAGATCGCCGATGTCATCCGGGCGCGCCGCCGCGACGATCCGATGGTCGCGACCAAGCCCGCGCATGACCCCAGCAAGCCGCTGACCAAGGGGCGCGGGCATGGTCCCCTGCCGCTGATCTTCAAACCCGCCCCGACCAGTGCGGGCCTGCCGCCCGAACCGCCCCTGACCGGCGCGGCGCGGGCCGCGATCCCGGCCGAGCCGCCGCTGACCGCCGCGGTTGCCAGAACCGTGGCCGCCGCAGGCGCGATCCCGCAAGCGCCTTCGGTTTCGGTTGCCCCGCGTGCCGACCCGCAAGCTCCGGCGGCGACCGCCGTGCCGCAGGCGCCCCAGCCCGCCGCCGCGCCGATGGTGGACGCCTATGCCGACATGCGCGACTTTGACGACTATGGCGACGACGACGTCCATATCTACGAGGACGACGAAGACGAGGCGATGATCCTTGACGATGCCGCCGCGCCCCAACCCGCTGCGCGCAGCGCCGTGCCGCCGATGCCCGAACCCAAGAAGGTCGTGCAGCAGCCGGTGCGCAAGCCGATCCAGCCGTCGAAACGCGCGCAGGCCGAGGCCCAGCCGCAGCTGAAGTTCGAGGAACGGCACAGCGATTACGAGCTGCCTCCGCTGGGCCTGTTGATGCCGCCCGACCAGATCGAACGCCACGTTCTGTCGGACGAGGCGCTTGAGGAAAACGCCCGCATGCTCGAATCGGTTCTGGATGATTACGGCGTGAAGGGCGAAATCGTTTCGGTCCGCCCCGGCCCCGTCGTCACCATGTACGAACTGGAGCCTGCGCCGGGTCTCAAGGCCAGCCGCGTGATCGGTCTGGCCGACGATATCGCGCGGTCCATGTCGGCGCTGTCGGCGCGCGTGTCCACCGTTCCGGGGCGCAGCGTGATCGGGATCGAACTGCCCAATGACAACCGCGAAATGGTGTCGTTCCGCGAAATCCTGGCTGGGCGCGATTACGGTGACGGCAAGCACGCCCTGCCGCTGGCGCTGGGCAAGGACATCGGCGGCGAACCCGTGGTGGCCAACCTGGCCAAGATGCCCCACCTTCTGATCGCGGGGACCACCGGCTCGGGTAAATCGGTGGCCATCAACACCATGATCCTGAGCCTGCTGTACAAGCTGTCGCCCGAGGAACTGCGCCTTGTGATGATCGACCCAAAGATGCTGGAACTGTCGGTCTATGACGGCATTCCGCACCTGTTGTCCCCCGTCGTGACCGACCCGAAAAAGGCGGTTGTCGCCCTGAAATGGGTCGTGGGGGAAATGGAAGACCGCTATCGCAAGATGTCCAAGATGGGCGTGCGCAACATCGACGGCTATAACAGCCGCGTCGCCGATGCGCTGAAAAAGGGCGAGATGTTCAGCCGCACGGTGCAGACCGGGTTTGACGACGAAACTGGCGAACCGGTGTTCGAGACAGATGAATTCGAGCCCAAGAAGATGCCTTATATCGTCGTGATCGTCGACGAGATGGCCGACCTGATGATGGTGGCGGGCAAGGAAATCGAAGCCTGCATCCAGCGTCTGGCGCAGATGGCGCGGGCCTCGGGGATTCACTTGGTCATGGCGACGCAGCGGCCTTCGGTCGATGTGATCACCGGCACGATCAAGGCGAACTTCCCCACCCGGATTTCGTTCCAGGTGACGTCCAAGATCGACAGCCGGACCATCCTGGGTGAAATGGGCGCCGAACAGCTGCTGGGCATGGGCGACATGCTGTACATGGCGGGTGGATCGAAAATCACCCGCTGCCACGGCCCCTTTGTCAGCGACGAAGAGGTCGAGGAGATCGTCAACCACCTCAAGGCCTTTGGTCCGCCGGAATATGTTTCGGGCGTGGTGCAGGGGCCGGACGACGAAAAGGCCGACAATATCGACGCGGTGCTGGGCCTGAACACCGGCGGCAACACCGGCGGCGAGGATGCGCTGTACGATCAGGCCGTTGCCATCGTCATCAAGGACCGCAAGTGTTCCACATCCTACATCCAGCGCAAGCTGGGCATCGGGTACAACAAGGCCGCGCGCCTTGTCGAACAGATGGAGGACGAGATGGTCGTCAGTTCGGCCAACCACGTCGGCAAGCGCGAAATCCTGGTGCCCGAACAGCAGTAAACCGGGACAGGACAGTGACATGGGGCGCGGCCGGGGCTGCGCCCCTTTTTGTCAGTGCGGTTTCTTGTAGCCCAGCATGATGACAAGGCGCGCAAGGTCCAGATCGCTGATGTCACCCGGATCAAGGGCGTAAAACCCGTTGCCCTTCATGTGCCAAGCGCCGTTGCGCCTGTGCCGCCGGATGGCCCGCGCCAGCCCTTGCAAGCCGCCCATCCACAGTGCGAGCCGGAACCGCAGTTTCAGCATCGGCGTCAGGCTGTCGTAGACCACCGGCGCCCGCGTAGGGGGCTGTGGCGGTCTGGGCGGCGGGATAGGGCCAAGCCGGGGCTTGGTGCCTTCGGTCCAGACCCAGACTTTGCCCTGTTTCCGCAGCAGCCCGCAATCTGCCAGCAGTTTGAACAGCGCCGCGCCCTCGGGGTCCGGGATCATTTCGGTGGGGTGGAATTTCAGCCCTTTGCGCCAGAACAGCCTTGCCTTGAACAAGGTGGCCACGGCACGCTGGTAATCCTGCGGGCCCAGCGCCAGCGCCCTGATCTGATCGGCGGGTTTCAGCAGCTTGTCCGCCTTGTTGGTGGGCAGCGAAAGGGCGTTTGGCGTCTTGCCAGCGGTGGCGGGCAGCAGCCCGAGCGCGATCAGCCAGTCATAGGTGTCTTGCGGATAGGACAGCAGGTTTTCGTACACCGCAAGCGGGGTGCCCGCGCGCGTGCAGTCCACCAACCGCTGCAACTGGTCCTCAAGCACCAGCGCGGTCAGGGTCTGTTGTGCTTTGGTCAAAGCCTCTACCATGGACTTTCGCTTGATGGTGCGGCAGGGCCATTCCCCTTGAAACGGGGAACCTTGCCGATGATATCTTGTTTACCTCCCGCGCTATCGCATAACCGGCGCGAAAATGCCAAGTAGGGGACATCCCGAGCAGGAAGGAAGCTTGATGATCCGTATTCTTATCGCTTTTGCCACGCTGATCACGCTGGCCATGCCCGCGCAGGCGCAGCAGTTGTCGTTGAACGAAATCTCGCGCTACCTGAACACGATTCAGGCGGCGCAAGGGGCGTTCACCCAGATCAACAGTGATGGCACCATTTCCACCGGGCAGATCGCGATCAAGCGCCCCGGCAAGGTGCGTTTTGACTATAACCCGCCGGAACGGGCGCTGGTGCTGGCCTCGGCCGGGTCGGTCTATATCCTGGATCGCAAGCTGAACGCCCAGCCGGAAACCTATCCGCTGAACCAGACGCCGCTGTCGATCATCCTGGATCGCAACGTGAACCTTGCGCAGGCGGGCATGGTCAAGAACCACAGCTATGACGGCACCGCGACCGTGGTGACGGCACAGGACCCCAAGCGCCCCGAGTATGGCAGTATCCAGCTGAAATTCACCGCCAACCCGGTGGAGTTGCGTCAGTGGATCATCACCGACGGCGACGGCAACCAGACGACGGTGGTTCTGGGCGGGCTGGAAAAGGCCAATCTTCCCAACTCGATGTTCTATATCGACCCGGAACTGGCCAAGCTGCGCTAGGCCGGTCCCCGGGGCGGTATTGCCCTGCCGAAAGGCGGGGCTCCGCCCCTGGCACGAGGGTTCCCAAGCGCTTCAAAAGCCCGTAGAAAAACGGCTTTGGACGGGATGGTGGGACATGAGCGGCAAGACGGATCTGTATGACCCGAAGGGCAACGGCAAGGACAAGGCCGTCGACGCCGTGCAGTTCGTCGAGGTCGAGCCGCCAAGCCATCTGCGCGGATTGGTGCACCGATTTCTGGAACTGAAGACGGAGCACGCGCTGCCGCAGGACTACCGGTTTCACGCCCTGCCCGATGCCTGTGCCTATATCGTCTTTGACCAGGACAACCGGGGCATCACCGGGGTGTCGAAACTGCGCGCCACGTCAGAAGAATTCAACCTTGGGCGCAGCTTTCACTTTGTGAACATCCGGTTTTTGCCCGGCGTCTGGCAGGACAGCCGCGAACCGATCTGCCATGGCGTCATCGACCAGCCGTATCAGGGCGATCTGCCATTGCTTGACGTGAACCGTCAGCTAGCGGGCCGTGCCTTTGCCGACCAGATGCCGATCCTGATCCGGCTGGTCGAATGGCTGGTCGACCAGAAATTCCTGGCGCCGAACCCGGTGACCGAAAAGATATTCCAGCACCTTGATGACATCGTGTCGGTGGCCGACATGGCCGAGGCCGCCGGGATATCGGCGCGACAGCTGCAGCGCACGCTGAAACGCACCACGGGCTTTGCGCCGCATGATTTCCTCAAGGTGCTGCGCCTGCAGCAGGCCCTGAACGGCAATGACACCTGGTCCTACGCGGATCAGTCCCACTTCATCCATTCCTTTCGAAAGGCCACGGGCTACACGCCGGGAAAATACACCCGCAAGTTCGATGTCTGAAATCTACAATACAGCGCGGCAGCGTCTTGTTAGGTCATGCACATAGCGACAGAACAAGGACGTTTGAAATGACCAGGATGAACGCAGTTGGATGGTTCGACATCTACGTGGACGATTTGAACCGGGCCGTGGAATTTTACCAAACCGTATTGGCGGTCAAGCTGGCGCCGATGGGCGATCCCACGGGCGAATCGCAGATGATGAGCTTTCCGGCCGACATGGGCGTCTATGGCGCGGCGGGTGCGCTGACCAAGTCGCCGCATGCCGGGCCGGGGCAGGGCGGAACCGTCATCTATTTCATGGCCGAGGATTGTGCCGTCGAAGAGGCGCGCGTTGCCAAGGCCGGAGGGGTCGTGATCAGGCCCAAGTTCTCGATCGGCGAATTCGGCTGGGTGAGCCTGTGCCAGGACACCGAAGGCAATTTGTTCGGTCTCAACTCTCTGAGCTAGGCACCGTTTTTTGCCGATATAGTCCGCTGACCAGTGATGCGGGGCGTTTGTTCAGACGGCGCGGGCGATCCTTTGGATTGCCCGCGTTGCGTTTGGCGCAGGCTTTTCGCCCGGACAGAGAAAACCCCGCCGCGGCGGGGCCGGGCGGGGTCGCTTGGGTGTTGCCACCCGATGTGATCAGCTTCAGGCTGCCAGTGCGCCTTTGGCCTGGGCGACGATCGCGCCAAAGGCTTCGGGTTCGTGCACGGCCAGATCGGCCAGAACCTTGCGGTCCACTTCGATCCCGGCCAGGTTCAGGCCGTTGATGAACTTGGAGTATGTCAGTGCCTCGTCATGGGCACGGACAGCCGCGTTGATCCGCTGGATCCACAGGGCGCGGAAGTTGCGCTTGCGGTTCTTGCGGTCACGGGTTGCGTACTGGTTCGCCTTGTCGACGGCCTGTGCGGCCACCTTGAAGGTGTTCTTGCGACGGCCATAGTAGCCTTTGGCTGCCTTGATGACTTTCTTGTGACGCGCGTGCGTAACGGTTCCGCCTTTAACTCGGGACATATCGGTAGCCTCCTATCAGCGGTCGTAGGGCATGTAGCCCTTGACGATCTTTGCGTCAGGGGCGGACAGAGCGGTGGTTCCGCGCGCATCGCGGATGAATTTCTTGTGGCGCTTGATCATGCCGTGGCGCTTGCCGGCCTGGCCTGCGATCACCTTGCCGGTGGCGCTGACCTTGAAGCGCTTTTTCGCGCTCGACTTCGTCTTCATCTTGGGCATTTCGTACTCCTTCTACAGCGCGCGACTCGGCATGCCACTTGGGCCGGACGCACGGTTGGAACGCGCCGTATAGGAGGCTGCGGCGCGTTTGGCAAGGGGGGTCGGACCGCGGAAAACACCGCCTGTCAGAGGAAATCGCCGATCACGTGATAAACCACGTCGGGGACGTCCTTGATCCGGTATCCGCCCTCTTTTTCATTGATGGCATAGACCATCAGCCCCCCGGCCAGAATCGCCATGATGGCGGCTACCCGCGGGGCGCGGCCATCGGACAACGCCGACACGATGGCGGGGATGGCCAGCACGGCCATGACCATGCCGACCACCAAAGTCGTATCGGGATCCATCCGATGCTCCTGTCAAAGGTTAACGACAGGTTACTCCGGATCGGTGCTATAGATCAAACGTTCGTCGCAGGGGGCGACACGCAGGATGTTGGTGCTGCCCGGCACGTTGAAGGGCACGCCCGCGGTCACGACGATCTGGTCGTTCTCGCCGGCATAGCCCTGCGCCCGTGCGGCCCGTGCGGCGTTGACCACTGCCTGCTTGAAGCGCTCAAGCTCGCCGGTCATGACGCAGTTGGTGCCCCAGTGCAGCGACAGCCGGCGCGCGGTGCCGCGCAGCGAGGTCATGGCGATGATCGGAACGCGCGGGCGTTCGCGTGCCACCAGCGCCGCCGTGGTCCCCGACGAGGTAAAGCAGCAGATCGTCTTGATGTTCGCGGTCTCGGCGATCTCGCGGGCGGCGGCAACGATGCCGTCGGCCACGGTGCTGCGCTTGGCATGGCGCGAGGCTTCGATGATCTCGCGGTAGGTTTCGTCGCTTTCGACCTCGATGGCGACGTTGTTCATCGTCGTCACAGCCTCGACCGGGTACTGACCGGCGGCGGATTCGGCCGACAGCATAATCGCATCGGTGCCTTCGTAGATGGCGGTGGCCACGTCCGACACCTCGGCGCGGGTCGGCATCGGCGATTCGATCATCGATTCCAGCATCTGGGTCGCCACGATGACCGGTTTGGCCGCCGAACGGCATTTGCGCACAAGGCGTTTCTGGATCGGCGGGACGTTCTGCACCGGCAGTTCCACGCCCAGATCGCCACGCGCCACCATGATGCCGTCGGACACCGCCAGGATATCGTCGAAGGCTTCGACGGCGGCGGGCTTTTCGATCTTGGACAGGATCGCGGCGCGGCCCTTGCACAGGGCGCGGGCCTCTTCGACGTCGGCGGGGCGCTGCACAAAGGACAGCGCCAGCCAGTCAACGCCAAGCGCACAGACGAATTCCAGATCCTTGCGGTCCTTTTCCGACAGGGCGGCCAGCGGCAGCACCACGTCGGGCACGTTCACGCCCTTGCGGTTGGAAATGGTGCCGCCGGTGACAACGGTGCAATTGGCGAAATCCTCGCCGCATTCCTCGACCCGCAGGCGGATCTTGCCATCGTTGACCAGCAGATGCGCGCCAACCTTGAGGGCGGCGAAAATCTCGGGGTGGGGCAGGTTCACGCGCTTGTGGGTGCCGGGGGCCGGGTCCAGGTCAAGACGGAAGGTCTCGCCCCATTCCAGCTCTTCCTCGCCCTTGGCGAATTCGCCGACGCGCAGCTTGGGCCCCTGAAGGTCAGCCAGGATCGCGATCGGGCTGTCCAGGTCCTTTTCGACCTGGCGGATGATGCTGTGCTTTTCGGCAATCTCTTCGTGTTTGCCGTGGCTCATGTTCAGGCGGAACACATCGGCGCCCGCCTCGTGCAGCGCACGGATCATTTCATAGGTCGAGCTGGCCGGCCCAAGCGTTGCGACGATCTTGACGTTACGGTCTCTTTTCATGTCGGGTCCTTTTGCCTCGGCGTGCTGCGCGGCGTGTCCAAGTTCGCGTTACCGCTAACACGCGCGGCCATTTCCCGCAATTCCCTTTGGCGCACAACTGGCATATCTGTTGCTTGGCCACTATGACGAGATCATGACATACACTCCCTATCACATCGACGGTGAAGACCGCGATAGCCCTTGGCTGATAACCTGCGACCACGCCGCCAACACGGTGCCGCCGGATCTGGGCGGCACGCTGGGCCTGCCCGATGCGGACATGGCGCGGCACATCGCCTATGACCCGGGCGCGGCGGGCGTTTCGCTGGCGCTGGGGCGGGCGCTGGGTGCGCCTGTGCTGCTGTCCAACTTTTCCCGCCTCGTGATCGACCCCAATCGCGGCGAGGACGATCCCACCTTGCTGATGAAGCTTTACGACGGCTCGGTCATACCGGCCAACCGCGATGCGGATGCCGCCGAAAAGGAACGCCGCCTGAATGCCTATTACCGGCCCTACCACGACGCCTATGCAAGGCTGGCGGGGCGGCGCAAGGACACGGTGATCGTCGCGGTGCATTCCTTCACCCGGCAATTGCGCGCGCGCCCGTCGCGGCCCTGGCACATCGGCATTCTGCATTCCTACGACAGGCGTCTGTCCGATCCGCTGATTGCCCTGCTCGAGGCAGAGCCCGACCTGACGGTTGGCCGCAACGAACCCTATTCCGGCCACCTGCCGGGCGACGCGATCGACCGCCACGCCCTGCACCATGGCCGCAACAACACCCTGATCGAATTGCGCAATGACCTGATCGACAGCCAGGCGGCGCAGGCCCACTGGGGCGAACGCCTTGCCCCGCTGCTGCAGCAGGCCCTGACCCAGGTTCCCGAGTAACACAGGAGAGACCCCATGGACGACCAGACCCGCCTCGAAATCGAAGCCGCCGCCTTTCGCCGGCTGCGCCAGCACCTGATGCAAGACCGCAAGGACGTGCAGAACATCGACCTGATGAACATGGCCGGCTTCTGCCGCAACTGCCTCAGCCGCTGGTATCAAGAGGCCGCAAACGAACGCGGCATCGAGATGTCCAAGGACGCCGCGCGCGAGATCTATTACGGCATGCCCTACGACGACTGGAAGGCGCAGAACCAGACCGAGGCGGACGCCGCGAAACAGGCCGCCTTCGAAAAGGCGTTCAAGGAAAACGTCACCGACAAATCCTGAACCGTCCCGGCTTCTTTGTGCCGAAAATATCCCGGGGGAGCGCGCAGCGCGGGGGCAGAGCCCCTATCGCGCCGCCGCTTTTACAAAGGCCGGGCGCGCGCGCAGGCGGGCGACATAGGCCTTGAAGGATTCGGGCCCCTTCGGAAAACCCGCGTTTTGCGCCCAGCCGCCGCAATGGCACAGGATGAAGTCCGGCACGCTGATGGTCTCGCCCATCAGGTAGGGGCCCTCGATCTCGGACATCAGCCGATCAAGGTTGCGGGCGTATTCCGCGCGGCAGGCGGGTTTGACCTCGGGCACCCGTTCTTCTTCGGGCAGGACAAAGCTGTGTTTGGCGGCGGTCCACAGCAGGCTTTCCAGATCGTCCAGAATGCGAAAGGTCAGGGCATCCTGACGCGCCCGCTCCGGGGTGCCGGCGGCTGCGGTGAACTGGCCGTGCTTGTCCGCAAGGTAGGTCAGGATGGCGGTGCTGTCGGGGATCACGTGATCGCCGTCCAGCAGGACCGGAACCTTGCCGATGGGGCTGACGCGCAGCACCTCCTCGGATTGCGGCCCGGCGGGGACATGGCCGTAATCCACCCCCAGTTCTTCCAGCATCCATAGCACGCGAAAGGCGCGGCTGCGCAGCGGACCGTACAGAGTATAGCCCATTGTCTTTCCTCCCGATCAGCGCCGCGCCAGGAAGGCAAGGCGCACAAAGGCGCGTTCGACCAGCGCCATGGCAGGCGCGCGCTGACCGGCGGACCGCAGCGTCAGGTCGGTTTCCATCAGCACGTCCAGCGCCTGTTCCAGCCGCGTGACCGACCAGCCCTGTGCCTGCCGCAACATCCGGTCGCGGCGCGCGCCGAACAGGGGCGGGCGCAGCCGTCCGATGCCCTGCGCCGGCCCCCCTGGGGCCGAGGCCAGCGTGTACAGCGTCCGGAAATGCCGCGCGCCCATGATCAGCAGTGTCACCGGCGTCACGCCCTGCGCGGTCAGGCGCTGCATGACTGGCGCGATGTCCTGGCTTCGCCCCTCGGCCAGCACGTGGAACACCTCGTCTATTTCGGCCTCGACCGAGGCCGGGGCCATCAACCCCACCTCTTCTGGGGTCAGCGGATCGGCATCGTCCAGCTTGTACAGCGCGATCTTTTCCAGCGTCTGGCGGAAATCGCCGGGCGTCAGGCTGCGCGACAGCACTTCGAGCGCGGTCATCGCCTCGCGCCCGACCTCGCGCAGGCCGGCGCGTTTCAGCTCGGCCTCGATTTCGGCGCGGCCCATGGGGTCATTGTAAAGCGCGGCGCAAACGGCGTTCGGGGCGCTTTCAAACAGCTTGCGCAGGGCTGATTTCGACGCCAGTTGCCCGGCGGTCGCAACGATCTGGGCATCGCCCTCGCGCCAGTCCAGCAGTGCCGCGCCCAGCGTCTTGGACAGCCCGTCGGTCGCCTCTTCGACCAGCACGGCGCGGGGGCCGGGGAAAAAGCCGGTGGCCTTGATTTCATCCAGCAGCATCGTCGGTTCGCGGCGCAATTCGGCCCCGGTCATGCGCGACAGGCGCATTTCCTCTTCGCCCGCGGGGCCGACGATATTGGCGATCACTTCCTGCCGTTTCATCGCCACGCGCATCGTGTCCTCGCCAAAGATCAGCAGGCCCGCGACCTTGGGGTCGGGGCGCTGGAAAAAGGCGTTGGCGTCGCGCGGGTTTAGCTTCATTCCGGCAGGTCGGTGGCTTGCAAGATCAGCTTGTCGATGACCTGATCGGCAAGAATCACCATCAGGCGTTGTTCGGCGGCGCGTTCCGCCGCCAGCGTGGCAACGGTCGACCCGGTGGTGGAATAGCCGGTAAAGCCATCGGTCTGGCCTTCAATCAGCACGGCCTTGGTGCCCGCGTCGGTCAGGCTGTAGCTGGCCCGCCCCAGCAGGCGATAGCGCGTCGTGTTGCCGGTCGAGGTGCTGCCCAGATCCTGCTGGTCGACGGTTTTTTTCACGCTCAGCAAATACGGCCCGGAGGATGCGCGGCCCATGCGTTCCTCGAACCGCGCGTTAAAGGCGTAGTCGTTGGGCGTCTTGGGCGCCTCCAGCGCGATGCGGCCCAGCAGCCTGTTGCCGGTGCCTTGCGGCCCGTAGACCGGGGTGAACCCGCAGGCGCCCAGTCCAAGGACCAGCGCGCCCAGCAGGAATTTGCGTTTAGACAACCACATTGACGATCCGCCCCGGCACCACGATCAGCTTTTTCGGTTGGCCCCCTTCGAGGGCCTTCACCACAGCTTCGTGTGCAAGGGCGGCTTTTTCAACCTCTTCCTTGGGCATGTCGCGCGGCACGGTCATTTCGCCTCGGCGTTTGCCGTTGATCTGGATCGGCAGGGTCACGCTGTCTTCGACCAGCATCGCTTCGTCGGCCTTGGGCCAGGGCGCGTTGGCGATCAGCCCTTCGCCGCCCAGCAATTGCCAGACCTCTTCGGACAGGTGCGGCGTCATTGGCGACATCAATTGAGCCAGCGTTTTCGCGGCCTGGGTCTTGGCCGCCTTGCCGGCGCGGGATTTTTGCAGCGCGTTGGTAAAGGCATAGAGCTTGGCGATCGAGGCGTTGAAGCCAAAGCTCTCGACGCCCATGGTGACATCGTGGATGGCCTTGTGCATTTCGCGCAGCAGGGCCTCGTCCTCGCCGGTGGTTTCAACCTCGAGGTCGGCAATTTCCGACGCGATGCGATAGACGCGGCCAAGGTGCTTGTACGCGGCCTCGGCCCCGCTGGCTGTCCATTCCACGTCGCGTTCGGGGGGGCTGTCGCTCAGCACGAACCAGCGGGCGGTATCGGCGCCATAGGTCTTGATGATCTCGACCGGGTCCACGACGTTGTTCTTGGACTTGGACATCTTGGCCGAGGGGATGATCTTTACCTCGGTCCCGTCTTTCAGGAACCCCTTGCCGTCGCGCAGCTCGACGGTTTCGGGATAGTGATAGACCGGGCGGCCCTCGGCGTTTTTCGTCTGATAGATCGCGTGGGTCACCATGCCCTGGGTGAACAGCGCATCAAAAGGTTCGCGCGATTTGTCGGGCAGGTGGCCGCAGATGTTCATCGCGCGGGCGAAGAACCGCGAATAAAGCAGGTGCAGGATCGCGTGTTCGATGCCGCCAATGTATTGGTCGACGTTCATCCAGTATTCGGCCTCGGCCATGTCGGTCGGCGTCTTGGCGTGGGGCGCGGTGAAGCGGGCGAAATACCACGACGAATCGACAAAGGTGTCCATCGTGTCGGTTTCGCGCTGCGCAGGCTTGCCGCATTTAGGGCAGGCGCAATCGCGCCACGTGGGGTGACGGTCCAGCGGGTTGCCCGGGGTGCTGAAATTGACATCGTAGGGCAGTTCGACCGGCAGGTTTTCCGTTTTCTCGGGAACGACGCCGCAGGTATCGCAATGGACGACCGGGATCGGGCAACCCCAATAGCGCTGGCGCGACAGGCCCCAGTCGCGCAGGCGGTACTTGGTCACGCCCTGGCCGACGCCGTTCGCCTCGCAAAAGTCGATGGTGGCGTTCACGCCTTCGTCGCCGGTCTGGATTTCCTCGCCTGCGATCAGGCGGGTATAGCGGACCTTTTCGGTCTTGGCCGGAACGAAGGGCGCCTTTTGGATGTCATGCTCGCCCTCGACCGGCAAAAAGGTGTCGACGATGGGCAGGTCGTATTTGACACAGAAATCATGGTCGCGCTGGTCATGGCCCGGACAGCCAAAGATCGCGCCGGTGCCGTAATCCATCAGGATGAAATTGGCGATATAGACCGGCAGTTCCCACGCAGTATCAAAGGGATGGCGCACGGTGATGCCGGTGTCATAGCCCAGCTTTTCGGCCTTTTCGATGGCCTCGGCGGTGGTGCCGCCCTTGCGCGCCAGTGCGCAGAACTCGGCGACCTTGGGGTCGTCTCGTTCAAGCTGTTTGGCCAGCGGGTGATCGGGGGAAATCCCGACAAAGGACGCGCCCATCAGCGTGTCGGGGCGGGTGGTATAAACCTCGATCCGGTCGAAACCTTCGGGGGCCTCGATGGTGCTGAAAGCGAATTGCAGCCCGCGCGATTTGCCGATCCAGTTTTCCTGCATCAGGCGCACCTTGGCGGGCCAGTTTTCCAGCCCGTCCAATGCATCCAGCAATTCGCCGGAAAAGTCCGAGATCTTGAAGAACCACTGCGTCAACTCGCGCCGTTCCACATCCGCGCCGGACCGCCAGCCCTTGCCGTCGATCACCTGTTCGTTGGCCAGAACGGTCATGTCGACCGGATCCCAGTTCACCACGGCGTTCTTGCGATAGACCAACCCCTTGTCGAGGAAGTCGATGAACAGGGCCTGCTGCTGGCCGTAGTATTCGGGATCGCAGGTGGCGAACATGCGGGACCAGTCAAGGCCAAAGCCCAGCGGCTTCATCTGGCCGACCATGGTGTCGATGTTGGAATAGGTCCAGTCCTTGGGATGGCCGTTCGAGGCCATCGCGGCATTTTCGGCGGGCATGCCAAAGGCGTCAAAACCCATGGGGTGCAGCACGTTATGCCCCGTCGCCAGTTTGTAGCGCGCGATCACGTCGCCCATGGTGTAGTTGCGCACATGCCCGATGTGGATGCGGCCCGAGGGGTAGGGGAACATTTCCAGCACGTAGTACTTGGGCTTGTCATCCGAGCGGACGGCCTTGAAGGTCTGTGCCTTGTCCCAGGCCTCTTGCCACTTCGGCTCGATCGATGCGGGGTCGTAACGCGACATGGGGTATCCTTTGCAGGTCTTCGCCCTGGGTGCGGTCAGGGCAGGTTTGCGGGGCGTGATAGGCCGCGCGAAGGCTTTCGTCCAGTGCTGGCGGTTCAATCGGCGTTGCGGCGGGCAGCGCGCAGCAGCCTGCGCTTGGTGTCGCTGACGCAATCGTCGGGCAGGCCGCTACGGTTCAGCGCCAGAAAGATCGGCTCCAACCCGCAAGGCGGACGGGTGTTCGCGGGCTTTGGCGCGGGGCCGCGCAGCGCCTGCGGCAGGTCCAGCAGGTCATACAGGACGGAAACCGGGCCTTCGGGCGCCTGGCGGATATCCTCGAGCGCATGGCTGACGACGCTGGCATGGCCAAGCGCGCCGCGCACCGCCGCGATGATGGCGTCCAGATCGGCGGCGGCCTGCGCCTCCCGGCGATAGTCATCCAGGTCCGTTTCGATCCGGGTGCTGCGCAGGTGTTGCCACCACAGGCTTTCGACCCAGGGATCGGCGGCGCGGGTCGAAAAGTAGAAGACCATCGGCGTCGCAGCGCCAAGCCGGGCCAGCGCGGCGCGTTCCAGCGTCTGCATCAGGATTGGCGCGGCGGAATAGCTGTCCAGCCCGGCGCGCCCGGGCATCATGCCGGACAGGTCCTCGGTGGCGATGACCACGGGGCGGGTGCCGCCGGCGATGGCGGCAAAACAGGCGTCGGCCTGCCGGGCGACCTCGGCCAGCGACTCGGGGGTGCGGCGTTTTGAAAAGTGCCGCGCGGCCTGGGTCAGCGGCAGGATGTCGTCGCGCAGCAGGATGTCGACATGATCGGCCAGCGCCTCGCGATTGCCATGCAGCGCCATCTGGACGCTGGTGGTGCCGGTCTTGTGGAACCCGGCGTGAATGATCAGTTTTCCTGGCCCGGCCATCGTGCCCATCCCTGTTGCCGTCGGCACCATGGCGTTGAACGGCGCAGCAAGGCAAGGCCGCAGGCGGTATTTCCGCAGCGCTTGGCGCGGGCAGGGGGCAAACGGGATTGGCCGGACGCCGCAGGCATGTCACAAAGGCGGTCAAAAGACCAAGTTAGGCCGAGCACCATGAAGATCCTGCTGATCCACCAGAACTTTCCCGGGCAGTACAAACACCTTGCCCCGGCGCTTGTCGCGCAGGGCCACGAGGTGGTCGCCCTGACCTGCAAGGTCAAGCAGCCGTCGAACTGGAAAGGGGTCAGGGTCGTCCCCTACGAAGTCAAGGGCGCCAGCACCAAGGGCGTTCATCCCTGGCTGGCCGATTTCGAGACCAAGCTGCTGCGCGCCACGTCCTGCTATCGCGGCGCGGCGGCGCTGAAGGCGCAGGGGTTTCAGCCGGATGTGATCTGCGCCCATCACGGCTGGGGCGAATCCATGTTCCTCAAGGATGTCTGGCCCACCGCCCGGCTGGGCCTGTATTGCGAGCTGTACCACCTGACGACCAAGCCCTTCATGAATTTCGACCCGGAATTCCCGTCGCAATCGCCCGAAGCCGACAAACTGCGAATTCGCATGAAGAACCTGAACAACCGCCTGCACGAGGAAATCATGGATGCGGGCCTGTCTCCGACGCAGTTCCAGGCCTCGAGCTTTCCGCAGGGTTGGCAGGACCGGATCACCGTGGCGCATGACGGGGTGGATACCGACCTGGTGGTGCCCAGGGCCGATGCCAGCCTGCTGGTGCACCGCGATGTCACGCTGACGCGAAACGATGAGGTGATCACCTTTATCAACCGCAACCTCGAACCCTATCGCGGCTATCACGTGTTCATGCGGGCGCTGCCCGAAATCCTGAAACGGCGGCCGAACGCCCATGTGGTTCTGATCGGCGGAGACGAGGTCAGCTATGGCGCCAAGGCCCCGGGGGGACAAAGCTGGAAACAGATCTTCATCGACGAGGTGCGCGGGCGCATTCCGACGCCGCACTGGAACCGCGTGCATTTTCTGGGGCGCGTGCCCTATGACGTCTATCTGTCGATGCTGCAGATCAGCACCGCGCATGTCTATCTGACTTATCCCTTTGTCCTGTCCTGGTCCCTGCTCGAAGCGATGAGCGCCCAATGCGCGATTCTGGCGTCAGGGACCGAACCGGTGCGCGAGGTCGTGACCGAGGACGAAAACGGCTGGCTGGTCGATTTCTTTGACCGCGACGGGCTGGTGGACCGGCTGTGCGCCCTTCTGGACGATCCCGAAACCCGCGCGCGGCTGGGCGCCAATGCCCGCGCCTTTGTGCGCGCGCACTACGATCTCAAGACGATTTGCCTGCCGCAACACCTGGACTGGGTCCAGCGCCTGTCGCAGTTGGACCCGCGCCCGCCGCTGGACTGATCCGCCGGGGCCACGAAAAAGGGCGGGGAAACACCCCGCCCTGCGATCTGTTGCGTGGAACGCTAAGCCTTACAGCTTGCTGTCCTGGCCGCGCAGCTGGCGGGCGCGGGTCAGGATGGCATCCTCGATCGCGCGGACCGTCGCGGCCGAGGCCGGACCCGACCGCGTCATCAGCGCCACGTTCAGCGACCGGGCATCCAGCGCCGGATCGTTGACATAGATCGTCGCGCGATAGGCCTGACCGCCGCCGGGGGGCGTGCCGAACCCGGTGGTGATCACCCCGGTAAAGGGATCGACCGACTGCACCGGCAGGAAGTTCAGCGTCTCAAGCGCGGCGTTCCAGATATACTTGTTCACCTGGCCAACCTGTCCCTGATCGGGGCGGGCGCGGAAGATGTCCCAGATCGTGCCGCGCGGCTTGCCGCGATCGCCATAGATGATCTGGTCGTTGGTTTCCTCGGCCGAGGGCGTATCGACCGGCTGGCCCCGGCCACCGCCGAAGACGCTGCAACCGGACTGGGCCGTCAGGGCAATCACCAGCCCCATTCCCAGTGCAATACGCTTGATGTCCATTTGCAGCCTCCTGCGGAATTCCCGATTTCCCCCTGAATACTCGGCACACGGCGCAGCGGCAAGCGATCAATGCCCGCCAATTGCGGCCCGGACGGGGGAATACGGGGGAATCCGGCATCAACCACCGTGATGAAAGGAATCGCGGGCGCGCGCGAGGCACGTGCGCCTGCAGCAAATGCGCCCGGGGCGCAAGATGCGTGAATGGTCAAAAGGGCTTGGCCGCCTTGTGACTGGCGGATTTTTGCGCAGGAAACGTCGCGTCGATCCCGGCGGGCAAAAGGCTTGTGACAATTGCGCATCACTGATCCGCTTGTTGCAGGGATGCTTTTTGCATGACTTGCAATGACGGGGGCTGCGGGCGCATAGAACATCACATCAAGGTCGGGCAACCCGGCTTGGTAGTGCCTTTGAACACATGAGGGAAAAAATGAAAAAGATTCTGTTCGCGACCACCGCACTGGTTGCTACCGCGGGCGCAGCATCGGCAGACATCGCTCTGTCCGGCTGGGCCGAAATGGGCATCGTCGGCGGTGACCGCTATGGCGACAACGCACAATTCCACACCGACATCGACGTGTCCTTCACCATGACCGGTGAAGCAGACAACGGCCTGACCTTCGGCGCAGTCGTTGATCTGGACGAAAACGGCGCATTCGGCAACGGCACCCAGGGTGGCGAAACCATCCACGTTGCATACGGCGCAGCCAAGCTGACCATGGGCGACGTTGACGGCGCATTCGACGCAGCCATGCAGGAAGTCAACATCGGTGGCTCCATCGACGACTCCGAAACCTGGCACGCTGGCTTCAACGCCAACTCCGGCATGGACGGCACCTACGACGGTCAGATCGCCCAGTTCGCATACTCGTTCAACAGCTTCACCGGCTACCTGTCGGTTGAACTGGACGACGCTGGCGTGTTCGACCCGGTTTGGGGTATCGGTGCACGTTACTCGGCTGAGCTTGCTGGCCTGACCCTCGGCGTCGGCATCGGCTACCAGTCGGGCGACGAGAACAACGCTACCGTGGCCGCAATCGGTGGTCTCGCAGCTGCCGCTGCAGCTGACGCAGCTCTGCTGCTGCTGGATCCCGGTGCAACCGCAGACGAGCGTTTCGAAGTGCAAGCCAAAGCATTCGGTGCAGTGGCTGAGCGTTCGGACGTCTGGGGCATCAGCCTCGACACCACCTTCAGCAACGGTCTGCAGGCACGTCTGAACTACTCGGAAGCCAACTACTCCGACGTCGCGTTCCTGAACGACGAAACCGAATCCTTCTGGGGTCTGGGTCTGGGCTACTCGATGAACGCTCTGACCATCGGCGCCAACTTCGGCAAGTACGATGACCGTTACGGCATCGACGGCCTGGAAGCCAAAGGCTTTGGTCTGGCAGTGAACTACGATCTGGGTGGCGGTCTCGAAGCCCAGATGGGTTACGGCAAGGAAGAAGTCTCGGCACCCGGCGTGTCCTACGAGAACGACTCCTTCTCGCTGGGTCTGTCGATGTCCTTCTAAGGACGTCTACAGCCAGTTAGGCTAAGGGAAGAGCGGGCCTTGCGCCCGCTCTTTTCTTTTGTGCAAAAGGGTCGCCAAAAGGGGGACCGGGATGCTGCCACTTTCGACACAGGACAAAGCTGCCTTGTTCGCGCAGGCGCAGCGGTTGCACGCGGCAGGCCAAAGACTACAGGCCCGCAAGGCGTTCGAGCAGCTGATTCTGTCCGATCCCGACCACGCGGCAGCCCATGCCTTTCTGTCGACCCTTGCCTATGAAGACGGCGATGCCGATGGCTTTTTGCATCATACCGCCCGGGCCCTGGATCTTGCCCCGGGATCGCAGCGGTTGTTGCAGGCCGCCGCCGACCGTTACGGGCGCACCGGGCATGCAGACAAGGCGTTGGATGCCTATGACCGCCTGATCGCCCTTGACCCAAAGGCAATTGCCCCCCGGGCCGACAAGGCGCGCTATCTTCAGACCCTCGGCCGGTTCGACGATGCAGAAGAGATGTTGCGCAAGCTGATCAAGCGCCACCCCAACCAGCCCGAGCTTTACCGGATTCTGCTGGGTGGCATCCGGACCAGAAAGGGCGATCCGCTGGTGCGCCAGATGGTCAAGCTGTGGAACGATCCACGGCTGAACGATGCCGGGCGCGTCCACCTGGGCTTTGCCCTTGCCAAGGCGCTGGAAGAGCAGGGCGAAACCGGCAAGGTCTTTGCCTTTCTGAACCGCGCCAATGCCCTGCAGGCCAAGATCGCGCCGCTTGATCCGCAGGCAAAGGATCGTGAAATCGCCGCCGTTCTGGCGGCGCAGGACAGCGACCTGACCCCGATCGACGGGTGCATGGACCCGCGCCCGGTCTTTGTGACCGGAATGCCCAGGTCCGGAACGACGCTGGTCGAACAGATCATCGCGGCCCATGGGCAGGCCCATGCGGGCGGAGAAATGGTGCATGCGCTGCGGCAGGCCTATGCCCATTTCGGCGCCGTCGAAAAGATCAAGCCGCTGGCGCAGATCAGCCCCGCGGCGCTGGCCGACTATGCCGACCACTATCGCCGGCTTGCCATGCGCGACACCGGCGCGAAAAGCGGCGTGATCACCGACAAGGCGATCCAAAGCTATCTGATCTTCGGTTTGATCCACCGCGCCATGCCCGGCGCCCGGATCATCGTGGTGCACCGCGATCCGCGCGACATCGCACTGTCGATCTACAAGAACCACTTTGCCATCGGCACCCACCGCTATGCCAATGACCTGGCCGAGATCGCGCATGAAATCAAACGGTTCCGCAAGGTGGTGCAACACTGGAAGGACCGGATGCACGGCGTGATCCAGGAGGTCCACTACGAAGCGCTGGTCAGCGATCCCGAACCGCAGTCCCGCGCGCTGATCGCCGCAGCAGGGCTGGAGTGGGAAGACCAATGCCTGGATTTCCATCAGTCCCGGGCTGCGGTACAGACGCTGAGCCTGGCGCAGGTGCGCCAACCGATTCACGCCGGCCGCCGCGACGCCTGGCGCCGCTACGAAACCGAGCTTCAGCCATTCATCCACGCCTGGGGGACTGATCCGTGGGACTAAATGACATCGAAACCCGTATTGCCAAAGCCTGCCAGGACGCTGGCCGCCCGCGCGAAGACGTGCAGCTGATCGCCGTCAGCAAGGTCCAGCCGAATGACCGCGTCGAGGCGGTTCTGCAGCAAGGCCACCGCCTGTTTGGCGAAAACAAGGTACAAGAGGCGGCCGGCAAATGGCCGGATTTCCGGGACCGCTACGAAAATGTGCAGGTCCACCTGATCGGCCCGCTGCAAACCAACAAGGCGCGTCAGGCGATGGATCTTTTCGACGCCATCCACACCCTCGACCGGCCCAAACTGGCGAATACTCTGGCCCGCCTCGCGCAGGAAACCGGCCACTGCCCCGATCTGTTCATCCAGATCAACACCGGGGAAGAGCCGCAAAAGGCAGGGGTTTCCCCCGCCGAGGCCGATGGTTTCATCGCCGAATGCCGGGCGCTGGACCTGCCGATCAAGGGGCTGATGTGCATTCCCCCGGTGGATGAAACCCCCAGCCTGCATTTCGCGCTTCTGCAAAAAATCGCCAACCGCAACGGCCTTGCCGGGCTCTCGATGGGCATGAGCAGCGATTTCGAGCAGGCCATCGCCTTTGGCGCCACCCATGTCCGCGTCGGTTCCGCCATCTTCGGGGAACGCACCCCGGCCTGATCCTTCTTCTTGGCTCAAATACTCCGGGGAGCGCGAGGGGCAGCGCCCCTCGTTCCGCCCTGACCACAAGGACCATCAGTCCAGATTGCGCGCGCGATAAGCCCAGTCTATCCTGCGCGCATGGCCATCCCCGTCGAAACCTTCCACCTCTCCGCCACCTCGCAGGGCACGCTTCAGGCGCGCATCCAGCAAATGGTGGCCGAAGGCATCCTGGCGGGCCGGTTCCGACCGGGGGAAAAGCTGCCCTCGACCCGCGGTCTTGCCCATCACCTTGGCGTCAGCCGGATCACCGTGACGCTGGCCTATACCGAACTTCTGGCCAATGACTACCTGACCTCGCGCGGCCGTTCGGGCTATTTCGTCAGCGAAAACGCTCCCGAACCCCCGGATTTTGGCCCGCTGGCGCCGCGCCGCGACCAGGTCGACTGGGACGCGGCTTTTGCCCAGCGGTTCAGCAATGGCGCCAATCTGGGCATGAACAAACCGCTGGATTGGGCGCGCTTCCGCTTTCCTTTCATCTACGGGCAGGCCGACCCCAAGCTGTTCGACCATGCCAACTGGCGGCTATGCGCGACGCAGGCGCTGGGGGCGCGCGATTTCATGGCGCTGACGCAGGATCAATACGATCAGGATGATGCCGAACTGGCCACCTTCATCGCGCGCCACACCCTGCCACGCCGCGGCATCCAGGCCGCCCCGGATGAAATCCTGATCACGTTGGGTGCGCAGAATGCGCTGTGGTTGGCGGCGCAGATCCTTGCCTCGCGCGGGCGGCGTGTGGCGATCGAAAACCCCTGTTACCCGGCGTTGCGGGAAATCCTGCGTCAGGGCGGCGCGCAGGTCACCCCGGTGGATGTCGATCAGGAAGGCCTGCCCCCCGATGCGGTGCCGCGCGACACGCAGGTGATCTTTACAACTCCCAGCCACCAATGTCCGACCTCGGCCACCCTACCGCGCGCCCGGCGCGAGGCCTTGCTGAAACGCGCTTCACAGATCAACGCGCTGATCGTCGAGGATGATTACGAATTCGAGATGTCTTTTCTCAAACCGCCCAGCCCGGCGCTCAAAAGCCTCGATGAAGAGGGGCGGGTGATCTATGTCGGCAGCTTTTCCAAATCGCTGTTTCCGGGGTTGCGGCTGGGCTATCTGGTCGGCTCAGCCCCCTTCATTCGCGAGGCCCGCGCCCTGCGCGCCAGCATGTTGCGCCATCCGCCCGGGCATGTGCAGCGCACGGCGGCCTATTACCTGTCGCTTGGCCATTACGATGCGCAGGTGCGCCGGATGGGCCGCGCGCTGGGGGACCGCCGCAAGATCATGGAGCGGGCCATCGCGGCCCATGGGCTGGAGATCGCCGGCAAGGGCGCGCATGGCGGATCAAGCATCTGGATGCAGGCCCCCGAGGGCGTCGACAGCCGCGCCCTGGCCGCGCAACTGCATCAGGACAGCGTGCTGATCGAACCCGGCACGCCGTTTTTCGCGCAAAACGCACCGCCGACACGGTTTTACCGCCTTGGCTACAGTTCGATCCCCTCCGAGCGCATCGAAGAGGGCATCGCCCTGATCGCCGCCGCGCTTGCACAAGGCCCGCAAGGGGGCTAACCCAACCGCATGAAAATTATCCGTGACTATCAGTATGTCCGCCCTGAAGACCGCGGTGCCAGCGCCGCCATCGGCAATTTCGATGGTGTTCACCTGGGCCATCAGGCGGTGATCGACCTTGCGCGCAAGGCCGCGCCGGATGCGCCGTTGGGGGTGCTGACCTTTGAGCCGCACCCGCGCGAATACTTCGCCCCCGATGCGCCGCCCTTCCGCCTGATGAGCGCCGAGGCCCGCGCCTCGCGGCTTGAAAAGCTGGGGGTGGATAGGCTGTACCAGCTGAACTTCAATACCGCGCTGGCCTCGTTGACGCCGCGCGAGTTCGCGCAAAAGGTCATCCATGACGGGCTGGGCCTGACCCATATCGTTGTCGGCGCCGATTTCTGTTTCGGCAAGGGCAGGGCGGGCAATGTCACCGATCTGCAGGCCTTTGGCGCGGAAATGGGCTTTGGCGTCACGGTGGCCGAGATCCTTGAAACCGGCGGGATCGAGATTTCGTCGACCGCGATCCGCGAGGCGCTGAGCGAAGGCCGCCCCCGCGACGCCGCGGCGCAACTGGGCCATTGGCACCGGATCGAAGGCGAAGTGATCGGCGGCGAACAGCGTGGCCGCGTGCTTGGCTATCCCACCGCGAACATGAGCATCGATGGCCTGCATCCGCCCGCCTTTGGCGTCTATGCCGTGCTGGTCGAGGTGCTGGATGGTCCGCACAAGGGCCAGTACCACGGCGCCGCCTCGGTCGGGGTGCGGCCGATGTTCGACGGCCAGTTCCCCAACATCGAAACCTTCCTGTTCGACTTTACCGGCGATCTGTATGGCGCGACCCTGTCGGTCGCCCTTGTCGATTACCTGCGCCCCGAATTGAAGTTCGACAGCCTCGAGGCGTTGATCGAACAGATGGATGCCGACTGCACGCAGTCCCGCGGCATTCTGGCGGCGCTATGAGCGATCCGATCGACCGCAGCGGTTTGTCCCCGCGTTTCTGGGAACGCAAGAAACTGACCGACATGACCCCGCAAGAGTGGGAGGCGCTGTGCGACGGCTGCGGCAAATGCTGCCTGAACAAGCTTGAGGACGAAGACACCGGAGAGGTCGCCCTGACCCGCGTCGCCTGCCGGCTGTTCGACGACACCACCTGTCGCTGCGCCAAGTATGAGATCCGTCACCAGTTCGTGCCCGAATGCATCGTGATGAAGCCGTCGAACATCGACCAGCACGCCTATTGGATGCCGCAGACCTGTGCCTACAAACGCCTGTACGAGGGCAATGCCCTGCCCGAATGGCATCCGCTGCTGACCGGCACCCCCGACTCGGTGCACGAGGCGGGGGTGTCGATGCAGCACCGCACGGTTGCCGAATTCGAAGTTTCGGACGAGGATTGGGAAGACCACATTATCGACGAACCCCTGGGGAACACGTGATGAATTTTGCCTCTGACAACGGCGGGCCGGTCCCGACGCAGGTTCTGGATGCCCTGGCCCGGGCGAACGAAGGCTATGCCCCCGGCTATGGCAGCGATCCGCTGACTTCCGAGGTCTGTGACCAGATCCGCGAGCTGTTCGAGGCGCCCGAGGCGGCGGTCTATCTGGTCGGGCTGGGCACGGCGGCGAACGTGCTGGCGCTGGCCACGCTGGTCCAGCCCTATGATACGGTCTTTTGTTCGCCCGATGCGCACATCCACATGGATGAATGCAATGCGCCCGAATTCTATACCGGCGGGGCCAAGCTGACGCTGGTACCGGGCAGCGACGTGATGACCCCGCAGGCCCTGCGCACCGCCATCGAAGGCGAGGAAAACCGCGGCGTCCACGGCCCGCAGCGCGGCGCGGTGTCGATCACCAATGTGACCGAGGGCGGCAATGTCTATGCGCTGGACCAGATGCGCGCGCTGTGCGACGTGGCCCGCGACTTCCATTTGCCCGTGCATCTGGACGGCGCGCGCTTTGCCAATGCCTGCGTCGCGCTGGGCTGCACCCCGGCTGAAATGACCTGGAAACTGGGTGTTGATGTTGCGGTCTTTGGCGGCACCAAGAACGGCTTGATGGGGGTCGAGGCGGTGATCTTTTTCGATCCGAAACACGCCCGCGAATTCGAGTTGCGGCGCAAGCGCGGCGCGCAGCTTTACTCCAAGCACCGCTATCTTGCCGCCCAGATGCAGGCCTATCTGCAGGGCGATCTGTGGAGCAAGCTGGCCCTGCGCGCCAATACTGCCGGGCAGCGCCTGCGCGCGGGGTTGCAGCGGCTTGGGCTTGAGATCGTCAATGAAACGCAGGCCAACATGGTGTTTTTCCGCGCGCCGCTGGGGTTGCACAGGGCGGTGATGGCGCAGGGCGCCGTCTATCATCTGTGGGGGGCTGATCAAGGGGGCGACGACACGGTCGTCACGGCGCGCCTGGTCTGTGACTGGTCGATCTGCGAACGCGACGTCGACCGCTTCCTGTCGCTGGTTGCGGCGCAAGTGCAGGCATAGGGCGGGGCAATCCACCCCGCCGTGCGTCAGTTCATCTGAAAGTGCAGTTCATAGCTGCCGTCGTGGAAGGCGCCGAACAGGTCGGGAATGTCCGGGTGATCCACCGGTTCACCTGAATAGTCGGCCACAAGGTTCTGTTCCGACACATAGGCCACGTAAAAGCTCTGATCGTTTTCGGCCAGCAGGTGGTAGAACGGCTGCTGCTTCTTGGGGCGTGATTCTTCGGGAATCGCCTCGTACCATTCGTCGGTGTTGCTGAACTGCGGGTCCACATCAAAGACCACCCCGCGAAAGGGGTGCTTGCGATGGCGGACAACCTGGCCCAGATGGTATTTCGCGCGTTGACGGATCATGCTGCACCTCTCAGTGCCATTCTTAACGTGAAAAGTGGCCATATGTCCAACTTTGGGACACATTTTCGCCGGAAACACTGTGTGAAGCGGAAACCGACAGTTGTGAACAAGATAGCGAAAATCCGCGGAATTCAACCCCTTCTTCTTGGGTTGCGCCAAGACTCGCGCATTTGGGAAATGTGATTTCCACCCGCGCGACAATCGGCTAAACTGTGGCAAAAGACTAATAAACAAAAGCGAGAGGCAGATGAGCAAGTGGCTTCGCGCATTGGTGATTGTCCTTCTGGCCGCGTCCTGCGGGGGCGGCGGCCGGCCGGGACAAGCACCGCGCAATCTGGATAACGCCTGTTCGATACTCGAACAGCGCCGTGGGTACTATCAGGCCTTCCGTGCGGCCGAACGCAAATGGGGCGTTCCGGTTCACGTGCAGATGGCGACGATCTATCAGGAAAGCAAATTCATCTCGGACGCGCGCACCCCGCTGAAGTTTTCGCTGGGTGTGATCCCGATGGGGCGGCAAAGCTCGGCCTTTGGGTACAGCCAGGCGCTGGACGGGACGTGGAAGGAATACCTTGTCTCGACTGGCAACCGCCGTGCGCGCCGGGACGACATCCGCGATGCGACGGATTTCATGGGCTGGTACATGAAGCAATCGCGCGATCAGCTGGGCATCCCGCTGTCGGACGCGCGCCGTCACTACCTGGCCTATCACGAAGGCCGCACCGGCTATCGCAACGGCACCTACAACAACAAGGCGTGGTTGATGCGCGTTGCCGCCGAGGTGGGTGAACGTTCGCGCACGTATTCGGCGCAACTGGCCAACTGCCGCGCCGCAAGGTGACGGCAAGCGCCGGGGCGCATGACCCCGGCGAGGGCCGCCTGTCGGGTCAGATCAGGTCACGTCGCTGACCGGGCGGCGGCCTTGGGCGGGTTGATCGCGATGCCCGCGCGGGTCAGGCTGATCCGGTCGCCTTGTTCCAGCAGCGGGGCATAATGGGCGGCGAGGCTGCGCCGCATGCTGTCTGCCGGCACGGTCCAGCATTCGGGCACATGGCAGGTGAACCATTCGGCAAACAGCCCGCTGGCCACCTTTGCAAAGCGGCTGCGCTGGGCGTTGATCTCGGCATCGGCACCGGGGTTGCCGCTGTCCGTCGGGGTTGTGATATCCGTGCAGAACTGCAGCAGCCTGTTGACGGTTGCAGGATCGCCCGCCTCGGCCCTCGCGATGTCGCACAGACCCTGCGCCAGCAGCGCGGCGTCGGCCAGGAACAGCGTGCCGGGATCGCGGGTCATCACACCCATGTAAAAGGCGGCGTAGGCGGCGGCGCCGGTGTCCGGCGTGGCCACCATGGTGCGCCGCGCCTCAAGCTCCAGCATTTCGTAGTCGCCGCGCTGCCCCGGCAGCAGATGAAAGGCGTGCTCTTTCATCAGGTCCCAGTCTGTCGGCGCCTCCTCCAACGCCTGGGCAAAGCGGTCGTGGATCAGCGTGTCAGCGCCCGGGACTTCGCAGGCCACACGATGCGCCACCATCGTCAGAAAACCCGACCCGGGCGCCTTGGCGTGCCATTCCGTCAGGATCTCGTTGGCGCGGGCGAGGTGCAGGTCGTGGCCATCCGCGCCGGTGTCATCATCCACCGGGGTCAGGTCCTGGCGCACCCGCGCCATTTCCAGATGTGCCAGCGTCAGGATCGCGCCCAGGTGGTGATCGTCCGGGCGCAGCGCATAGGCCAGCTCCAGCCGTTCCAGCTCGTCATACAGAATGGCGCTGACAGGCAAGGCCGCGCCGCCGCCAAGCTGCGCAACCCAATCGGCCTGCGCCCCGCGGGTCCCGCGCGCGGCGCAACGGGTCAACACCTTGCCACAGCTTTTGCCGCTCTCGGCGTCCAGGTCGGCCATCAGGCGGTGCAAACCATCCCAATCCGCGCCCTCGGACAGCTGGCGGGCACGGCTTTCGATCCGGGCCTGATCGCAGATCTCGTCCAGATGGACGGTCTCGATCAGCAGCCGTTTGCCGGGCCTTGATGCCCTGCGCGCCCGGACCAGCCGGGTCAGGGGCGGCATCAGCCCGACAAGGGCGATGGCAACCCGGCGGCGCCAGCCCTTTTGAGGGCGCTCGATGCGGTGGGCATGGGCGTGCATTCGGGGTCTCCCGGGATGTGACCTTTGGGTCAGTACAGGCCAAAGGTTTGTGGCGCAAATGCGCAGGCGCTGTGGAAACTCTGTATCCATTGGCCGTGCCTTGGCTGCACCCCTGCTTGCATTCCCCTACTTCTGTGGTAACTCCCCTTCGATCCCATCCGGAGAGGCCCCATGCAAGAGCTGCGCGACAAGTATATCACCGCAATCGGCGAAGCCGCTGATGAAAACGCCCTTGAGGCCCTTCGCCTTGCCGCCGTCGGCAAGAAGGGCGAGATCAGCCTGCAAATGCGCGAGCTGGGCAAGATGACGCCCGAGCAGCGCCAGACAGCCGGTCCCGCCCTGAACGCGCTCAAGGATGAAATCAACGCCGCGCTGGCCGCGAAAAAGGCCGCGTTGGGCGATGCCGCCCTGAATGAACGGCTGCAGGCCGAATGGCTGGACGTCACCCTGCCACCGCGCCCCATGCGCCAAGGCAGCATTCATCCGGTCAGCCAGGTCATGGAAGAGGCGACGGCGATCTTTGCCGACATGGGCTTTGCCGTGGCCGAAGGGCCGCAGGTCGACAGCGATTGGTACAACTTTGACGCTCTGAACATCCCCGGCCACCACCCCGCGCGGGCGGAAATGGACACCTTTTACATGCACCGCGCCGAGGGCGACAACCGTCCGCCCCATGTGCTGCGCACCCACACCAGCCCGGTGCAGATCCGCCATATGGAGGGCAACGGCGCCCCCTGCCGCATCATCGCGCCGGGCCGTGTGTACCGCGCTGACTATGACCAGACCCACACGCCGATGTTCAACCAGATCGAAGGCCTTGCCATCGACAAGGACATCTCGATGGCGAACCTCAAGTGGGTTTTGGAGGAATTCTTTGCCGCCTTCTTCGAGATCGACGGCATCAAGACCCGTTTCCGCGCCTCGCACTTCCCCTTCACGGAACCCTCGGCCGAGGTGGATATCCAGTGCAGCTGGGTCGACGGTCAGCTGAAGATCGGCGAAGGCGACGGCTGGCTCGAAGTGCTGGGGTCCGGCATGGTGCACCCCAAGGTGCTGTCGGCCGCTGGCGTCGATCCGAACGAATGGCAGGGCTTTGCATTCGGCATGGGCATCGACCGCATCGCCATGCTGAAATACGGCATCCCCGATTTGCGGGCCTTCTTCGATTCAGACCTGCGCTGGCTGAAACACTACGGTTTCGCCGCCTTGGACGTGCCGACGCTGCATGGTGGCCTGTCCCGCTAAGCCTGACCTGATACATTTCCCCAAAGGGGCGACACGATGAAATTCACGCTTTCCTGGCTCAAAGAGCACCTCGATACCACCGCTTCGGTTGATGAAATCTCCGAGGCGCTGACCGACCTCGGGCTTGAGGTTGAGGGCATCGAAAACCCCGCCGCCAAGCTGTCGGCCTTTACGCTGGCCAAGGTGGTTCATGCCGAACAGCACCCCGATGCGGATCGGCTGCGCGTCTGCAAGGTGCTGACCGATGAGGGCGAAAAACAGATCGTGTGCGGCGCGCCCAATGCCCGGACCGGTATCACCGTGGTGCTGGCCAAACCGGGCGACTATGTCCCCGGCATCGACGTGACGCTGTCGGTCGGCAACATCCGCGGCGTCGAAAGCCACGGCATGATGGCCAGCGAACGCGAACTCGAACTGTCGGACGAACACGACGGCATCATCGAATTGCCCTCGGGCGAGGTGGGTCAAAAGTTCACCGACTGGCTGGCGCAGAACGATCCCGCCAAGGTCGATCCGGTGATCGAGATCGCCATCACCCCCAACCGCCCCGATGCGCTGGGCGTGCATGGCATCGCACGCGATCTGGCGGCGCGGGGTCTGGGCACGCTCAAGCCGCTGAAGACCGATCAGGTCGACGGCGAATTTGCCTGCCCGATCAGCGTTACAATCGACGAAGACACCCAAGGCGAAGGCGGCTGCCACGTGTTCGCGGGTCGTCTTATCCGCGGTGTGCAAAACGGCCCCAGCCCGCAGTGGCTTCAGGACCGGTTGCGCGCGATTGGCCTGCGCCCGATTTCGAAACTGGTGGATATCACCAACTTCTTCACCTTTGACCGCAACCGCCCCCTGCACGTCTTTGATGCCGACAAGGTGAATGGCAACCTGCGCGTCCACCGCGCCAAATCAGGCGAAACGCTGGTTGGTCTGAACGAGAAGACCTATACCTTTGCCGACGGGCAGGTGGTGATTTCGGACGACAGCGCCATCGAATCCATCGGCGGCATCATGGGCGGGCTGGACTCCGGGTGCACCGAAGAGACGGTCAACGTCTTCCTTGAAAGCGCCTATTGGGACAACGTCCAGATCGCCACCACGGGCCGCGCGCTGAAGATCAACTCGGACGCACGCTATCGCAACGAACGCGGCATCGACCCGGGTTACAACATGCAGGCGATCGAAGACGCGACACAGATGATCCTTGATCTCTGCGGCGGCACGCCGTCCAAGGTGACCGTTGCGGGCGCCGTGCCGGACGTGTCGCGCGCCTATAAACTGGATGCCAAGCGGGTGATTTCGCTGGTCGGGATGGAGATCCCGGAATCCGAACAGCGCCAGACGCTGACCGCGCTGGGCTTCAAGATGACCGGTGACATGGCCAACGTGCCGTCCTGGCGCCCCGATGTGCTGGGCGAGGCGGACCTGGTCGAAGAGGTGGCGCGCATTGCTTCGTTGACCAAGCTGCAGGGCAAACCGCTGCCGCGCATGACCACGGGCGTGCCGCGCCCGATCCTGTCGCCAATCCAGAAACGCGAACAGATCGCGCGGCGGACCATGGCGGCGCTCGGCTACAACGAATGCGTGACCTACAGCTTTATCGACAGCGCCTCGGCGGCGCTGTTCGGGGGCGGGCAGGATGCGACAATGCTGGCCAACCCGATCAGCAGCGAGATGAGCCACCTGCGCCCCGCTTTGCTGCCCGGTCTGTTGCAGGCGGCGGCCCGCAACCAGGCGCGCGGTTTCATGGACCTTGCGCTGTTTGAAATCGGCGCCGCCTTTTCCGGCGGCGAGCCGGGGGAACAGCATTTGCAGGCGGCGGGTCTTTTGGTTGGCAACACCGGCCCCAAGGACGTGCACGGCGCGTCGCGCCCCGTCGATCTGTTCGACGCCAAGGCGGATGTCGAGGCGGTGCTGTCCGCCATCGGCGCCCCGGCAAAGATGCAGGTGATGCGCAACGGGCCGGACTGGTGGCACCCGGGGCGGCACGGCGTACTGTGCCTTGGCCCGAAAAAGGTGCTGGCGGTATTCGGCGAAGTGCACCCCAAGGTGCTGCGCGAAATGGGCGTCAAGGGCCCGGCGGTGGCCTATACCCTGTGGCCTGCGGAAATCCCGCTGCCGCGCAAAACCGTGGCGACACGCAGCGCGCTGGCGATCAGCGACCTGCAACCGGTCGAGCGCGATTTTGCCTTTGTCGTGGATGCGTGCGTTCAGGCGCTGGATCTGGTCAATGCCGCGGCCGGGGCCGACAAGGCGCTGATCGAAAGCGTGCGGGTCTTTGACGAATTCATCGGCGGATCGCTGGGCGAGGGCAAGAAATCCCTTGCCATCACGGTGCGCATGCAGCCCACGGACAAGACCCTGAAGGAAAAGGATATCGAGGCGGTCGGGGCCAAGATCGTCGAAAAGGTCAGCAAGGCGACCGGCGGCGTGTTGCGCGGCTGACGTCCGAAAAAGGCGGGGCATAACCCCGCCCTACGGTATCAAGGTGAAAGGCCCCGGCGGATCGCGCGGGGCCTTTGCTTTGTCTCAGTTGCCGACCTTCTTGCCGTGGCCCTGACCGCCGCCCATCATGCCGCGACGCATGGCGAAATCCGCCGTGGTGATCACGCCGTCCTTGTCCAGGTCCATCTCGGCGATCCAGACCTGGGCCTGACCGATGAATTCCTCGCGGCTGACCTTGCCGTCGCCGTCCACGTCATTCAGCGCCTTTTCCATGCCCTCGGCGGCGTTCTTCATGTTACCCTGACCATGGCCGCCGGGTTCGTTCGCCATGTCGAGGGCGCGGGCCTCGTCGAACAGGGCGTATTCTTCGTCGTTCAGAAATCCGTCTTCGTCGGAGTCGAAGGTGGTAAAGACGTCGCCGCGGCGTTCGACCGCCTCTTCGAGCGAGACCGAGCCGTTGCCGTCGAGATCCCAGTTTTCGACGAAATGCGCACCGGGCTGCCCGGCCTGGGCAAAGGCGATGGCAGGGGTCGAGGCAAGCAGCAGGGCGAGAGCGAGATTTTTCATGTCATGTTCCATATATTCCGTTTTTCACATATATTAAACGGACGGTCCCGGACCGTCCGTCGTGACAGGATGCCGCAGGGGGTTTTGCGGACTAAGGGTTTGGAAAATCGCCGTTTCAGGCAGCCTCGTCGTAGGCGGCGAGCGCCTTGGACGCATACATCAAGCCGGGTCCGCCGGACATCTGGATCGCGGTGCCCAGGGCCTCGACGATCTCGGCGCGGGTGACACCGGCGCGCAGGCAGGCGCCGACATGGCTGATGATGCAATCCTCGCAGCGCAGGGCCACCGCGATGCCAAGGGCGATCAGTTCCTTTTGCTTGTGCGTCAGGGCGCCATCGGCGCTGGCGGCCTGTTCCATCTGCACAAAGCCACCGAAAGTGTCGGGAATGGCCTTGCGCAATTCGCGCAGGTTGTTGCGGGTTTCGGCGAATTTTTCCTTGAAGGACATATCATGCTCCTGAGATGTGATTGAGGTCTCAAGACCATGGACGCCGCGGCGCGGCTTTGAGGTGGATCAAACGGGGGGCTTTGCCCCCGCGCCTGCGGCGCTCCCCCAGAGTATTTTGGCCAAGAAGAAGCCATGGGACAGCAAAAAGCCCCGCCGGTTGGGGCGGGGCCTTGGGTTTTTGGGGTGGGCTGCTGTGCTTAGGCCAGAAGGCGGCGGGCGATGACCTGGGCCTGAATTTCGGCGGCACCTTCGAAGATGTTGAGGATGCGCGCGTCACACAGGATGCGGGACACCGCGTATTCGAGGGCAAAGCCGTTGCCGCCGTGGATTTGAAGGGCGTTGTCGGCCGCGGCCCAGGCCACGCGCGCGCCCAGCAGCTTGGCCATGCCAGCCTCGAGGTCGCAGCGGCGGCCGTGGTCCTTTTCCCAGGCGCTGAAATAGGTCAGCTGGCGGGCGATCATGATTTCCACGGCCATCATCGCCAGTTTGCCCGACACACGCGGGAAGGCGATCAGGGATTTGCCGAACTGCTTGCGGTCCTGGGCGTATTTCATGCCTACGTCCAGCGCCGATTGCGCCACGCCGATCGCGCGTGCGGCGGTCTGGATGCGGGCGCTTTCGAAGGTTTCCATGAGCTGCTTGAAGCCCTTGCCTTCTTCGCCGCCCAGCAGGTTTTCACCTTTGACCTTGAAGCCGTCAAAGCCCAGTTCGTATTCCTTCATGCCGCGATAGCCGAGCACTTCGATTTCGCCGCCGGTCATGCCCTCGGTCGGGAAGGGGTTGGCGTCGTCGCCCGGGGTCTTTTCCGCCAGGAACATCGACAGGCCCTTGTAATCGCTGGTGTTCGGATCGGTCCGGGCCAGCAGGGTCATGACATGGGTGCGGGCGGCGTGGGTGATCCAGGTCTTGTTGCCGGTCACGGTGTAGTCGCCGTTCTCGTCCTTGACCGCGCGGGTGCGCAGCGACCCGAGATCGGACCCTGTGTTGGGTTCGGTAAAGACAGCGGTGGGCAGCTTTTCACCCGAGGCGAGCGCCGGCAGCCATTTCTGTTTCTGCTCTTCGGTGCCGCCTGCGATGATCAGTTCGGCCGCGATTTCCGAGCGCGTGCCCAGCGAGCCGACGCCGATATAGCCGCGCGACAGTTCTTCGGAGACGACGCACATCGAGGCCTTGGACAGGCCAAAGCCGCCGTATTCCTCGGGGATGGTCAGGCCAAAGACGCCCATTTCGGCCAGTTCCTCGATGACCTCCATCGGGATCAGTTCGTCTTTGAGGTGCCATTCGTGGGCAAAGGGTTCGACCTTGTCCACGGTATAGCGGCGGAACTGTTCGCGGATCATTTCCAGTTCTTCGTCGAGGCCGGTCTTGCCCACGGTGATCTCGGCGGACTGTTCTTCCATCAGCTGCACCAGACGGGTGCGGGCGGCGGGGGAATTGGCCTCGGCGATCAGCTTGTTGATTTCGGCGGTGTCCAGCGCGGCGGCGTCATCTGCCGTCAGGCCCAGATCGTGCAGGCGGATAATTTCGCCCTGGTTCATCAGGATGCCACCACGGATCTGGCCCAGGTATTCGCCGAATGCGATCTGGTGCAGCAGTTCCTCGACCTCGCCAAAGGTGCCTTCTGCCTGCATCTTGGTGGCCCAGTTCTGCATCTGGCGCAGCGATTCCAGGTAGGTGGCCAACCAGGCCAGCCCGTGCGCGGCGGTCTGGTTCGCCTCGAGCGCGGCACCGGACACGCGGCCGTCGACCGACACCATGTCGCGGACGCTGCTGCGTGCGGCTTCGAAGACGTGTTCGACCGGGGCAACAGCCGCGCCGGTCAGGGCCAGAAGGTCAGGCAGAATTGCGCCCGCAAGGGTCATATCTTGTCCATCATGCGCCATGATTCATGTCCTTTTTCATTTTCCAAGGCTGGATAGCCATTTTGCAGGTGCAGCGCAACAAAAATACCCGTTGCTGCGGCGCTTTGTTCATTTGTTGCGCATTCGTTTTTTGCGGTGCGGCGGAAACAGGCATGCTAACAGACCGGCATGGAGACTCTGCTGCCCGAACTGACCCCCGCCCTTTGGGCGCTTGCCCTTGGAATTGCGCTGCTTGCGGGCGTCGTCAAGGGCATGGTGGGATTCGCCATGCCGATGATCCTTGTGTCCGGCCTGTCCAGCTTTCTGCCGCCGGGTCTGGCGCTGGCCGGGCTGATCATCCCCACGGTGGTGACCAATGGCATGCAGGCGCTGCGGCAGGGGCCCGGCGCGGCGCTGGGGTCTGTGCGGCGGTTTCGGGTGTTTTTGCTGGTCGGGCTGGTGTTCCTGATGGGATCGTCACTGTTGGTGGCGGTCATGCCGGAACGGCTGTTCCTGCTGGCCATCGGCGTGCCCGTGGTTTTGTTCGTGGTGCTGCAACTGGCGGGCTGGCAGCCGCAGATCGCCGCCGGGAACCAAAAGGTCGAGGCGGCGATTGGCGCCTTTGCCGGGTTCATCGGCGGCATGTCCGGGGTCTGGGGGCCGCCGACGGTGGCCTATCTGACCGCCCTCGGCACGGAAAAGCGCGAACAGATGCGGGTGCAGGGGGTGATCTATGGTCTTGGGGCCGTGGCGCTGACCGTGGCGCATGTCGGGTCGGGCATCCTGAACGAACGGACGATCTGGCTGTCGCTGGCGCTGCTGGGGCCTGCGGTTCTGGGCATGTGGCTGGGCGGCATGGTGCAGGACCGGATCGACCAACGCGCCTTTCGCCGCGCGACGCTGGTTGTTCTGCTGGTCGCCGGGCTGAACCTGCTGCGCCGCGCCTTTCTGGCCTGAAGGGCGCGCCTGTCCCGCCCGGGTCATATGGCGGTGCGATCCGCCCCCTTGAGGCCCAGCATCGCGCGCGCTTCGTCCGGGGTTGCGACCTCGCGGCCCAGATCCTCGACAATGCGGCGGACCTTTTCGACCTGCTGGGCATTGCTGGTGGCCAGTTCGCCGCGCGCGATGAACAGGCTGTCCTCCAGCCCGACGCGCACATGCCCGCCCATGGCCGCCGACATCGCCGCCATCGGCATCTGGTGCCGTCCCGCCGCCAGCACCGAGAACATGTAGTCCTCGCCGAACAGCTTGTCGGCGATGCGTTTCATGTGGGTCAGGTTTTCCGGGTCCGCGCCGATGCCCCCCAGCACGCCAAAGACGAACTGCAGGAAGAGCGGCCCCTGCACCAGCCCGCGATCCAGAAAGTGCCGCAGCATGTACAGGTGGCTGACGTCGTAGCACTCGAACTCGAACCGCGCGCCGCGCTCGGCCCCCATCTGGGTCAGAACCTGCGCAATGTCGCGCGGCGTGTTCTTGAACACCATATCCTCCGAGGCTTCGAGGAACGGCTTTTCCCAATCGTGTTTCCATTCGGTGATGCGGTCTGCTGCCGGGTAGGTGGCAAAGTTCATCGACCCCATGTTCAGGCTGCACATTTCCGGTTCGATCCGCTTGGGTGCGGCAAGGCGCTGTTCCAGCGTCATGCTGGCGTTGCCCCCGGTGGTGATGTTCAGCACCGCCCCCGTCGCCTGTTTGAGACGCGGCAGGAAGGCCATGAAATCCTCGGGGCTGGACGAGGGGCGGCCATCCAAGGGATCGCGCGCATGAAGGTGCAGGATGGCGGCCCCCGCCTCGGCGGCGTCCAGCGATTGCCCGGTGATGTCCTCCGGCGTGACCGGCAGATGCGGCGACATGGACGGCGTGTGGATCGAGCCGGTGACGGCGCAGGTGATCAGGATCTTGGACATCGGGCGCTTTCTTTCAGGGCGGCCTTGCGGCGGTAAAGCCGGGGGGCTGGCATCCCTCCGGCCGATTTCATCGACAAAGGCATCGTTCACGATTGCTGCCGGGCGGGCAAGGGCGCGCCCGGGGACGGGGTCGCCTGCGGCTCAGAACCCGGCAAAGACCGTCAGCAAATCCTGTTCCAGCCCGGAGATCTGGGCTTCCAGCGCGTTGATCCTGTCAAAGTTGCCGGCAATCTCGGTTTCGGTCTTGTCCAGCGCGGTCAGGTAACGGTCGCGCAGGGCCTCTTGTTTGACGCTGTCCAGGTTCTCGCGCAGGCGCTTTTGTTCCTGGGTCAATCCGTCATAGCGCCCGCGCAGCGACTCGATCTCGCGCTTGGCGGCGTCGATCCGGGTCTTGAGGGCGCGGGCGTCGTCAAAGGCCGCGCGGTGTTCGTCAGACAGGCTGACCTGGCCCGAGGCGATCTCGGCCAGGATACTGGCGAAATTGCCGTCGCCGATGCGCACCTGCCGCTGGTACACGGCTTTTTCTGTCAGGCTGATCACGCCTTTGCCATCGGTGACCGGGGCGGTGATGCGATAGAACCAATCGCCATGTTCGATGGTGCCGGTGGCGCCGTCGATATCGCCAAACCCCTTGGGGTGCTCGACGGTGAACAGATCGACCATTTCCGGCATGGCGCCAGAATAGGTGGTGGTGCGGGTGTTCTGGAATTCCATCGTCAGTGTGCCCTGCATGTGGACCAGGGTGGTCAGGGCATAGCGCTCGGTGCTGTCGGTCAGGATCGTGCTGCCGGTTGCGGCGGCAAAGGGCAGCAGCCGGGTCTGACCGGCCAGCATCCCGTCAAACCGGGCATCCCCGACAAAGCCGTCCTTGTCCTGGACCGACACCAGCCCCGGGGCCAGCGGTTGATCGGCATGGATCGCGGCGGCCAGCAGGATCGAGTCCTCCATTTCGTCCGGGCGATACAGCCCGCGAATGTCCGGCTCGATCGGCAGGTCCAGGTACATCAGGTTTGCGGTGCGGCCATCTTGCAGATCGACGGGATTGGGCAGGGCATAGCGCAGGATGCCGCTGCTTTGCAGTTGCGTTCCCTCGGACTCGCTGCCGGAAACCATCACCGGCTCCATTTCCATCTTTGGCGCGGGCGCCGCGCGGGCGCTTGCCATGGCCATCAGCCCGACACCGCTGTCGGCCTGCACGTCGATGGGCACCGGATGGGTGCCATCGGCCTCGTTCCTGGCGATCATCAGCGGATTGATCAGATCGCGCCGATAGGCGACCGGCGCGCCGGTGGTCAGAGTCAGGTCAACATCCTGCCAATCCGCGCCCGACACGTTTTCAAAGGTGGCCCAGCCCTGCAGGCGCCCTTCGTCCAGCAGCAACCGCCACGAATTCTTCCAGGCGGCCGCCTCGGTCACATAGGACAGATCAACGGCGCGCGGGGTGTCCGCGGCAAGAGTCAGGTCGAACTGGCGGACATCCGCGGCGATCCGGGACTGGTCCATCGCCCTGGCCAGGTGCTGCGCGGCCTCTTGGGAAAAGGTCACCTTGGTGCCGGGAAGCAGCACCACCTCGGCCACGCCATCCTGGGTCAGCAGCAGGGCTGCCAGACGGTCCACCCGCTGCGTATCCTCGACCGCATCAAAGCGGCGCAGCCCCATGACCCGGCCCGTGGTGCTGCCAAGCGCGGTGGTCAGAGTGACCTCCTGGCCTTTCAAAGCCTCAAGCAGGGCAGGGGTGTCGGTGGGAATGCCGGCGGCAAATTCCGTTTCGCGCAGGGCGGCGGCGGCCGAACCCGGCGTGTCGGTCTGCAGGTCCACCACACCGCCCGCCGGATCGCGCACGATCAAGGAGGCCAGCACGTCGCTGGAGGCCGCCGCCGGCACGGCAAACCGGATCCGGGTGCCGCTTGTCTCGGCGGTCATGGTATAGCGGGCGATCCCGGCCTGCCCCAGTTCGATGCTGGTGATTTCCGGGAGGGCCTGGGCCTGGGCCAGTCCGGCAAGACCGGTGCTGATCATCAGGGCGGCAGGCAGGGTCAGAGTGGGGCGGACCATGGCGGGTCTCCTTTTCAAAGGGCTGTCATCGGGCAGGCGCGGGCCAACCGGCCCCCTTGCATGGCACAAGGCCCGAAATCCGTGTCGGGCGCACTGGGGGAAAACCCCCATTTGCGGCGCCAAGGCCGCCAACCGGCAAGCTCCTGCCACCTTGCGGCGCGGGGTCCTGGCAAGGCGCGCCGCATTCCTGACCATTGTCGCGATTTTCGCAGCGCATGCCAGCCCCGGTTTCCGCCTTGCCCGTGTCCGCTGCACCCCCTTTCTGGGGGATTGCTCATGCCGCAGGAAAAGGTCTGGAAATGATCCTGCGCGGCGCCCATCCTTGGGCTATCGTGTTCCCGGGCAGCTGGCCCGGAGACCAACAAAGGAACCGATGATGAAACCGACGACCGCAGCCCTTGCCGTGCTGGCCCTGAGTGTCGGGGCCAAGGCGGGCGCTGCCGATCAGGCCGCACTGTTTGCGCTGCGCGATGCCCTTGCCCCGGGCGAATGCACGATGACCCAGGGGCTGACCAGCCAGCCCTTTGGCGACGGTGTCCTGCACCGGGTACCCTGCCGGATGGGTTTTGCCGATCAGCTGTCGGTGATGATCCTGGAACGCGGCGGCGCCCTTGTGCCGCTATTGTTCACCGAACCGACCTTTGATTTCGACTATGGCCCCGACGACCAGATCGACTGGGCGCACCCGCGGATCGGCGATGTCTTCAGCTCTGCCCTGATCTCGTCCGCGCAGGTCCAGCCGATGACCGGCACCATCGAAAGCAGCACCCGCATTGCCCCCGGCGTGGGCGAAGGCGCCTTTGTCTACCGCTACGAGATCAGCGAATGGGGCGCGGTTCTGACCGAGGCGGCGCTGGTGCTGGACAGCGGCCAGCAGATCGCGCTTTGGCCGCCCCGCCCGCCCTCGATCCTGGACGAACTGGGCCTGGCCCATGATCTGCAAGGCTTTGAAGCGCAACAGACACCCGACTGGACACTGCCTGATCCAGGCGGGATCGTCGCGCTGCTTGCGCTGGGTTTTCCATCACAGGACCAGGCCGAAGGCCGCCCCAGGCTTTTGCTGGAAATGGCGCAAGAGGGGACAAGGATCGCCGCAAACGTGCTGGAAACCGGCTGGGCCGACGATTCCGTGGCCGGTCAGGTGTTTCGGGTACTGCTGGAACAGGCCGGCGACGGCTGGGTGGTGACGGGGCTGGGGCGGGCCACGGTCTGCTGGCGCGGATCGCCGCGCGTCACGACCGGCGCCTGCCCCTGACCCCTTCGCGGGCGTCAGCGCTGCCGCGCCGCCATCCAATCGTCCAGCGCGGCGATCTGCGCGGCGCTCAGGCGCAGGCCCAGCTTGTTGCGCCGCCAGACCACGTCTTCGGCGGTGCGGGCGTATTCCTTGTCCATCAGCCAGATCACTTCGGCCTCGGTCAGGGTTGCCCCGAAATCGCGGCCCAGGTCGGCGGGCGTCTTGGCGGTTCCCAGGATCTCCGCTGCCTCGGTGCCATAGGCGCGCACCATCCGGCGCGCCCAGCGGTCCCCCAGAAAGGCAAAGCGCGCGCGCAGATCGTCGATCAGCCGGTCGACGCCGGTCACCGGGAAATCCCCGCCGGGCAGAGGCACCCCTGCGGTCCAGGCACCGGCAAGCCCCGGCAGATGGTCGGCCAGCTTGTCCATCGCGCTTTCGGCGAGGCGGCGATAGGTGGTGATCTTGCCGCCAAAGATGTTCAGCAGCGGCGCGCCGTCGCTGTCCAGCTTCAGCGTATAATCCCGCGTCGCCGCCGAGGCACTGCTGGCCCCGTCGTCGAACAGCGGGCGCACGCCGGAATAGCTCCAGACCACGTCGTCCTCGGTCAGGCTTTGGGCAAAATACTGGTTGGCGAAGTCGATCAGATAGCGCCGTTCCTCGGGGGTGCATTCGGGCCGGTCCGATGGGCTGGCATGGTCGGCGTCGGTGGTCCCGATCAGGGTGAAATCGCCTTCGTAGGGGATGGCAAAGATGATCCGCCCGTCGGTCCCCTGGAAGAAATAGCATTTGTCGTGATCATACAGCCGCCGCGTCACGATATGGCTGCCGCGCACCAGCCGCACCCCTTCGCGGGAATTCAGCCGCACGGTCTGGCGGATGATGTCGCCCACCCAGGGGCCTCCGGCGTTGATCAGGATGCGGGCCTTGTGCGCCTGCGTCTTGCCGGTTTCGGTGTCTTGCGTTTCGATGTGCCACAGTCCGTTTTCGCGGGTGGCGGACACGACCCTTGTCCGGGTCATGATCTGCGCGCCGCGCGCCTGCGCATCGCGGGCGTTCAGCACGACCAGCCGCGAATCCTCGATCCAGCAGTCGGAATATTCATAGGCGCGGGCAAAGCGGTCTTGCAGCGGCGCGCCCTCGGCCGTGCCTTTCAGGTCCAGCGTCCGGGTGCCGGGCAGGATCTTGCGCCCGCCCAGGTGGTCATACAGGAACAGTCCCAGCCGGATCAGCCAGGCGGGGCGGCGACCCTTCATCCAGGGCATGAACAGCCCCAGCAGGCGCGATGTCGGGGTGTCCGATTCGAACCGCATGTCCTTGTGATAAGGCAGCACGAACCGCATCGGCCAGCTGATGTGCGGCATCGCCCGAAGCAGGGTTTCGCGCTCGATCAGCGCCTCTCGGACCAGCCGGAATTCGAAATATTCAAGGTAGCGCAGGCCGCCGTGGAACAGCTTGGTCGAGGCTGAAGAGGTCGCCGAGGCCAGATCGTTCATCTCGGCAAGGCTGACCGAAAGCCCGCGCCCGGCCGCGTCGCGGGCAATGCCGCAGCCATTGATGCCGCCGCCGATGATGAACAGGTCGCGGATGGTATCGTCAGCCGTCTGCGGCATGGGAATCCCCCTTGGGTTGATGCGCCCGGGTATGTTCTTATTTCCGCGATATGGCAAGAAATTTGTTCGTATGGGTTCGGTTTTGCCCCGTTTTGCCGGCTTGAAGAGTGATTTCCAAAAGTGGATACGCGTTTTTGTTCGGTTTCGCTTGTGCCTGTTGGGGCGGGCGTTATGCTTGGCGCTGACCTCAGCCTTGGACCGCCCGCGCATGTCTCAGACCTTTCGCCACCCCGAAATCCTGGAAATCGCCCGCAGGCAGGGCAAGGTCACGGTCGAGGGGCTGGCCGGTCATTTCGGCGTGACGTTGCAGACCATCCGCCGCGACCTGACCGAACTGGGCGAGGCCGGCAAGCTCGAGCGTGTGCACGGCGGGGCAGTCCTGCCGTCGGGGACGACGAACATCGGCTATGACGAACGCCGGGCGATCAACGCGGCGGGCAAGGCGGCCATGGCACAGGCCTGCGCCGCGCGCATCCCCGACGACATTTCCCTGTTCCTCAACATCGGCACCAGCACCGAGGCCGTCGCCAGCGCCCTGCTGGGCCATCGCAACCTGATGGTGGTGACCAACAACATGAACGTCGCGACCATCCTGGCCGCGAACCCCGATTGCGAGGTCATCGTGACCGGCGGCCAGTTGCGCCGCGCCGATGGCGGGCTGGTCGGCAACCTGGCCGCCGAGACGATCCGCCAGTTCAAGTTCGACATGGCGGTGATCGGCTGCTCTGCCCTCGATGCCGAGGGCGACATGCTGGACTATGACATTCAGGAAATCAGCGTCAGTCAGACGATCCTGCGGCAATCGCGGCGCACCCTGCTGGTGGCGGATCACACCAAGTTCACCCGAAGCGCCCCGGTTCGAATCGCCTCTTTGGCGGAAATCGACGTCTTTGTGACCGATCGCCCGCTGCCCGGGGGGCTGGATGCGGCCTGCCGCACCTGGGGCTGTGATGTCGTGGTGACGCAGGGCTGACACGCAGTCGCATATCAGCACAATACGCGAACTGGCGCGGCGTCACGATTTCACTGTCGATGATGGGATTTGGTGGAGCCTAGGGGGATCGAACCCCTGACCTCTTGCATGCCATGCAAGCGCTCTCCCAGCTGAGCTAAGGCCCCATCAGTGTTGGTACCAAAGGCACCGTTCGCGGGTGATTACGCAATGCTGCGGGCGGGATCAAGCGGAAAAATCCCGCCCTGCAACAAATTCTTCAGGACTCGTCGTCGCCGTCGCTTGCGACGTCGGCAATATCGTCCAACGACACGTTGTCGTCGTCTTCGTCTTCCAGAACATCGTCATCGTCCAGATCGACTTCGACATCGTCATCGTCCAGCAGATCGACCTCATCGGTTTCCTCTGCGGCGGCCGCTTTCGACGCCTTGTCAGCCGCATCGGCCAGGATCTGGCCGCGCTTGCCGGTCTCAAGGTTCACGACCTCACCGGTATAGGGGCTGACGATCGGATTCTTGTTCAGGTCATAAAAACGCTTGCCCGTGGTCGGGCAGACGCGTTTTACACCCCATTCTTCTTTGGGCATCAGAGATTCCCTTCAAACTCGTGGTCATGTCGACAATCCGGGCCAACTGCCATAACAGGGGGGCCATGTCAAAGGCTTTGGCGCGAAACAGACGGGCAAGCGGCATATGGGCCAGATCAACCTACCCGGCAATCCTCCGATCCCGGTGATTCTGCGGCGCTCGGCGCGGGCGCGGCGGTTGTCGCTGCGCCTGTCGCGTCTGGACGGGCGCGTCACCCTGACCCTGCCCAAAGGCGTGTCCGAGGCCGAGGGCCGCGATTTCGTGCTGTCCAAGGAAAGCTGGCTGCGCGCGCATCTTGATCAGCAACAGGCCGAAGTCCCCGTCACCCACGGCGCCCTGCTGCCGCTGCATGGCGCCGACCTGCCGATTCGCCCCGGGTCGGGCCGCGCCGTGCGCCTGACCGAAACCGCGCTCGAAGTGCCGGGCCACCAGGATCAGGTGCCGCGCCGCGTGCAGGCCTTTGTGAAAACACTGGCGCGGGATCGGCTGGCCGAGGCATCGGACCGCTATTCGCAGGCGCTGGGCCGCCCCTATACGCGCCTGACGTTGCGCGACACGCGCTCGCGCTGGGGGTCGTGCACGGCGGATGGCGGGTTGATGTATTCCTGGCGGCTGATCCTCGCCCCGCCGGCGGTGCTTGACTACGTCGCCGCGCACGAGGTCGCGCATCTGGCCGAAATGAACCATTCCCCCGCCTTCTGGGCCGTGGTCGAACGGCTGTACGGCGACTGGAAGGCCCCGCGCCGCTGGCTGCGGACCCAAGGCCCGCAACTGCACCGCTACCGTTTCGACTAGTCTCGCCCGGGCGCCGGTCAGTCAGCCCCCGGGCGACTGTCTTGGGCATTGACGGCCCCGTCAAACGTGATCACAAATCACCCATGCACACGATCACACCGCGCCCCGCTGACACCTCGACCTCGGCCCATGACCGCGTCTATCGCGGGCTGCGCACGCGCATCATGCACGGCCAGATCGAACCGGGGCAGGCGCTGACCCTGCGTGGCATCGGCCGTGAATTCGACGTCTCGATGACCCCCGCCCGCGAGGCGGTGAACCGGCTGGTCGCCGAAGGCGCGCTGTCGATGTCCAATTCGGGCCGCGTCGCAACGCCCGAACTGACGAACGAACGGATCGAGGAACTGGCCGCCCTGCGCAGCCTGATCGAGGTCGAGCTGGCCTCACGCGCCCTGCCGCGCGCCCATATGGCGCTGATCGAACGGCTGCAGACGATCAATTCGACCATCGCCGATGCGGTCAGCAACCGCGATGCGGTCAGCTATATCCGCACCAACCTTGAATTCCACCGCACGCTGTACCTGCGGGCGCAGGCCCCGGCGATGCTGGCGATGTGCGAAACCGTCTGGTTGCAGCTGGGTCCGACCATGCGGGCGCTTTACACGCGCCTGCGCCGGTCCGATCCGCCGCAGTATCACCGCCTGATCATCGCCGCGCTCAAGGCCGGGGATGAACCGGGGCTGCGACTGGCGGTCCGCTCGGACGTGACGCAGGGCCTGCGCATGCTGGCCAGCTGATGGAGGCGGGCGGCCTGACACAGCTGGCCCCGGCCTTTACCGGCTTTGGCGCGCTGTTTCTGGCCGGGCTGGCGGCGGACACGCTGGGCCGCCGGACAAGGCTGCCGCGCGTGACCTTGCTGTTGCTGCTGGGCATCGCGGTCGGCCCTTCGGCGCTGGGGCTGATCCCCGCCGCCGCCCTGAACCTGTACGAAGCGCTGTCGGCCGTGGCCCTGACCATGGTGGCCTTTCTGCTGGGCGGCTCGCTGACCCGCGACCGGCTCAGCGAACGGGGCAGGGCGATCCTGTGCGTGTCCGGCATGGTTGTCGTGGTGACGGTGATCGGCCTGACGCTGGGCCTGATGCTGATCGGGGTGCCGCCGGAACTGGCGCTGTTGCTGGGGGCCATCGCCACCGCGACCGACCCGGCCGCCACCCAGGAAACGCTGCGCGAAACCGCCGCGCGGGGTCGCTTTGCCGATACGTTGCGCGGGGTCGTCGCGATCGACGATGCCTGGGGGATGATCGTCTTTGCGCTGGCGATGGTCGGGGCGCAGGCCCTGGCCAGCGGCGGGGTCGAAACCGGGCATGTCACCGGCGCACTGCGCGAAATCGGCGGGGCAACCGTGCTTGGGGTCGTGATCGGCCTGCCCGGCGCCTACCTGACCGGCCGTCTCAAACCCGGAGAGCCGACCCAGCTCGAGGCGCTTGGCCTGGTGTTCCTGACCGCCGGGGTCGCACTGTGGCTGAACCTGTCCTTTTTGCTGGCCGGGATGGTCGCGGGGGCGGTGATCGCCAACAGGGCACGCCATCATGAACGCGCCTTCCACGAGATCGAGCTGATCGAGCGGCCCTTCCTGATCCTGTTCTTCCTGCTGGCGGGCGCCGCGATGGAGCTGGGTGCGCTTTGGCAGGTCGGGGCGCTGGGGCTGGGGTATGTGGTGCTGCGCATCGCCGCGCGCCTGGTGGGCGGCTGGATCGGCGGGCGGCTGGGCGGGCTGTCGGCACAGGACAGCCGCTGGATCGGCCCGGCGCTGCTGCCGCAGGCGGGGGTGGCCGTGGGCATGGCCCTGATCGCGGCACAAAGCTTTCCGGCCCATGCGGAAACGATCCTGACACTGACCATCGGCACCACGGTGGTCTTTGAACTGATCGGCCCGCTTGCCACCGCGCAGGCGGTCCGGCGGGCCTCTCGAGATTGATAAGGGTCAGGGACCTGGGACCTGGGATCAGGCGCTTGCGGCGCCCAGGGCGGTGTCCATCAGCGCCTTGATGCTGGCGGTCGAGGTCTGGGCGACAATGCGGCCCAGCTCTTGGTCGCCCTTCAGCGCCACCAGCGTCGAGCGGCGCGGAATGTTCAGCGATTTCGCCAGCTTGGACTTGCCGTGTTCGTCCCAGTCCACGTCGATAAAGGTGATCTTTTCCTCGTAGTCGGGGTTCTCGGCCTTCAGCGCCTGGATCACCCGCTCTTGCGCGGCGCAAGTCGAACACCAGCTGGCCTTGAAGTCCAGGAACACGGTTTCGCCAGCGGCCAGCCGCTGTTCCACCAGGCCGGTGGCATAGGTCAGCGGGGCGGCCTTGGCAGCCAGAGGCAGGGCCGCAGCGCCTGCGGACAGAATCAAAAAGTCACGTCTGTTCATCTTGGGTCTCCTTGGTCAGGGGTCAAAGGGATACGGAAAGGTCGATCAGCCAGGGCGGCAGCGCGCCGATCAGCCAGGCTTCGATCACGTGGTGCCAGTTCAGCAAAAGCGCAGTGCCGACCAGCAAAAAGGTGCCGCCCAGCAGCGGGCGCGCCCGCACCGCAAGCCGGCGCAGCAGGGCATTGTGCCGCCCGATCGCGCCGCGTGTGCCATAGGCCAGCCCAAGGATCAGCGTCGAAACCCCGGCGGCAAAGAACACCATGATCAGCGTCGCGCGGCCCAGCCCTTCGCCCTGCGAGGCCAGCGAAATGGCGCCGCCCAGCGTCGGACCGATGCAGGGGCTCCAGACCGCGCCCAGCAGCAAACCGCCCAGGAACTGACCGCGCAGCCCGCCACGATCAACCGTGTCCATCTGCGCATCGGCCCGCGCCGAAAGCCCGGCGGTGGCCCCGGCCAGAACCGCCCCGGCCTGCGGCAGCAGCAGCGCCAGACCGAACAGGATCATCAAGACCGCGCTGGCCTTGGAGATCATGTCGATGTCCAGCCCCAGCGCATGGCCAAAGGCGGTGACACCAATCCCCAGAACGACAAACGACAGGCTCAGCCCGGCGGCCATCACGACCGGCCCCAGGCGACTGGCCTGCAGGGCCGTCGCGATCACGATGGGCAGGACGGGAACAACACAGGGGTTGATCAGCGTCAGCAGGCCCGCGCCATATGCAAAAAGCAATTCCATGCCGCGACTATTGCCCGCCGCGCCGGGTCTGTCACCAAACGAAACCCTGACGCGCGATCACAGCACCGTAAGCATTGTTACGAGGGGGGCCGCAACCGGCCGCCCTCAGGCCGCCAGACCCTTAGCGCCCATGCCCAGGTATTTCTGGCGGCGCGCGCCGATCAGTTCCTTGGGCTTTTGCCCGGCCAGATCGTCCAGCATCGCGGCAATCGCCTTGCCGACGGCGTCGATGGTCTTGGCGGCGTCGCGGTGCGCCCCGCCCAGCGGCTCGGGGATCATCCGGTCGGCCACGCCCAGCTTCAGCAGGTCCTGTGCGGTCAGGCGCAGCGCCTCGGCGGCTTCGCGCATCTTGTCGCTGTCTTTCCACAGGATCGAGGCACAACCCTCGGGCGAGATTACCGAATAGACCGAATGTTCCAGCATCGCCAAACGGTTCGCCGTGGCAAAGGCGACCGCCCCGCCCGAACCGCCTTCGCCGATGATGACCGACACCAGCGGCACGCCGATCTGCAGGCATTTTTCCGTCGACCGGGCAATCGCTTCGGACTGGCCGCGTTCCTCGGCGCCCTTGCCGGGATAGGCACCGGGCGTGTCGACCAGCGACACCACCGGCAGGCCGAACTTGTCGGCCATTTCCATCAGCCGGATCGCCTTGCGATAGCCCTCGGGGCGGGCCATGCCGAAATTGCGTTCGATCCGCGATTGCGTGTCGTTGCCCTTTTCATGGCCGATGACCATGACCGGAGTGTCGTTGAACCGCGCAAGGCCGCCCATCACCGCGTGATCGTCGGCAAAGTTCCGGTCCCCGGCCAGCGGCGTGTATTCGGTGAACAGCGCGTCGATGTAGTCTTTGCAATGCGGGCGGTTGGGATGGCGCGCCACCTGGCATTTGCGCCAGGGCGTCAGCTTTTTGTAAAGGTCCTGCAACAGGGCGTCTGCCTTGCGGTCCAGCGCCTTGGCTTCGTCCTCGATGTCCATGTCCTCGTTTTCACGCGCCATGGCACGCAGCTCTTCCGCCTTGCCTTCGATTTCGGCCAGCGGTTTTTCAAAGTCGAGGTAGTGGGTCATCATGGCCTCCTGTCAACTTGTCGCTATATGGCCGCGCAATTCGGCAAATGCAACAAACCAAAGCGGCCCGGGCGCGGATGCGCTCGGGCCGTTCGGACAGGATACCATGTCCGGCGTGCGGTTTACTGTTCCGCAAGCTCAAGCATCTGCGCGAATTGCGCCTCGCTCAGAACGCCGCGCCAGTGATCGACGCAGTTGGAGCGCATCATGACCAACTGGGTTTCCAGCTTGCCAACCTCTTCGGCCATTTTTTGGCGGGTTTCGACCGGCGCACCGTCCTTGATCGCGGCGCGCAGGACGGCGCGGGCCTCGACGGCGGCGTTTTGCAGGGCTTCACGTTGTGCGGGCATGCTGGCCAGCCACGCCTTCAGATCGGCGCGCTGTTCTTCGGTCAGGCCCAGAAGGTCCGCGTTCTTGGCAATGACAGGGGTATAGGCAACGATCGGATCCGACAGCTCGGCCGGAGGTGCGGCAAATGCGGCGGTTGCGGTGGCCAGTCCAAGGACGGCGGCAAGTACGTACGTTTTCATATGACGGTCATCTCCATTGTCGTCGGGCGCTCCCTGCACCCCATCCGCCAAGTCATATGCCGAAAATGAAATGTGTGATTTGACCGAAATCAATATCAAGGATTCAACAAATCCCGCTGCGGCCCTTACGGGTGCAGCAGCACCGGCACCATCGAGGCGATCAACAGCCCCGCCATGGTCCAGTTGAAAACCCGCAGCCGTTCGGGCCGTGCCAGCAGCCGCCGCACCCCGGTGCCCAGCGTCACCCAGGTCAGGGCCGACACGATGCCGATGCTCAGGAATGCGCCAGCGACCCACAGGATCGCGGTGAAATCCCGGCTGGTGGCATACAGGGTGATCGCCCCCAGCGCCATCGACCAGGCCTTGGGGTTCACCCATTGAAAGGCCGCCGCCTGAACAAAGGTCAAAGGGCGCGCTTCGGTCTGCGCCTCCTTGGGCGGGGCGGCATGGGCGATCTTCCAGGCCAGCCACAGGATATAGGCGACCGACAGCGCCTTGAGGATCGTGTAGGCGGGTGGCCACAGGTCAAACACCTGCATGACGCCCAGCCCGACCGGCAGCACCATGATCGGAAACCCGACCGCGACGCCAGTCAGATGCGGCAGCGTCCGGCGCAGCCCGAAATTCGCCCCCGAGGCCATCAGCATCAGGTTGTTCGGTCCGGGTGTGAACAGGGTGGCGGCGCAGAACAAGGCCAGCGCGGCAAGCAGGTCATAGGTCATGGCGCGATGTCTAATCACGCGCCGCGGGTTTTGAAAAGGTCAAAGCGTCCGCCCACCAACAGGCCCCGGTCGCCCCTTCCCGATGGCTGACAAGTGTGTTTTGCTTGGCCGGAACAGCCCAACGGGGCAAGGGCGCCAATCGGCCCCGGCCCGCCACAGGAGAGAGACATGCCCACAGCATCCGCCCACCCCGGAGACCCGCATTACATCACGCGCAGCGGCTGGCTGCGGGCGGCCGTGCTTGGCGCCAATGACGGGGTTGTCTCGGTCTCGTCACTGATCGTCGGGGTCGCGGCGGCCGATCCGAACCCGTCTGCGGTTTTCATCGCCGGAATCGCGGGGTTGACCGCCGGGGCCATGTCGATGGCGGCGGGGGAATATGTTTCGGTCTCGTCGCAGTCGGATACGGAAAAGGCCGATATCGCCCGCGAAACCAAGGCGCTTGCAGATTTGCCCGAGGAAGAGCTGGCCGAACTTGCTGCCATCTACCGTGAAAAGGGGCTGAGCGCGGAAACCGCGCTTGTGGTCGCCAGGGAACTGACCGCCAGCGATGCTCTGGGCGCCCATGTGCGCGACGAACTCGGCCTCTCCGAGGCGCATGCCGCCAACCCGCTTCAGGCCGCGCTTGCCTCGGGGGCGACCTTCAGCGTTGCGGCGGCGATTCCACTGCTGGCGGCCCTTGTCGCGCCAGAGGGGGCAATCATTCCGGTCGTCCTTGTGGTCACGGTCATCACCCTTGCCGCGCTCGGCGCCTTGGGGGCCAAGGCGGGGGCCGCGCCGGTGCTGCGCGCGACCTTGCGCGTGGTTGTCTGGGGGGTGTTCGCCATGGCCGTCACCGCCGGGATCGGGACGTTGTTCGGGGTCAGCGTGTAACCGGCGCGGGCCAAACCCGGCCTTTGCCGCATTGCGGCATCACGGTTTTGTGAGCGCTTGGTTGCGACGGGGCGAGCTGATTTTTCATTCCGGGTTTGGAATCTGTACCAAACAGCCGCCAAACCGTACCAAAGCGGATTTGGGTGCGATTCGGGCGGGGCGGATGCGCCGGGTCTGGGTTTTGGAATATGTACCAAACGGGCCGGGAATCGCACTGATTGCAGGTTGTCAAACCGTAAACGGGCGGGGTTTGACGCCCCACCCGCTGTCTTAACACTGGATTTCAGGCCGGTCAGTTTGCGGCGATCATCTCGGATTGGCGCACGATGACCTCGGCCTGTTTGATGCTTGCGATGTCGACCAGACGGCCCTTGTAGACGGTTGCGCCTTCGCCTTTGGCCTTGGCCTCTTCCATCGCGGCCAGGATCTCGCGCGCTTCGGCGACGGCGGCTTCGGACGGGGTGAATACCTCGTTGGCCAGGGCGATCTGCTTGGGGTGGATGGCCCATTTGCCGACCATGCCCAGCGTCGCCGAGCGCAGCGCCTGCGCGCGGTATCCGTCGTCGTCGCTGAAATCGCCAAAGGGCCCGTCGACCGGCAGCACGCCATGGGTGCGGCAGGCGGCAACGATGGCGGCCTGCGCCCAGTGCCACGGGTCGGACCAGTGTTTCTGGCCCTCGTGCAGCATGTAATAGTTTTCCTGCGTGCCGCCGATGCCGGTGGTCGCCATACCCATCGAGGCCGCAAAATCTGCGGCGCCAAGGCTCATCGCTTCCAGCCGGGGGCTGGCGGCGGCGATTTCCTCGACATGGGCAATGCCAGCGGCGGATTCGATGATCACTTCGAACTTGATCGGCTTTGTGCGGCCCTTGGCGCGCTCGATGGCGGTGACCAGTGCGTCGACCGCATAGATGTCGGCGGCGCAGCCAACCTTGGGGATCATGATCTGGTCAAGCCGGTCGCCGGCCTGTTCCAGCAGGTCCACCACGTCGCGATACCAATAGGGCGTGTCCAGCCCGTTGATCCGCACCGACAGCGTCTTGTTGCCCCAGTCGATGTCGCCGATCGCCTGAATGACATTGGCCCGCGCGCTGTCCTTGTCACTGGGCGCCACCGAATCTTCGAGGTCCAGATTGATCACATCAGCGGCCGACGCCGCCATCTTGGCAAACAGCTTGGTATTCGAACCGGGTCCAAACAACTGGCAACGGTTGGGACGCGCAGCCGGAGCGGGCTGAAGACGGAAGGACATGGGAGATTCCCCTTCGGTAATGAAATTACGTTTGAGTTCCCGTTTTGGTTATGAAATTACGCTGCGCTGCGCAAGGGTATTTTGCGACTGCAGCATGACGCAGGGAGGACTGCCGCCCGATCTGCCCGCTTTGTGGGAGGATGTCCCGCCAAGGCGTCCGAAAAGAACGATTTCTTCGGTCGGCCTATGGAATCAGGATGCACTCGGGGTGAAAATCCTGTCCCGTGGCGGGCAAGGTCGGCTTCAGTCGGGCGCGGACCGTCCCAAGCGCAGGAAAGGGAATGAAATGATCGAGACTCCGTATTTGCTGTTCCTCGGGGATGCCCCCGATCCGCTTGCGGCCAAGGTGGCGCAGGGCATCAAGGACTGGCGCCCCGAGAACTGCGTGGGCCAGTTGCGCATGGAAGGCTGCATGGCGGACATGAAACTGCCGGACATGACACTGGAAGAGGCCAAGGCCGCCGGCGCCAAGACTCTGGTGATCGGCGTGGCGAACCGTGGCGGCAAGATCAGCCAGGCCTGGAAAAAGGTGCTGGTCGGCGCGCTTGAAGAAGGGTTCGACCTTGCCTCGGGCTTGCACAACCTGTTGCGCAACGAACCCGACCTGGTGGCGGTGGCCAAGGCCTGCGGGCGCGCCCTGCACGACGTACGGGTGCCCGAGGTGGAATACCCCATCGCCAATGGTGAAAAACGCCGTGGCAAGCGTGTTCTGGCGGTTGGCACCGATTGCTCCGTCGGCAAGATGTACACGGCGCTCGCGCTGGACAAGGCGATGCGCGAGATGGGGATGAAAAGCACCTTTCGCGCGACCGGGCAGACCGGCATCCTGATCACCGGTGACGGGGTGCCGCTGGATGCGGTGATCGCCGATTTCATGGCCGGGTCGATCGAATGGCTGACGCCGGACAACGACGCGGATCACTGGGACATCATCGAAGGGCAGGGCAGCCTGTTCCACGTCAGCTTTTCCGGGGTGACTTTGGCGTTGATCCATGGCGGTCAGCCCGATGCGCTGATCCTGTGCCACGAACCGACGCGCAGCCACATGCGGGGGTTGCCGGGCTATGCCTTGCCCTCGCTTGAGGACCTGCGCGATCTGTCGCTGCAAATGGCCAAGGTGGCCAATCCTGATTGCCGGGTGGTCGGGGTGTCGATCAACACCCAGCACATGGGCGAAGCCGAAGCGGCGACCTATTGCGAGGCGATCGAGGCGCAGTTCGGGTTGTCGACGGTGGATCCGTTCCGCCATGGTGCTGCGCGTCTGGCCGAGGCCCTGGCGGCGTTTTGATCCGGCGGGACGGCGCTTGTTCCGGCCTTGGGCCGGAACCTCGCCCCGCCCACCGTCCCACGGGCGCCTCCGGCGGGAGTATTTTGACCAAGAAGAAGGACAGGCCATGACCATTGACGTGACGCGGGATGTTTTCCGACTGGCCGAGGCCTTTACCATTTCGCGGGGCAGCCGCACCGAAGCGCAGGTTCTGACGGTTCGGGTGACGCGCGGCGGGGTGACCGGCTGGGGCGAATGTGTGCCCTATGCGCGCTATGGCGAGACCCTGGAAAGCGTCGAGGCAGAGATCGCGGGATTGCCCGGGGATGTGACGCGGGATGCCTTGGCCGGGTTGTTGCCCGCGGGGGCGGCGCGCAATGCGGTGGATTGCGCGCTGTGGGATCTGGAGGCCAAGCAGGCAGGTCGGCGGGTTTGGGAGTTGGCCGGGTTGGCGGCTCCGGGGCCCGAGGTGACGGCTTATACGTTGTCGCTTGGGGAACCCAGCGCAATGGAGGCGTCGGCCCGCAAGCATGCACATCGCCCGTTGCTCAAGATCAAGCTGGGTACGCCGGATGACATGCCACGGTTGGAGGCCGTGCGGCGCGGCGCGCCTATGGCCCGGATCATTGTCGATGCGAACGAGGGATGGAGTGCGAAGGTTTACGCCGATCTGGCGCCGCATCTGGTGCGGCTGGGCGTGTCCTTGGTCGAACAGCCCCTGCCTGCCGGCGAAGACGCGGCCCTGATCGGCATGGATCGACCGGTACCGGTGTGCGCCGACGAATCCTGCCATGACCGGGCCAGTCTGCCGGCGCTGAAGGGCAAGTATGACGTGGTCAACATCAAGCTGGACAAGACCGGCGGCTTGACCGAGGCATTGGCGCTGCGCGATGCGGCCCGCGCCGAGGGCTACAAGGTCATGGTGGGCTGCATGGTGGGATCGTCTTTGGCGATGGCCCCGGCGGTTCTGGTGGCGCAGGGTGCGCTGGTGACGGACCTTGACGGGCCGCTGCTATTGGCGGAAGACCGTGAGAACGCTTTGCATTATGACGAGGCCGGGGTGCATCCGTCAGGCCCCGCCCTCTGGGGATAAGGAGACCCGCCCATGACCCGCACCGTATACCTCAACGGCGAATATCTGCCCGAAACCGAAGCCAAGGTCAGCATCTTTGACCGGGCCTTTCTGATGGCGGATGGGGTTTACGAGGTGACAAGCGTGCTGGGCGGCAAGCTGATCGATTTCGAAGGCCATGCCAAGCGGCTGGAACGGTCTCTGAATGAGCTGGACATGCCCAAACCCGCCGCCTTTGACGACCTGCTGGAGATCCACCGCGAGCTGGTGCGCCTGAACGGCATCGACGAGGGGATGATCTATCTGCAGATCACCCGCGGCGCGCCCGGCGACCGCGATTTCGTCTTTCCCGATCCTGCGACTTGCGAGCCGACGCTGGTTCTGTTCACCCAGAACAAGCCCGGGCTGGCCGACAATCCAGTGGCGAAAAAGGGCATCAAGGTTATCAGCATCGAGGACGTGCGCTGGGGCCGCCGCGATATCAAGACGACGCAGCTGCTGTACCCGTCGATGGGCAAGATGATGGCCAAGAAGGCCGGGGCCGATGATGCCTGGATGGTCGAGGATGGCTTTGTCACCGAGGGAACCAGCAACAACGCCTATATCGTCAAGGGCAACAAGATCATCACGCGCGCCCTGTCCAACGACATCCTGCACGGGATCACCCGCGCCGCCGTGCTGCGCTTTGCCCGCGAGGCTCAGATGGAGGTCGAGGAACGCAATTTCTCCATCGACGAGGCAAAAGAGGCGGACGAGGCGTTCGTCACCAGTGCGTCTACTTTCGTGATGCCCGTGGTCGAGATTGACGGCGTGGCACTGGGCGATGGCACCCCGGGCGCGCGCGCCCTGCGCCTGCGCGAAATCTATCTGGACGAAAGCCGCAAGGCCGCGGTTTAAGCCGCGCCATGCGGGACCTGTTTGCCATTCTGGCGATTGCACTGGCGGTGATCTCGCTGGGTGTGTTCCGCGTGCCGGATGAAAACGCGCTGGTCGCCGCCGGGATCAAGGCCGAGGCCGAGGCTGCCCTTTATCAGGCGCGGCATCCGTTGGACATTGCGGTCAAGGCGCGCACGGTCACCGTGTCGGGCCGCGTCGAAAGCGAGGCCGAGGCAGAACAGGTCGTCGCGCAACTGACCGATCTGCAGGGCGTCGAAGCAGTGGAAAACCTGCTGACGATCCTGCCCACGGTTGCACCCTTTGATCTGGGTATGACCAAGGCGGCGGGGCTGGTCACCGTCGCGGGCGTGGTTCCGCAAGAGGGTCTGGCCCGGCAGTTGACGGAGCTTTTTGCGCTGGACGAGCCGGATTTGACTGTCGCGGCGGGGGCGCCCGATGGTCTTTGGGGCGAAGTCGCCTTGCGGGCTGCCCAGACCCTGGCCGGGATGGAAGAGGGGCAGGTGCGTCTGGTGGACCGCGACTTGGCGATCAGCGGCGTGGTGCATCTTCCTGCGCAGTTGCGCCAGATTGAGGCCGGGTTTGCCGAAGTGCCCGAAGGCTACAGCGCGACCCTGACGATCACCGCTCTGGATGACGGGTTGCCCTATAGCCTGCTGGTGACGCGCGATCCTTTCATGGGGTTGCGGGCTTTTGGTAAGCTGCCTCCGGACTATGCCGGACCTGTTGCGGCGGTGATCGACGGGGCAGAGGGGGCCATCACCCATGCCCCGAAACCGCTGGACGCACCGGGTTTCGAAGAGGCGTTGGCCGCGATTGCCCCGCTGGTGGAGGCCCTGGAACTGGGCACGATCAGCGTGACGCCAGGGGTTGTGACGGTGCAGGGCGGGCCGATGCCGCCTGCGATCATCGCGCAAATCGACGCCTTGGAATTGCCGCTGGGCTATGCATTGAACCGTTCCTTGGTGCCGGTGGATGATGGCCCGGCCCTGACGCTGACGGTCACATGGGATGGCAGCGCCTTGGACTTTCATGGCCGCGTGCCCGCGGATTTCGACGCCGGGGCTTGGGCAGCGGGGTTTGGCGCGCCTTTGGGGGCCGAACAGCTGGATCGTTCACCCTATCCCGATCTTCAGGGTTGGGATGACCCGTTGCAGCCGGGCTTGCGCGCGCTTTCCGCGCTGCGCAGCGGCGTGTTGGAACTGGACGCCACTGGCCTGCGCCTGACCGGGCTTGCCGCTGATCCGGCGGCCCGGCAAATGGCGCGCGCGGCGCTGGGCGACAGCGGCGAGGCCGATCTCCAACTGGCGGATGATGGCGCGCCTGCGGTGTTCGAACTGACCTATGACGCGGCGACCGGCGCGAGCCTGCAAGGCAAGCTGCCCGCCGGCTTGACGCCTGCGGCGATGGCCGAGGCGCTGGGCTTGGACGCGGTCCGGGGTGATCCGCGTGTCGCGCCAGGGGGCGACGCCGCGCCGGTGCTGGACGCCTTGCGCGCGGTTCAGCCCTATCTGGACCTGCTGGACGGGATGACGCTTGACCACGGGCCGGGCGCGCCCTTGTCCCTGCGCTTGCAGGTCACGCCGGGTGCACCGGTTGCACTGTTGCGGCAGCAACTGGCGCTGCCCAATGGGGTGCAGGCCACGATCGACAGCGCCAGCCCGCCGCTGCCCGGCACCCAGCGCACGCATGTGGTGCTGGGCCTGCCGCAGGTTTTCACGGATGGCTATTGGTTGCCGAAACTGTCGATTTCCCCGACCGCCGAGGCCTGCACCAAGGCGATGGCCGAGGCCAAGCCCGTACCGTTCGAGGAAAATGGCTTTGCTCTGGCGCTGGGGGCGGTGCATCCGCTGGCCCAGCTGGCGGCCGTGGCGCGCGATTGTACCTGGACCGGCGACTTGACCCTGATGATCGAGGTTCAGGCCGGAAAGACCGACTACCCAGCCCTTAACCGCCAACTGGCGCGGCGCCGGGCCGAGGCCTTGCGCGCCGCATTGGCCGAACGCGGGGTGCCGCGCGCAAGGATCGAGGCGATCGGACAGGCAGCGGACGATGCGGGCGAAACGGTCCGCTACCTTTGGCAATGACGCGCGGCGTGCTGCCCGGCCCATAGCCCGGTGGCAAGGCAGGCCGTCAACAGGTAACCGCCGGTCGGGGCCTCCCAGTCCAGCATTTCGCCAGCGCAGAAGGTACCGGGCTTTTCACGCAGCATCAGGCCATCGCTCAGGCCGTCCCAGCGCAGGCCTCCGGCGGTGGAAATCGCTTCGTCCATGGGGCGGGGGCCCTGGTGGGCGATGGGCAGGTGTTTGACCAGCCGCGCCAGTGCATCGGGCTGGTCAGGCAGGGGGCGGGCGCATTCCATCAGCAGGGCCTGCTTGGCGGGGGACAAGGACAGCGCCTTGCGCAGGTGGTTGGACAGGCTTTGTTTGCCTTTCGGGCGGGACAGCCGCGCGGCAACGGCGGCCTCGTCCAGATCGGGCGCGAGATCGGCAAACAGCGCGGCCCCGGCGCGCAGGGCAGGGGCCAGCGGGTAGATCGCCCCGCCTTCCAGCCCCTTTGTCGATATCACCGCCTCGCCCCGGCTGGACAGATCCCCGGCGTGAAAGCCGATGTTCTTCAAGGGCGCGCCAAGGTGCCTTTGCATGTGGGCGGACCACTCCACCACGATCCCGACGTTTGACGGCTGGAAGGGCGCAACCGGTTGCCCCGCCTGAACAAGCGTTCCGGCCCAGGCCCCGTCGGACCCAAGCCGCGCCCAGCTGGCCCCGCCAAGCGCCAGAACAGTCACCTGCGGCGTGATCCGCTGCGGCCCTACGGGCGTGTCGAACAAAACCGCGTCGCCGTCCCATCCGGTCCAGCGCCAGCGGGTGCGGCGCTGCAATCCCATGTCGTCCAGCCGCGCCAGCCAGGCGCGCAGCAGCGGCGAGGCTTTCATGGCCGTCGGAAACAGCCGCCCGGTCGAGCCGGTGAAACAGGGCTGGCCCAACCCCTCGGCCCAGGTCTTGACCTGATCGGGGCCAAAGGCGGTGATCATCGGGCTCAGCGCGTTCCGGGCGGTGCCGTAGTTGGACAGGAAATCGGCCAGGGGCTCCATCTTGGTCAGGTTCAACCCGGACTTGCCCGCCATCAGGAACTTGCGTCCAAGCGATGGCTTGGCCTCGGCCAGCAAAACCGGGATGCCCGCCGACAACAGCGCATCGGCGGCCATCAGCCCCGCGGGGCCACCCCCGATGACAAGCGCGCCCTTCATGCCCTGCATGCCGGTCTAGTCGCCCGACGGCGCATTGCGCATTTCGATGACGCGGCGCGGATAGGGGATTTCGATGTTGTGTGCCTTGAGCGCGTTCCAGATCAGGAAACCGACATCGGACGAAAACTTGTTCTTGCCGTCGTCCAGCCCGTTCACCCAGAATTCCACCGCGAAATCGACGCCGCTTTCGCCAAAGGCGCGCCATTCACAATCGGGCGGATATGGTTTTTGCAAGACGCCGGGGTGCGTGGCAACGGCCGCTTCGATGATGTCGGGCACAAGGTTGATGTCGGTGTCGTAGCTGACGGAAAACGGCACTTCGTAGCGGTTGGCGCTGCCCTGATCCGAATAGTTGATGATCCGGGTGGTGATGAAATCTTCGTTCGGGACGACGATCCAGCGCCCGTCAAAGGTTTCCAGGATCATGGCGCGGGCGGTGGTCTTTACGATGGTGCCGGCCTCGCCGCTGTCCAGTTCGACATAATCGCCCACCGTGGCCTGCCCTTCGAGCAGCAGGATCACGCCGGAAATATAGTTCGACGCGATCTTTTGCAGACCAAAGCCAAGGCCCACACCAATGGCGCCGCCCAGCACCGCAAGCGAGGTCAGCGGAATGCCCATGATGTTCATCAGCAGCAGGAAGGCCAGGCCAAAGATCGCGATCTCGGCCGCTTTCGAGGCAAGCTGCCGGGTTGCAGGCGGCATGTCGTCCTGTTTCTTGATGAAGTTGCCGGTCTGGTCGTTCGACCAGCGGCCGATCCAGAACAGGATCGACCCGGCGATGATGCCCCGGATGATCGACATCACGGTGAATTCGATATTGCCCAAAGAGATCGTCATCTCGTTCAGGCGGGCGATGCTGTCATCCAGGAACCCCAGCGCGTAAAGCGCCATGATCGGCAGCAGCACAAAGCGGCCCAGCATCTTGAGAAACCCGTCCGAGATGATTTCCCGGACCAGGATGCGCGCCGCGAGGAACAAAAAGATCCGCTTGCCAAAGGCAATGACGGCGCCCGATCCGAACAGGGCGCGGGTGGCCTGTTCGCCGATGGCGGTAAAGCCCCAGGCCAGAAGCGGCAGCAGCAGCGGCACGAAGATCAGCAAAAAGCGGCGGATCGTGGCAAGGATCGAGGTTTTCCCGGCCTCGGGCGTCAACAGGCGTTCCAGCATCGGGCGCAGGCGCCGGGTCAGCAGCCAGGCCAGCACAAAGGCCGCGATCAACAGGCCGAACTGCGACCATGCGGCGGGCGACAGCAGCCAACCCTTGGCGATGTCCCAGCCTTGCAGGGCAAAGCCGGCGGCGCGCTGGATGATCTGCGGCTGCGAGTCGAGGTCGAAGGTCATGGTGGCGGTTCCCGGGACGGCGCTGATTTGGCGTGCAGTCTTGCCTTGTGGCGCGGTCAGGCACAAGTCAAAGCCCATGAGTGACCCGATTTGCCCCCTGTGCCTGCGGCCCATTCCACCCGCTGCCAAGCAAAGCCTGCATCACCTGATCCCCAAGCTGAAGGGCGGCAAGGGCGGGCCGGTGGTGCTTTTGCACCAGATTTGCCATTCGGAAATCCACACGGTCTTTACCGAGGCGGAACTGGCGCGCGACTACAACACGGTCGAGGCACTGCGCGCCCACCCCAGGATGGCGCGCTTTCTGGCCTGGGTGGCCAAACGCCGCCCGGATTTTCACAGCCGCAGCGCGGGCGGGCGCCGCAAAAGGTGACGGGGCCTTGCGGCTGTTACAATCCAGCGGTTAGGGTCTGCCCAAGCCATTGCGGAGCCTTGCCCATGATCCATGTCTTTCCTGTCCGCGTCTATTACGAGGACACCGATATGGCGGGGATCGTCTATCACGCCAATTACCTGAAATTCATTGAACGGGCGCGCAGTGACTGGGTCAAGGAACAGGGCTTGGATCAGAACGCCATGCGCGAGGACGGCATCGTCTTTGTCGTGCGGCGGATCGAATGCGATTACCTGCATCCGGCGAAATACGATGACGCGCTTGAGGTGCGCACCAGCGTCAAGGCCATGACCGGGGTGCGCCTGATCATGGCGCAAGAGGTGCTGCGCGGCGAAGAAGTGCTGTTCCGCGCCGAGGTCACGGCAGTCTGCGCCACGCTGGACGGCCATCCCGCGCGCCTGCCTGCCGGTTTGCGCAAAAAGGTGCACTAGGGGGCCGCCGCAGGGCGCTGTTCCGGCCCCTGGCCGAAAGCCGCCCCGCCCGCCGTCCCGAAGCGCGCCCGGCCTGAACAGCCCCGGCTGTGGCGATTGTTCGCCTATCGTGCAAAATCGCGCGCCGATCACAGCATTATGTTGGCCTTTGCCCTCCAAATCGGCTAAACACCCCTTTAATACGGCCCCGAAAGAGGGTCGACAGGTGGAAAGAGCAGGTTCATGGAAGCAGAAACCCTAGCGCTCGCGCAGGAGATTGATTTCTCTATGTGGGGGCTTTTTGCGCGCGCAACGCTGACCGTCAAGCTGGTGATGCTGGCCTTGACCATCGCATCGGTCTGGTCGTGGGGCATCATCATCGACAAGCTGATCGCGTACCGCAAGGCACGACGCGAGGCCAAGATTTTCGATCAGGCCTTTTGGTCGGGCGAACCTTTGGACGAGCTTTACGAACAGCTTGGCCCCGAACCCAGCGGGCGGGCGCAGCGCGTCTTTGCCGCCGGCATGACGGAATGGCGACGTTCGCACCGCGAGGATGGCGGGCTGATCGCCAATGCCCAAAGCCGAATCGACCGCAGCATGGACGTGGCCATCCAGAAAGAGGCCGAAGAGCTGCAAAAAGGTCTGCCGGTGCTGGCCACCGTCGGGTCGACCGCACCCTTTGTCGGCCTGTTCGGGACGGTCTTTGGCATCATGCACGCCTTTATCGAGATCGCGTCGCAGCAGAACACCTCGCTTGTGGTCGTGGCCCCCGGCATCGCCGAGGCGCTGCTGGCCACCGGTCTGGGCCTGATGGCAGCGATCCCGGCCGTTATCTTCTACAACAAGTTCAATGCGGACAGCGACCGCATCCTTGGCGGCTATGAGGCCTTTGCCGACGAATTCGCCACCATCCTTTCGCGCCAGCTGGATTCCTGAGCCATGGGCGCCGGGGTCATGAAAAACGGCGGGGGTGGCAGCCGCCGCAGGCGTCGCCGCAGGGGCGGCAGCAGCCAGGCCATGTCCGAAATCAACGTCACGCCCTTTGTGGACGTGATGCTGGTGCTTTTGATCATCTTCATGGTGGCCGCGCCTTTGCTGACGGTTGGGGTTCCGGTGGAATTGCCCAAGACCGCCGCGCAGGCCCTGCCGCAGGAAACCGAAGAACCGCTGACCGTGACGATTTCCGCCGAGGGCACCGTTCTTCTGCAATCGACCGAGATCAGCCGCGAGGACCTGGTGCCGCGCCTGCGTGCCATCGCCGCCGAGCGCAGCGATGACCGCGTTTATTTGCGCGCCGACGGGTCGGTGACTTACGAAGAAGTGGCCCAGATCATGGGCGCGCTGAACGCGGGCGGCTTTTCCTCGATCGGTCTTGTGACGGACATTGGTGGTCCGGCCCTGAACGGCACGGGTCAGTAGGGGCCATCGTGACGAAGGGTCAGTACATATCCGCCGGTGCCCACGGCCTTGCGATCCTGTGGCTTTTGTTCGGGGGGCTTTTCCGCGCCAACCCGCCCGAGGTCGAGGTGGCCGACGTCACGGTATTGTCCGAAGCTGAATTCGCCGCGCTGACCCAGCCGGTGCTGTCCGCGCCGCCGCCGGAGCCGGCCCCCGTCCGCCCCAGCCCCAGACCCGAACCCGCGCCCGAGCCCGTACCGGAACCCCAACCGGCGCCAGAACCGACCCCTGCGCCAGAACCGACCCCTGCGCCGGAACCGACCCCTGTCGCCCCCGCGCCCGAACCCGAACCGGAGCCTGCGCCGCCGGCCTTGCCGCCGGTCGAGGCTGCTCCGCCGCCGCCCGAGCCGACACCCCCCGAAGTGACCCCGCCGCCGGTTCTGGCGCCCGATGCCTCGGTGCGGCCGAAACCGCGCCCGGCGCAGCGCGTCGCCGCAGAACCCGTGGCCCCGCCCGAAACCGACACAACCGTTGCCGACGAGGTCCAGCAGGCCGCCGAGCCCGACGCCGTTTCCCCCGAACCGGCAGAAGAGTCGCAAGAGGCCACCGCCCCCGAGGAGGCGGCAACCGAAATCGTGACCGAGGCTGAAAAACCCTCGGGCAGCCTGGCACCGCCCAGCAGTCCGCGTCCCAAGACACGGCCCGCTGCCGCGACGGCTGCGGCTGCGGCTGCAGGCCCGGCCTCGGAAACACCGCCCAAACCCGCCGAGCCGGCCGCCGAGCCGGAGACCGACACCGCCGATGCCGTGGCCGCCGCCCTGGCCGAGGCGCTTTCGGGCGGATCAGAGCCCGCCGCCCCCGCCGGCCCGCCGCTGACACGCGGCGAGCAGGAGGGCCTGCGGGTCGCCGTGCAAAAGTGCTGGAACGTCGATGTCGGCTCTGCCGCGGCTTCGGTCGTGGTGACGGTCGGGCTTGAGATGGATCGCAGCGGCAAGGTCGTGGACCTCAGGATGATCAGCGCGTCCGGCGGATCGGGCGCGGCGGTCGAAACCGCCTTTCAGGCGGCGCGCCGTGCCGTGCTGCGCTGCCAGGCTGACGGGTATGACCTGCCTGATGACAAGTACGACCACTGGCGCCAGATCGAAATTACCTTCAATCCCGCCGACATGCGCCTGAGATAGGCCTGAAATGAGCAATAAATGAGCAATAACCCGCGCAAATTCCCCGCGACCGACGCCGCCTATGGTGTTTTGCAGTGGCGCAAATCCGCGTATGCTGCGCTAAAGCGGGCGCAGACCCGCTCGGACAGCAATGAGCAGCCCCCCAAGGAGGGAAACAGGATGATGCATCGCCTTGCCAGCTTGATGATCGGCGCGGTTGCGCTGGTCTTGATCCTTGGTGCCTCTGGCGCCACGGCGCAGACCGGCCCGCTGAGGATCGAGATCACCGAAGGCGTCGTCGAACCGATGCCCTACGCGGTGCCGAATTTCGTCGCCGAAACCGCGGATGCCCAGCAATACGCCGAACAGATCAGCCGCGTCATCGCCGATGACCTGACCGGCACCGGCCTGTTCCGCGAAATCCCCCGCGAGGCGCATATCAGCACGGTGGCCAGCTTTGGCGCCCCCATCCAGTATGCCGACTGGAAGGCGATCAATTCGCAGGCCCTGATCACCGGCGCGGTCAGCACCGACGGCGCCGGCAAGGTCATCGTCAAGTTCCGCGTCTGGGACGTCTTTGCCGGGGCCGAGCTGGGGCAGGGCATGCAATTCGCCGCCACCGCCGATGGTTGGCGCCGCCTTGCGCACAAGGTGGCCGACCAGGTCTATGCCCGCCTGACCGGTGAAGACCCCTATTTCGACAGCCGTGTTGTCTTTGTCTCGGAAACCGGGCCGAAGAATGCGCGCGCCAAACGGCTTGCCATCATGGATTATGACGGCGCCAGCGTGCAGTACCTGACCGGATCGGATGCCATCGTCCTGGCGCCGCGCTTTTCGCCTGCGGGCGACCGCGTGCTGTATACCAGCTATGAAACCGGCCAGCCGCGCATTCACGTGCTGAACGTTGGCGATGTGCAAAGCCGGATCTTCCAGACCAGCGAAGGCGTGATGAGCTTTGCACCGCGTTTTTCGCCCGATGGCCGCACCGTGATCTATTCGCTGACCAACGGGTCGAACACCGACATCTTTGCGATGGACATCGCCAGCGGCGCGTCGCGCCAGCTGACATTTGCCCCGTCGATCGAAACCGCGCCCAGTTATTCGCCCGACGGCAGCCGCATCGTCTTTGAAAGCGACCGGTCCGGATCGCAGCAGCTGTATATCATGCCGGCGCAGGGCGGCGATGCCACCCGCATCAGCTTTGGCGAAGGGCGCTATGGCACCCCGGTCTGGTCACCGCGCGGCGATCAGGTGGCCTTTACCAAGCAGAACGCAGGCCGGTTCCACATTGGCGTCATGCGCACCGATGGCAGCGAAGAGCGCCTGCTCACGGCGTCGTTCCTTGACGAAGGCCCGACATGGGCGCCCAATGGCCGGGTGATCATGTTTGCCCGCGAAACCCAAGGCGCGGATGGCGCATCGGCGCTGTATTCGGTGGATATTTCGGGGCGCAACCTGAAGCGGGTGCGTACCCCGGCAGGCGCGTCGGACCCCAGCTGGGGACCGCTGCAATAGGTGGAAACACGGGAACTTTCCCAGGTGTGCAGGTTGTGGTAGCCTGCGCGCAAAAGCAAAAGCACATGAATGAGCAGGACAGACAGATGACACATCTTACCAAGGCAGTATTGCTGATTGCCGCGCTGGCGGTTTCGGCCTGTACCAATCCCAACCGCTTTGGCGACGGGGACGGCGGCGCAGGTGCGGGCGCAGGGGCCGGAACCGGCATCGACAGCGGCTATCTGCCGGGCAGCGCCAGCGATCCCACCTCGGCGGCCTATTTCCAGCAGTCCATCGGCGACCGCGTGTTCTTTGCCGTCGACCAGTCGACCCTGTCGCCCGAGGCCCGCGCCACCCTGGACCAGCAGGCCCAGTGGCTGATGACCAACTCGGACTACCTGGCCGTGATCGAAGGCCACGCCGACGAACAGGGCACCCGCGAATACAACATCGCGCTGGGCGCACGCCGCGCCAACGCGGTGATGGAATACCTGACATCGCGCGGCATCCCGTCGAGCCGCCTGAAGTTCATCAGCTACGGCAAGGAACGCCCGGTCGAGGTGTGTTCGGTCGAAAGCTGCTATGCCAAGAACCGTCGCGCCGTGACGGTGATTTCCATGGGCATCGGGAGCTAAACCTTGATCCGCCGCGCCGTTCTTGCCCTTTGTGTGACGCTGGCCGCGGGCCTTGCCCAGGCTCAGCAAAGCGAAACCCTTGCCGATATCCGTCAGGACATCGCCATCCTGAATGGTGAGCTGCAACGGCTCAAGCAAGAGCTGAACACAACCGGCAGCAGCGGCGTGGCCATAGGGGGCAGCGCGCTGGACCGTCTGAACGCCATCGAAGCCGAGCTTCAGCGCGTGACCTCCAAGACCGAACAGCTGCAGTTCCGCATCGACACCATCGTCAAGGACGGCACCAACCGCCTTGGCGATCTGGACTTCCGCGTCTGCGAGGCGTTGCCGGGCTGCGATCTGGGCACCATTGGCCAGACCCTGCCGCTGGGCGGCGAAGCGGTGGCCGCAGCCCCCGCGCAGCCTGCAACGCCGCCGCCGGGCACCGATGCACTGCCCGCGCATCAGGGCGAACTGGCGGTCAGCGAAGAGGCCGATTTCCTGGCCGCGCAAAAGGCGTTGAACGATGGCGATTTCGCCGCGGCCGCGCAATTGTTTGCGCAGTACCGCGAAGTTTATCCCATGGGGCCGCTCGAAGCCTCGGCGCTGGTGGCCGAGGGCCGCGCGCTTGAAGGGCAGGGCGATATCCGCGAGGCTGCCCGCCGTTTCCTGAACGCCTATTCCGGCTTTCCCGATGATCCCATTGCCCCCGAGGCGCTTTGGCGCCTAGGCACGACTTTGGCCGCGCTTGGCAGCACCCCCGAGGCCTGCGTGACCCTGGCCGAACTGGGCCAGCGCTACCCCGGGTCCGAATACGTGCAAAAGGCCGCAGACAGTCGGGCGGCCCTGGGCTGCCAGTGACGACGGGCGCAAGCCTGAACCAGCGTTTCGCCGATGCCATGGGCCAGTTGCTTGGCCCGGATTTCCCGACCGATATCGCTTTGGCCGTTTCGGGCGGGGGCGACAGCATGGCGATGCTGACGCTTGCGCACAACTGGGCGCATCGCTGGGGCACCCGGCTGTGGGTGGTGACTGTGGACCACGGGCTGCGCCCCGAGGCCGCGGCCGAGGCAGCGATGGTCGCCGAAGAATGCCGCCTGCTTGGCCACCCCCACGCAACCCTGCGCTGGCATTGGGATGGTACCGGCAACAAGATGGATCAGGCGCGCCGCGCCCGGCTGGACCTGATCGACCGTTGGCGGGGCGGGCTGCAACACGTTCTGATGGCGCATACCCGCGATGACGTGGCCGAAACCTTTCTGATGCGCTTGAAGCGCGGCTCTGGTGTCGATGGGCTGTCTGCCATGGTGGACAAGCGCGCTTTGCCTGGGCGTGACGGTCCGCTTGCCGATGCTGACCGTGACGGGGCGCGCCCCCCTGGGGAAAGGTCGCCCAATTGGCAGGTGATCCGCCCCTGTCTGGACATGGCCCGGTCCGAACTGCGTCATTACCTGCGCACGCTGCAAGGCCGGTGGGTCGAGGATCCGTCGAACGATGACCCAGCCTATGACCGCGTCCAGATGCGCCGCCTTTTGGAGGTTCTGGAAGCCGAGGGCTTTGACCGCAAGGGGCTGGCCGACACGGCGCATCGCTTGCGGCAAGACCGGCAGGCGCTGTCGGTGCGGGCCGCGCAGGTCTGGCAGAGCGCCGGGCGCGAGGACCCCGCTGGCGTGCTGTCGCTGGCCCCGGGGTGGTTCGATCACGTGGAAACGACCACGCGGCGGCGGCTGTTGGGGATGGCGCTTCGATACGTGGCAGCGGCGGAATACGGCCCAAGGGCCGAACCGTTGGACAGCTTGCTTGCAACCGTCACCGCGGGCGGCGGCGGCACCCTGCACGGCGTCGAAGCCGCCTACGTCAAAGGCCGGTTGACCCTGTTTCGCGAATACGCGGCAGTTGCAGATTCCGGCGTCGTGGTTGGGGATGGCCAGTTGTGGGATGGTCGGTGGCAGGTTTCCTGCCCTGATTACAACGGCTTGCACCTGCGCGCCCTGGGGCCGGAAGGCTGGCGGCAGGCCGGCGAGAAACCGGCAGGCAGCGTGCCCCACCGCGTTGCGCTGTCGCTTCCGGCGATCTGGAGGGGCGATCGGCTGGTGGCCTGCGACGCGCTGGGTGTCGGACCCGGCGGAACCACGCATCTGTGCCCGATGGGGCAACAGACGACTGGCTTCAAAGCTTTCCTTCTTTCGCATTGAACCGGCTGGTTTGATGGCTATGTTACACGGCAACGCGTCCACTCAGGCGCAATTTCGCTTTTCAAAGGAGTTTTCCCTTGGGCAACGCTCGCAATATCGCCTTCTGGGTCGTCCTGTTCCTGCTGATCCTTGCGCTTTTCAACCTGTTTTCGGGGGGCGGCTCGACGCTGCAAAGCCGCGAGGCCAGCTATTCGGAATTCGTGCAGGCAGTTGAGGACAAGTCTGTCAGCAATGTCGTGATCGACGGCGAACAGGTTCGCTTTCGCACCGCGGACGGGCAGGACTTTGTCACAATCAAGCCTGAAGACGCAGAAGTGACCTCTTTGCTGATCGCCAACGACATCCCGGTGCGCGCCGAGCAGCAGGAACAGTCGGGCTTCCAGTCCTTCCTGTTGTCGCTGCTGCCGTTCCTTCTGTTGATCGGTGTCTGGATCTATTTCATGAACCGGATGCAGGGCGGCGGCAAAGGCGGCGCTATGGGCTTTGGCAAATCCAAGGCCAAGCTGCTGACCGAAAAGCATGGCCGCGTGACCTTTGACGACGTGGCCGGCATCGACGAAGCCAAGGAAGAGCTGGAAGAGATCGTGGAATTCCTGCGCAACCCGCAGAAATTCAGCCGTCTGGGCGGCAAGATCCCCAAGGGCGCGCTGCTGGTGGGCCCTCCGGGGACCGGTAAGACGCTGCTGGCGCGCGCCATCGCGGGCGAGGCAGGCGTGCCCTTCTTCACCATCTCGGGCTCTGACTTTGTCGAAATGTTCGTGGGTGTGGGCGCAAGCCGCGTGCGCGACATGTTCGAGCAGGCGAAAAAGAACGCGCCCTGCATCGTCTTCATCGACGAAATCGACGCCGTGGGCCGGGCGCGTGGCGCGGGCTATGGCGGTGGCAACGACGAACGCGAACAGACGCTGAACCAGCTGCTGGTCGAAATGGACGGCTTCGAGGCGAACGAGGGTGTGATCATCGTCGCCGCCACCAACCGCCGCGACGTTCTGGACCCCGCCCTGCTGCGTCCGGGCCGGTTCGACCGTCAGGTCACCGTGCCCAACCCCGACATCAAGGGCCGCGAAAAGATCCTGGCCGTGCATGCCCGCAAGACCCCGCTGGGCCCTGACGTCGACCTGCGCATCATCGCGCGCGGCAGCCCCGGGTTTTCCGGTGCCGATCTGGCAAACCTGGTGAACGAGGCGGCGCTGATGGCCGCCCGCGTTGGCCGCCGGTTCGTCACGATGGAGGATTTCGAGAACGCCAAGGACAAGGTCATGATGGGCGCCGAGCGCCGCAGCATGGTCCTGACGGACGATCAAAAGGAAAAGACTGCCTATCACGAAGCAGGGCACGCCGTCGTCGGCCTGTCGCTGCCGCAGTGTGACCCGGTCTACAAGGCGACGATCATTCCGCGCGGTGGCGCGCTGGGCATGGTTGTTTCCCTTCCCGAAATCGACCGCCTGAACTGGCACAAGTCGGAATGCGAGGAAAAGCTGGCCATGACCATGGCGGGCAAGGCCGCCGAGATCATCAAGTACGGCGCCGACAATGTGTCGAACGGACCGGCAGGTGACATCCAGCAGGCATCCGGTCTGGCGCGTGCCATGGTTCTGCGCTGGGGCATGTCGGACAAGGTCGGCAACATCGACTACTCCGAAGCGCACGAAGGGTATTCCGGCAATACTGCGGGCCTGTCCGTGTCGGCCCACACCAAGGAGCTGATCGAGGAAGAGGTCAAACGCTTTATCCAGGAAGCCTATGACCGCGCCTTCCAGATCCTGACCGAGCGCAAGGATGATTGGGAACGTCTGGCCAAGGGGCTGTTGGAATACGAAACCCTGACCGGCGAAGAGATCAAGCGCGTCATGCGGGGCGATCCGCCCAACGCAAGCGATGATGACGACGGCACCGGGGCCGCCGAGGATGCGCCCAGCGTGACCGCGATCCCCAAGACCAAGCCCAAGTCCAAGCCGAAAGGCGACGGCGGGATGGAACCGGAACCCTCGGCCTGAGCCTTCCTGAGAACAGATCAAACGCCCCCGGCGCCGCAAGGCTCCGGGGGTTTTTCATGTCGCGGCGGATTGATCAAAATCAACGCTGCGCAGGGGTGGCGGGCCTAACCTGACGGTATCGCGGCATGGCCTTTGATGGCACCGCGACTGACCTGGAAGGGGGCTTTGATGTTCAGAACAACTTTTGCTGCCACAGCTTTGGGGGGCGCGCTGTTGTTGGCGGGCTGTGCCCAGCCGACTGTCGGTGTGATCTATGCCGACCCTGTGTTTGACAAATTGGGGAATCCTTCGTGTCGCCCCGGTGATATGCCCGTCGGGGGCATGTATACCGCCGATCTGCCGATCTGCGCCGTGATCAGCGCGCCGGCGGGGACTGCGGCCGTCGTTGACAGCGATGGCGACGGCATTCCCGATGCGCAGGACCCGGACCCCTATACACCGGACGCGCCGGACGATGGCACCGACGATGGTGACGGCAGCGAAAACCGCCACCGCTTTACCAACGAAGAACAGGAACGGACCAACACCCAGACCTCGGGGGGGTGACTATCCGTCCGATGCCATGGGCAAAATGCGGCCGGGCAGGGATGCCCGGTCGTTTGCATTTGTACCTTTCCCGTCGCTGACTTACCGTCAGCGGACAACCACGAGGCTGCGATGACTCAAACCGATTGGAACCCCGGCGTATATGCCCGCTATGCGGACCTGCGGCTGCGCCCGGCGCTGGATCTTCTGGCGCGTGTGCCGGATCTGCCCGATGGCGTGGGGTATGACCTGGGCTGCGGCAGCGGCGTGGTTGGCCCGATGCTGCGCGGCCGCCTGGGCGCGCGGCGGTTGGTGGGGGTCGAAAACTCACCCGCGATGCTGGAACAGGCCCGCGCCGCCGGTGCCTATGACGACATGATCGCGGCGGACCTTGCCACCTGGAACCCTAAGGCGCCTGCCGCGCTGCTTTATTCCAACGCCGCGCTGCATTGGGTCAAGGATCACCGCGCGTTTCTGCCCCGGCTGGTCGGTCAGTTGCTGCCGGGCGGCACGCTGGCGGTTCAAGTCCCGCATCAGAACAACGCCCCGTCGCATCGGCTGTGGTTGAACCTTGCGGACGAGATGTTCCCCGGGCGGGTCGATCACGCGGCGCTGCCGGCTGTGCTGCTGCCGGCCGAGTATCATCATCTGCTGTCGCCGCTGGGCCGTTTTGATCTGTGGGAAACCGAGTATTACCAATTGCTGCAGCCCACGGACGAAGGCCACCCCGTACGGCTGTTTTCCGAGGCAACCTATGCCCGCCCGATCCTGCAAGCGCTGGAGCCGGGCGAACAGGCCCAACTGATCGCCGCCTATGAAAGCGTGATCGCCAAGGCCTATCCCTTTTCCGCGGACGGATCGGTTCTGTTCCCGTTCCGCAGGATGTTCTTTACCCTGACCCGCACGGCGGGCTGACCCCGCCATCGCCAAAGGACCGCGCCTAATGCCTGCTCTCAAACCCACTGATCATTCCGCCGAAGTCATCTGGCTGGGGGTCGTGACCACCATGGACCGACAGGCCTTGCTGTCTGAAACCCGTGATGCGCTGGACCTGCGGTTTGACGGGATCGACGGGTCTGTTCACGGCGGCTGGACGCGCGAAAGCTGCACCCGGGTCAAATCGCAGTATCCCAAGGGCACCGAAATCCGCAACGAACGCCAGCTGAGCATCATTTCCGAAGAGGAACTGGCCCAGATCGCCGCCAAGATGGGGTTGGACAGCATCGATCCCGCCCGACTGGGGGCCAATATCGTGTTGCGCGGGATTGCCGATTTTTCCCATGTTCCGCCGTCGTCGCGGTTGCAGGCGCCGTCGGGGGCGACGGTGACGGTCGACATGCAGAACCGTCCCTGCCAGTTCCCCGCCAAAAGCATTGAAACCGTGGCCCCCGGGCTGGGCAAAGGCTTCAAACCGGCGGCCGAGGGACGCCGTGGCGTGACCGCCTGGGTGGCGCGCGAAGGGCTGGTGAAACTGGGCGATCAGATGCGCCTGCACATCCCAGACCAACGCGCCTGGAGGCCCGAGGCCTGACGCCTTCGCGCGAAGGCAGTTTCCGATGCGCACATTTCCGAGCGGCTATGCGTCAGGCTTCGCCGCAAGACGCCTGCGAAATGTCGGATTCGCTGTGACAGGCGGTCGCGGGCGCCGCTATGTCTGGGGCCAACGAAAAACCAATTCACCAACGGGATCCCGCTCTGATGGCTTACAAGACCGACATTGAAATTGCCCGCGAGGCAAAAAAGCAGCCGATCAAGGAGATTGGCGAAAAGCTGGGTATCGCGTTCGAAAACCTTGTGCCCTACGGCCATGACAAGGCGAAGGTGAACCAGGACTTCATCAACTCGGTTCAGGATCGCCCGAATGGCAAGCTGATCCTGGTGACGGCGATCAACCCGACGCCTGCGGGCGAGGGCAAGACCACGACGACCGTCGGTCTGGGTGACGGTCTGAACCGCATCGGCAAAAAGGCCGCGATCTGCATCCGCGAAGCATCGCTTGGGCCGAACTTTGGCATGAAGGGCGGCGCGGCCGGGGGCGGCATGGCGCAGATCGTCCCGATGGAGGACATGAACCTTCATTTCACCGGCGATTTCCACGCCATCACCGCAGCGCACAACCTGCTGGCCGCGATGATCGACAACCACATCTATTGGGGCAACGAGCTTGAGATCGACGAGCGCCGCGTGACCTGGCGCCGGGTTCTGGACATGAACGACCGGGCGCTGCGCGACGTCGTCACCTCGCTTGGCGGTGTGGCCAACGGCTTTCCGCGCCAGACCGGGTTCGACATCACCGTGGCCTCCGAGGTCATGGCGATCCTCTGCCTGTCCACCAGCCTTGACGATCTGGAAAAGCGTCTGGGCGACATGATCGTGGCCTACCGCCGTGACCGCAGCCCGATCTATTGCCGCGACATCAAGGCCGATGGCGCGATGACCGTGCTGCTCAAGGATGCGATGCAGCCGAACCTGGTGCAGACGCTGGAAAACAACCCGGCCTTTGTGCACGGCGGCCCCTTTGCCAACATCGCACATGGCTGCAACTCGGTCATTGCCACCACGACGGCGCTGAAGCTGGCGGATTTCGTGGTGACCGAAGCCGGCTTTGGCGCCGACCTGGGCGCCGAGAAGTTCATGAACATCAAGTGCCGCAAGGCCGGCCTTGCGCCCGATTGCGTCGTGCTGGTCGCCACGGTGCGCGCGATGAAGATGAACGGCGGCGTGGCCAAGGCCGATCTGGGCGCCGAGAATGTCGATGCGGTCAAGGCGGGCTGCGCCAACCTGGGCCGTCACATCGGCAACCTCAAATCCTTTGGTGTGCCGGTCGTCGTGGCGATCAACCATTTCGTCACGGATACCGAGGCGGAAATCCAGGCGGTCAAGGACTATGTGAAAACCCAAGGGTCCGAGGCGATCCTGTCGCGTCACTGGGAGTTGGGCAGCGAAGGGTCGGCCGAACTGGCGACCCGCGTGGCCAAGATTGCCGAAAGCGGCGCCAGCCAGTTTGCCCCGCTGTACCCCGACGACATGCCGCTGTTCCAGAAGATCGAGCGCATCGCCAAGTCGATTTATCACGCCGACGAGGTTCTGGCCGATGCCAAGATCCGCGCCCAGCTGCGCGAGTGGGAAGAGGCCGGGTATGGCAACCTGCCGATCTGCATGGCCAAGACGCAGTATTCCTTTACCACCGACCCGAACCGCCGTGGTGCGCCCACGGGCCATTCGGTGCCGGTGCGCGAAGTGCGCCTGTCGGCGGGGGCGGGGTTTGTCGTGGTGATCTGCGGCGAGATCATGACCATGCCGGGCCTGCCGCGGGTTCCGGCCTCGGAAACCATCCGTCTGAATGACGAAGGATTGATCGAAGGGCTGTTCTAAGCGGACGGCGGGACGGCGCTCGCGCAAGCGCGTCGCCCCGCCCACCGTCCCGTCGGTCGGTCCCTTGCCAGCCGGGGGAATGGCGGTTAGGCCGCATCTGTGGGTTCCAGGACAAAAGTGAAGGACAGAACATGGCGGCCAAGGTAATCGACGGCAAGGCGTTTGCAGCAACGGTGCGCGAAAAGGTGGCGGGCCATGTGGCGCGTCTGAAGGAAGAGCACGGGATCACCCCCGGTCTGGCGGTGGTTCTGGTCGGCGAAGATCCGGCCAGCCAGGTCTATGTCCGCTCCAAGGGCAAGCAGACCGTCGAGGTCGGCATGAACTCGTATGAACACAAGCTGGATGCAGGGACGTCCGAGGCCGACCTTCTGGCGCTGATCGACCAGTTGAACACCGATCCGGCGGTGCACGGTATCCTGGTGCAGTTGCCCCTGCCCAAGCATTTGAACGAAGATCTGGTGATCAATGCGATTGATCCTGCCAAGGATGTGGACGGGTTCCATATCTCGAACGTCGGTCTTTTGGGGACCGGGCAGAAAAGCATGGTGCCCTGCACGCCGCTGGGTTGCCTGATGATGCTGCGCGATGTTCACGGATCGCTTTCGGGCATGGACGCGGTGGTGATCGGGCGCAGCAATATCGTGGGCAAACCCATGGCGCAGCTTTTGCTGGGCGACAGCTGTACCGTGACGATCGCCCATTCGCGCACCAAGGATCTGCCCGATGTGGTGCGCCGCGCCGATATCGTCGTGGCCGCCGTTGGCCGCCCGCAGATGGTGCCGGGGGATTGGATCAAGCCGGGCGCCACGGTGATCGACGTGGGCATCAACCGGATCGATGCGCCCGAAAAGGGCCAGAACGAGGACGGCAGCGTCAAGACGCGGCTGGTTGGCGATGTCGACTATGACAGCTGCGCGCAGGTGGCGGGGGCGATCACGCCCGTACCGGGCGGCGTGGGTCCGATGACCATTGCCTGCCTGTTGGCCAATACGGTCACGGCCTGTTGCCGCGCCAATGGCCTGCCCGAACCCGAGGGGCTGACGGCCTGACGCTAGCGGTCCAGCACGACGGGCACCATCGTGCCCGTCAAGGTTGCCACATGCCGCTCGGACCCATCGGTGACGGCGTAGACGTCGGATGTGACCACGATCAACCGTTTGCCGGGCTTGATTACCCGCCCCCGCGCGATCAGGTGACTGCCCGAGGCGGGGGCCAGAAGATGCGTGCTGATCTCTGAGGTGACGACCGCCTGATCGGTCGTCAAAAAGGTCATCGCCGCCAACCCCGCCGAGGTGTCGCCCAGGGTAAAGGTCAGCCCGGCATGACCATAGCCGTTGTGCTGCAGGAATGCCGGCGACAGTGGCGCGGTGATTTCGACGGTGCCTTGCCCGATGCCCGTCAGTTCGGCGCCGATGGTGGCCATCATGGTTTGCAGCGCGAAACTGCGGCGGATGTGCTCTTGGATCGTCATGTGATGATGGAGCCGCGATGCCCGGCCCAAGGCAAGCGTGACGCCACGTTCGAGGCTATTTCACACGGGGGGGCGGGCGCAAAATATTCCTGATTGGCCGACTTGCGGGACGATGTGGCCAAGCCTATTTTTCGCGATGCACGGCGCGCGACTCAGATGGCTCTGACCGACGGCGGTCAGGGGGGCTTGCTACGCCGTTTCGGTGAAATAATGCATATTGTCGAAGGGTTTGCGGCCATCCTGTTGAGCGTGGCTCTTTACGGATGGGCGCTTTCCATGACGCGTCGGGCGGCGGCGCCCGGCTGGGCAAAGAACCAGATGTTCGCGTCGACCGTCAGCCTGGCCCTGGTGGGGCTTGCGCCGCTGGGCGTAGGGCTGGTGGCCCTGGGCCTGACCGAACCGATGACCCTGGCCAGCTATGCCGGGATTGCCGGTATCGTCGGGGCGATGGGGCTATTGTGGTGGGAGGTTCGCGGCTAGTCGCGCGGCATCGGAATGGCCAGGGCGCGCTGACCGGTCAGGATGGCCTGCGCCCTGGCGTTCATAAGGCCCCTCAGGGTCTCTGAATGGGTCCACAGACCGCCGGTATAGGCCCCGTATGCGGGCAGGATCAGGCGGCGGTCATCCACCAGGAAACAGGGGCGCGACAGGCTGCGGCCCCGCGCGCTGATCCGCGCCTTTGGATGGTGGTGGCCTGAAACTTCGGCCTGCGCATCGCTGGCGATATGGCGAAAGACCAGCGGCCCAAGGGTCAGTTCGGCGCGGTGTGACCCGCCCAGACTGACGGGGCCGGGGTCGTGGTTGCCTTCGATCCAGGTCCAGTCCCGCCCGGCCTGAAGCCGGGTGATCCACAACTGGTCGTCCTCGGGCAGGGCTGCCTCGATCCCCGGCATGTCGAAACTGTCGCCAAGGCAGATCACCCGCCGCGCGCCCGTCGCGGTCAAATCGGCATCCAGCCGTTGCAGGGTATCGCGCGTCTCATAGGGCGGCAGCTGTGCGCCGCCACGCGATGACAGGCGCGCCGATTTGCCAAGGTGCAGGTCCGAGACGACCAGCAGACCCCGATCCGGCCAATGCAGGGCACCGGACGGAAGGGCCGTCAGCGCGGCCCCAAAAAAGCAAAAGGCATGGGTGTTCATGGGTTGTTCTTGCCAGTCTTCACCAGCAAGGGCAACAGGTCACGACATTGGGCGCCCATCTCTTGGTGTCCAGCCTTTCGGCTCGCATCCATATCCGTTCTTGTCACGGTCCAACTTGTAAACATCGCGGCCAACGACTTTTACAGGACCCTGAACATAGGCAGGCCCATTGCCCGAACCACCGGCGCAATCGACATCCGAAGCGACCAGGACACAAGCCCAATCGTAATTGCCGTCACAGGCCGCAAAAGCGAGGCCAGGGGTCAAAATCAATAGTGAAACGAAGGCAAGGAACAGGCGCATGAGGCGACTCGTTTACCAAGGTTAATAAAAGGTAAATACCTTGCTTGCCGGTCAAATGCAATTAATGCGTGTGTCTACGCCCCATCGATCCCGGCAAGCCCGCTTTCGTTCAGCAGCCGCGTGACCTCTTCTTCCAGAATGCGTTCGTCCGCCAACCCGTTCACCGGAACGCGCCCGGGCTCAAGGAAAAGCGGCGCCGACAGCGGTGAAATCCGGGTCAGGCGCACATGGTCGATCCGGTCACCGACCCGTGCGCACATCTCGCGCACGCGCGAGAAATCGACCAGGCCGCGCATTGCCTCGGCCCTTGTGATCCGCATCAACAGGTGATCCGGGTCATAGCGCAGCAGCGTGTCATACAGGATGTCCGACGACATGGTCGCCTGCCGCCCGGTCTTGCGCTGCCCGCCCAATTGCCGCTCGATCAGCCCGGCGATGGTGGCGCTGGCGCGAAATGTCCGCTTCATCACCGCATTGCCCGCCAGCCAGCCCTCAAGCCCGGCTTCAAGCGCCCCCAGGTCGAACAGGCCAGCCGGGTCGCCGACCGCGTCCAGCCCCCAGATCAGGGTTGCGTAATCGGTGCTGACAAAGCCCATGGGCGCCAGCCCCATCTCCTCCATCCGCTTGGTCAGGATCAGTCCCAGCGTCTGCTGCGCGTTGCGCCCGGCAAAACCGTAGACGACCATCTGTTGCCGCCCGTCATGGGGAAAGGTCTCGATCAGCAGCCGGCCGGGCTGCGGCAGGCGCGACACCTTTTGCTGCAACTCCAGCCATTGCGCGGTATGGGCGGGCAGGCCCGACCAGTCACCGGACTGGAACATGCGCAGGATGCGTTGGCTCAGCTGCGTCGAGGTGGCGAACTTGGTCCCGTTGAAGGTGGCAATCTTGGGTTTGCGGCCGGGGTCCTTGGACACCTGCACCACCAGCTCGCGCAGCCCCTCATAGCGCACGATCTGCCCGCCAATCAGAAAGGTATCGCCCGCAGTCAGCGAAGCGGCAAAGCCTTCCTCAACCTCGCCCAGTGGCGCGCCGCCGCGTCCGCGCCAGCGCACCTTGAGCGTATCGGTGTCCTGGATCGTGCCGATGTTCTGGCGGATGCGCACGGCCGAGCGTGGATCACGCAATTGCCACAGCCCGTCCTCGCGCTGCTTCAATCGCTGCCACTGGTCATAAGCGCGCAGGGCATAGCCGCCAGTGGCGCAGAAAGTCAGGCAGTCATCGAATTCCTCGCGCGTCAGGTCGGCATAGGGCCCGGCGCTGCGCATCTCATCGTACAAATCGCCCGCCTCGAAGGGGCCCGAACAGGCGGCGATCAGGATGTGCTGGCACAATACGTCGCGTGGGCCGGGGCCGCGCGGCTCTCCGTCCAGATCATGGGCGCGCACCGCTTCAAGCGCGGCCAGGCATTCCACCACCTCAAAGCGGTTCGCCGGCACCAAAAGCGCCTTGGACGGAGCGTTATAGCGGTGGTTCGCCCGCCCGATCCGTTGCACCAGCCGCTTGACGTTCTTCGGCGCGCCGACCTGGATGACCAGATCGACATCGCCCCAGTCAATCCCCAGGTCCAGCGAGCCGGTGCAGACAATCGCCCGCAACTGCCCTGCGACCATCGCTGCCTCGACCCGTTCGCGCTGCGCCCGGTCAAGGCTGCCGTGGTGGATACCGATGGGCAGGGAATCATCGTTCGCAAGCCACAGCTTGTGGAAAAAGATTTCCGCCTGCGCGCGGGTGTTGTGAAAGATCAGCGTGGTCTTGTGCTTCTTGACCTGCTCCAGAACCGCCGGAATGGCGTGGGCGGCGCCGCCCCCGGACCAGGGCGGCGCGGCCTCGGTCTGCAACATGGAAATGTCGGGATCGGGGCCGGGGTCGGCAAGGATGATCTCGCAAGGATCGGGGTGGCGCGCCAGCAGGCTGGCAACGGCCCGTGGGTCCTCGACCGTGGCCGACAGGCCCACACGCCGCAACCCGGGGCACAGGGCGTTCAGCCGCGCCAGCGCCAGCATCAACTGATCCCCCCGCTTGCTTTCGGCCAAGGCGTGGATTTCGTCGACGATCACCCGCTGCAAACCCGCGAACATGCGCGGTGCATCCTCGTAACTGGTCAGCAGGGCCAGCGACTCGGGCGTGGTCAACAGGATATGCGGCGGGTCGGCCCGCTGCCGCCGCTTGCGGCTGGCCGGCGTATCCCCTGTGCGATCCTCGACCCGGATCGGCAGCCCCGCCTCTTCGATCGGCAGGTTCAGGTTGCGTCGAATGTCCGCCGCAAGCGCCTTCAGCGGCGACACGTGCAGCGTATGCAAACCGCCCCTGGGCGCCTGCGCCAATTCACTCAGCGTCGGCAAGAAACCGGCCAACGTCTTGCCGCCCCCGGTGGGCGCGATCAGCAACAGCGCCGGGGCATTCGCGCGCTCCAACATGGCACGCTGATGCGGGTGCACGTGCCAGCCACGCGCATCGAACCAGTTCTGCAAGGAAGGGGGCAGTTCCAACATGTCCCAGACATAGCACTCCGGAACGAAAGGCAAACGCCCCTGTTTCCTCTTGCCCGAAATATCCTGGGGTGAATGGCGCCCAAAGGGCGACAGAGGGGCAAAGCCCCTTTTCATCCCCCCAGCCTTGCGATTGACTGCGCATGAAAAGGACATGCTCATGCTGCACGGCACCCGCATCATCGAATTCGAGGCGCTTGGCCCCGCCCCCTTTGCCGGGATGCTGCTGGCCGATCTTGGGGCCGAGGTGATCGTTGTCCACCGCAAGACCGGCGGCGACAACCCGGCGAAACAGGACGTCACCCTGCTGGATCGCGGCAAACGCTCGATCGCGCTGGACCTCAAGGACGCGGCTGACCATGGCACCGCGCACGCCCTTATCCGCAGCGCCGATGGGCTGACCGAAGGGATGCGCCCCGGCGTCATGGAACGCCTCGGCCTTGGGCCAGAGCAGGCCCATGCCCTGAACCCCGCGCTGGTCTATGGCCGCATGACCGGTTGGGGCCAAACTGGCCCGCGCGCGCGGCAGGCGGCGCATGACCTGAACTATCTCGCGCTCAGCGGCGCGCTGTTTTATGCCGGGCAGGACGAGCCGCCCTTTGTCCCGCCGACCATGCTGGGCGATATCGGCGCAGGGGCGATGTACCTGGCGGTTGGGATGTTGGCCGGGCTGCTCAAGGCGCGTCAGACCGGGCAGGGCTGCGTCGTCGATGCGGCGATCGTCGATGGGGCCAGCCATATGATGGCGCTGCTGCTGTCGATGGGGCCACAATTTTCGACCCATGCGCGGGGGCAATCGCTGCTGGACGGGCCGCATTGGTCGCGCTGCTATGCCTGCGCCGACGGGCGGCACATCTCGGTGCAATGCCTTGAGCCCAAGTTCTATGCGCTGTTCCTCGACTTGCTGAGCCTGTCCGGGGACGCAGGCTTTGCGCGGCAGTACGACCCGGAAACCTGGCCCGTTCTGACCGCCCGCCTTGCCGGACTCTTTGCCGCGAAACCGCTGGCCCATTGGGCCGCGCTGTTCGACGGCACCGATGCCTGCGTCGCGCCTGTGCTGTCGCCTGACGAGGCGCGCGCAGACCCGCATATCGCCGCGCGCGAAATCTGGACGCAGGGGGCAGAGGGCCCCGCCAGCGCCCCGCGCTTTGACACCCACAGACCCACGCCGCGCCCCAGCCCGACCAAGGGGCAGGACAGCGCGGCGATCCTTCAGGACCTCAAGGACAAAGGCCTTTTATGACCCAATCCGACTGTGACGCCCTTGGCGCGATCCTGCGCCGCCGCTATTCCTGCCGCGCCTTTCTGCCCGACCCGGTCCCGAAACCGGTGATCGAGGCAGCCCTTGGCGACGCGCAGCACGTGCCGTCCTGGTGCAATTCTCAGCCCTGGCAGGTGCACGTCTGCGGGGCCGAGGAAACCGAGCGCCTGCGCGCGGCGCTTTATGAGCACGTCAAAACCGCCAGCCACGCCCCCGACATTCCCTTTCCGCAGGCTTACGAAGGGGCCTACAAGGACCGCCGCCGCGAATGCGGCTGGCAGCTGTACGATGCCGTCGGCGTGGCCAAGGGCGACCGAGAGGCCTCGGCCCAACAGATGCGCGAGAATTTCCGCTTTTTCGGCGCGCCACATTTCCTGCTGATCACCACGCCGAAAAAGCTGGGCCCCTACGGCGTGCTGGATTGCGGCGCCTATCTGACGGCGGTGCTGCTGGCGTTTGAGGCGCGCGGCATCGGCGCGGTGCCGCAGGCGGCGGTGGCCAGTTATTCGGGCTTCATGCGCAACTGGTTCAACGTGCCCGAGGACCGCGATGTTCTGGTCGGCGCGTCGTTCGGCTATGCTGACAGCGCGCATCCGGCGAACAACTTCCGCACCACCCGGGCCGATCTGGCACAGGTCGTGGACTGGCGCTAGACCTCTTCCAGGCGGTCCGTTGCAGGGGGCGGCGCGGCGCTGAGCGCGGACAAACGAGCATACAAAGCGTCGTCCAGGGCATAGTCCATCCCGGCCAGCGAGGGCGCAAGCTGCGGCGCCGAGCTGGCCGACAGGATTGGCACGGGGCGGGACGGATGGCGCGCCACCCATGCCACTGCCAGCGTCGCGGGGTCCGCACCCAACTCGGCCGCCAAAGCGGCCAGATCGCGGGCGCTCTGGTGCATTTCGGGCCTGCCATAGCGTTTGGCATAGCGGTCATCCTGCGTCAGCCGCCCGTCCGATCCGGCGGCGTATTTTCCGGTCAACAGCCCGCCGCCCAGCGGCGAATAGGGCACCGGCAGAATATCCTCCGAGATGCACATCGGCAGGATCTCGACCTCGGCCTGGCGTTTGACAAGGTTGTACATCGGCTGGATCGCGTCGATCCGCGTGCCAAGACTGGCGGCGACGCATTGCGCCTTCATCACTTGCCAGGCGGCATAGTTGGACACGCCAATGTAGCGGATCGTGCCCTTGGCCTGCAATTCGGCCAGCGTTTCAAAGGTTTCCTGCAACGGCGTGCCATCGTCCCAGCGGTGCATGTACAGCAGGTCCAGCACGTCCATGCCCAGCCGCTGGCGGCTGTCCTCGACCGATTTCAGGATCGTCTGCCGCGATGCGCCGCCCGCATAGCTGGCCTTGGTCGCGATCAGCACCTGATCGCGTTCGGCACCGGCGAACTGGCCCAACAGGGTTTCCGACGCGCCATCGGTATAGGCATGCGCCGTGTCGAAAAAGCGGATGCCCGCCGCGCGGCAGGCGTCGTACATGGCGCGGCTTTGCGTCTGGTCAGCCTTGCCGCCGAACTGCATGGCGCCAAAGGCGAAGGGGCGCGGGACGGTGCCCGAAAGCGTTGTCATCTGTGTCATGTCCCGCAGCCTTGCACGGCGTTCGACACTTTGGAAGGGGTAGACAGGGGCAGGCGCAGTTGGCAGCATCGCGCGATGCGCCTGATCCCCTGCCTGTCCCTGATGTTTGCCCTGATTGCGCCGCTTGCCGGCGCTGCGGGAGAGGATTGCACCGAGGACGCGATGATCGTCTTTGACGGATCAGGCTCGATGGCGGAAATGGGGTTCAACAACATAGGCGAGCCCCGGATATTCGAGGCCCGCCGCGCGATCCGCGATGCGGTGCCGGGCATTGCCGCGCTGCGCCGCCTTGGGCTGGTGGTCTACGGTCCCGGCCCGCGCGAGGCCTGCCAGAACATCGACCTGCGCTTTGGTCCGCAATGGGAGGCCGCGCCGCTGATTGTGGGTGCGGTCGAAACGCTGCAACCTTCGGGCGATACCCCCCTGACCGAGGCGGTCAAGGCCGCCGCCGAGGCGCTGGATTATCGCAACAAACCCGGCGCGATCGTGCTGGTGACGGATGGCAAGGAAACCTGCGGCGGCGCGCCCTGCCAACTGGCCGCCGAACTGGTGGCCGATGGCCTTGACCTGACGGTGCATGTGATCGGCTTCAAGGTGCGCGGCGATCATTTCAGCCTGGAAGGGGCGGCGCCGGGCTATAACCCTGAAACCGCCGTGGCCAGTTGCCTGGCGGATCGCACCGGCGGGCAATACATCGGCGCCGAATCCGCGCAGGAGCTCGTGGCGGCGCTCAAGGTGACGCTGGGCTGCAATGTCTTTGGCGCGCTCTCTGCCCCGGTCAGTCCTTGGTCAAAAGACAGGTAAAGCGCTGGCGGTTGACGTAGTCGTCGCATTCTTCGGTGTTGGTCAGGTTGGACCAGTCGCACCACGCCACCTTGTAGTCGAAGCATTCGGCCATCATTTCGATCGCTCCGCGGCTGGCGTTGCCCACGGCGGAATACTGCTGTCCTTCGACTTCGGCGATGGCGTTGTTCGGCTCCCATGTCTTTTCCTTGCGCAGGCGCACCACGGGTTCGTCCAGATCGTCGATTTCGCTGTCGATGACGATGACCCTGGGTTTCAGCGCGTCCATCAGCTTGAGCATGCCGTAGTGGTCGTAGATGTGATAATAGAACCCAAGGTTCAGGATCACGTCAAAGCGCTGCCCTTCGGCGGCCAGTTTCGGCATGATGTCAAAGGCGTTCCCGATCAGATAGTCGTGCTGGTAGGGGGCCATCAGCTTGCCGCCCCGGTCCGCGCTTTCCTTGCGGCCCTCGATCCCGACGGTTTCGGCGGCGCCCAGACGATGCGCAGCCCACGACCAGAACCCAAAGCGTGCCCCGATGTCCAGAACCCGCGCGCCCTTGATCAGGGCCGGGTCAAAGGAAAAGATCCGCTGCGCGCGGTTGTTCATCCGGTTCAGGTACTGTTCGTTCCAGAAGAAACCGAAATCGTTGATTTCGAGGGAAAAGACATCGTTTTTCATGCTGGGCCTTCTGTCTGTCGGGGTGCAGGTGGTTCACCCCATGGCTGCATTGAATACCCATTGTGCAGGCTATGCAAGAAAGCGGGGCCATGTTTTTGCAAGGCCGTTGTCGGAACGGGCAAAGGGCTGCTTGGCCGCGGCGGCAAGGGACGGATCACCGGCTTCGCCCCCGTGAAAAAAGGAAAAGCCCCGCCAGACATGGCAGGGCTTTCGAGGTTCGGTGTTGCGCCCGGATAACGCCTGAGTGGGCTGTCACGGTCGCTGGCGCGACCATGACCTTGCCCATGCGTTGCGCGCGCTGGGACGCGCGCGGCGGGTGTTGCGCCCGGACAACGCCTGAGTGGGCTGTCACGGTCGCTGGTGCGACCATGACCTTGCCCACGCGTTGCGCGCGCCGGGACGCGCGCAACGGACTTAGTTCGGGACTTCTGCGGTGATGCCTTCGACGTAGAAGTTCATCCCGGCAAGGGTGCCATCATCGGCCACTTCGCCTTCGGCCAGCCAGGGGCTGCCGTCCTGCTTGTTCAGCGGGCCGGTGAAGGGGTGGTATTCGCCCGCGGCGATCGCATCCTTCAGCGCCAGGGCTTCGGCCTTGACGTCAGCGGGAACCGCGTCAGAGATTTCGCCGATTTCGACCATGCCGGTGCTGATGCCATCCCAGGTGTCGGTGCTTTCCCAGGTGCCGTCGATGACCGCCTGAACGCGCTCGATGTAATAGGGCGCCCAGTTGTCGATGATCGAGGACACGCGCGGCATCGGGGCATAATCGCTCATGTCCGAAGCCTGACCAAAGGTGATCACGTTGCCTGCCTCTTTCGCCGCGGCCTGGGGCGCGGTGGAATCGGTGTGCTGCAGGACCACGTCGGCGCCGTTCTCGATCAGCGCGCGGGCGGCGTCGGCTTCTTTTGCCGGGTCGAACCAAGTGTAAAGCCAGATGATCGAGAATTCGACATCCGGGTTCACCTTTTTGGCGTGGATATAGGCGCTGTTGATGCCGCGGATGACCTCAGGGATCGGAACCGATGCGATGTAACCGATCTTGTTGGTCTTGGTCATCTTGCCCGCGATGTGGCCCTGAACCGCGCGGCCTTCGTAGAAGCGGGCGCTATAGGTGCTGACGTTGTCGGCACGCTTGTAGCCGGTGGCGTGCTCGAACTTCACATCCGGGAATTTTTCGGCGACGGCCAGCGTCGGGTCCATGTAACCGAAGGAAGTGGTGAAGATGATGTTGGCACCGGACAGGGCCATTTGGGTGATCGCGCGTTCGGCATCGGCCGATTCCGGCACGTTTTCCTGATAGACGGTCTTCACCTTGCCTTCGAAATGCGCCTCCATCTTCTGGCGGGCCTGATCGTGTTCGTAGGTCCAGCCGCCGTCACCCGGAGGTCCGATATAGATGAAACCGGCGGTGATTTCCTCGCCGTGGCTTTCGGCAAAGGCCGCGCCGCCAAGTGTCATCGCCAGCGCGGCGGTGGTCAGCAGTGTTCTTCTGAGCATGTGTATCCCCTGTTGATTTGGGTGGTTGAAAGCGGCCTCAGTTAGAGGCGTGGAAAGATCGGCCAAGAGAGGCAGGCGCGCCATGCGCCCCCCGGGCCGAAATGACGACGAGCACGAGGATCGTTATCAAATAGGGTGAGGCAGACAAGAGGGCGACAGGCACATTTGCCCCCGCCGCCTGCAGGTTCAGCTGCAACACGGTGACGCCGCCGAACAGATAGGCACCAATCAGCACGCGCCCCGCCCGCCAGCTGGCAAAGACCACGATGGCCAGCGCGATCCAGCCGGCGCCGGCGGTCATGCCTTCGGTCCATTGCGGCACGCGAACAAGCGAAAGGTAGGCGCCGCCCAGTCCCGCGCAGGCCCCGCCGAAAAGGATGGCGAACAGGCGGATATAGACCACCTTGTACCCCAGTGCATGGGCGCTGTCGTGGCTTTCGCCGACCGCGCGCAGGATCAGCCCGGCGCGGGTGTATTTCAGAAAGGCCCAGACCGCGGCGACCAGCAGCAGGCTGAAATAGACCATCACATCATGCGAAAACAGCATCTTTCCAAGGATGGGCAGGTCAGACAGCAGCGGGATTTCGAACTTGGGCAGGGTGGGCGATTTGATCCCCTCGTAGGGTTTGCCGATCAGCGACGACAGGCCAAGCCCGGCCAGCGTCAGCCCCAGCCCGGTTGCCACCTGGTTGGACAGCATGAACTGGGTCAGCAGCCCAAAGGTCAGGCTGAGCACCGCGCCCGCCACAGCCGCCGCGACAAAGCCCAGCCCCGGGGACGTGGTGTTCACCGCCACGGCAAAGCCGACCACCGCGCCGGTGATCATCATGCCCTCGACGCCCAGGTTCAGCACGCCGGATTTTTCCACCACCATCTCGCCGATGGCGGCCAGCAGGATCGGCGTGGCCGAAATCATGATCGAGGCGACCAGCAGGACGGGATTGATTGACGAAAGGTCCATCATGCCACCTCTTTATGCCCGATGCGCAGGCGGTAATTCGTGAAAACGTCCAACCCCAGCAGGAAGAACAGCAGCATCCCCTGGAACAGCTGGATCGAGGCGCCGGGCACACCCAGCGTCAGCTGCGCCAATTCGCCCCCGATATAGGTCAGCGCCATCAGCAGGCCCGCCAGCAGGATGCCGATGGGATGCAGCCGCCCCAGAAAGGCGACGATGATCGCGGTAAAGCCATAGCCCGCGTTGAACGACCCGGTGATCTGGCCTGCGGGGCCGGTGACTTCGAACAGGCCGGCCATGCCCGCCAGAACGCCCGCGATGCCAAGGCACAAAAAGACGATCCGCGCCGGGTTCACACCGGAAAAGCGGGCGGCGCGGGGGGCCTCGCCCATCAGGCGGATGTTGAAGCCCTGAATATGCCGCGCCATCAGCACATAGGCCGCGATGACCGCGATCAGCGCGGCGACAACGCCCCAATGCATGCCGGTATTGGCGAAAATCTCGGCGTTGTGGGTGGCGTCCCACTGTTTGAAATTGCGCGATCCGGGAAAGCCCATGCCCTCGGGGTTGCGCAACAGCCCAGTCGAGACCGAGATCAGGATGTTCTGCGCCACGTAAACCAGCATCAGCGACACAAGGATTTCGTTGGTGCCAAAGCGGGTCTTCAGCACCGCCGGGATCATCGCCCAAAGCCAGCCCCCCAGCGCGCCACACAGGATCATCAGCGGAAAGATCAAAACGCTTTCAGAGGGGTAGAACGCCAGCCCGGCCGCGGCGCCGCAGATGGCGCCGATGATGTATTGCCCCTCGGCCCCGATGTTCCAGATCCCGGCGCGAAAGCCGATGGACAGCCCGATGGCAATCAGCACCAGAGGCCCGGCCTTGACCAGCAGTTGAGGCCGCGAAAAGCTGGCGAAACGGTCGTGAAACAGCGGGTCCCAGAAAATCGTGCGGATCGCCTCGAGAGGGTCGGTGCCAAGCGCTGCGAACATCAACCCGCCAACGATCATGGTCAGCAGCACCGCGACCAACGGCGTGATCGCCGTCCACAGCTGCGACGGCTGGGGCCGTTTTTCCAGACGGATCATTGCGCGCCCCCTGTGCCGATGTGGCCTGTGTCATTCGTGGACATGGGCCACCTCCATGTCATGCGCGCCGCCCATCATCAGGCCGATCTGCTCCATATCCAGTTCAGGCACCGGGCGGGTGGGCGACAGGCGCCCCTCGTTCAGCGCGCCAAAGCGGTCGGAAATCTCCATCAACTCGTCCAGATCCTGCGAGATCACCACAATTGCCGCGCCCTCGGCGGCAAGATCCAGAAGCGCCTGCCGGATCGCGGCGGCGGCGGCGGCATCGACGCCCCAGGTAGGCTGGTTCACGATCAGCACGTCGGGGCGCTGCATGATTTCGCGGCCGACGACGAATTTCTGCAGGTTGCCCCCCGACAGCGCCCGCGCCGCCGTCCCGGGGCCGGGGGTGCGCACGTCGAACCGGGTGATCACATCCTCGGCAAAGCTGCGCGCGCGGGTCCAGTTGATCATCCCGCCGTTCAGCATGTTTTCGCGCCGCGCGCCGGTCAGCACGCCGTTTTCGATCAGGCTCATGTCCGGGGCGGCGGCGTGGCCCAGCCGTTCCTCGGGGGCCGACAGCAGGCCGGCATCGCGCCGGGCAATCGGGCCTTGCTGGCTGATGTCCGCGCCTTTCAGCGCGACTGTTCCCGCGCCCGATGTCCGTTCGCCCGACAGCGCCGACAACAATTCATCCTGTCCGTTGCCCGCAACCCCGCCGATGCCCAGAACCTCGCCCGCGCGCACCTCGAAGGTCACGTCGCGCAGCGGTGTGCCAAAGGCCCCCGGTGCGGGCAGGGACAGGCCCTGCACCTTCAGCCGTACCTCGCCCGGTTTGGTCGTGCGCGCCACCGGCGAGGCAAAGCTGCTGCCCACCATCAATTCCGCCAGTTCCCGCGCGGTGGTTTCCGACGGCGTACAGGTCGCCACCTTCTTGCCCAGCCGCAGGATCGTCGCGTGATCGCACAGCGCGCGGATTTCCTCCAGCTTGTGCGAGATATAAAGGATCGAGGTTCCCTCGGCTTTCAGTTGGCGCAGAGTTTCGAACAGGATTTCAACCTCTTGCGGGGTCAGAACGCTGGTCGGCTCGTCCATGATCAACAGGCGCGGGTTCTGCAAAAGGCAGCGGATGATTTCGACCCGCTGGCGTTCCCCGGCCGACAGGGTGCCGACGGTGCGTGTCGGGTCCAGCGGCAGGCCATACAGTTCCGACACCTCGCGGATGCGCCGCGCAAGGTCGCGCATGGGCGGCGGGTTCTCCATCCCCAGGGCGACGTTTTCGGCCACGTCCAGCGCGTCGAACAGCGAAAAATGCTGGAACACCATGGCCACGCCGTTCTGCCGCGCCTCGGACGGTTTGCCGGGGGCAAAGCCCGCGCCGTCCAGTTCCATCGCGCCCTTGTCGGGGCCGACAAGGCCATAGATCATCTTGACCAGCGTGGATTTCCCAGCGCCGTTTTCCCCAAGCAGGGCGTGAATCTCGCCCTTGCGGATGTCGAAGGACACGTCGTCATTCGCCACCACGCCGGGATAGGCCTTGGTCAGGCCCCGGATGCCAAGAAGGATGTCTGACACGTGTCCCCGTTCCTTTTTTGCTGATTAAGTAACTGGGCCGCGACCCCGATGGCAATGGCCGAGGGGTGTTTGCCAAGGGCTTTCTGCCCAATCGGGCAGCAGATGCGGTCGATTTCATCGCTGGAATGGCCAAGATTGGCCAGCCGGCTGCGGAAACGTGCCCATTTGGTTTTTGACCCGATCAACCCGCAGAATCCGAATCCATGGGACAGGGCGGCGTGGCACAGCTCAAGGTCCAGCGCGTGGCTGTAGGTCAGGATCAGATGCTCGGCCTGTTTGGGCGCGTGGGCCATCAGCGGCGCGGGTTGCGGCGCGGGCAGGGCGGTCACGCCGTCGGGGACCACATCGGGAAAGCGGTCGCGCCCGGTGTCGACCCAGGTGATGGCGATGTCCGGCAGCGGGGCCAGTGTCGCCACCAGCGCCCGGCCCACGTGCCCCGCGCCCCAGATCCAGATGTCGCGCTGTGCCCGCGTCACCGGTTCGACCATCCAGCCCGCCAGCAGCTGCGGTTCGGGGCGCAGGCCGCTGCCCCGCGCCCGTGCCAGAAGGCGCTGCACCGACAGGGGCATCTCGCCCGGCCCGCGGGCGATGACCTCTTGTCCGTCAAACGCCTGCAAGGCCGCCGCATCGAACACTTCGGTCCACAGCGTCACCGCCCCGCCACAGCACTGGCCCATGTCCGGCCCCAGCGCATGGCGCGTCGCGCCGCTGCGGTCAAAGGCATGGCGCGCGGCCTCGAACTCCAGCGTTCCGCCGCCGATCGTTCCCGATTGCCCTGGCCTGCCATTTTCGGCCCAGACCAGCATCGCCGCGCCAACCTCGCGCGGGGTCGACCCGGCAACATCGGCCACGACCACCCGCGCGACGCGTCCATGCGCCGTGACGGCGGCGCGCAGGGCCCCTAGGTCAAAGCTCATGGCGCACCCTGCGGACGGCCCTCAGAACCGCCTCGGGCGTGGCGGGCGCGTCTAGCGATGGATAGCCATCGCCGCAACTGGCGACCGCATCCGACAGCGCCATCAGCACCGAAATCCCGTGCATGAAGGGCGGCTCACCCACCGCCTTGGAGCGATAGATCGTCTCTTCGCGGTTGCGCCCATCCCACAGGGTCACGTTGAACACCTCGGGGCGATCCGAACAGGCCGGGATCTTGTAGGTCGAAGGAGCATGGGTACGCAGCCGCCCGTCGTCATCCCAGACCAGTTCCTCGGTGGTCAGCCAGCCCGCGCCCTGTACGAAACCGCCTTCGATCTGGCCCTTGTCCAGCGCCGGGTTCAGCGACGCGCCGCAATCATGCACGATATCGCTGCGTAAAATGCGGTACTCGCCAGTCAGCGTGTCGATCACCACCTCGGAGCAGGACACCCCGTAGGCAAAGTAAAAGAACGGCCGCCCCTGGCCCTTTGCGCTGTCCCACGACAACTTGGGCGTCTTGTAAAACCCGGTCGAGGACAGGCTGACGCGCCCTTCGTAGCACAGCTTGGCGGCCTCGGCGAAAGCCAGCTTGTTGCCGCCGACCCAGACCTGTCCATCGCGGAATTCCACATCCCCCGGCACATCGTCATGCAGGCGGGCCAGATGCTCGGCCATCCTTGCCCGGATCGCCCGGCAGGCGGCCTGCACTGCCATGCCGTTCAAGTCCGATCCACTCGACGCCGCCGTGGCGCTGGTATTGGGGACCTTGGCCGTATCGGTCGCGGTGATCTTGACCACCTCGATCCCGACCCCGAATTCCGAGGCCGCCACCTGCGCCACCTTCTGGAACAACCCTTGCCCCATCTCGGTCCCGCCATGGTTCATGGCGATGGAGCCGTCCTGATAGACATGCACCAGGGCCCCGGCCTGATTGAGATGCGTCAGCGTAAAGGAAATCCCGAACTTCACCGGCGTCAGGGCGATGCCGCGCTTCAACACCGGGTTCGTCGCGTTCCACTCCGAAACTGCCGCCCGCCGCGCCGCATAATCCGCGCTGTCTGCCAGGGCCTTTGTCATCTCGTGCAGGATGAAATCCGTCACCGGCTGCCCATAGGGCGTGGTCTGCGCCCCCGCATCCACCGCAGCCGAGCCTTGTTCGGGCATGACCGCCCCGGCTCCGCGCGTGGTCAGATCCTCGGCCCCTTCGCCCTTCCAATTGTCCGAAATATCCCGGGGGGAGTCCGCAGGACGGGGGGCTGGCCCCCCTGCGCCACTTGCCGAATAATAATTCGCTCGCCGCACCTCCAACGGATCGCGGCCCAGGGCGTGCGCCACATGGTCCATCACCCGCTCGATTCCCAGCATCCCCTGCGGGCCGCCAAAGCCGCGAAAGGCCGTGGCGCTTTGGGTGTTGGTCTTTAACCGGTGGCTTTCGATCCGCACATGCGGCAACCAATAGGCGTTGTCCGAATGCAGCATCGCGCGGTCGGCCACCGGGTGCGACAGGTCCTGTGCCCAGCCGCAGCGTGCCAGTTGCAGGAACTCGACCCCCGCCAGCCGCCCGTCCTCGTCAAAACCGGCACGGTATTCGATGCGGAAATCGTGGCGTTTGCCGGTGATCATGAAATCGTCGTCGCGGTCATAACGCATGCGGGCAGGCCGCCCCGTAGCCGCCGCCACCACGGCGCAGGCAATCGCCAGCGCGTTGCCCTGGCTTTCCTTGCCGCCGAACCCGCCACCCATGCGCCGGGTTTCGACCCGCACGGCATGCATCGGAATCTCAAGCGCATGCGCAACCTTGTGCTGGATCTCGGTCGGGTGCTGGGTCGAGCTGTGCACCAGCATGTCGCCGCCTTCCTGCGGCAGGGCCATGGCGCATTGACCTTCAAGATAGAAATGTTCCTGACCACCCATGGTGATCTGGCCTTCGATCACATGCGGGGCGGTGTCGATCGCCTCGCCGGCGTCGCCGCGTTCCCAGATGCGCGGGTCGCCAAAGCTGCTGCCTGCATCCATCGCGTCGTCGATGGTCAGGATGGCATCACGCGTCTGATACTCGATCTTGGCCAGACGAACGGCCCGCCGCGCGGCCAGATGGCTGGTCGCCGCCACCAGAAAGACAGGCTGGCCCAGGTAGTGGATCGTGTGGCCCGACAGCAGCGGTTCATCATGGGCCGAGGGCGAACAATCACAGTCCGAGGGCAGATCGCCTGCCTCCCAGACGCGCACGACGCCGGGGGCGGCGCGCACCGCCGCAAGGTCGATCGCGGTGACCCGCCCTGCTGCGATCTGCGACAGGCCAAAGGCCAGGTGCAGCGCGTCCGCAGGCGCCGGGATGTCGTCGATATAGCGCGCGGCGCCGGTCACATGCAGGCGTGCGGCGTCATGGGGCAGGGATTTCGAGACACTCATGCCCGTACCTCCAGAACCGAGGTGGCGGCTCCCAGATCCTCGAGCAGCACGCGCGACAGCATGTTGCGCGCGGCGCCCAGACGGTACTGCGCGCTGGCGCGCATGTCCGACAGCGGGGCAAAGTCATCCTCCCAGGCGTCCCAGGCCGCGACCAGCGTGTCGTCGTTCCAGGGTTTGCCGGTGATGGCGGCCTCGACGGCGCTGGCGCGTTTCGGCGTGCCTGCCATGCCGCCAAAGGCGATCCGGGCGGAGGCAACCATGCCGTCCTGCACCGTGATGTTGAAGGCGCCGCAAACGGCCGAGATGTCCTGTTCGAACCGTTTCGACAGTTTGTAGACTTTCAGCCGGTCGGGTTGTTTGGGAATGCTGACCGCTTCGACGAATTCGCCAGGGTGGCGGTCCTGTTTGCCGTAGTCGACAAAGAAATCCTCGATCGGCATTTCGCGCGTCGTTTCGCGGTAGCGCAGGTGCAGTGTTGCACCCAGGGCGATCAGCGCAGGCGGGTTGTCCCCGATGGGCGAGCCATTGGCGATGTTGCCACCGATGGTTGCGGCATTGCGCACCTGGGCCGAGCCATAGCGCCGGATCATTTCGGCATAGCTGGGATGATGCCGGGCCATCAGGGCGTGCACCCGGTCCATGGTGACGCCCGCGCCGATGCGCAGGGTGGTGCCCGCATCCTCGATCTGCTGCAGCGGGCGGCAGCGGTTGAGAAAGATCACTTCGCCGAGGTCGCGCATTTGCTTTGTGACCCACAGTCCCACGTCCGTCGCGCCCGCGACCAGTGTCGCCTTGGGGTGGCGGGCGCTGAGTTCGGCAAGCTCTTCAAGCGTTTCGGGGGCATGGAGGCCAGGGGGCTGTCTGCCCCCCGGACCCCCCGAGGATATTTCCTGCAAGAGGAAATCACGGTCGGTTTTCAGGTGGTCGGGCACGGGCTGATCCTGCGCGGCGCGGGCGGCGCGGATGATCGGGGCATAGCCGGTGCAGCGGCACAGGTTGCCGGCCAGGGTATCGTCGTGGTTGGTGTTGCCGTTCAGGTGGGCGGTGGCCATCGAGACCACGAAGCCCGGTGTGCAAAAGCCGCATTGCGATCCGTGGTGGTCGATCATCGCCTGTTGCACCGGGTGCAGTGCGCCGCCGGGGGCCGCGATGCCTTCGACGGTGCGGATGGCCTTGCCGTGCAGTTGCGGAAGAAAGAGGATGCAGGCGTTCAGCGCCTTGGCGCCGCTTTCGTCCTGCACCATGACGGTGCATGCGCCGCAATCGCCTTCGTTGCAGCCCTCTTTTGTGCCTTTGAGCCCGCGCGTTTCGCGCAGCCAGTCAAGCAGGGTGACCGTGGGGTCGACGCCTGCCAGATCAACGCTCTCTCCGTTGAGAAGAAAGGTGATGTTCATGATGAATTGCCTGCCGCCTTACCGGATTTGCCCCGGGTGGGGTGCGCGCCCTCGATGCGGCGTAGAAAGCGCGCGGTGATCCCTGTTGTTCGGCAAGGCTAGGGGGGAAGGCGCCCTTGGGGCAAGGGAAAAATGGGCATTTTCCCCGCGGCAGTTGAGGGGGTGCCTGTTTCAGGGGCTTTCCGGGGTCCCGGTGGGCGCCGGAAAGCCGCAAGGTCAGAACGGCAGGAAGTCGTCGTCCAGATCGTAGGATTTGACTGCCAGCAGTGGTTGATCGCCCTCGAACGAGAAGACGAAGACATGCGCCATGTCGTTGACCAGGCTCATCCGGCAGAACACTGCCTCGGGGTCGAATTCGGCCGGGCAGGTCGCGAGATCGACATGGCTGACGGCGGTTTCGAACAGGTCATAGGTGAAAACGCCGCCTTCGAGATAGGCGGGGCCGGCGGCGTGGCTTTCGCCGGGGCCTGAGGCAGCGGCGCCCAGCGGGGCAAGAAGCAGGGGGAGAAGGGGAAGAAAGCGCATGAGAGCGACCTTTGGAATGTTGGGTGCAGATTGTCTGACAAAAACACTCGGAAAGCGCAAGGGGGTGCATCGGGGCTTTTCCTGCCGGCACTCAGGCCATAGTGTCGCGCCATGTCTGATCCTCGATTCATCCACCTGCGCGTGCACACCGAATATTCCCTTTTGGAAGGGGCGGTGCGGCTGAAGAAACTGCCCGGCCTGTGCGAGGCGATGGGCATGCCGGCCGTTGCCGTGACCGACACGAACAACCTGTTCGCGGCGCTGGAGTTTTCGGTTTCGGCCAGCGGTGCGGGCCTTCAGCCGATCATAGGTTGCCAGGTCGATCTGCGGTATCTGGATCCGGCGCCGGGCGAACGGCCGAAACCGCCCGCTCCGGTGGTTTTGCTGGCGCAGAGCGAGGCCGGGTATGAACACCTGATGAAGCTGAATTCCTGCCTGTACCTGCGCGAAGGGAGCGAGCTGCCCTTTGTGACGCTGGACGAGCTGGCGCACCATTCCGAGGACGTGATCTGCCTGACCGGTGGACCCGACGGCCCCGTGGGCCGGCTGCTGCGCGCTGGTCAGCGCCCTGCGGCGCAAGGGTTGATGGACCGGTTCAAGGACATTTTCGGCGACCGGCTGTATGTCGAACTTCAGCGCCACCCCGAGGGCGGCGGGTTGCCCGAGGCGGAAAAGCTGTCCGAGCGGGGCTTTGTCGAAATGGCCTATGCCATGGACCTGCCGCTGGTCGCGACCAATGACGTGTATTTCCCGAAATCCGACATGTACGAGGCGCATGACGCGCTGATCTGCATTTCCGAGGGCGCCTATGTCGACCAGCAGGAGGCGCGCCGCCGCCTGACCCCGCAGCACTACCTGAAAACCCCCGAGGAAATGGCGACGCTGTTCGCCGACCTGCCCGAGGCGCTGGAAAACACCGTCGAGATCGCGCGCCGCTGCGCCTTCATGGCCTATAAACGCGATCCGATCCTGCCGAAATTCGCCGACGACGAGGTGGCCGAGTTGCGCCGCATGGCGAACGAGGGGCTTCAGGCGCGTCTGGCCGTGATCCCGCATGCGGTCTCGGTCGAGGAATACCAGAAACGGCTCGATTTCGAGCTTGATATCATCGAGGGCATGGGCTTTCCCGGCTACTTCCTGATCGTTGCGGACTTTATCCAGTGGGGCAAGGATCAGGGTATTCCGGTGGGGCCGGGGCGGGGTTCGGGTGCGGGTAGCCTTGTGGCCTATGCGCTGACGATCACCGATCTTGACCCGCTGCGCTATTCCCTGCTGTTCGAACGCTTTTTGAACCCCGAACGGGTGTCGATGCCCGACTTTGACATCGACTTTTGCATGGACCGCCGAGAGGAAGTGATCCAGTACGTCCAGCAGAAATATGGCCGCGACAAGGTGGGGCAGATCATCACCTTTGGTGCGCTGTTGTCCAAGGCGGCGGTGCGCGACGTGGGCCGGGTGTTGCAGATGCCCTATGGGCAGGTGGACCGCCTGTCCAAGATGATCCCCGTCGAAGGGGTCAAACCCGTCAGCATCGAACAGGCGCTGCGCGACGAACCCCGCCTGGCCGAAGAGGCACGCAACGAAGAGGTCGTGGACCGGCTGTTGACTTACGGTCAGCAGGTCGAGGGGCTGCTGCGCAATGCCTCGACCCACGCCGCCGGTGTGGTGATCGGGGATAGGCCGCTCGATGCGCTTGTGCCGCTGTACCGCGATCCGCGCTCTGACATGCCGGCCACCCAGTTCAACATGAAATGGGTCGAACAGGCCGGCCTGGTGAAGTTCGACTTTCTGGGTCTGAAAACTCTGACCGTCATCCAGAACGCGGTGAACCTGATCCTGAAATCCGGGCGGCCGTTGCATGTGGCTGCTGATGGCACGCAGCTTTATGAACCCGCCGAGGGCGGCGAGAACCAGATCAACCTGATCCCGCTGGACGACGAAGCCTCTTACAAACTCTATGCCGCTGCGAAAACCGTGGCGGTGTTCCAGGTGGAAAGCTCGGGGATGATGGATGCGCTCAAGCGCATGAAACCCACCTGCATCGAGGATATCGTGGCGCTCGTGGCGCTGTATCGCCCCGGTCCTATGGAAAACATCCCGACCTATTGCGAGGTCAAGAACGGGATCAAGGAGATCACCTCGGTCCACCCGTCGATCGACCACATCCTTGCCGAAACCCAGGGCATCATCGTTTATCAGGAACAGGTGATGCAGATCGCGCAGGTCATGGCGGGTTACAGCCTTGGCGGCGCCGACCTGCTGCGCCGCGCAATGGGCAAAAAGATCAAGGAGGCGATGGACGCCGAGCGCCCGAAATTCGAGGAAGGCGCGGCCAAGAACGGCGTCGACAAGAAGAAGGCGAGCGAGGTTTTCGACCTTCTGGAAAAATTCGCCAACTACGGTTTCAACAAATCCCACGCGGCGGCCTATGCGGTGGTGTCCTACCAGACTGCATGGCTCAAGGCGAACCACCCGGTCGAATTCATGGCCGGGGTGATGAACTGCGATATCCACCTGACCGACAAGCTGGCCGTCTATTTCGAAGAGGTCCGCAAGGGGCTGAAACTGCCTTGGGTGCCGCCTTGCGTGAACCGGTCGCTGGCAACCTTTGACGTGGTGAACGGCGAATTGGTCTATGCGCTGGGAGCGCTGAAGAACGTCGGCGTCGAGGCGATGAAACTGATCGTCGAAGGGCGTGGGGACAGGGCCTTTGCCACGCTGTTCGACATGGCCCGCCGGGTCGATCTGAAGCGCGTAGGCAAACGCCCGATGGAAATGCTGGCGCGGGCAGGGGCCTTTGACCAGCTGGACGGCAACCGCCGCCGTGTCTTTGACAGCCTTGATGCTTTGGTCGCCTATTCTGCCGCCGTCCACGAACAAAAGGCCAGCGATCAGGTGTCGCTGTTCGGTGAAGCGGGCGACGATCTGCCCGAACCGCGCATGTCCCCGGTGCCCGACTGGCTGCCCGCCGAACGGCTGGCCGAGGAATTCAAGGCCGTGGGGTTCTATCTGTCCGGCCACCCGCTGGACGATTACATGCCCGCCCTGAAACGGCAGGACGTGATGACCCTGGACGAGGTCACGGGCCGCGCCGAACGCGGGCCCTTGGTGGCCAAACTGGCGGGCGTTGTCGCCGGGCGGCAGGAACGCAAATCGGCACGCGGCAACCGCTTTGCCTTTGCCCAGCTGTCCGACCCGACCGGCGCTTACGAGGTGACGCTGTTTTCCGAAACGCTGGAAAAGTCGCGCGAATACCTGGAAACCGGCTCCAAGGTCGTCATCACGGTCGAGGCGACGATGGAAAGCGACCAGTTGAAACTGCTGGGGCGTGGGGTTGCGCCGGTCGATGCGGTCGCCTCGGGCGGCGGCGTCATGGGGCTGAAGATCCACATCGAAGAGCCCGGCGCGTTGCCGCAGATCGCCTCGGTGCTGGGCCGCGCTGCCGAGCAGATGCCAAGGGCCGCGCGCGGCCCGGTGCGCCTGTGCCTGAACGACGCGGGCCTGCCCGGCGAGGTCGAAATGGACCTGAATCAGGATTTCCCGGTGACACCGGAAATCAAGGGGGCGATCAAATCGCTGGACGGCGTTCTGGCGGTCGAGGATTTCTGAGGCTGAGCCGCAGGGCGGCATTGTTGCGGCAATCCGCGCAAGACGGCGCGCGAGCGGTGGACCTTGAGCATCACATCGCGCTAGAACGGCCGGACAAACGCGTGTTTTCCGGGGGGGTCATGCGCCTTATCATTCTCAATCTGGCCCTGGTGGCCCTTGTCGGATGTGGCGATCCATTGGACAGGATGCCCCGGTTGGCCGATGTCGATCTGCCGCAGGGCAGCGCGCAGGCGGATGCCTTGCCCGACCCGGACCAGCAGGACCTGACCCGCTCTGCCCCCGTCACGATCGCCGCGCAGGACGACGGGCCGCGCACCGGGCTTCTGGGGTTCCTGCGCCGCAAGACCGACGAAGCCCGCGCCGAGGCCCCTGATCCTGCGCCCGCCGCGCCCGAGGCCGCGCCGGCACCGGAGCAGGAGTCCATCCAGCTTGCCGCGCTGGCCCCGCCGCCCGAGGAGAAACCGGCGAAAAAGGGTCTGTTCGCAGCGCTTCGCCGCGGCGCGCCCGCCGATCAGGGCAGCGCGACCGCCAAGGCGCCGGCCCCCGGCGCGCCGGATTACGAACAGGTCGGCCCGGGCGTGACGCTGGCACCGGGCAAGGTGGCGCGGCTGTGCGGCGCGCCTGCAAACCGGCTGGGGAAAAAGGCCGAAAGCTTTCCGGCGCGGGGCGGGGCCTATACCCTGTATGACAGCGCCCCGGGCAGCACCGCACCGCGCAGTTTCTACCTGACCGGCTTTGACGATGGCTGCGCGCGCCAGTTCACCGCGGCGCTGGTCATGTTCGGGTCGGTCGAAACCTACGAACAGTTCCACTATGGCACACCGGGGGCGACGCTGCCGCGTTCGGACACCGATCAGGCCTATGAGGCGCTGAAATCGCGGGTTTGCCGCGTGGCGCAGGGCAAGCCCTGCGGCAGCCGGATCAGCGCCCTGTCGCGCAATACGGCCTTTGTCAGCGTCTATGAACGCTTCGAGAATAATTCGCGTTGGACCACGATGTTGGTGCATGACGGCCAGGTGCTGGCCGTCGATACCAAGGGCTAGACCCGCGCAAGCCGTTCAGTAGTGCGGTGGCCGTTCATCGGCGAAAAAGGCGCCGCCGCTGCCATCCTGTTCCCGGCCCGCTTCGCGTTGCATCAGCATGGCGACCTGCGTCTTCAGTTTGTCCATGTCGCGGTCCTGCCGGGCCACCACGTCGGACAGTTCGTCCACCGCGCGCAGCAGATGGGCGATGCGTTCCTCGAGGTGTTCGGTGCTTTGAGTCATGGCGCGTCCTTCCTGTCAGATCCGGCATTGGCCTATTTGGAAACAGGGCGCGCGGCAAGAGCGTGCTTGCTTGCCCCCAACCTCTCAAATGGGTAGAGGGGGCGCGACGGATTTCCCCAGTTGGACAAGACCCATGGCCAAGCAGAAGAAAGCCCCCCGCCCCAAGGCGATCACGCCCAAGGGGTTCCGCGACTATTTCGGCACCGAGGTGCTGGAACGCACAGCGATGCTGCGCGAGATCGCCGAGGTCTATCATCAGTACGGCTTTGACGCGCTGGAAAGCAGCGCGGTCGAGACGGTCGAGGCGCTGGGCAAGTTCCTGCCAGACGTCGACCGCCCGAACGAAGGCGTCTTTGCCTGGCAGGACGAGGACGACCAGTGGATGGCGCTGCGCTATGACCTGACGGCGCCCCTAGCCCGTGTCTATGCCCAGCACCGCAACGATCTGCCCTTGCCCTATCGGCGCTATGCCATGGGGCCGGTGTGGCGCAACGAAAAGCCGGGTCCGGGGCGCTATCGCCAGTTCTACCAGTGTGACGCGGACACTGTCGGCGCGGCAAGCGTCGCGGCGGATGCCGAAATTTGCGCCATGCTGTCGGACACGCTGGAACGTGTCGGCATTCCGCGCGGCGACTACCTGATCCGGGTCAACAACCGCAAGGTTCTGAACGGCGTGCTGGAATGCATGGGCCTGAACGACGAAGGTCAGCGCGACGCGGTCCTGCGCACCATCGACAAGTTCGACAAGGTCGGTGAGGCAGGCGTGCGCGAGTTGCTGGGCAAGGGGCGTCTGGACGCTTCGGGCGCTTATATTGACGGCGTCGGCCTGTCGGACGATCAGGCTGAACCGGTTCTGGCTTTCCTGACCTCGGGGCGGCTTGAGGCGGCGGATACGCTGGCCAACCTGCGCAATGCCATCGGGGAATCGCAGATCGGCGCCACCGGCGTGGACGAGCTGGAACAGATCGCCGCGCTGCTGAATGCGCAGGGCTATGGGCCTGATCGCATCATGATCGACCCGTCAGTGGTGCGCGGCCTTGGCTATTACACCGGGCCGGTGTTCGAGGCCGAGCTTACCTTTGAAATCTTTGACGAAAAGGGCCGCAAGCGGCAGTTCGGATCGGTCGCCGGGGGCGGGCGCTATGACGATCTGGTCAAACGCTTTACCGGGCAGGAGGTCCCTGCCACGGGTGTCAGTATCGGCGTTGACCGCCTGCTGGCGGCGCTGCGTGAAAAGGGCCGGATTGGTGGCAGCTTGCAGGGGCCTGTCGTCGTGACCGTGATGGATAAGGACCGCATGGCCGATTATCAGGCCATGGTGGCGGAACTGCGCAACGCCGGCATCCGCGCCGAGGTCTATCTTGGCAATCCCAAGAATTTCGGCAATCAGCTGAAATACGCGGACAAGCGCGAAAGCCCGGTCGCCGTGATCGAAGGCGGTGATGAAAAGGACCGCGGCGTGGTGCAGATCAAGGACCTGATCCTTGGCGCCAAGCTGGCCGAAACCGCCAGCCTTGAGGAATGGAAAGACCGGCCCAGCCAGTACGAGGTCGCGCGCGGCGATCTGGTGGCCAAGGTGCGCGAAATCCTGGACCTGCACGCATGAGCCTGTCTGACGTCAAGGCCAAGGCGGCGGCGCTGCATGCGCAGTTCCAGAAGGCGGGCGCGCAGCCCGTCGATTGCGCCATCCTGCAACCGGCGGAAACCCTGCTGGACCTTTACGGCGAAGACATCCGCACCCGCGCCTATGTCAGCCTTGATCCGGTTCAGGGCGAGGTCATGCTGCGCCCGGACTTTACCGTTCCGGTGGTGCAGATGCACATGTCGGACGGGGCGGAACCGGCGCGCTATACCTACGCGGGCGAGGTGTTTCGCCGGCAAGAGGAGCATCCCGAACGCGCCTCGGAGTATTTTCAGGTCGGATACGAGGTCTTTGACCGCGAAGATCCGGATGCCGCCGACGCCGAGGTTTTTGCCCTGTTCACCGAAATCCTTGCGCCCTACGGGTTGCGAGCCGTTACTGGTGATCTCGGGATCCTGACAGCGGCTGTTGCCGGGCTGGATACGTCGGAACGGCGCCGGGCGGCGCTGATGCGGCACATCTGGCGTCCGCGCCGGTTCCGCGCCTTGCTCGACCGGTTTTCCGGCCGTGCCGAGGTGCCGCCGACCCGCGCCGCGCTGCTGGCCAGCGATGATCCCATGGCCGATGCCGGACCAATGATCGGGCTGCGCTCGGAAAAGGAAATCCGCGCCCGGATCGACGCCCTGCGCGCGGATGCGGCGGAACCGCCCCTTGCTGCCGAACAGGTCGCGCTGATCGACACGCTTTTGAAGGTCTCGGAAACCTGCCCGCACGCGCTGGAACATCTGCGCGATGTCGCGGTGGACCTGCCCGCCATCGGCCCCGCCGTGGAACGCTTTGGCCGCCGCTGCGAGGCGCTGGACCGGCGCGGCGTGGACGTGACCAACCTGGCGTTCGAGGCCGGGCATGGCCGCAGTTCGATGGAATACTACGACGGATTCGTCTTTGGTTTTCTGGAGCCGTCGCACCCGGAGTGGCCGGCGGTGTCGTCGGGCGGGCGCTATGATGCGCTGACCCGGCAATTGGGCCGTGGCCGCGAAATCCCGGCGGTGGGCGGCGTGCTGCGCCCCGGTCTGTTGGTGCAACTGGAGGCAGGCCAATGACCATCAAACTGGGTGTGCCGTCCAAGGGGCGGCTGATGGAAAAGACCTTTGACTGGTTCGGGGCGCGCGGCATCGGGCTGGCGCGGACCGGGTCAGACCGGGAATATTCCGGCGAGGTCACGGGCATCGACGGCGTCGAACTGGTGCTGCTGAGCGCCGGGGAAATCCCGCGCGAACTGGCCGCCGGGCGCATCCATCTGGGGGTCACCGGCACCGACCTGATCCAGGAAAAGCTGGTGCAATGGGATCAAAAGGTCGAACCGCTGGCGGAACTGGGTTTTGGCCACGCCGACCTGATCGTTGCGGTGCCCGCGGCCTGGGTCGACGTGGACACGCTGGACGATCTGGATGCGGCGGCCAGCGCGTTTCGCGCGCGGCACGGATTCCGGATGCGGATCGCCACGAAATACCACCGGCTGGTGCGCGCTTATCTGCATGATGGCGGGGTGGCCGATTACCAGTTGGTCGACAGCCAGGGCGCGACCGAAGGCACCGTGCGCAACCTGACCGCCGAGGCGATTGCCGACATCACCTCGACCGGGGAAACCCTGCGCGCCAATCACCTCAAGGTGCTGGCCGAGGAGCCGGTGCTGCGCAGTCAGGCGACCCTGTTCCGCAGCCGCGCGGCCGAGGTCACCCAGGCCGAACGCGATACGCTGAACGCGCTCTGCGACAAGCTGCGGGTATCCTAAAGCCGGGGTTCCACCAGGGCGGTGACCCCGACCCGCGCCCGCAGCCGCGTCGCCAGCAGGACCAGACCGGCCAGCTTGCGTTGCATGAACAGCGCGTCGATCTGCGGCACCTCGCGGTACCCCTGTTCCAGCCCCAGCCGCTCACCGGTTTTACGCAGGTCTTCTAGCAGGCGGGTGTCGCCGAAATCCACCACGCCAAGGCGCAGCGCCGCACCGATGCGCGCGGCCATGTCCAGCACGGTCTGCACCTGATCCGGGGGAGTCTGCGCGCGCAGATAGCCCAGTGACTGCATGGCGTCGCGCAGGGAGGCGGGATCGTTGTTCAGCGTTGCGCGCATCAGCGCCCGGAACCGCGCCACGGCAGGACCGTCAAACCGGCGCGCGGCGCCGAAATCCAGCAGGGTCAGGCGGCCTGAGCCGGGATCAAAAAGGTAGTTCGCGAAATTCGGGTCGGTCTGAACATGGCCCCAGTCGAACAGTTCGCGCAGGAACAGAGCAAACAGGGCCTCGGCGATATGGTCGCGGGTCGCTTGATCGGCCTCGGCCAGCGTTTCGATGGGCTGCCCGGGCATGAAATCCATCGCAAGGATATCGCCGGTGGACAGGTCGTCATGCACCCCAGGCACGGCCAGCATGGCGTCCCCGGCCAGATAGCCGCCAAAGGCGCGCATTTCGCGGGCCTCGCGGGGGTAATCCGCCTCTTCGTGCAGTTGCTTGCGGGCCTCTTCCAGCAGTGGGGCGATGTCGATCCCCTTGGGGATCAGGCCCGACATCCGCAGCAGCGCGCCAAGGTTCGCCACATCTGCGTCAATGGCGGCGCGCACGCCGGGATACTGGATTTTCAGCGCCAGTTCGCGCCCGTCCCTGGCCACAACCCGGTGCACCTGCCCGATCGAGGCCGAGGCGACGGGCCGCACATCAAAGCGCTGGAACAGCCGCAGGAAATCCGCGCCATAGGCCTGGATCAGTACCTGTTTCAATTGCTTTGGCGGCATGTGATGGGCGTCGGCGCGCAGCCGCGACAGGATCTGCGCCAGTTCTGGCGGCAGCAGGTCGGCGCTTTCCATCGACAAAAGCTGACCCATCTTCATGGCGGCGCCGCGCATGCGCGACAGCTCGTTCGTCAGGCGGGCGGCATTGGCGGGGGTCAACAGCAGATCGCGGGCGCGCGGGCGCTGGCCTGCGACCATTTGCCGGGTCGCTCCGCCCGCCATCGCCCCCAGCACCTGTGCGCCAAGCCCGCCCAGCCGCGCGGCGCGCGACAGGCGGGACGACGGGACAGGGCGGGACCGGGTGTCGTTGCTCATGCTCAGACAGCTAAGGCGCGCGAGGACCCCGTCAACTGCGCCAAATGGGCTATGCGTCAGGATTTGGCCAGCTTGTCCTGCGTGCTGGTTTCAAAATCGCTGGCGTCGTGGCGTTCGTGCAGCTGCTCGGCCAGATCGCCCGAGGTCTTGTTGACCATGCGGCCGCGCCGCACCGCGGGGCGCGCCGCGATTTCGTCGGCCCAGCGAATGACGTTCTTGTAGGACTGCACGTCCAGGAATTCACCGGCGTTATAGCTTTCGCCATGTACGGTGCGCCCGTACCACGGGAAGATCGCGATATCGGCAATCGTGTAGTCATCGCCGACCATGAACTGGCTGTCGGCCAGGTGGCGGTCCAGCACGTCAAGCTGGCGCTTGACCTCCATCGCGAAGCGGTCGATGGGGTATTCCATGGGGTAGGGGGCATAGGCGTAGAAATGGCCAAAACCGCCGCCCAGATAGGGGGCGCTGCCCATCTGCCACATCAGCCAGGACAGCATTTCGGCGCGCTTGCCCTTGCTGTGGAAGGCGTCGAATTTTTCCGCCAGGTGCATCAGGATCGCACCGGATTCGAAGACCCGCACAGGGGTTTCGCCGGACCGGTCCATCAGCGCCGGGATCTTCGAGTTTGGGTTCACCTCGACAAAGCCCGACCCGAACTGGTCGCCATCGCCGATCTTGATCAGCCAGGCGTCGTATTCGGCGGCGTGGCCTGCCTCCAGCAGCTCTTCGAGCAGGATGGTGACCTTTTGGCCGTTCGGTGTGGCCAGCGAATACAGCTGGAAGGGATGCTTGCCGACGGGCAGGTCCTTGTCATGGGTCGCGCCCGCGATGGGCCGGTTTAGCGAGGCCCAGGCGCCGCCGTTTTCCTTGTCCCAGGTCCAGACCTTTGGCGGGGTATAGTGTTCAGTCATGTCGCACGTCCTTTTGTCCTTTGACGGCAACCTATAGGCATTGTGCGCGAATACCAGAGGCTGGGATGTGCGGGAGGACTGTGCTTGGATGCACATATGAAGGATGACACGCAGGATCAGCGCCCGGTCGCCGTGGTTCTGGGGGCGGCGGTCTGGTCGGGCGGGCGGCCTTCGCCGACCTTGCGGCGCAGGGCCCTGCATGCCGCGACGCTGTGGCTGTCGGGCGAGGTGCGCGCCATCGTCGCCTGTGGCGGGCTGGGGCAGAATCCGCCCAGCGAGGCCGAGGTGATCGCGGCGCTGTGCCGGGCCGCCGGAGTGCCCGAAGGCGCGATTTTCCTTGAGGATCGTTCCACCACCACAGATGAGAACCTGCGCTTTGCCATGCCGATCCTGCAAGGGCTGGGCGCGGCGGATGTGGTCATTGTGACGGACCGCTATCACGCCCCGCGCGCCAGGCTGATCGGACGGCGTCTGGGGTTGACGGTGCGCTGTGCCTGCCCGCCGCTGAGCGGGGCCAAGCGGCGGCGCGTGCTGCGGCAGTACCTGCGCGAAGGCCCTGCCTATTTCTGGTACTGGCTGCGCAAACGATAGCGCAAAGCGGGGCATCGCCCACCCAACGACAGCGCAGTGCCGGGTGTCAGGACCTAGCGGACAACCGTCACCTCGACCGACCGACCGGTGTTGCCGTTTCCGTAGATCCGGACAAAGACGGTGGCCCCGCCCTGCACCAGCGCCCGGGCGGCCGAGGGTTCGATATAGCCGTTCATGATCATCCGCTCCATCGCGGCGCGGTTGTCGACGCTGCCAAAGTAGGGATCCCATTCATCGCCGGGCTGGCTGATGCCAAAGCGGTGATAGTTGGCGCGATCCTGGCGCAGGATCTGCCAAGGTTCGGAAAGGCGCGCGCCCTTGGAATTGTAAAGGTCGTCCTGCCCGATATAGGCGACGTAGGACCCGATCAGGCCATCGGCCTGCGCCGCCGTGGCAGCGGTGATCAGGGCAAGTGCGGTCAAAAGACGTTTCAATATCAATCCTCCCGAAGGGCCAGCGCGTATCCTGTGGACAGCCTAGCCGATCAGGGGCGGCATGGAATTGACCTGTGGCAAGGCGCCGGGGTCAGAACACCCCGATATCGGCCAGCGCGCCGGCCAGTTCGGGGGGCAGGGTGTCCTCGCTCTGGCGGCTTTCGGACAGGTCCACGGGGGCATCGCCCACGGCCAGATAGCGCCAGCCTTGAAAGGGCCGCTTGGGCGCGGTGCTGGTGCGAACGATCTTTGGCTCAAGCACGATGGCGCAACGTTTGATGCCATCGTCCCCGGTGACGGCGTCCAGCCGCAGGATCTGCTGACGGCACTGGATCAGCCCCTTGATGACCCAATAAATCGACCCGCCGTTCAGAATTTCTGCCTCGCGTTTGGGCCACATGCGGGTCACGTGCCGGGGCAATCCGTCGGAAAACCGTGTGGCATAGCCCTGTTGCCAGGCCTCCAGCCCTTCGACGCTGTCGGTTCCGACGCTGAGTTTTACGAGATGCGTGCGCTTATCCACAGATTCTTCCCCAAGCTACGCTGTATATGGTATATCTTTCCTCCCCACCTTCAAGCAGTGGGGGATCTTGCGGTTTTCAAATGCGCTATTGCGGGTTCAAGAGCCTGTGCTAACTCGCTATGTTGACCGTCTGCCATCAGCATAGGATTCGCCCGTATGACCCGCTTTGCCGCCCCCATCGCCGAACAGATCTGGGATATGAAGTATCGCCTGAAACAGGCGGACGGAACCCCGATCGACCAAAGCGTCGAGGACAGCTGGCGCCGTATCGCGCGGGCCCTGGCGGCAGTCGAAAACGACAAGGCGACTTGGGAAAAGCGGTTCTATCACGCGCTCGAAGACTTCAAATACCTGCCTGCGGGCCGCATCACCGCAGGCGCGGGCACCGATCGCAGCGTGACCCTGTTCAACTGCTTTGTCATGGGCACTGTGCCCGACAGCATGGGCGGCATTTTCGAGATGCTCAAAGAGGCCGCGCTGACCATGCAGCAGGGCGGCGGCATCGGCTATGACTTTTCCACCATCCGCCCCAAGGGCGCGCCGGTGCAGGGCGTCGCGGCGGACGCCAGCGGCCCCCTGTCCTTCATGGATGTCTGGGACGCCATGTGCCGCACGATCATGAGCGCGGGCAGCCGCCGCGGCGCGATGATGGCCACCATGCGCTGTGACCACCCCGATATCGAGGCCTTCATCGGCGCCAAGGCCGACAGCGCCCGGTTGCGCATGTTCAACCTGTCGGTTCTGGTCACCGATCCCTTTATGGAAGCGGTGAAGAAGGACGGCTCGTGGGATCTGAAATTCGACGGGGTCGTCTATCATACCGTGCAGGCGCGCGACCTGTGGAACCGGATCATGAAGGCGACCTATGATTACGCCGAACCGGGCGTGATCTTCATCGACCGCATCAACCAGGCGAACAACCTGAACTATTGCGAAACCATCGCCGCCACCAACCCCTGCGGGGAACAGCCGCTGCCGCCCTATGGTGCCTGCCTGCTGGGGTCGATCAACATGGCGCGGCTGGTGTCCATGCCCTTTACCGAAGCAGCGCATATCGACGACAAGCATCTGGATGATCTGGTCGCCACTGCGATCCGCATGATGGACAACGTCGTTGACGCCTCGCGCTTTCCGTTGGAGCAACAGCGACTTGAGGCGCAGAACAAGCGGCGCATCGGTCTGGGTGTCACGGGGCTTGCCGATGCCCTGCTGATGAAGGGCCTGCGCTATGGATCACCCGAGGCGGCCGAGCAGACTGAGAAATGGCTGAAACGCATCGCCCGTGCGTCCTATCTGGCTTCGGTCGATCTGGCCCGGGAAAAGGGGGCCTTCCCGTTGTTCGATGCGGACAAATACCTGGCCTCGGGCAACATGATGAACATGGACGACGACGTGCGCAACGCCGTGCGCAAACATGGCATCCGCAACGCCCTGGTCACCTCGATCGCGCCCACCGGGACGATCTCGCTTTATGCCGGGAACGTGTCGTCTGGGATCGAACCGGTCTTTGCCTATGCCTACACCCGCAAGGTCCTGCAAAAGGACGGCACCCGCACCGAAGAAGAAGTGGTGGACTACGCCGTCCAGATGTACCGCGACATCCACGGAGAAGAGGCGACGCTGCCCGACTATTTCGTCAACGCCCAGACTCTGGCGCCGCTGGACCACGTCCGGATGCAGGCGGCGGCGCAGAAATGGGTGGACAGCTCGATTTCCAAGACCATCAACTGCCCCGAGGATATCTCGTTCGAGGACTTCAAAGAGGTCTACATGGAGGCCTATGAAAGCGGCTGCAAAGGCTGCACGACCTACCGCCCGAACGATGTGACGGGGTCGGTTTTGTCGGTGTCGGAAAAGGATGAAAAGACGCCGGCAGAGACGCCGGAACTGGCAGCCGAAGCCGCCGGCGGCGACGTGATCTACATGTCCGAACCGCTGGACCGCCCGCAAGAGTTGGAAGGCGCGACCTACAAGCTCAGGTGGCCCGACAGCGAGCACGCGATTTACCTGACGATCAACGACATTGTCGTCGGCGGTCACCGCCGCCCCTTCGAGGTGTTCATCAACTCCAAGAACATGGAACATTTCGCCTGGACCGTGGCGCTGACGAGGATGATCTCGGCAGTGTTTCGGCGTGGCGGCGATGTGTCTTTCGTGGTCGAGGAACTCAAAGCGGTATTCGACCCGCGCGGCGGCGCCTGGGTGCAGGGCAAATACATCCCCTCGATCCTCGCCGCCATCGGCGGGGTGATCGAAAAGCATATGATCGCCACAGGGTTCCTGGAAGGCGAAGGCATGGGCCTGAAATCCGACCCGACCGCCCGCGTGGTCAACATCGACACCCCCCGCGGCAAAGCCTGCCCGTCCTGCGGCCAATACGACATGCGCATGGTCGAAGGCTGCATGACCTGTGCATCGTGCGGTCACAGTAAGTGTGGGTAAGCCGGTTACTGTTGATGTAGCCAGAAAAAGGAGAAGCGTGCGCAAAGAAAATTTAAGAGCGTGCGCAACACCTCGAGTGGCGATGGTTTTCTGAGGTTTCTTCCGTCTAAGGCGTTGTAATTAAAGTAAAATAGAGCAGTGTTTCTACTCCATTTCTGCTTCCGTATAGGTTGTTTTCGCCTGTCCCTTTCAAAGGTCTTCAGGGATCTCCGACCTGAGGTACAGGCTGCCGAAATCGACACCCTCCGGTGAGAAGGGCTGGATTCCGCGGGCACGAAGTCTGGTCGACAGCTGTTGCCACGACATGCCGTAATGAAGCGACATGGTCCTGAGCGTGAAGAAGCGCGTGTGAAATTCGGCGGCGTCGGTTTCGGAGATGTAGTCCTGAAGTGCGTGTGTCCTCGGGTTCACCATCTGGGTGGAGGGAGTATGCCCGACTGTGATCAGACGCTTCAGTATCGTTGGATTGCCAATTCCAACAGATTTGGCGAACCGCTCGATGGTGAGTGCCGAAGCACCATCGTCCGAAAGCAGCGCCACGACTTCGTCATGGTCTACATAGATGGCAGCGAAACCGTCGAAATCTGCATGGTTGCCCACACGGCGAATTTGGCCTTCGAGAATAGCGCGCACCAACGCACCTGGACGGATCTTCAGCCTTGCAGCGGACTTGGACAGGTGGCACCAACTATGCTGCGCTTGGCGCAACAAGATCGCCCCTCGCAAGAGCCTTTCAATCAAGGCGTTGCCTTCTCGCGGATCCCAGATTGCTTTGACCTCAGGCGCATCGATTGCCGGTGCCAGGACGCCATCTTCAACGAAAAGGTCGAACTGTGACCTGGAAATACCCATGGTCTCCTGGAAGGTCTTTGCGTCGACAAGTTCGGTTGCGGAACTCAGGAAGTCTTCCGCAAGCGAGGCATCAAAGACGGCCCAGGCATCTGGCCGGGAGGCCATCTCTTTCGGCAGTATGGGGCTGCTCTCGAGCATCTTGCGCAGCCGTCGCGCATCCATTCCTGTAGCGCGAGAAGCCGTCTTGATAGAGTGCAACCTTCGTTCCGAGACAGGTTCACCCATAATGTCATCGCCTGGTCCCAATGGCCAAGTTTCCTGCAGATGCTCTCGCAGGATGCGCCTGAAATCCTGGTAATCTGGGGTGTCGGCGTAGTCTCTGGCGAGGCGATCATACAGAAGCGGAAAAAGTTTTTTGGGGCCATCGGAAGGACCGCCGGGCAGTTCCTGAAGTTCCTGAAGTGCCGATCGAATAGCCTGTTCGCCTTTCGATGCCACAGCGAAGCCAAACTCATACTGCATCCAGCGGTCTTCTTTTTCGACACTCGACGGTGCCGAAGTGAAATGGCGCATGAGGGAGTGGCCAAGCAGGTGGCAGAAGTTGGCGGCCGCATGTAGGGGAAATCCATCGAGCCAATTGCCGCCCGCACTATTGGCAAGCCGATTGTCCAGCCATAGGTCGAAGGGCGTGATCCTCCTCGAGTTTGAGGTGAGGACGCCAGCGCGGATGTCGTCTTCGAGCAGTCGAAATTGTTCGGCCGCATCCATGCGAGGGTAGATAGCCTTCTCGCGCCATAGAGGAACCAGCGCGTGCCCATGGTCCAAGCAGATCGTGACGTGTGTGAGTGCCCAGTGGCCGTGTAGGTGCATGCCATCCTGGCGGGCCAATCCGGCTTCCAGACATTTGGGGCAGCCCCGAACTGTCGGGCTACGCAATGCGCTGGCGTGAAATGTCTCGCCCCTGAAACTATGGTGACTGTTCCCGAGGTATATTGGAGACCAGGCCTGCAGCTGGTCGATGGACGCGGATCCTAGGACTGCCAGTCTTCTCAAGTCCTCGATGCAGCCATCGATCACGCCTTTGAAAGATATGTCGAGCTCCAGCGCGAACGTCTGGGCGTTCACACCGTTTGCCTTGGCCAAACGAGACAAGAAGGAAGAAGCTGTCTCCCTTGGCAGCAGCGGCACAGAAATTGGAAGTGCAGTGTCCATGACGACCCTCTTTCGCAGATGCACAGCAATGATGCCTTACGAGAGGAAGTGCAACGCGCTCATCTGGTTGAACGCTGGGTAATCCCCCCGTTTTTACGGGGGCTTGGTCGTCGCACGTTTTAACATGCGGCAGACGTAGATCCCGGCTCAGAGCTGCCGCTGGCCAAATGTCCAAGCACTGCGTTTCAGCTGCCCCGAAGCAGCTGTTCGACACACTGTGCAGCATGGTTCGGCAGCGGTCCGGCCCGCTCTATGATTTCTGCACCATCGGTCCGCACATAATGACTGAACGATGTGCAAGCAAAGTTGCCGGCGCGCTGTAAGAGTGCTGGAGTGGGCCATTGCTGCCTCCAGCCAAGGGGGGATATTACGTCAATTGGTGATCGTATTCAGAAACCATACCGAAACGCAGAAGAAGGCTTTCTAATGTCACCTTGCGCAGGCCGAAGCTCAGCCAATCGCGATTACGTAGTGCCGAAACTCCGTCGGTGGGCTAATGTGGCCATCACGGCATTTTCTCTTTTCATTGTGCCAATCGCGTCCGGTGCCAATGAAGCTGTGAGGATCGTCGATGGCGACACGATCGAGATAAATGGCACGACATATCGGCTTCACGGTATCGATGCGCCCGAGGCCGGTCAGAAGTGCCACAAGACTGGTGGCGGGGAGTGGGCCTGTGGTAAAGCCTCTGTATCGGCGCTGGAAGACCTTGCCTTGGGCCAACGCGTGACCTGCGACAACCGGGGGCGTGACGACTACGACCGCATCATTGCAGTTTGTCGAACCGGCAACGGAATCGATTTGAACGCCAAGATGGTCAGCAGTGGCAACGCATGGGCATTCCGGAGGTTTTCAGAGGACTACGTGACAGTCGAAGAGGAAGCCCGCTCACGGCGCGTAGGTGTTTTTCAAGCCGAGACTCAAACACCTTGGGAGTATCGGGCCGAGCGATGGGATGTCGCCGATGTTGATTTCCACCCAGAAGTGACCCGGGTTTTCCATCGAGAACTGACCCACCTTTAGGTTATGTTTCGGGGGTCAGGCTTTGGTCAAGGCATGAGTATCCTCCTTGGTTTTCCGCGCCACGACGGCGGCACTGGCTTTGAAGCGGAAGCTGTCGTTTCCGGTCTCGAGGATGTGGCAGCGGTGAGTGAGCCGATCGAGCAGCGCGGTTGTCATCTTCGCATCACCGAAGACCGTGGCCCATTCGCTGAAGCTCAGGTTCGTGGTGATGACGACGCTGGTCCGTTCGTAAAGTTTGCTGAGCAGATGGAATAGCAGCGCGCCGCCTGATGCACTGAACGGCAGGTAGCCAAGTTCGTCCAAGATCACGAGATCCAGTCGGACGAGGCTTTCGGCAAGCTGTCCGGCTTTCCCTTTGGCTTTCTCCTGTTCGAGCGTGTTGACGAGCTCAATGGTCGAGAAGAAGCGGACCTTGCGGCGGTGATGCTCGACGGCCTGCACGCCAAGGGCTGTCGCGACATGGGTTTTACCGGTGCCGGGGCCGCCGATCAGGACGACGTTCTGCGCCCCGTCCATGAACTCGCCGCGATGCAGTTTGCGCACCGTGGCCTCGTTGATCTCACTGGCCGTAAAGTCGAAGCCCGAGAGGTCCTTGTAAGCCGGGAAGCGTGCCGCCTTCATGTGATAGGCAATGGACCGGACCTCCCGTTCTGCCACTTCCGCCTTCAGCAACTGAGCGAGCATCGGCACCGCAGCATCAAAGGCCGGCGCCCCCTGTTCCATCAGGTCGGTGACGGCTTGTGCCATGCCGTGCATCTTCAGACTGCGCAGCATGATGATGATGGCACCGCTGGCGGGATCATGACGCATGGCGGCCTCCTGCGGTCCGGGCCCGCAGCCCGTCATAGCGTTCGACATTGGCCTCTGGTTCGCGCTGCAGGATCAGCGCCTGTGGCGTGTCGATGTCCGGACCACCAGTCGTCTTTCCGTCGATCAGCCGGTGCAGAAGGTTCAGCACATGGGTCTTGGTCGCGACACCCTCGGCCAGCGCCATTTCCACGGCGACCAGCACGGCCTGTTCATCGTGATGCAGGACCAGCGCCAGGATATCGACCATCTCCCTGTCACCACCCGGCTTGCGAAGCATGAGGTCCTGGAGCTGTTTGAAGGCTGGAGGGAATTCCGCAAAAGGCGCCCCATTCCGCAACGCCCCCGGCTTGCGCTGGAGGACGGCAAGGTAGTGCCGCCAATCATATATAGTGTGCGGCGGCAGGTGGTGTGAGCGCTGGATCACCCGTGCATGCTCACACAGGATCTGTCCTTCTGCAGCAACCACCAGCCGGTCGGGATAGACCCGCAAGCTCACCGGGCGGTTGGCGAAGGATGCCGGGACGCTGTAGCGGTTGCGTTCAAAGCTGATCAGGCAGGTCGGCGAGACACGCTTGCTCAGTTCGACAAAGCCATCGAAGGCAGGCGGCAATGGCATCAGCGTGGCCTGCTCTGCGGCCCAGACGTCTGCAACGCTGCCCGGCAGCGCTGCATGCGGAATGTCAGTCCACAGCGCGACACAGCGTTGTTCCAGCCAGTCGTTCAGCGCTGCGAGATCAGGAAAGCTTGGCATGAGTTGCCACAGACGATGGCGCGCGTCCTGCACGTTCTTCTCGACCTGTCCCTTCTCCCACCCAGCAGCCGGATTGCAGAACGCGGGTTCGAACACGTAGTGGTTTGCCATGGCAAGGAATCGCATGTTGATCTGCCGGTCCTTCCCGCGACCGACGCGGTCAACCGCCGTCTTCATGTTGTCGTAGATGCCGCGCTCCGGGACACCGCCGAACACCCTGAACCCGTGCCAGTGGGCATCGAACAGCATCTCGTGCGTTTGCAGCAGATACGCCCGGACCAGAAAGGCCCGGCTGTGCGACAGCTTGATGTGGGCAACTTGCAGCTTGGTGCGCTCACCGCCCAGAACGGCAAAATCCTCGCTCCAGTCGAACTGGAATGCCTCGCCCGGGCGAAACGACAGGGGAACGAAGGTGCCGCGGCCTGTCGTCTGCTGATCCCGCTGCCGATCGGCCCGCCAGTCACGCGCAAAAGCCGCGACCCGGTTGTAGGACCCGTCAAAGCCGAGAACCACCAAATCGGCATGCATCTGCTTCAGCGTCCGCCGTTGTTTGCGGGACTTGGCCGCTTCCGTCTTCAGCCAGCCGGCCAACTTCTCGGAGAACGGATCAAGCTTGCTCTGCCGCTCCGGCGTCGCGAACTGCGGCTCAATCGTGCCCGCGTTCAGATACTTCTTGATGGTGTTGCGCGACATTCCGGTCCGCCGCGCAATCTCACGGATCGGCAGCTTATCCCGTAACCGTAGCTTCCGTATGATGTTCAAAAGTCCCATGTGTATCACTCCAGTGTCCCCCGCTGCGCATGGCGCTGGGGGAAGGGTCACATGGGTCAATTCTCAATGGAAATTAGGCCGCTACCCGGGTCACTTCTGGGTGGAAATCAACAGGACGGGACGTTCTCCCGTTCCGACTTCGAGTGGGATGAGGCGAACGATCAGTACATCTGCCCGGAGGGTCACGCGCTCAAACAGTTCCGCCGGAATTATTCCGACCCGAACCGAGGGCAGGATACCGGCGGGCGCAAGAAATACCGCTGCCTGAAAGCGACCTGCCAGGCTTGCCCATCGAAGGAGATATGCTGTCCGAAAGCCGATGCGCGATACGTCACGCGCGAGCCTCATGAAGAGGCGCGCGAGTTCGCCAGAGAGTGCCGCAAGACCAAGGCCTACAAGGTGTCGCGCGACAAACGGAAGAAGGTCGAGATGCTCTTCGCCCACCTGAAACGCATCCTCGGCCTGACTCGGCTGCGGCTGCGCGGGCCAAACGGCGCCAAGGACGAATTCCTCCTCGCCGCCATCGCCCAGAACCTCCGAAAACTCGCGAAGCTACGCCCTCAATGCGCGTTACAGGGGGCCGGAGCATGAGCTGAACGGCCAAATAGCCGCCTGATGGTGGCCGGATGGGCGGTAGCCCGGACGACCCGGTGTTGCCGGAGAGACCCGTGCCGTGAAATCGGCGATTTCGACCGACTTCTTCAACACTATCGGCGTATTTTGTTGAAAAACTCGCCCTTGATCGAAGGGCTCTCGGCTGATTCAATTCCCGCAATGGTTGGGAGGATTGGTGATGATGGGACCGCGGCAAGAGGCGCAACCGGTGCTGTTCTACGAGTTCTCGCTCGAGGATCATGTGCCCCAGAGCCACCTCCTGCGATCGATTGACCGGTTCGTGGACCTGTCCGGCATCCGTCGCTACCTCGCCGATTTCTACAGCCATACCGGGCGGCCTTCCGTCGATCCCGAGCTCCTCATCCGCATGCTGCTGGTGGGATATTGCTTCGGCATCCGGTCCGAACGGCGGCTGTGTGAAGAGGTGCATCTGAACCTGGCGTATCGGTGGTTTTGCCGCCTGGACCTCAGCGACCGCGTCCCTGACCATTCCACGTTCTCGAAGAACCGGCATGGGCGTTTCCGCGACAGCGAACTGCTCCGCCACTTGTTCGAGACGACCGTCGCGCGGTGCATCGAAGAGGGCTTGGTCAGCGGACAGCGCATGGCGGTGGATGCCAGTCTGATCGAGGCTGATGCCAACAAGCAGAACTCGACGCCCAAGGAGGAGTGGGATGCCGGCGCGATCGATCCCGCCGACGCGCCCCGGGCGGTTCGCGAGTATCTTGATACCCTGGACGAGGCAGCGTTCGGTGCCGCCAGCGAGGTCGAGCCCAAGTTCACATCACATTCAGACCCGGCCAGCCAATGGACTGCGGCCCGTAAGGGACCGGCATTCTTCAGTTATTCCGACAACTACCTGATCGATACGGACTATGGCGTCATCGTAGATGTCGAAGCGACACGGTCGATCCGGCAGGCCGAGGTCGGTTCCACGAAAACGATGCTCAAGCGGGTCAAGGCCAGGTTCGACCTGCACCCTGAACGTCTGATCGCGGACACGGCCTACGGCACCGCCCCCATGCTCGGCTGGTTGGTCGATCAGCAGATCGCGCCGCACATCCCGGTCATCGACAAGTCAGGGCGCAGCGACGGGACCTGGACCCGCGCCGACTTCGAATGGGACGCGGAGAACGATCAATACATCTGCCCAGAAGGACAGGAGCTGAAGCAATTCCGCCGGAATTATTCCGACCCGAACCGGGGTCCGACTGGCAAGGGAACAGCCCGGTATCGGGCTTTGAAAGAGGTCTGCCAGGCTTGCCCCTCCAAGGCAAAGTGCTGCCCGAACGCTGATGCCCGCAAGATCACCCGTGAGGAACATGAGGACGCCCGACAGGTTGCCCGCGACATTTCCAAGACCGAGCAATACGTAATCTCGATGAAGCTGCGGAAGAAGGTCGAGATGCTCTTTGCCCATCTCAAACGGATCCTTGGCCTGAACCGGCTCCGACTACGCGGCCCATGCGGTGCAAACGACGAATTCCTCCTCGCCGCAACCGCCCAAAACCTCCGCAAGATGGCCAAGGTCCTTCCCGCACCGCAGCAACCGCGGAAAGCCTGACAGGAAAGGCCCCCGCGCGCACTGCACAAGGCTACATTCTGCGCCAGCGAATGGGTGTTTTTCCACGGAATCGGCGGGTAGCGGAAGTTCGCCGCAGTCGCAAAACAGTGGGCTTCAAACGCAAAAGCCTGATCTCGTGTGCTGCACTGCTGCTATATGACAAGTCTCCCACCGAAAGACCAAAGTGGCACGTCGTACCTGCTGCACCAACCTCGATTTGAGGATTTGATGGCGAACGGTACGATTCTACGGCGAAAGGCGGGGGAGGCAGCAAGCCACCTCCCCCTTTGTAGACGCTTTCAAAGAGTATGCGCCTGACTCTACCTACTACCAAAGCACAGCAGCTCCCAAGTGTCAATCTTTGGCGTCGCCTCGGTGCCTTCGGTAGTCCAACCGTATCACCGCGAAAACGGCACTCAGAGTTATAAGAGCCATAGATGCGACGCCTGCGGTGAGCCACCCATCATTCACATCGATTGAAATCCAGAGGGCTATCGATGCGACGAAGAGAATAGAAAGCGCCGTTAGAATTATTTTCATCCATCCAGATATTTCACTATTGAAGCTTGCTCGATGCATTCTGGCTTCGCTTAGGTTTCCAGATGCTATCGATTGGTAAATAACTGCCATGGAAAATGGATCATTAAAGTACCCAGAGTGTGCGGCGAGAGGGAAAGGGGTTCCGATTGGCGCAACCTCAATGTTATCCACTCCAATAGCATCCCCTTCGTCGCCGTTCGACTCCATAGCTTGAAGTAGGCAGTTGATCTCTGAACTCACAAGATCGTACCTGCTCCAAAAATTGACTATTCGCGGCCCCCCATGTTCACCCCAAGCTGGCTGATCCAAAAGGTAAGGATTGCTATGTCGAACTCGATGATAGCGATGGTTCTCACCGCTATCGGCATAAAAGACCCTTGCGATCTTTTGAATCGGGCTGCCAATTGTAAAGATGTGGCTAACCTTTCTCATCTCGGCAACAGATTTCTCACGGTCAGCTTCAGAGATATTTGTGGCTCTGCAGTGGGAATTGAGGCGAAGAAAAGCATCCAGGATTATCGCCGACCCCAAGCTGTGACCAACCAAGACGCAGCGAGTACAGTTATTGTCCAACAAGACATCTTGGATCAAATCTTTGGCTAAATTCACTCTTCGCTCGCGTGTCAAAAACCTTTCATGACCTTCATGCATGGTTGTCCACGCCATGACGTCTGATATCAATCTTCGGGAAAGGACCCACGCGCCAGAGGCCACCAGAAGCGTTGCAAGGAAAGCTAAAATTTGGGAAGGCACTTCGATTTGCAGGAAGTCAAATTCGATCGTCCCAACAAGCTTGCTTGCTACAAAGAAAAAAAATGTATACGTGAACACCAAAATTGCCAGAAGTGGTGTGGAGACCAACACGGCCTTCAAAAAAGCTTCTAAATTATCTTTCTTCAACCCTCTCCGCCAAGCCGAAGCCAGCTCCTGAAGGTTATCCCTTTCTTGGCCACTTGAGCTTTCCGACAAATACTTTTGAAAATCGCGAAACCGGCCTTTCGGAAATCTCTCCCTATTGTCACTGTTGTAAAATTCAGAGTACCTCTTCTCCATCTTTCTTCTGAGGTCGCCACTTACCTTTATCTTGTTCAATACGCGCCGTTTGTGGGTGGGATACTTACGCCAGCGCGACGCAGAGGTCAAAATAAATGTGAACGCAATTTTGAGGGTCCACAGCAAAACGCCAAATATCCCAGAGTTCTTGTGCTGATCACCAGCCCAATATGCCTCATAGACACGGTATTTCTTAACAGGCCGGGGCTTGCCCTGGATGCGTTGAAATCTTGTAAACTCTACATAATTGCGGAATGATCCCTTGTCTTTTGATGACGCCTCAATTTCGCTACTGATTTCTCTAATGTATCCAAGCTCAGATGGATTCTCGCGGTTACCTTGTCGATCCAATGCGTCTATAAAATTAGCCGCACCAAGATATTCTCGCGGACTTCCAATTCCGTGACAAAAAATAATAGATGTGTACTTGGTCAAAGCGCCCTCATACTGTACTTTGTTTTGCAAACAACCCCCGCTCGCTTCGGTAGCTTTAGATTCCGATGCCACGAAAACCGCAAGGGTGGAAAATGCAAGCTTCCGCCTGCCTCCGCCTGTCGGCGTCGCAAAAGAGCGATGGACGTTCTGATGCTGCGCTGCAGCCACTTTCACGTTCACGAATGGCAGGTTTGGGCCGTCAGCTCTCGATAGTTATTGACTTCGGGCTAAACAGACGCGGTCCTTTCACGGCAGGCGAAGACATGCGGCCTTTCAAACCTTCTCGAATTTTGGAAGCAAATTCTTCCAAGGTGTCAACACGGATATAGTCATCTTCGAAACGTGTAGGAGACACAACATACTTCCCGTCTTCATGTCGGTGCGGCGTGACAATCTCACCCTTTTGCGGCCCGCGTGAAACCTTCGCTATGATCTTCACTTTATCTATCCTCAGTCAGACGTTTGGCAACGTAAAGCATCGAGCAAAAGAAGTCGCAAGTATCGATGACGGTATCGGCAGGGCATCAAAACCTCGACCATGTCCAAGCAGGGTTTGACTGTTTTGCGTTGCGGCGCTGCAGCATTTTCGACCTCACCAATGTCAGCAGAGGGCCGGACATGTGTGGTTGGGTGCGACCGGAGCGTCCCTGATTGGTGAACCCCTCGTGCTTTTGTGTAACAACGCCGCAACAGACCCCAGTGAGCGGCCTGCTCCAAAGTGGGCAATCCACCCATAGTTGGTTGCAACCAGCTTTTTCGATTGAATTCGGCTTGTAGTTTCTATCTCCTCCAGCCCGGAGGTATCATTTGCTCAAACGTTTTTTCTCCGACGGGTTTCAAGTAGTTGGGGAGCACAGTGGTGCCGCCGCATCGGCGACGCCAATAGCAACTTTTGATGACCTACTTTCCGCCTCAGTTGGATTCGATCTCGAAATCATTGATGACGCCAAGGGGCTGGCGCGCCTTCGTGACGCTGCCGCATTTCCTGCCAACGCTGAGCCAGAGGAGGCCGCCAACAAGTGCGGACTGTCGGCCTCAAAAATCGAGGCCGAACTGCGTAGTCATCGCTTCGCGATCGGCCACAATGCAGCGATCCACGATCTCCCTGAGCTCGAAGCGCTGACAGGGAGGTCATTCGATGACCTTCAGCTCATCGATACGATCTGGCTCAGCCCTCTTGCCTTTCCCGCCCTCAAGTCGCATGCGCTGAGCAAGCCCTACCTTGCCCAGACAGGCTTGGCAGATCCCGTTCAGGACACCCTGGAGACCATCGCCCTCCTTCGCTCCGAGGCCTTGGCTTTCGAGGCGATGGATCGCGAGTGGATCAAGGTCCTGCGGTGGCTGTGCGGACTCGATGCAAGCCACAATGGCTACGCGGCCTTCTTCGATGCCGTCCTCGGGCGCGCCTCTACTCCATCAGGTGATAATCTGGAGGGGGTCAAGTCGATCATCGACACCATCGTTCGGTTGTTTCAGGGCCAGGTCTGCATGCGCGGGCTGCACGGCCAGCTACTCCATGCTTTCGAGGCAAAGAACGGCTGGCCGCTGGCGTGGGTCCTGAGCTGGGTGCGCCATCGCGACCAGCGTCCGGCGCCGGCCGAGTGGCTGGTGAAGGGGGAGCTGGGTTTCCAAGAGGCGCTGGATGAACTGGGCAGACGGCGATGTAGCCAACGCAGCTGCCGCCGCTGCCGGGACCATGATACATCGCTCCATAGCATGAAACGGTGGTTTCCGCCGGCCCAGGGCGAGACACCGCGCTTCCAGCCGCCCTTCGACGGGAAGGGTATTGCATATCAGCAGCGCGTGATGGACGCAGCCTTGGCTCGACGCTCCGCTCTGGGCATTCTCCCCACCGGCACCGGTAAGTCGCGCTGCTTCCAGGTGCCCGCCCTCGAGCATCACGAACGCACCGGCGATCTCACCGTGGTCGTCTCGCCTCTCAAGGCGCTGATGGAGGACCAAGCCGCCAAGGCAGAAGAGGAAGGGTTGCCCGGCGTCGCGCGGTTGCACAGCGATCTCGATGTCGTAACCCGCGACGAGATCCTCTCGGACATCCGCGAGGGCCGGATTGCCCTCCTCTACCTCGCACCGGAAAGCCTCGGCTCCAAATCGACACGCTCGGTGCTCGGGAGCCGGCGCATCGGCATGTGGGTCTTCGACGAGGCGCATTGCATTCCAGCTTGGGGAAATGGATTTCGCGGCGACTATCGGCGTGCGCCAAAGTGGATCGCCGAGTGCGGCGCTCGTGGCAGCGAAAAGGCCGCCATCCTGTGCGTGACCGCCACCGCCCGGCCAGAAACCCAGAAAGACATACAGAAAGCCTTCAAGACCGGCATGGGCCGGTCGCTCGCGGTGATCGACGGAGGGGCCGAGCGTCCCAACCTCGCCTACCGCGTGCTGCCCCGTGATGGCGAAACGCACGAGCAGCTGAGCGACATGCTTCGCGATCCCGAGCTGTTGCCCGAAGGTGGCCAGGCAATCATCTATGCCTACAGCCGAAAGGATACTCAGCAAATCGCGTCCAGTCTTGACGCCCTGGGTCACAGCGTCGAGTTCTACCACGCCGACCGCAGCCCGGAGGACAAGGCGCGAGTCGAACGCGACTTCGCCGAGGGACGCTTACAAGTCATTGTCTCGACCATCGCCTTTGGCATGGGTGTCGACTGCCCGAGGGTGCGTCTGGTGCTCCATACCGGACCCTCTGCCTCTCTCGAAGCCTATGCCCAGGAAGCAGGGCGCGCCGGGCGCGACAAAAAGCCAGCTACCTGCATTCTCCTGCACGACCCGGATGAGCATGACCGCCGCCTTGGTCTTTGCGCCCAGGGGCATCTCCATAAGGAAGATATTGATGCTGTCCTGGCCCACGTGCTCGACATCCAGCGCCGCGTGCAGCGCAAGACCAACCGTTTCCCTCCGATCTCACTGCCCTACCAAGTGGTCGCTGAAGATGTGCTCGGGTTTCTGAAGGACTCGACCTACGAGCGCGCCGAGGAGCTTCAGAGATCAAGGGTCGACCGCATCGTCGATGAACTCGAGGCCCATGGCCTCATTCGCAAGGTGGGGATGCAATCCGGATTTTCCCATCTCCGTGTCAAAAGGCAGGTTCTGGACGCGCTGCAGCGCGATCCCAAGGGGCTCACCCGTATCCAGACCCGGATCGTCCATTATTTCTCCGCCCAGGCGGCCCGGGGGGAAGACCCCCAGCTGCCCGACGACCTCGAGGAACTCGCAGACATCTGTGGTCTGCGAAAAACCGGGCGTTTGAAGGTCGTGCGCAAAGCCGTGGGCGCGCTCCGTGATCGGCGTGATCTTTTGCACTTCGACAAGACCGTCGACATCAAGCTCGGCGGCGCACGGATTGCGCCGCGCCTCATTTCGACCTGGGCGGATAAGAGCAACACAGTGGTCGAAGTCATCATCGCCCTGTTCAAGGCCCGGGCGGCGGCGGAAGAGGACAGCTTCGAAGACACCCAGGAGGCCGAGGAAGGCGAGCAACCCGACAAGCCCGCGCCGCGGCCATTCCAAATCACGCTCGCAGCGCTTCTTCAGAAGGTTCAGAGCGAGCTTGAGGAAGGCGTGCGCCTCACCGCCAAGGAAGCTCTTCAGCTGCTCGAGGAGCTACGCCGGCTCAATCTCATCGACGTCAAGGTGACGCCGGCCCACCTGACGAGACAGCTCACGATCTACCCGCCCGAGCTCGAGCCGGACGACCTCCGGGCTCGGCTCGAACAACACCGTGCGCAGACATCACGCGTGTTCGAGGTGCTCGAAAAGCTCGCTGACGACGAGCGCCACCTGCGTATCGAAACGGATAATCTCGCTGAAGAGGTCGCAAGTTTCGACATGGATGTCGAAGGGACTTGGCGTTCTCCGGACGGCTCCAGGCTCGCGGCGGGTGGAGCAGAGCGTCTCGTGCGGCGTCATCTGCGCCTTCTGACAAGGATCAAGGCGCTCGACATCTCGGCCGGGCTTTACAGTAAGAGTGAGGCCGTCTGCGTCGAGATCGCACGGCGCGATACCGGCCTGAACGTCCGCTCCTACAGTCAAGAGATGTTCCGCACCGGAGTTGAGGCCTTCCAAGAGGAAGAGATCCGCCAGTTGCACCTCATGGACGGATATGCCCGGCGGGTGCTCGACGCGCCGGATGAGGCGGCCGAGCTTCTAAAATCCTATTTCGCGACACCGTCCAAGGAGAGCCTCGCGACCTTCTTCGAGGGTGAAGAGCTGACGGTGGCCCTTGAAAACCGCCCTGCACCGGTCCAGCGGCAGATCGAACTGCGCAGCAGGCTCGACCCGAAACAATCCAAAATCGTGCATGACGACACAAGCCTGAAAGATCTGCTGGTCCTGGCCGGCCCGGGTGCCGGCAAGACGCGGGTGCTGGTGGAACGCATCGTCTGGCTCGTCGGCGTTGAACGCGTGCCGCCAGACCAGATTCTGGCTTTGTGCTACAATCGACGTGCCGCAGAAGAGATCCGCTCGCGCCTGCGCGCAAAGTCTGCGCTTGGCCGACGCGGCGCGGTCGTCTCGGTCTACACCTACCACTCCTTTGCCTTGCAGGTGCTCGGCCAGTCCTTCGCAGAGCTCTCGGATGAGGCGGTGGGCGAGGAAGTCGGACTCACCGACCGCGAGGCCGACAGCGGGCGCAAGGCCAGCGCCTTCGATCGCATCCTGTCGCGCGCCAGCGCGCGGCTGACCCAGCAACGCGATGACGGCGGCAGTCTCTCGGACCTCATACTGCGGCGCTTCCGCTGGGTCTTCGTCGACGAGTTCCAGGACGTAACCGCGGACTCCTTTGCGCTGATCAAGGAGATCTCCCAGCAGAGTCAGAAGAAGGCCGCGAGCGAAGCGCGCAGCGCGGCCGACCTCGTCGATGTCCGCTTTATTGCGGTGGGAGACGATGACCAGAACATCTATGACTTCGGCGGTGCCAGCGGGGAGCATATCCGCGCCTTCGACCGGCTGTTCAACACGCCCAAGGAGATGCCTGAGCTGACATGGAACTACCGCTCGAGCGGAGCCATCCTGCGCTGTGCGGCGGAGATCATCTCCCACTGCTCGGATCGCCTGAAGACTCGGGAAATCGAAATCGATCCAGACCGGGCCCATGATCCATTGCAAGGTCGCTATCACCGACCGCGCGATCCCGATCTCGGTCGGGTAACGATCCTTGATAATGCCGATCGGACCATCGAGAGCCACGCGGCCCTCGCGACAGCCGAGTTGCTCCGCCTGCGCGCAGCGGTAGGCAAGGAAAAATGGCGTTGGGCATCAACCGCCGTGCTGGTGCGCCGGCGCGCGCATATACCGGTGGTCGAGCGCGCACTGGTGGCCGCCGGGATCGAAGTGTCGCGTGATCTCCAGGGGCTCGTGCCCTTGGCGCGCGTTAAGGAAGCTGTCCTGGTCAGGGAGTGGCTCGAGAAGAAGGAGCACGTAGGTCGAGTGCTCCTGCCGGAGGACATCGAGCGGGTCTCCGGGTGGCTGGAAAGACATTACGGAAGCCTCTGGGCGCGTGCCGTGGCACAATGGCTCAGGGATTACCTGCGTGACCAGATGGATGCGCACGATGGAGGTCCTGAGTGGAGTTCCGAGAGCAGCGAGGCTTGCGAGGAACAGCCGGTGGAGATCTCGCCGCGCCTGGCGCTCGAGGAGTTCGTCGAATGGGCGCATGGCTGGCGGCCCGAGCAGAACGGCGTAATGGTGCTCACGGCGCACAGCTCAAAGGGCCTTGAGTTCGACAATGTCGTCGTCTGCGATTGCGACTGGCTTCAGGGCTTGTCGATTACTGGCGCAGATCGACGGCTCTTCTATGTTGCCGCCACCCGCGCCCGATATAGCCTGAGCCTGACAACAGGGGGCTTCATGGCGCCGACGAGGCGGTTGATTTCGGGGGAAAGGTCGGAGCACCTCTCGCCGCTCGATCTCAAGCCGCACCGACCTTCACTGGAAGCTCGAGCCAAGGCACCACTGATCCCCTGCTCTGTCCGGGATGTCTTTCTGTCTTTCCCTGCCTGGGATGGGTGGGGGTGTAAATCCGACGAGGAGGACAGGCAAAAGACCAAGGCCGTCATTTCCAAGCTGAAGCCCAGTGATCGCATCCTGATCAAGAAAGACGAAGACCAGAAGGATCAAAATCCCTGGCATGTCTTTGCGCCGACCGAGAATGGGCTGCATCGGATCGGCAAGATGCAGAGAGGCTTCTCGCCGCGTGTGGCCGGAGAAGAGTTCTATGCCGAGGTGTTTGCCCTCGTCTCATGGCGCAAGACCGACAGCGACGAAATTCAGCACGGCAAGATTTTCCTCGATCAATGGTTCACTGTCATCCCCGAATGGAGGTCCATCGGCAGCTAATACAATACGAAAAGGTTACTATGGCTTTGATGATGTGACCGCCCCCGACGGCATCTATGTCCCAAGGTTATGTCCCAAGGTGGATCTGCACTCGCGCAAAAGTAAAATTCCTTAAGATAACGTCGACTTTTGATGTCGCGCTGCCCGCCTAAGGTACGGGCGTCGAAAGTCGGCTCACCGCCCTTCGGGCAAAAATTCAGTTCGCGAAGTGAGCAGATGGCAGCACTCTCACCATGATGGCATAGGTCTCCGGCGTCGAATTGTTGGCGAGGCGGAGGAGCGCGTCCTCAAGGCACCTCAAACGGTCCGTCATTCCCGAAATTTTTGCCTCCATGCGTCGCTGTTCGGCAGCGATCTGCCCTTCAATCATCTGGATCTGTTGCTGGTCCTGGATATTGCGTGAGCGCAAATTCTCGATGCTGAGTTGCTTCCACCGAACATATGTCTCGGTCTCAGACATCAGTATCTGCCTCCTTTCCGAAAAGGCAGCCGTAGCTTCCTCACGAAGCTCTCCAATGCGCAGGCGTTCCTCTCGGATCATCTCCCGTTCCAGTGCGGTCACAAATTTCTGGACATCGCGGAAAGGGGCGAGCGTTTTTTGAAGCTGACGGTTCGTTGTGGGTTTGCAATCTGCGCCAAGAAGGGCTCGAGCGATCTTGGCGGTGCCGACCTCGACGTCCCCGTCAGCGGCGACCAAGAGGCAGCGCGTCCCGATGGCGTCGGGGAACAGGGTGGAAATCCATCGACGGTCTGAAAGGCGCCCCACGCGCACGGCAGGAACATCGTTTTCACGCACTCTAAGCTGCTTGTCCTTGAGTATCGAGGGCCGCCAAGTGCTGCGAACCAGAATCAGTGTTTTGCCAATCAGATCTGAAGACAGCTCGTCATCCGACAAGTGGACGCCGACCGGAATCGGCGAAACCTTCCCCGGTTCCAGTATGGCGGATGCCTGACGGACCAAATCATCATGCAGGTCGTCACCGGTCGAAAAGAAACGTGCCCGTTTTCCGAGGCGATCCTTTGGCAGGACGACATCCTTTTTCGGCGGCTTCCCAAGTCGATCCCGGCGCCACCGAAAGACTTCGGATTCTCGCGTTGTCATCGCGCCGATCTTGTAAGGGCAATTCTCCAGAAGCGGCGGCAATGACAGCGTTGCGACGGGCTCGCCATCGCTTGCTTTGAGAAAGCCGCCTTTCATAGCTCCGCTGACGTGCAACAACCGGAGCCAGGCGTTGCCAGCATTATCTGAGGCACGAATCCTTCCGACGATTTTGCCGAGGTCACCAGAAGTATCGGGCTGAGCGGACGCAAAACCCTCGCCCGACTGATCCAGCCCGAAGGAAAGTTCGCTCTTCAGTTCAGAGGCGGCCTGCCTGAAACTTGCCCGACCAGCCGCTGCATCTGTGATGATCCTGTCGATACGCTGGGCCAAGGCTTCATCGAGGTAGGGCAAGGGATGTTCGAAGACATCGAGGAGGTCGAGGGCCTCCAGAACCCGCTCATCTGCTGAACCGGTAACGACCATGCGCCATATGCCGATCGTGCCCACGGTCCGGTCTTTCATGTAGGCACTCAACCCGCCAGAACGCAGGCGGTCGAGGCGGCCGATCAGCTGGTCGATGCGCGAGGCCTGCCAAGGCAGGTTGTAGAAGACCATGTCCGCGGCGAAGTTGTGCAGGTTGAGGCCTGCCTCGACAAACTCTTCCATGATCAGGACCGTTGCCTGGCTCTGGACGGCGCCCACGACATCCACCAGATCGGTGTTGTGGCGACCACGCATGGTTGCGATCCCGCGCTCCGAGAGGTGCGGGAACATGTCTGACAGGCGCCGTTCAAGCATGTCGACGGTGGGGGTGTCGCCCGCGACGATGATGATGCGCCGCTCTTTATCTTTGTGCCAATAGCCGAGCAACACGTCGCACAGGTCGTCGAACAAAGCGTTGCCGGGATTGCGCGACAGGGTGGTTTCCACCTCGTCACGTAAATCCGGGTGCGCGGAGAAGGACCGGTGGCGCAGCACGTCACGCAGGCTTGATCCTGCACGGAACATCTGACGGCACTGCAACCATGGCGCCGACTCAATCGGGTTTTCCCCGCCGTCGCGACACGCCGCGTTTTGCAGCATGATCTTAGGCATCTCGGCGTCGGAAGGCGCGGTTCGGACCGTGTAGACCTTTCGCGTCGGCGCAATGCCGGGCCATTGGCTCCGCGTCTGGCGCAGGATTCGGCGATCCGCCGCGAAGGCAGTCCTGTACGCCGAGGCAGTGAGCGTGCCGTCAGAAACGCGCGCCTGTGCCGCAGCGGCGTCTTCGGCAAGAAACTCCAGCGGCTCGCGGCCGAGGAGATTGGCGATTTCCGAGCGTTCCGGCTCGATAGCGCCGATGACTGCCCGTGCCCATGCAGGATTTCCCAGACGCGGCGTTGCCGTCAGCAGAAGGACATGTCGGAACCGTTGTGCGTCGCGCCGCTCACGGCACAGGCTGGAAAGGAATGCCGCGTCGTCGAGGTTCATGGCGTGGATCTCGTCCACGATGAGCATATCATAGTCATCCGGGGACGGGCGTGCCGGTTGCCTGCGGACCATGTCAGCCTTGATCAGGTGGACATAGCCTTCGCCTTCGGGATGCTCCTGCTCTTCTTCTGCGTCTGTCTGGATGCGGGCCGCTATGTGGCCGCGCGCCGAAAGCTCGACCTGCCACTGGTAGCAGATACGCTCAGGTGCCACGATTGCGACCCTCAAGGATGGATCGCGCCTGCGCAGGATGTTGAGGATCATCAAGGCCTGTACCGTCTTTCCCATGCCGACCTCATCGGCAAGCAGGTGGCGGATTTCCGTGTCTGCAAGGATTCGACGCAGGTTTTGAATCTGATGCGGGTAGGGGTCCGCCGCGACGCCGAGGGCGCCACCCATCTCCCAAGACTCGGCTGCGATCAGGCGTTCGAGGGCGTGAAAGCCGGACTGGGCAAGGTGAAAGCTATTCATGAAAGGCCAACATTCGTCATCGCGCGATAGCGCAGGGCCGCGTATCGCACGGCACGCGCAGTGAAGCGGTCCGCGCCGAAGCGCAGCAGTCTGCCCCGCCATTCCGTGTCGTCCATTACGCGTTCCGGGGCGAGGAAAAGGTACAACATGGCACGCAGGTCCGCGGGCGTGATCCAGCGCCCGCTTCGGGACTGAACGTCCACATGACTGGAAACCAAGGCGGCGATCAGGTCGTCCAGATGGCTGGATTCATATGGCAGCCGTTCGAGGCTCTCCGCACGCAGCGAGGGCAGTACGAGGGCGGACAACTCGGGGAGGCGCGCCGCTTCACGGGCGCGGGCAACGAGTTTCTGCCAGCTGCCATCAGCATTTCCCGCATCGAATTCGAGTTCAGCTGCGCCATTGGACACCGCTTTCTCAGATAGACGCTCCCACGCATCAATGACAGCATCGTCCATTTCCGGCCACATCTCCCCGTCGGGAATGACGACAAGGTCCGGCGCGGGCAACATTCGGCGGAAGCACTCTTCAAGATATCCGGCGAGTTCGTGCCTCTGATCGTCACCCAGTGGCGAGAAGGCTGTCGTTCCACAGACCAGATCGGCCCGCATCGCTTCGGTAACCAGCCGTCGATGGAAGCCTGTTCCCAGTCCTCGACAGGACTTTTCCGTTTTCATCCACAGATCACCGCACAGCGCGGCCACGAGCCGATCTTCGAGTTTTCGGCGGGCGCTGGATCGGAGACCTTCGCCCATTGCCGTTCCGGTCGAGGCAAGACACCAGCTGAGGTAGGCTTCAATGCCTTCAGTAAGGCCATGTGTGTTACCGTAGGTGTCCGCGACGCGCGTGATTTGACCCGCTTCGGCCTGGGGGATAATGTCGAGCACCGTGCCCGCTTCAGGTTCCACCAGAATGCAACTGCGCAAGGCGCCATCGCTTCCACCGGCCGGACGGAGAAGACCATATCCCGAAGACATGGCCGCGGACTGCATCGCGCCCGGACTGAACACCATGCAGGATGTCACGGGGTCGCAGGCGAGTGTCTCACGCGGTTCATGGCCTTCAGTGGTCCATCTTCCGCTACTGCGATCATATTTCCACTCTGGTTCCGGAGCCGCCAGTGCCCAGGCTTTGGTGTCCAGCCCCGTTGCGCAGACCTGAAGGCGTGCATGCATCCCGCCACCGGTCCAAAGACGGGCGGCGGTCCGGATGTCGGAAAATTCAGGGCGGTCGAAAGCTATTCTGAGGGGCGAGCTCGGCGCGCGGATGCGTACGGTATTGGATTGGCCATCACTGGCACTGAATGTGATGTCGAGTTCGACATCGTGCAGGGTGATCGGGGTCGAAAGATGCAGCGCCCCGGCGCCACGCGCGATTTCCGCGAGACCGATCCCATCCGGTTGAAGTGAAAGGCTTACGGGAGCTGGAGGTTCGATTTCGCGAAAAACCAGGTCGATCTGCGCAACCTTGGACGTGTCGAGCGGCGACAGCGTCCAGATACCCTCAGTCATCGGCAATACTTGCCATCGATCATCGGCCAGTCGGAACTCGATGCTGGCTGCTTGGTCGAGGCGCTCCGCAAGGATTGTAACCGGTGTCCTCGGGTGCGCCTGTACCGGCCGTCCCATGGCTTGGCTGACCGTGGAACCATCGTGGCGAAGGGTCAGGCCGCCGAGAAATTCGAGGAATGGTTCGGCTTCGACGTGGATGCCATGCCGAGCCAATACGGCATTGCCCTTCGGCGTTCCGCTCGTGAAGTGATAAAGGCCATCCCCCCACTCATCGAGGGCCAGTCCGTCGAGAACCACCTCGTAAAACGGGACGCCGGGGGTCACCTTGTCCGTGGGTCTGATCTGCGACTGATAGCCGTCGTCGCCTTCGTCTCGGAACAGCAATCCCGGCGCGGGAGTGATGACAGCTTCCAGCCAGTCCGGGACCTCGATCTCGTTGATCTGCGGGTGGGGGACATCTCCGATTGGACGTCCGATGAAGACAGCATCACCGCAGAGGAAACGCTCAAGAGTTGTGGATCGCGCACCGACGGTGACCATCAATGTCGACAGGGGGACTGCGACTTCTGACTTGACGGCTTCGAGTTCAGCAGGGGTCAGGCTCGGTCCTCGAGCGCTCAGACCGCGGGCTTCGGCATCATCGAGAAGAAGTTCGTAGGTCGCCTTGGGAAGGTTACCCACTCCCTGATGTTGCGCAAGGCGCCTCGCCCGGACGGCGCGTTCGAGCCGCCTGACCTCGCTTTCGGACCGCAAGTCGTTGGTGAGCCGCTGCAGGAAGCCGGATTCCATTCCCAGATCACCAGTCCGGCCCGAAACCAAGTGGCCGATGACCGCCAGCGCAAGGTGGTCGTCCTGAAGCCAGGATTCCAGCCTTCGCGAACCGAAGCCTCGGGCAAGATCCCGCAGGCCAGGCAGCGTGGCGCGGGTGACGCTCAGGCTGCGCGTCTGGCTGAGGAACTCCCTGACAAGCCGTGCCAAAGGTCCATGGACCTCACGAGGAACCATTGCGTTTCGGACTGGCCATGCAAGATGCGGGAAGGCTGAGGACCATGCGTCATCAAATGGTCGCGCAGTTCCGAACCGTCTCGCGCATTCCCGGAAAAGGTCGGAGATTACGTTTCGTTGGGGAATTGGTATATCGACCTTGATTGCTGACTCAACCAATGGCCAGAAATCGGTCCCGGTTCCCCTGTATTCATAGCCTATCTCGGTCACGACAACGGAAAGCGACAGCGCGAAGTCCTGCCACGCGTGCTTGGTGAACTGGTGCAACCCGGCCCGATGGCTGACAAGGTTCAGCAATTGCTCGATTTTGTCGCGGGGGAAGCCGTGCTCGATCAGGTAAATGGTTCCACCATCCCGCTGCCGGGACAGGTCTGAAAAAATCTGCGCCAGCAGATTCTCACTGGCAAACAAGTCATTCATCTTTTCATTTCGTCACGCAGACGCCAATAATGGTGCTACATGCTTGAAGCGGTTCGCGGTGATTTTCAATAGGCATGTCATTACTTTAGGTCGAGTACAACGCGGAATGCAAAACACAGGTGTCGACACGGTAGACGCTCTCGTCCCCGGTCAGAAGCTCGCCGCGCAGCTGCGCAGGGATGTCCATGATCTGGGAGCAGTGCCGACTTCCCGGGCAATCGCGGGTCTCAAGGCGGTTGCCGTCGCTGACGGTATGACCGGGTCGGCAGCAGAGCAGCAGGCTCAGGCTGTTGTTTCTGCCCTGATGGCGTGTGGTGATCTCGGATCCGGCAAGTCATACGGCGACAGGGTTCTGGTCAAGCGACGATCGGTGGCGGTGCTCGTTCAAGGAGGCCGATGCGTCCTCCTTGGGGGCGATCCCTTACAGGGTGAGGCTCACGGATTGTTGCGGTCGACTGATCTCATCCCGTCCGATGTCACCAGTTTCCTGGATTGGGTCGGTGAGGTTTCCGAGGCTGATATTGCCAGGCTCTGGCAAGTTCTCGATGCAGGCGTCTGGCCGTTGGGCGAGATCACCTCTGACGCAGCAACCCGCTTGCTGTGCGGTGCAGGCATCGTGCCGGAGCAGCCGATTGCCGGTGAGGCATCAGCTTGGCTCAGGGAGTATTTCCCCTTGCCCCGGACGGGAGAGAGCGCCGCAGATCCGTCGCAAACGGCAGTCATTGAGCGTCCGTCAAGCGCACGGCAAATTGTTACCGCTGGGCCAGGCAGCGGCAAGACGCATACGGCAACGGAACGGGTCATCCACCTGGTAAAGCAGGGCGTTCCTCCGGCTGGCATTCGGCTCATCACCTTTACCAGGGTCGCAGCGGAAGAAGTCGGACGTCGTGTATCGAGCGCCTTGGCTGAATTCACCTACTCCGGTGGTGTCACATGCGGGACGATCGACTCGCTTGCGTGGAACCTTGTGACCACGCTTGGGAATGCACCCCGCGGTGGACATGAGCGGATAATCCGTGTCGCACGAAAGGCGGTGTCGGACGGCGAGCAGGCGATGCTGGATCTGCTGGCAGGCATTTCCCATCTGGTGATCGACGAAGCACAGGACATCGTCGGAGAGCGGCGCGTATTCTGTCGCGCTCTGATCGACGCGTTGCCAGAGAGCGTCGGCGTGACGATTCTGGGGGACGGAGCACAGGCGATCTACGGAACGTGGGCCGGTGACAAAGAGAGCAGCGGCTCGCTCCATGCCGAGCTCAGAGATTTATCCGGTTGGGAAAACCGTTCCCTGACGGCAAACCACCGGACGAAATCGCTTGGCTTGCGACAGTTCTTTGGACAGGCGCGGGCGCTGCTCGAGTCTGACAGCGATCCTCGTGCGACCTATCTCGAGATTCGGGGAATGCTCGAAGAGGTTGCGACAGACGCGAATGTGAGCCTGACCGGACCGGTTTTCCCTTGGCGGGACGACAGCCTGATCCTGTTCCGGGGCCGCGCCGCAACCGAGGCCGCGTCGGTTCGACTTACGCGTTCCGCGCGGGTGCACAGACTGAAGCTGTCGGGCCAAACCAGTGTTTGCGATCCACTGGTTGGCGCGATCTGTGCTGGGCATGGCTCCGGTGCAGCAATCCGCCTCGAGCATGTGCGACGGCGACTTGCAGACCTCCATCCGGCTCCGTTGGGATTGATCGAAGAGGACGTGCTGGCGGACCTTCAGTCCCTCGGGAATGGTCATACGCCCCGTCTTCAGGACATTGCTGACGCGGTCGAACGGGAGCCGGTGGGGCACACACGGGATCATGTCGGCACCGCAGGTCCACTGCTGGGTTCCATTCATGGTGCGAAGGGACGGGAAGCCTCGAACGTGCTCCTCATGCTGCCTCCAGTTCCGATCGGCGACGATGTCGACTGGCTGGAGGAAGCCCGCGTCCTGTTCGTCGGGGCAACACGGGCATCGACACATCTGTACCTGGGCAAGGCACAGCCGGGGTTGGTCCGCCCCGGCAAGAACGGCAGCAGATGGTTGCGTGGCAACGGTGGTGGCCTTCTTTTGTCCGGATCGGAGGGACTTCGGGCTCTCGACGGTCTCGCCCCAGCGTTGTCCGTCTGGGAGGCTGGTTTCCGGCAACCGAATTGCTCATTTCGTCGGGTCGGAACTGGAGAGGAAACGCCCTGGCATCTCGTCACGGACGGCGGCGACCTTCTGGCTCAAGTCGATGGCCTGTTGACCGATGACCTCGATCACATCGAGGCCACCCGGGGAGGCCTCGCACCCGGAACCTTGCGCGTGGTCGGAGCTACAACAGTGGTTGACCGTCGGAAAGACGGCAGAATTCAAGCGGTGACCTTGCTGCCGGTGCTTCAGGGCGTCGTGCAGGGTACAGGGAAGAGGGACAATCAAGTTGACCAGTAACGCCGTGGATTTCGCGCGCCAGCGGATGATCGAACGCCTCAGGCAGGATCTCATGGGTCCCTTGGCGGATGAAGAGGTCCTGCACGACAGCCCTTCGGAAATTTACATGACAGGCATCCTGTTCGCCCAGAAGAGCCCGCAGGGCGTGGGCGAGTTGGAGGGCGCAGTTCTTGGTTCCGATGAGGAGGACGATGCCGCGTCCCGGGTGCCGCCGGATACCTTCCGACCGAGTTCGGCAGGCTTGTCGTTCGCCGTTCGGCCGACGGATGGTGAGAACATACTTCTCAACGTGGATGTTTCGGCGGCCCGCTACGAAGCCCGACCACATGCCACCTCTGACGAAGGGCGCCCGCGGTTTGATTGGGCGCGCAAACAGCTGAAAGCCCGACATTCCTTCGAACTGCCCAGTGATCGGGACGGCGAATATGTCATGCCAGGTATGCCGGAGATGGCACTCTGGTTGCGCTCGCGCAGACATGGCGATCTTTACCTCGTGACGATCATTCTTCTGAACAAAAACGTTATGCCGGAGAAACCCGAGCCCGGATTGCGCGACATAGGCAACCTGCATCAGGTTGGCTTCAGCGTCGAAGCCGATCCTGATTTCGGTCGGATCGTTCCTCGTCCCGATCCAATGCAACGGATGCCGGATGAAGATCGGGCCACGGCTGCGTTGCTCTATCGCGACGCTCCCGACTATGGCGCTGGTCATACTTGCTCCATCCGAACGGAGCATCTGCCAGATGGAAACGTTCGCCTGTCGACCGAGTGGTTGCCGTCGACACTGGTCAGATCACCGGGGCCTCTGGGTGATCCAGAGCATTTCGGGAAACTCGTCGCGAAGAAGCTGGAGGGGGCGCTCGGCTCTGAGTGGCTTTCCGTCGCGCCTTCTGGCGATGTGTGCGCGGCGCTCGACGAGCTCTGCGCTTGTTACGATCAATGGATTGCTGCCCGAGAAGCTGAGGCCCATGCATTGCCAGCCGAGCAACAGGATACGGCGCGTCGTCACATGTACGAGTGTCGCATCGCGTCTGGTAGGATGAAAGAAGGCGTGGACCTTCTCCGGAAGGACGGTCCGGAACTCCTCGCATTCCGGCTCGCCAACCGAGCGCTCTGGCAACAGAACGAATGGAAGCGCAAACGGGATCCGAGGATCGGCCCACTGGTCTGGCGGCCGTTTCAGATGGCCTTCGTGTTGCTCTGCATGGCTTCGGCTGGGAACAGGGATCACGATGATCGTGGCGTGATGGACCTCCTTTGGTTTCCTACCGGGGGCGGCAAGACCGAAGCTTACCTGCTCTTGACGGCATTCACGGTTTTCCTGCGCCGTCAGCAGGGTGGTCCCGAGGCGGCAGGCGTGACGGTCCTTATGCGCTACACACTGCGCCTTTTGACGGCGCAGCAGTTCCAACGGGCTGCAGCGATGATCCTCGCTTGTGATCTGTTGCGGACCGGGGACTGTGATTGCCCTGGCATCAAGATCCCTTCAGCTCTTTCGCAAGGCGCGCCGATTTCCATTGGCCTTTGGGTCGGCAGGGACACGACTCCCAACAGAATCGTTGAAACAGAGAAGACGGGTTCGCCCGCACAGATCGAGCATTGCCCGGACTGCGGTTCACAACTCGAATGGGATATCGCGTCCAGTGGTGACCGGATCCATGCAACCTGCCACAGCACTGGATGCCTTTCAGGTCAGGCACGAGACCATTTCCCCTTCTGGACGGTCGACGAAGACATCTACCGCGAACTTCCCACACTGCTTCTGGGCACCGCAGACAAGTTCGTTCAGATCGTTACAAAGAAGGAGACCGGTCGCCTGTTTGGGCTTGGTGATGCCGGTCGATTGCCGCCCGATCTGATCATCCAAGATGAACTTCATCTCATTTCCGGACCGTTGGGCAGCATGGCAGGCCTCTTCGAGACTGCTATCGACGCCCTATGCACCCGGGAGGGACAACGCCCAAAAGTGATCGGCTCTACAGCCACGATCAGGCGTGCAGCGGATCAGGTGCTGAATCTCTTCGATCGATCCGTCATGCAGTTTCCGCCGCCAGGCCTGCACCATGCCAATTCAGGCTTTGCCTGTGTCGAGCAGGACAGCCCGGGACGGCTGCATCTGGGCGTGACAACGGCCGGTCGTACCGGCAGCTACATTTACCAGGCGATCGCATCGTCGCTCCTCCAGGCTGCGGCTGATCCGTCTTTTTCCGGCACCGAGGAAGATTATTACTGGACGCTTGTAGGCTACTTCAACTCGCTGCGCGAACTCGGCAGCGCCTCGATCATCATGCAGGACGACGTCACGCATGGCCTTGAACTGGTTTCAGCACGGCGGCAGGAGCAGCCGCGTCACCTTCAGCCGCCAACCGAACTGACAAGTCGGGTCAAATCGGATGAGATCCGCAACATGCTCCTGGAGCTGGATGCAACCCGAGACAGTGGCGAGGCAGCTGACGTCGTACTGGCTTCGAACATGATCTCGGTCGGTCTCGACGTCGGGCGTCTGGGCCTTATGCTGGTCAATGGCCAACCCAAGACCATCGCCGAATACATCCAGGCAACAAGCCGGGTTGGACGCGGTCGCGTGCCCGGGCTGGTCGTTACGCTATACAATGCCAGCAAGTCCCGCGACCGAAGCCGGTATGAGACCTTTCCGACGTGGCACAGTGCCCTTTATCGCGATGTCGAGGCGACTGGTGTGACGCCCTTCGCGCCGCGGGCGCGAGACAAGGCCCTGCACGCTCCGTTTGTTGCAATGGCGCGGCATCTTCTGCCGGGCATGTTGGACACACCTGCCGCGGCGGCGGACCACGAGGCAGACCTGAAAGCACTGATCGATTTGATATGTCGGCGAATCTCGAACGTAGACCCCGGTGAGGCTGATGCTGCCCGTCGCGAGCTTGACGAGTTCCTGAAGCTTTGGCTGCGCCGTGGAGCACTGCCGCAGTATTGGGCCAACTGGTCGGACGATGCTTTGCTGATTTCAGCGGATGCACAGGCGACATCCAATGCTGTCGGCTTCACCAAGGGACTCGCGCGAGCCACCCCGGGAACACTGCGTGCCGTCGAGCCGTCGACGGAATTCGTCATCAGGGAAATTGTGTCGTCTGGCGCTGAGGAAATCCAATGAGCAAGAACGTCGGCAGCATTCGCCGCAGTCAGATCATCTCGACTTTCGGTCCGGGCGCGATCGTCGATTTTCGCCTGCCGGGAAGCGGGGCGCTGCTTTCGGGGGTTATGCAGGGTTTGGAGGCCTGGGAGGCCTACACGAAAGGTGGCTACAAGCAGGATGTGGTGCGCGAACCGAGACTCGAAGCACTCCTTGGCGTTGACCACTTTCGTGCTCCGCCGGTAGGGACTTACCTGAAGGACGGGCAAAAAAAGGATCGCGTGCTCCCGATAGAACGTTTTCCGGATTGGCTGTCCTGTCCCGAGTGCCATGTCATCAACCGGTCAGGGCAGTGGGCGCCTTCGCGTAACGGCGACAGCCTGCATTGCGGCCAATGCCGTGGAAAGCCGGCAGTGGTACCTGTGCGCTTCGTTGCGATTTGCGAGAACGGGCATCTTGATGATTTCCCGTGGTCCACATGGCTGACGCACGAACCCGGGTGTTCCCGGCCGGTTCTGGCTTTGAAGACGGTCGGCGCAGGCATCGGTGGGCTGTTGCTGACCTGCAAGTCCTGCGGTGCCGGGCGTTCCATGGCCGAGGCATTTTCGCCCAAGGGTATTCCGAAGCACAAATGCGGCGGTGGCCGGCCTTGGCTCGGTGGGCGCCAATCGGGATGCGAGGCAGCGCCCCGGATCACGCAGCGCGGCGCCAGCAACGTGTATTTCTCCATCGAGCAGAGTGCGATCACCCTTCCTGACTGGAAGGTGCCATTCAGGGAGAAGATGGCCGACTTCATCGACATGCTCGATTTTCTCGAAGATGAAGACATGCGGATCGCTTTTATCGCCAAGAAGATCCTACCGACTTGGGACGGCTCCGAAAGCGCCGAAGAAATCGCACGTCGTTTCAGGGAGATGAAGGAAGACACTTCTGGAAGTGAAGAGGATCTGAGGCTCGACGAGTTCCGGATGCTGCTGACGGATACGTCGGACTCTGAAGAAAGCGCGAAGATCCTGCTGAACCGCCAACAACCCGTGCCTCCCACATTGTCAGGGATGATCTCATGGATTTCATCGGTGGAAAGGCTTCGGGAGGTACGTGCGCTGACCGGGTTTACGAGGCTGAAGGCGCAGGTTGGTGGCAAGCCGGATGCCGTGCCTCTGTCTCGATCAGGTCTTTCCTGGCTGCCAGCGGTAGCCTTGCATGGGGAAGGCGTATTTCTGTCACTGAACCTTGATGCCGTATCCGAATGGGAGAGGCGGCCTGATGTTGTCGACCATTTGGCTCACCTGATCCAGTCGCACGTGAATAGTGCTCGGGCCGAAGGAAAGCAGGTGGATGGCGCGCCACAGCAACTCAATGCGCGGTATATGTTGATTCACACTCTGGCGCATGCGTTGATCGCGCGCCTGTCGCTCGACAGCGGATATTCCTCGAGCGCACTGCGTGAGCGCCTCTATGTCGGACCGGATATGGCCGGATTGCTGATCTATACTTCCACGCCGGATGCAGACGGGACGATGGGAGGGCTTTCGCGACAGGCACGACCGGCCCGCATGGAGCAGTTGGTGCTGCAGGCGCTGGCCGACCATGAGCTCTGCTCCGCCGATCCGCTTTGTTCCGAAGGCCTGGCGCGCAGCGGTTCGAATGGGAATCACGCGGCATGCCATAACTGCGTATTCCTACCGGAAACCAGTTGTGAAGCCTGGAATGGCTTTCTTGACAGAAGCCTTTTGAGTGCGGGGCCGCTCTCGTTCTTCAAGAAACTCGTCGAGTGATCAAGTCGACCTGGCGTTGACCTTCGGCATTTCGATTTCCCAACCGGCCGGAGGTCAATGCACGCGGCGCCAGCCGGTAGAGATCCTGATGCGGACGGGGCCATCTTCGACCGGTTCGTCGGGTTCCTTCGCGGCCTTGACGACATTAATCAGATAGCTGGTCGCGCCATCTTCCTTTGAGATTTCGAAGGTGTCGCCTTCTTTGGCGCCTTCCGTCCTGAAGTACTTGGTCAGGTGCGTGATCCGATATTCGTTCCGCGTCCCATTCGGTTTGTGCAAACGGTTATTGTAATAGACGTAGCGCAGTCGAAGTTCGCGACCATCTGGGGTCACGCAGATGATCCATTCGCTTGGATTGTACTTGTCGGGATCCAAGTGTGGCAGGAAAGCCAGAAGCTCGCCGTCGCCCTTTGGAATGAGGATACCGCCCATGTGGGCCCCCGTCGATCCGACATCATTGGCGCTGAGGGGCTTGAGGAATTTCTTCATCGGGACTTTCCGTTGGGAGACATCTGGAGTGCCCGGGTCAGATCCTCGCTGTCACGGATCGCCACGGGCACGGTTTCGTTTGCCAGTTCACTTTTCCACGCCGATCGTTCGATCATGACCTGTTCCACCGTGTCCTCGTAGAACAGGCGGTAGATGGTGACCGGCTCGGTCTGGCCGCGGCGGTGTGCGCGGGCGCTGGCCTGCGCCTCGAGAGCAGGGTTCCAGAGCGGCGTGAAGTGAATGACGATGGTTGCGGCGGTGATGTTCAGCCCTGCGCCTGCGGCGCGCGGATTGAGCACGAGGCAGGCCGGACCGTCAAAGCACGAGAATTCGTCGACGATGGCTTGGCGATCTTCTTGTGCTGTGCTGCCGTTGATGGCGCCCCACCATGCGGCGGGCAGGTCATGCCCGGCTCGTTTCAGCAAGTCACCGATCCTGTTGAAGGATGCAAAGACGATCACTTTGCGCCGGTTGATGAATGCTTCATGTAAAAGCGCAATGGCCCGCTCCATCTTCGGCGTCATCAGCTGTGCTGCGTCACTTGCCACCACGTCGGCGTCTTCGTGGTCGTCCGCATCGTCGCGGCTCCGCAGCCAGGGGTGGGCACAGAACAGCTGCAATTGCATCGTCGCAACCAGCGCCCCGGCCACCGGATACTTCTCGAGGGTCGTCTGCCTGACCATCTCGTATTGCCAGGCAAGGTCGTCGTCGAGAAAAACAGGCAGGTCGACGTCAATCCGTTCTGGCAGGTCGCCGGCCACATCGGCCACACGCCGCTTCAGAATGACCGGGTCGGTAAGCCGTGCCAAGCTTTTAGCTGCTTCCACAGTGTCGGGGAATTCGATCTCGAAAACGCTCTGCTGGTCGAGCATTCCGGGCACTGCCAAGTCGATCAGGGACCAGAGGTCGAGAAGGGTGTTCTCGACTGGGGTGCCTGTCATGGGTATCGCGCAGCGCCGTGGAATGGCGGCCAGTGCCTGACGCCGGTTCGATCCCGGATTTTTGACCGCTTGCGCTTCGTCACAGATGACCCATGACCATTCCAGCGATGACAGCACAGCGATATCGTTCACCATCGTGTCGTAGGTCGTGATGACGACGGAGGCGACCTGCAGGTCCCGGAAGATGCCGGCTCGGTACGCGCCTCGATGCACCAGAATGGTAAGCGACGGTGCAAAGCGGCGGATTTCGCGGACCCAGTTTGCAATCAGGCTTGTCGGGCAGATGATGAGCGCGGGCGAACTCTGCGGAGGTGGATCCATCATGAGCAGCGCGATGATCTGCAGGGTTTTCCCAAGACCCATTTCATCCGCAAGGATAAGGCCGCCGGTCCGCCTCGCGGTCCGCCACATCCACTGGACGCCACGGGCCTGATAGGGGAACAGCTTCGCGTCCAGTCCGGGAATGGACATCTCCGAGCCAAGGGCATCGGCCGCAGTCGTGCCGGACCGGAATGCCTCCTCGTCGGCCTCGATCAGGATCAATTCGTTTGGCTCCCGCGTGAGTCTCATGCCTAAGGCAAACGGGACATCCCGTGGATCGGCACCTTCGAGGACTTCGGCAACCAGATCGGGGGCATCCTGCGGAAGAGGCCTGATCGTATTTCCGTCCAGTACCCAAGCATGTCTGGCTGAGGGGGCCTCAATGAAGCTCGGCACGCCACGCAGCGTCCTGAGGCCACCCAAGCGTGCGGCAAGGCGCACGGGTCCGTTGCCGATCCGGAGGGCGGGATCGAGGACACGCTCAGATACGCTGAACCTGTCGCCGAATTCAGCGGCAACCGCATCGAACGCGATGGGCATGTCGGTCGGAGAAGTCAAAGTACACCTGCCTTGCCCGTCGGATCAGCCATCAATTCGCGAAGTTCCTCCAGGGACCACGGTTCGGGCTTACGTGAATGCACAGCGCGGTGGCAGTTCGGGCAGAGCGGCGCGAGGTCGCGTGCCGGATCATAGGGGCGCGGCTCCTTCAGGAGCGAGAGTGGTTCGAGATGGTGTACCTCGATGATGCTGCCAGCCACACCGTAGGTCTCGCGCGGATCAAGGCCGCAACAGGCGCAAACTTCACCATGCAACCTGATGCAAAGGAGTCGATTTCTGGGGTTGCGTTCGCGGCGCCGGACCGTTGTGACCAGTTCCGCCCCTTCGTACTCGGGCTCGCCGTGGCCGTCCTCTTCGATGATGTCGTACCCGATCAGTTCGGCCATGGCGGCCATCATCGGCACGATCGTGTCGCGGCTGACCTCGGTCAAAGCGATCTCGGGGTCCCGCGGAAGGTTCCGGATGATGGCAGTCATCCGGAAATCTCCGGTGGTGATCTTCCAATCGGCCATCTCTTGCCCGTGGACCTCGACCTCCACAGAGTTGTCGATGGACGCGATGAGGGCCCGTGCCAGACGGACATCCTCGGACCCGGCACCAGCGATGCGTCGAACGACTTCACCCGCAAATGCGCCAAAACCCAGCGTAACGACGTAGCCCTTCAGACCGTACGGACGCAGCTCCGCCACGGGTCCGTGCCGCTCTTCGAGGTCCGCAAACCAGATCCGCAGGCCCGTCCGAGATTTCGACCCGTCGACCGTCATGCCGATCGCAGCGCCGGTTCCGGCCTCCAGTTCTTCCCGGATGAGGGTTTGACGGGCTGACAGCATCTCAGTCCTCGTCAACCTCGGTCAGTTCCGCTGAGGTCGGGTCCGGGAGATTTCGGAGCAGCTTCTTGAGGTTGGACGAGATCTCCTCGCGAATGTCCTCGAACACAGGCTCCAGTTCCGGATCGGTGTTGTTTTGCTCTGCCATTGCGAAGGCGTACAGAAGCAGGTCCATGCCCTCGACTGCGTATCCGCTGGCTGCAGCGCGCTGGTAGATCTTCTGGTAGAAGTCATGATGCTTGTTCAGCAGGACACCGGGTACGTGATCCGAAACGCCTGGGCTCCGGTACGCCGGCTCGAAAAGGTGCCCGCTGGTGATGGTCGTGACAGCCTCGACATAGATCGACTCCGGATTGACGTGCTCCTGAACCGGCACCTTGATCCGGATCTTCACACCGCGCCGGTTGTTGACCTCGACGGTTTGGCTGGCTGGATCCGCGCTTGCCACCTGAGGCTTGGCGACATTTGCCGTTGCCGCGATGTTCTTGTTGGAGCTTCCGTGGTCGACCGTTGTCTTCTTGTTGGCATCGTCGCGGGTGATACGGCGATACCGGTTGCCGGCTTCGCGGTAGACCGGTTGCAGAAGACTGCGCAGCCCATCTTCCAGATCCGGGTGGAACAGGATCCGGGACTTCTTCACGTCGATGCGGAAGGCCTCGTCCAATTCATGTGTGAAGTCGAATTCAATGCGCAGGAGCGACGTATGGGGTTCGGGGGCGCCAAATACGTCCAGCCAGCCGCCATCCTGAATGAGGCGCCCTTCGCGATAGACATAAAAGCCCTGCGCACGGTTCGAAATGCGCGCGAATTCGGCTTCCTCTTCTTTTGTCATGTCGCGGCGATGAGGCAGGATCCATGCCTTGATCCCTGCTTCCGCCTCGCTGCCATCCGGCAGTTCGACAATTATCCGCTGTTTCGTCTCTGCGAGCACCTGATCAGAGCGGGTTGGATAGAACGGGTTCCATGCAGGCACATCGACGCCGTTGATCCGAATGGCAACGTTTCGTTCGCGTTCATCAGACGTGTCGAGAAACCGATGAAAGACCAGCGCGACGTGCTTGCCCAGGGTCTCGGCCAGCCGCTTGATCGCGGCCTTTTCCTTCGAACCGGGGTCGTAGTCCTTGGACAGGATGCGGTCACAGTTCTCCCATACGACAAGCGTCCCGGTTTCCCCGCAGAGCTCCTCGAACATGTCGGCCTGATCTGGCGTCACCGGATCGTCGAGCATTTCCCAGATGTTCTTCGCCTCGACATGTTCGAGATCCCAGGTCAGCTTCGCCAGTTCCTCGTTCGCCGACTTCCTCGAAATCAGGCTGTAACGCTTACATACGGAGCTTGAGGCCGTCTTGAGCCCCAGTCCGAACTTCCCGAGGCTTTTGGCGTCGGAACGCTTGTCGGCGCCGTAGCGCATCGCATTGCGAACCTCATCGCGGGTCATGCCGTGACCATCATCACCGAAATAGACGATCTTCCGGCCGTCATGCATCAACTCAATGTTGATGTTTACCGCATTGGCTCCAGCTGCGATCGAGTTATCTATGATATCGGCTGCTGCGGTCTTGACGTTGTAACCCGTGTCACGAAGCCCGACGATGAGGCGCGCGGCGTTCGGATCGTTGATGAGGTCGTTCATCTTCCTGCTCTTTCACTTCGGACGAGAGCCGGACTTTCCATCCAGACGTGAGAAAAAGTCCTGCTCAGAAATGCTGGCCTCTTTTTCGCGGCCCTTCAACCAATCTGCAATCACCGATATCAGAATATCTTCCGATACTTGGCGCGTTGCGCATTCCCATACAGTTAGGATGCGCCACCCGGACTGTGCAAGGCGTTGCCGGACCGCCGCATCCCTTTCCTGGTTTCGACCTATCTTGGTTTGCCAAAAATCGGTATTCGTCTTGGGGATGCGAAAATAATGGCAGCCCTCGTGCCCGTGCCAGAAACACCCGTGAACGAAAATCACAGTCCGATATTTCGGGAGCACGATATCCGGCTTCCCAGGAAGATCCTTGGTATGCAGGCGGTACCGGAAGCCCAGACGGTGCAGTCCCTTGCGCACCATGATCTCGGGCTTGGTATCCTTGGGGCCGATCCGCGACATCATCGCGGACCGTGTCATGGGCGGCTTGTCAGGCACGCATCCCCCGTTTGGGGTGCAGTGCGACCGTGTTGGTGATCCAGGGGGCCATGGCCTCGGCAATGGCAATGGCAACCGGCGCGGCGACTGCGTTGCCGAACTGACGGTAGGCTTGCGTGTCAGAGACGACGATTTTCCAAGGTTGGTTCGAGCCCTTTCGGTCAAACCCCATGAGTCTTGCGCATTCCCTTGGTGTCAATCGCCGGGGCGTACCGTGGTCCTGGGCGATCAGTATTTCGCTGCCATCCTTGTAGTAGCGCGCACTGAGTGTGCGTGCCACGTTGTGGGACTGACACAGACCGAATCCGAAGCCATTACCGGCGGCCTTATGCTTGGCAGCGTAGTTCTGGAGGTACTTCCAGAGGTTGGGTGTCAGTGTGTACTTGCCGCCCACCTCGGCCAAGGGGCCTGTGGTATAGGGTTCTTCAACAGTCTCCGAACCGTCCTGCGGGTGCAGGATGTCAACAAGTGTCGGCGCCGGACCCTCAGGGAAGATCACCTCGTCAAGGGAAAACGCGACGGGCACGTCACGCCGGAAGCCGGCGATAAAGATGCGCTCGCGGTGTTGCGGAACCCAGTGGCGCGCGTCGATCACTTTGTGGTCGACGTCATATCCCAGTTCATCCAAGGCGTGGAGAATGACGCGGAAAGTGTTGCCTTTGTCATGCGACAGGAGGTTCTTGACGTTTTCCAGAAGGAAAGCCTTCGGTTTGTGGTGTCGCAGGATGCGAACCACGTCAAAGAACAGTGTGCCCTGCGTCTCATCCGCGAACCCGTGGGCCCGACCCAGCGAATTCTTTTTTGACACCCCGGCAATGGAAAATGGCTGGCAAGGGAAACCAGCGAGCAGGACATCATGCGCGGGGATGTCGCGCTCGTCGACTTTGGTAATGTCGCCGTTGATCTCGTGACCATCTTCAAAGTTCGCGCGGTAGGTCTCCTGCGAGAACTTGTTCCACTCGCTGGTGAACACGCAGGTTCCGCCAACTGCCTCGAAACCAATGCGCAAGCCGCCGATGCCTGCGAAGAGATCGATGAAGGTGAAACCGTGCGAGACAGCGGTCATGTGTGTTCTCCGAGTGATGTGCGCCTACATACGAAAACCAGGGCTGCAAAGCACGGACGCTACAACTTGTAGACCATCTATGCCACGGAAAAAGTACCTGTCCAATCTTACGATCAGGTTCACGGACCCTGTGATGTAATGAGCACCGGAAATGCTTGGGAACGACGGTCAAAGCTAACCGGATCGACATGCTGCAGTCGTACAGTCAACTGATGGTCGTCATGAACCAATCAGAGACCTCCAAATTGGTTTCCGTAATGGAAACGCATTGTTGATTTCTGAAAATTCTCGATCGACCAATGTCCCGCTCGGACACGCTCGGCAGGCCCAAATCGCACTCTGCCGAGCATCGTGAGGACGCAGAAGCGCCACGGATGATGCCGAGCTTTTCGGGCATCCGCCTCACCGATAAATCGAGAGCGGAGACGACAGATGCATGTCACGCCAACGGGTGGCCGGGTGCTGCCGAAACAGACGGTCTACCTGCGCAAGGTTGCCAAGGGACGCAAGGAACACTTCACAGGGCATTTCGTCGTGGGTGAACCGGGAGACGAGCGCATTCTGGACATCGAGAGCCATACCGAACTGATGGTGGGGCTCGTTCTGAGCGCCCGCCGCGACGTCGTCGCGCTCGAAAATCAGGTGCCATTCCGCTGGCTTGCAGACAACGGGCGGCCAGCCACGCATTTCTTCGACTTCCGGGCAAACCTTGCTGATGGGACGCGGATCGCCGTCATGGTCAAGAGCGCTCACCGCCTGAAATCCGAGCGCCTGCGCCGCGAGTTGGAAGCCGTCGCCCGGCAAGTGACGCCGGACTTCGCCGATCGAGTCGTGGTCATGACCGAAAAACACCTCGACCGGATCGAGGTGCACAATGCCGAAATCATGCACGAGATGCGTGAAAGCGAGCCGTCAGTCGATGCTGCGGCACGGCGGGAAATTCAAGCACTGCATGGTGAAATCAGCATTGATCGCTTGCAGGACGCCATCGGTGCCGGTGGCCAAGGGTTCCGCGCAATCGTGCGGCTCCTGCGGACCGGGGTTCTCGAACTCGCTGGCCCCCAGCGTATTTCCCCAGACGCGATTGTCCGTCGGAGGACCATCTGATGCTCGATTTCCTGCCCAGCAATATCACTCCCAAGTACGCCCTGGAAATCGGTGACGAGGTTATCCTCGACCGCAATTCGTGGGTCGTGCGTGACGTTCGAGAAGACCGTTTCATCTTTGTCCAGAAATTTGGCAGCCAGCTTGCGCAGGAGTTCACCAGCGCCAACCTGGCGCTGCATATCGCCAAGGGAACGATGCAACACATCCCGTGTCGCCCGGTCCATATGTCATCCAGAACGACGGATCTGGCCATTGCCGAGTTTCTCGCCTCGCGAACGGCAGAGGAACATAAATCGGCAGAGCGTCGAGAAGCGTTGGTGCTCGCCATGCAGCAGCTGCATCGCGAGAAGAAACTGAAGTACACCGACGAATCCATTGCGGCTGCAAAGAATGAAATTCGTGCGCTGGCCACGGATTTCTACGGACGAGTCATCGATGGCGACACCCTCACGCCTGAGTGGCACAGTCCCAGGACCCTACGGCGCTGGTTGAAGGCATACGATATTGGCGGCCTGACCGCACTCTATGACGATCGCCGGGCCCGTGGCTTCCGCGCACCGCGCTTCACTGCCGAAGTCAACGCGTTGCTTCAGCCGATCATCATCGGCTACATGTCTCCGACCCAACCGACCAAAGCCACCGTTTGGGAAAACGTGAAATCGGCATTCCGTTTGGAGAACGCGCGACGCGAAGCTGCTGGCGAACCCCTGCTGGATATGCCGTCGCGGGAAACGGTACGACAGCGGATCGATGCGCTCGATCCGTTCGAGGTGATGGTGCATCGAAACGGCATTCAAGCCGCGCGCCGTGCTTTCGCGCCGGTCGGTCAGGGGCTCGACATCTACCGTCCATTGCAGCGGGTCGAGATCGATGAATTGCGCATTGACCTGATGACGTACTTGAAGACCTCCGGTCTGCTCAATCATATGACGATTGAGGAAATCAAGGCTCTCGGTCTTCATGGCAAAAAGGCCGTTCGCGTCCTCGTGACCGTCGCAGTCGACGTCGCTACCCGCTGTATCGTCGGCATGAAGATGTCGCTCGAAGGCAGCAGTGACAGCGCCCTTCAATGTGTCGAGATGATCCACGAAGACAAGGGCATCTACGCTGACGCAATTGGTGCGTTCAGCCCCTGGCACATGCACGGGAAGCCCGGTGTCATCGTGACCGATTGTGCGAAGTACAATATTTCCGGCAGGACAAAACAAGCTATCGCTGCGCTTGCTGGCAATCTCGAGCATTGTCCGGCTGGAGAACCCGCGATGAAGGGGACCATCGAGCGCATTTTTCAAATATTGGCAACGAAACTGCTGCCGCGTTTCAGTGGACGGACGTTCAGCGATGTGGTGCAGAAGGCCGGGAATGACCCGCAAGAGACAGCGGCACTGACCATTGAGGAGCTGTGCGCCGTGCTCGTCCGCTGGGTCGTCGACATTTATCATCGTACGCCGCATCGCGGACTGGGCGGAGAGACACCGCTCGACGCATGGAACCGCATGGTCGCGCAGTACGGCGTTACGCCGTCCGCTGACAAATCGGCGCGCAGGATCGCATTTGGTAAGGAAGAGACCCGCGATCCGCAGCGCAATGGTCTGACCGTGATGCAAATTCCTTATCATGACGAGCGCCTTGCCGCGTATTTCATGCACAAGAAAAAAAGAGCTCTCCGCCTGCGCTGGCATCCCAACGATCTTGGTACGATTTCTGTGGAACTCGACGGAGATTGGGTCGACGTGAAGGCAGTTCCGGCATGGGCGCAGGGGTTGAAAGCAGCGATCTGGGAGAAGACTCTGCGCGAGCTTTCCGCCCGACGGAGGCGTGGTGAGGAGGTATCGGGCCTCATCGTCGCGAGGGCCATTGCGGAAATCACTGCGCTGCATGCTGATGCCATGCGGCGTGAGGGCATCCTGGTCGAGACCTGGACCGAGGAGCGTCTCCGCAGGGTCGAGGAAACTGCCATCGGCTTTGCCGACTTCGGCGATACCGAGGCGAAGCCCGCGAACGAAGGCGACATGCTGGCTGGTGGTTACGGCATATCTCTGAGCACTGCCGGTGCGCACACGAAGGCCGACCTTGACGTGGTGGAGCACTCTGCGGAACCGCCGCTTGATATTTCGGAAACCATGTCTGCCGAAACCACCCCGGACTCTTTTTCCGTACCGGAGCCTTCGAACGCACATCCACTTCGTCGACGGAGCAGACGCAGTGCAGCTGAAAAGTCCGGCGATGCTGATGATGGATTCACTTTCGAGGACTGACCCCTATGTGCTTTGACCAAACCTCTCCCTGCCATGATCTCGGCCAGGAACTGCGCGATGCGTACATCGCTTCCGGCCGCGACGAACAGTTCGGACTTGTCTTCGACGGTCTCCTGCGTACCGACGGGGACGGCCAAGTCCTGCCGATGCCGCGCCACTTCACCGACACGCAGGAAACCCGTGGTGTCATGGTTGTCGCGAAATCCGGTGCTGGTAAGACGCGGATGATCAGCCGCGCCTTGGCACGCCATCCGGCGCTGCAGCCGGACGAGACCCGCCTCCGTCCTTGGATCATGGCGCGGGTGCCCAGCCCTGCAACCACGAAGGGCCTTGGCATCGCGATCCTCGAAGCTACGGACTATCCGTGCTCAGGAACGAAGCGCGTCGAGCGCGAAATCTGGAGCATGGTGCGGCACCGCCTCGCCGAACTTGGCACGATCGCACTATGGATCGACGAGGCGCAGGATCTTTTTGGCAAGAAAGATGCGAGCGAGACCCGCAACATCCTCAATTTGCTGAAAGCCCAGATGCAGGGCGAAGGTTCAGTCATCGTCATCCTCAGCGGCGTCGAAGAGTTGCAACAGATCGCTGCAACGGACCGTCAGATCACGCGACGCTTCAAGAAAATGCACCTGCAGGACATCAGCGCCGGGACAGACAACGCCATGCTGCGCGGTATCGTCGAGAGTTACTGCCGCAAGGCTGGCCTGGGTGCGCCCACGTTTGCCGACGAACTGCTCGGTCGAATGGTTCATGCGGCTCAGTCGCGCTTGGGGCAGTTCATCGAAAACCTGCTGAATGCGATCGAGATCGCGCTCGACGAAGGCGCAACCGCTTTGGATCGCGGACATTTCATCGAAGCGCACGCTGCCGAGACCGGCTGTACGCCGACAGACAACGTCTACATGAGTAGCAATTGGTCGCGCGTCGACTTGGACCGCGTTCCCGCACTCTGACGCACTCGAGCGCTTCTTTCTTCTTTCCCGCCATCCCCCCGGAGACGATCCCATGCCCCATCTCATGCCGCACTTTGCAATGGACGCCTTCGAGTCCGCTCTGTCCTTCGCCGCGCGCCTTGCGGCGTTCCACACCGGGGGCCGGTTGACGGCATTCCTGCGCGATATCGGGATCGCACCGATGTCGTTGGTGTCTGGTGAGCCCGACGCCATCGCACGGCTGGCTGAGGTGTCGGGTGTTGAACAAGCGGAGCTGGAGCGGAACACGCCTGTGCGCGTAGGGAAGCGATCCTATCGTTTGCGAGGGCAGGTGTTTCCGGCGGAATTCTTCGTTCGCCCAAAAACAGCGTGCTGTCTGGCTTGCCTGCAATCCGACGATGCGAGAGGCTGCAAGCCCGCCAAAGTGCGTCGGCATCAATGGCACTGGGCGTTGGACGTGGTCCGGACTTGCCCCGAGCACGGCATCGCTATGCTTCGCCTGGACAAAGATTTTCACGATGGCGAGCTCCATGAACTCGGTTACCGCGCTCCCGCACCGGGCGCGGCGTTGCTCGCCGCAATCGAAGCGCAGCCCACGCGCCCGGTTTCGCCGTTGCAAACTTATGTCATCGGCCGTCTCAAGGGGCATGTCGGCCCCGCGTGGCTGGATTCCCAGCCTGTCGATTGCGTGGTGCGCGCATCCGAATTGCTTGGCGCGGTGCTGGCCTTTGGACCCAAAGTAGACCTGCAGGTGATGACCGACGACCAGCGCGAAGAGGCCGGTCGCGCGGGTTATGAGGTCATGGCTCAGGGGGCGGACGCTGTACGCGACTGCTTGCATGGTATCTTCGACGCCTTCCAGCACGACAGCAGCAAGCCGGGCCCGCAGAAAATTTTTGGCCGCCTCTACACAGCCATGAGCGGTGCTCGCACGCTCGGCAAGCATGGCGCATTGACTGACATTCTGCGGGCGGTGATCTTTGACCGCTTCGCGCTGGCCTCTGGCACTGAGATCCTTGGCGAGGCCCTCGGCGAACGTCGCCTGCATACGGTATCCTCACTGGCCTCCGAGCAGGGCCTCGACCCGCGCACTCTGCGCAAGCTGTTGGCCGCACGCGGTCTCGTGCCGTCCGAAGAGCAGACACATCATGCTTTCGACGCTGAGCAGGGCCGCGCGGTTGCAGCGACCATGCAGCGTATCGTGACTGTCATCTCGCTGCCAAAGGCCCTTGGCTGCGCGCGCCCGTTGGCGGATCAGCTGATTGATGACCGCCTGCTCGCTCCGCTGGCGGGCGACGGCCCGGATGCTTCGGGCCGTACCCGCAAGGCCGTGGCCCAGGATGCAATCGACGAACTTCTGTCGCGCGTCGCAGAGACGGCTCCGCTCATGTCCTGTGCCCCGGACAACTATGTGCCGCTGGCGAAAGCCGCAGAGAAAGCCAAGTGCCGTGCCGTCGACATCCTGCATCTGCTTTTCGGCGGCCACCTTCGCGGCGCAGTGCGTTCTGAAGGGGAGGGGCTGGGAGCCCTTCACGTCGATCCGGTGGAGGTGAAATCGCTGGTCCGGGATCTTCTGACCAACATCTCCTCCGCCAAAGCATATGCGATGCTGCGCATCCCGGCCGCGGCAGGGTGGGCTCTGGTGGATCGGGGCGTGCTGCCTTCTGTGACGGTCATGCCGAAGCAGGGAACCCACGTCATTCATCGTTTCGATGCTGAGGAAGTTGCCGCAGTCGCGGAGACCCTGATCAGCGAAGCCCGCACCCTGGATATGGTCGGGATGGGCGCGCAGGCATTCTCTCGGCACATGCGCAACGCCCGGGTTCGGCCTGCGTTTTCAGCCGCCGAAATCGGTGTAAACCTCTACCACCGTGCCGACACACATCGCATCCTCGGCATTTAACATAATGGGCCCTATCGGCCCGGAGCTGAACCTTGCCTTTTGCAACAGTTTGGCGTATATACTTTCGTGAATACGGAGGCGAGGCAATGATCGAAACAAGAATCCGCAAGGTCGGCAACTCTGCAGTGATGACCTTGACCACTGAGATGCTGACGATCCTTGATGCAAAGGAGGGGGACACTCTCTTTGTCGTGCGCGGCGACGACGGCAGTCTCAAGCTTTTGGCACACGACCCGTCAGTAGCAGACGCACTCGCCGCGGCTGAAGTCGTTATGGATGAGAACCGGGATATGCTGCAAGCGTTGGCATGAGCCGGTTTACTTGGGTTCCCATCGCTGCAGTGACGATCATCCATGACCGGCAAATTGCTCGCCATGGAGGTGCGTCAGGTCTGCGGGATCAGGCGCTGCTGGAGATGGGTTGCGCACGGGCGATGAACTTAGCGGCTTACACTGACGCCGGTCTCGCCGAGGTCGCGGCAGCTTATGCGTTCGGAATTGCAAAAGCGCATGCATTCGTCGACGGGAACAAGCGGACAGCTTTCGTCACCGCAATCACGTTCCTACGAATGAATGGTTTCACATTCCGGCCAGACCCAGTCGACGGTGTGCGCGCGATGGAAGGCTTGGCATCCGGAGACGTGACCGAAGCTGAATTTGCCGAATGGCTTTCTGTCGGCGTGTCGCCGCTCGACTGAAGTTTTCAGAACCTACGACATCAAGTAGCCCTGCCGTCCCATCGGCGGGGCTTTTCGCTTGTTGACCGGGACAATCCTCGGTTGCTGATCGCTCTCGGGGACAGGACAGGTATCGCTTGCAGAATGGACACATGCACCGCGCGTTCGGCAGTTCAAGTCAACGCAAACAATCGGTTGGCTGCGGAGAATGGACGTTTATTGCCTGCGCCGACAGTTGTGTTTGTCGTCCGACATGCATTGTTGGGTTTTGCGACAAAAGCTGTGTTTTTAAATTGGCGACGGACAAGGGCTGAATTTCGATCCCAAGCATGAAACAGGGCGGCGTGATTTGCGCCGCCCTTTCAGTTTCATGCATGATCGTCTGGATTAGCTGCCGAGGACCTGCTCGACTTCGGATCGCAGGTACAGGTAGCCGTAGTCGGCACCATCGGGGCTGAATGGCAGCACGCCAGCATCGCGGAGTTTCGGCGCCAGGCTCTGCCAGGTCACCGCATGCGCCTTCGCGAGAGTTCGGAGCGTTACGAACCGCTCGTGGAACACGGCGGCATCTTCCTTCGCGATGTAGCGCTGCATCGCCTTGGTCCGCGGGTTGCGGATTTCGGTCGACGGCAAATGGCCGTTCTTCACCAATCGATTTATAAACACCGGCTGGGCCAGGCCCACGGCCTTGGTGAAGAGCTCGAAGGACAAGGCGGCGGGTTCATCGAGCCCGAGCGCCTGGACGACCTCTTCATGGTAGACATGGACGGAGCCATAGCCATGAAACTGGGCATTACGGGCGACGCGTTGGATCCGACCTTGCCGTATCGCCTGAATAATCTCTGCCGGACGGACCTTGAGCCGCTGGGCGGCCTTCGCGATGGTTTCCCAACCATGCTGTGCCTGTTGGAGGCTCTGTTGCACAAATCGGCTGAACGCCGAGTTTCCCCTTTCCCCGGGCGGACTTATCCTACGACTTCCGTGACGGGCATGCCGAGCGCGGTGTAGCCGTTCAGGACGGCAATGCGGACCTGGAGTTCCGCGACCTGGCGGTCGAAGTCCCGCGCCATGAGCCGCTGGCCCAGCAACTTCATACAATGCATTTTTGTCTCGACGCGGCTTCGGCGGTGGTATCCGCTCCATCGTCGCCAGAGTGCGCGGCCCAGGTATTTCGCCGCGCGCAAGGCCTCGTTTCGCGCCACGGCTCCGGCGGTGATCGTCTTCCAGGGCTTCGCGTTTTTGCGGGGCGGGATGACGGCATGGGCGCCGCGATCTGCAATCGCATCGTGGCATTTGCGCGTGTCGTAGGCGCCATCAGCCGTGACGCTACCGATTTCCTGGTCCTGCGGGATTTGGTCGAGAAGGTCGGGTAGGATCGGCGCATCACCGATGTGGCTCCCGGTGATTTCGACGGCCCGAACCTCCAGCGTTTCCTCATCAATCCCCAAGTGGATCTTGCGCCAGACGCGGCGTTTAGGGCCGCCATGCTTGCGGGCGTGCCACTCGCCTTCGCCCTCGACCTTGATCCCGGTGCTGTCTATCAACAGGTGCAACGGCCCCTTGGAGCCGCGGTATGGGATGTTGACGGCCAAGGTCTTCTGGCGGCGAGATAGCGTGCTGAAGTCGGGCACCGTCCAGTTCAGACCGACCAGCTGCAGCAGGCTCTCGACGAACCCGGTCGTCTGCCGGAGCGCCATGCCGAACAGCACTTTCATCGAGAGGCACGTCTGTATGGCGGCGTCGCTATAGCTCTGCTGGCGGCCACGCCTGCCTGTCGGCACGGCATCCCAGATCATCTCAGGGTCGAACCAGATCGTCAGCGAGCCCCGGCGCTTGAGCGCTTCATTGTAGGCTGGCCAGTTTCTGGTCTTGTAGGTCGGGGGTATGGGTCTGCTCATGCATCCCAGCTACCACGCTGGATTCACGAGATGAATCCCTCACGCGATTTGTGCAACAGAGCCGCAACAGAGCCAAGTGGCATCCCCAACTCGACTAAGCGTGACACAAACGGAGACCATATTTCGCAGTTTTGAAAACTTCTATTTTCCCTCGAAGCGGACATTGACCATCTTTTCAGTATGACAATATCTCCCGTGCTTTGCATACAAAGCCGGAACTCAAAATCGACACATATTTTTGCACATTAATACTAGCGCGTCGCAGTCAGGTCAGTGGCCTTCCCGATCGGCCCAACCTGCGAATGATCGTTCCAGAAAAATCACAGCGTAATACAGCAAGATACCGAGCACAGCCAAAGCGATGAGCACTGCAAACATCAATGGGTAATCGCCATTGGTCTCGCCAGATTTGAACAAGGCACCAAGCCCACGTCCATGCGGGCTGACGATCTCGACCAGGTTTGTGCCTATAAAAGCCAGCGTTGCAGATACTTTAAGAGCGCCGAAAAACTCTGGCAGCGTCTTGGGCAGTGCAATCTTGCGGAAAATCGTAAAGCGTGACGCCCCTAGCGCGCGCAAGATATCCCGATATTCGGGTTCTAACGTCGATAGCCCGATCCCGACGGAAACTGCTATAGGAAAGAAGGAGATCATGAAGGCCATGAGGATGGTGTTAAAATCATGCTGGCCAATGAAGATCAGCGAAATAACCGGCACGAGAGTCGCCTTGGGGATCGCATTGAAACCCACGAGTAGGGGATAAAGCGCGTCTCGGGCAAGTTTTGAGAAGCCAATGATCATGCCGATCAACGTGCCGACGATCACGGCCAAAAACAGCCCGACAACCGTCCGCCAGAGCGTTTGCCACCCCATTAGAAAGAACAGTTCCTTGTATTTCCAGAACGCAGGCGGAAGGTCTGACGGGGACGCCATTTTATAGTTGGGCCAGCCGTTGGCCCAAACCAGCAGTTCCCATAGCCCAAGAAAGACTAGAATTGCGAGGACGGGTGTCGCGATCTTGCTCAGCATCAGGCCGCACCCTCATCGCTGCGCCCTTGGGCAATTTTGATTTGGTCACGAAGGACATGCAGCATGTCACCAGCTTCGGGTGTGAACAGGACATCCAGTGTTCTGTCGGCGGGCAAATCAACATCCATCACATATTGGGTCCGCGCAGGACGACCGGAGAGCACGATCACCTGATCCCCGAGAAACACGCTTTCGCGTAGGTCGTGGGTGATAAGGACGGCTGTGAACGGTTCTGCTGCGCGCAGGTCACGCATGGTTTGCCACAGGTCTTCACGCGTAAACGCGTCAAGCGCGCCGAACGGTTCGTCAAGGATCAAGACTTCGGGTTTATGCACGATTGACCGACAGAGGGATGCGCGTTGACGCATGCCACCGGACAGTTCAGAGGGACGCTTGTTTTCAAATCCGGCAAGCCCGACCATCTCAAGCAGTTCCATTGCACGGTCAATGCGGTCCTTGCCGGGCATCTTCGGGGCCACGATTTCAAGCGGCAGAATGACGTTCTCCAAGATCGTGCGCCATTCCAATAGGACAGGATTCTGAAACGCCATGCCGACGGTCTTGCGCGGACCGGTAACGCGTTCGCCATGCAGCCAGACCTCGCCTTCGTCCGGTTTCATCAGGCCAGCAACCAGTTTCGTCAGCGTGGATTTACCGCAACCGGACGGGCCAACGACCGCGGCAAAGGTACCAGCAGGGACCGACACATCAAGCCTGTCCAGAACGGGCAAAGGCCCGCTCGCCGTTTGATAAGCGTGCCGCGCGTTTCTGATTTCTATGAGATTTTCTATGGGATTGCCTTCGGGTGTCTGGGGGGGCGCCCTTTAAGCGCCCCCAAGTCTTTTATTGCAGCATCAGGCTGCCGTCGGCCGGCAGATAGCTTGGATCGAAATACAAAGATGCATCAGGTTCGTTGACGAACTCGTAAACCGATTTGGTCTGTTCGATTGCGCTGGCCATACGGCCTGCATCAATGCCGCCCATGCCGTTTTCGATTACGTAATCCGTGAGGACGTTCGCATCGATAGCCATTTGCAGACGTTCGGTTTCAAGTGCTGCATCCGCGGCCGGATTTCGCTCCATCAAGGATTTAATCGCAGCGTCAGGTGCTGCAATCGCGTCTTTCCACCCCATCGCGACAGCGCCAAGGAAGGCAGTGACCGCTTCGGGATTGGCTTCGGCGAAGTCAGTGTTGACGATAATCGCGTTGCCATACAGATCGACACCGTAGTCGGCCATCAGCATAACCGAGATGTCATCCTCTTCGACACCCAAGCGTTTCAGGTTGAGCGTGGACGAGAATGAAAAGCCGGTGATGGCTGCGACATTGCCTTCGGCCAGCATCGGTTCGCGCGTTGGGAAACCGACGGGTTCGACCGTGATCGCATCTACATCAATTCCGGTTTCCGCCGCAAAAATCGGAAACTGTGCCCAAGCGCCATCGGGGGGCGGCGCGCCGAGGATCTTTCCCTCAAGGTCGGACGGCTCGGTGACGCCCAAAGACGGGCGTCCGACGATCGCGAATGGGGGTTTGTCGTAGACCATCATCACGGCCGTGACAGGTGCGCCGGGGTTTTGGTCAAGAAAACGCATCAGGGAGTTAATATCAGCGAAACCAATCGGGAACGCCCCCGTCGCAACCTTGGGGATAGCGTCCAAAGATCCAGCACCCTCACTAATTGTCACCTTCAGATCAGCGTCAGCAAAATAGCCCGCATCCAGTGCGTGGAAATATGGAGCTGATGGCCCCTCAAACTTCCAGTCCAGTGCAAATGGCATTTCGGTGTCAGCAAGTGCAGGCGTCGTAAGTACGGCAGCAAAGGCTGCCATCAACGTTTTCTCAAATCTCATTATACGTCCTCAGGAGTGTAGCTCGTCGATGACCAGGACAGGAGCATCGCCTTGTTTCCAGAAAACGCTCACATGGATTTAACGGAACTTTAATTTAAGTCTGCAATATGGGCAAATTATGCGGCGACGCCTAAATCTTGAGCAATGCGAAAAATTGTCCAGGAAGCGGCGGGCTTCGATCAGAACGGGCTATGTTGCACAAATCCTGCCAGGGATTCATATCGTGAATCCAGCGTGGTAGCTGGCATGCATGAGCAGACCGCCCCCCCGACCTACAAGACCAGGAACTGGCCGGCCTATAACGAGGCACTCAAGCGCCGTGGCTCGCTGACGATCCCCTGACCGGCAGGCATTCCGAAGAAATATCCCGAGAGGTTGGTTCGATCCCGCCATGAGCTGGGATACCGCGCCGACAGGCAGGCGTGGCCGCCAGCAGAGCTATAGCGACGCCGCCATACAGACGTGCCTCTCGATGAAAGTGCTGTTCGGCATGGCGCTCCGGCAGACGACCGGGTTCGTCGAGAGCCTGCTGCAGCTGGTCGGTCTGAACTGGACGGTGCCCGACTTCAGCACGCTATCTCGCCGCCAGAAGACCTTGGCCGTCAACATCCCATACCGCGGCTCCAAGGGGCCGTTGCACCTGTTGATAGACAGCACCGGGATCAAGGTCGAGGGCGAAGGCGAGTGGCACGCCCGCAAGCATGGCGGCCCTAAACGCCGCGTCTGGCGCAAGATCCACTTGGGGATTGATGAGGAAACGCTGGAGGTTCGGGCCGTCGAAATCACCGGGAGCCACATCGGTGATGCGCCGATCCTACCCGACCTTCTCGACCAAATCCCGCAGGACCAGGAAATCGGTAGCGTCACGGCTGATGGCGCCTACGACACGCGCAAATGCCACGATGCGATTGCAGATCGCGGCGCCCATGCCGTCATCCCGCCCCGCAAAAACGCGAAGCCCTGGAAGACGATCACCGCCGGAGCCGTGGCGCGAAACGAGGCCTTGCGCGCGGCGAAATACCTGGGCCGCGCACTCTGGCGACGATGGAGCGGATACCACCGCCGAAGCCGCGTCGAGACAAAAATGCATTGTATGAAGTTGCTGGGCCAGCGGCTCATGGCGCGGGACTTCGACCGCCAGGTCGCGGAACTCCAGGTCCGCATTGCCGTCCTGAACGGCTACACCGCGCTCGGCATGCCCGTCACGGAAGTCGTAGGATAAGTCCGCCCGGGGAAAGGGGAAACTCGGCGTTCAGCCGATTTGTGCAACAGAGCCCCCTGTTGGCAAAAGTGATTCACACCGCGGCGTGGGCGTGATTCAAGCTGGTATCTGCAATGGAGACCAGCTTGGCACGAGACCTGATGTCGGACGAGGAATGGAAGTTCTTTGAACGGTTCATCCTGACGATCCGCGCCCCGAACGACTTGGCGTTGCCGGAGAGACCCGAGCCGCAAAATCAGCAACTTCGACCGACTTCTTCAACACTATCCGCCGCCCCTCCATTCAATGCATGCCCCGTCTGGGTGCTGGGGTCTTAATGCTGACCACGCTGTGTCCGTCTATCGGCTCCTAAAGGGATCGTATCCCTGCCGCGTTGTGTGAAGCCTGAGGCGGTCCCCGAAAACCGGACACTGGCGCAAGCTCTGATTTGTTCTCTGCTGATCTTCACAACGAAGGAGATCGAAGATGTCGAAACGAAAGCAGCAAGTTCGGGCCAACCTGAAAAGTACTGCGCCATCGGTGCTCTGAGGCTCTGTGCATGCCGCTACACTGCGGGGCGGCAACGACTGAGGCGACAAAGGTCTACCAAGTTGGATCGCTTCACTGTCTCTGCCCGCCTCAACGTTGACGCAGCAAGATGAAAGGCGCCGATGCGATCAGGAGTGTCCTACCCGGATATCTGGCCGGCTAAAGGTTTTCAAGGCTGCCTTCAGTTCCGAGTGCTGGCTGGCGAATTCCTGAATGTCGATGCCTCGGCGCGCGGCCTCCGCCGCTTGGCGCAAGGCGATGACACCAGCGCCTGCGCCTGCCGGGTGGCTCATGATCCCTCCTCCTGCGCAAAAGATGAAATCGTCGTTCCCCAGCAAACAGCGGGCGGGATCAATCTGCCAAATGGTCTGGCCGGAAGAATAGACAGGCATGGCAATATGGGCCGGGCCGGTGTCGCAGACAGGCGTCTGAACCGACTTGGCGGATTGTGCGATGACGCTGTCTTCTTCGGTGAATTTGTTCGCCAGGCCGTTCACGTGAAGATGGTCCGCGCCTGCAAGCCGCCACAGTTTTTGCATGACCGGAAAGCTGATCCCGACGTCGGGCGAGCGGGAATAGATGCCCCAGCCGGCGCGGTGCCCATGGATTGTCATGGAAGACCGCTCTCGCACGGCGCGCAATCCGGTCAGGCCGACGGAATTCATGCAGACCATCGCGCAGGTGCCGCCATGCTTTTCCAGCAGGTCAAGATTGCGCCACATCTGGTCGATCTCGTCAGTGATGTTGAACGCATACATCACCTGCTTGCCGGTCTTGTCGGCATGCGCTTTGAGAACGCGGCTGACCTTTGCAACCCGCTTGTCAAAGGGACAATGCGGGCCGTTGGCCTGCAATTCGTCATCCTTGATGAAATCAATGCCGGCATCCACAAGCGTCTGGACCAGCGCCGCAGTCTCGGACGGATTCAGCCCGACGCTGGGTTTGATGATGGTTCCGATCACTGGGCCCTTGTGCCCCCCCAGGAAGTCGCGCGTGCCTTGGGCCCCGAATTGCGGACCGGGGTGGTCGAGGGCAAAGGCGCCGGGCAGGTGCATGTCGATCAGGCGGACCGCCGAAAGCTCGGCCAGTTCGAACAGGTTGCCAGCCAGCGTCGACAAAAGCGTCGGCAAGGAGGTGCCGAAATTTTCCAGCGACCAGCTGATCGTCACGGTGCCGCGTTCATAGCTGTCGCCGGTCTTGCGGCATGGCAAGGATGGCGTGGCAGAGGTGCCGGTGATCTGGATGTTTTCGATGCGCGCAGCCGAGCGTTCCCGCAACGCATCGGTTTCGGCCGCAAGCCGGGTGAATGTGCCGGTCGACTGCTCTCCGGCCAGCACCTGGGCGGCACGGGCGACACCCACGGGCGATTCAATGTCATATGTCGCGGTAATCCGGTTCATCGTGTGCCTCCTCCGCTTCGGATCCATCCGAAGTAATCTGGGCTGCCCATCTGGCCGCCCTTCAGTGCCAATTCCAGGCCGTCCATCGGGCCGTCTGCATGAGCGCGGAACAAGGACGCGCCCGGGATGGTGGGGGCCAGCGCCGACAAGGCAAAGATGCCAAGCTGTCGGGTGGCATGGCCGGATGTGTCGCCGCCCGAGACGACGGCCCGCCTTGTGTCGCTGCGCACAAGGCTGAGCTTCAGGATGCGGCCAAGCGCCTCTCCGACACGCTGGTTGGCATCGGCCATGGACAGGGCAGCGCCCTTTGCTGCCTGCCTGAAACGATGGACAGCCGGATCATCGGGACCTTCGGCGGTATGAACCAGCGGATCGGAGCCCCGAGCCAGCGCAGCAAGGCAGGCTGCGACGCATCGTTCGACCTCGCGCTCCAACGCGGGGGCTGGTGCGCAGGCGCAGGTTGCATCGAAGGCAATCGACGCAAAGCCGTTGGCCTTGGCCCATGCGATCTGATCGGCAGTTGTCGGAGAGACCGAGCCGGAGACCACGATCATCCTGTCAGATGTTCCGATCCCCTGGGGTGGCGGTGCATCCGCGATCCAGCCCATGTCGCGCCAGTGCCGTACCAGCGCATATTCCACCCCCTGAGAACCAACCACAAAGGGGTTGGCATGCCGCGCCTCCCATATCAGGCGGCCGGCGATTGTTTCCGTTCTTGCGTCCACGGAATCAAGGGTGATCGCCGCAATCCGCCCGGGCATCGATGGCTGCATGGGCAGGGCTGCGCCGGCCAACATCTGTTCCATCGACAGGCACCGCGCGTCCAGCTTGTCCGACTGCAGGGCGATATGTTTCGCAACGTCGGATTCATTCATCGGTGTGACCGGATGGCGCGACATGACGGGGTGGCGGTCAAGCCGATAGACAGACCCTTCGAACCCCGCGAAAAGATGACCAAAGGATTGGTACCGGCGCATCTGCGGTGCGGCGACAAGGACGGGCACCGCAGCGGGCGCAAACAATTCCGCGCCAATTTCCATGGCGCGCCCGATAGACCCCACCGTCGGCGAAGAATCAAGGGTCGAGCAGACCTTGTAGTGCATCAATGCCGGCTTCAGCGCGGCGAGGCGTGCAAAGATGCCGGGCAGCTCGGCGTCCATCCAATCGGGCGATTGCGCCCGCGCGGTGGAGGCGACCCCAATGCCTTTGAGGTCGGGATAACGGGCCAGTTGGGCGTCGCTCGGCGGATCCAGGAACAGCATCGCCTTGAGACCTGCGAAAGTCAGAACCTCCATCACTGCGGCGGCCCCCGTGAAGTCATCCCCGTACCAGGCGACCAGTGGTCCAGCAGGCAATTGGATGTGCGGTTGCGTCATCGTGCTGTGCCCCTGCGCCCGAGAATTGAATTGACATACAGACATGCTTAGTTACTGATCATACCAGTTGTCAAATCAATCCCGCGTTCATGGCGGGACCTTGGGAGGGGAAGACATGACAAAGCTGGCCTTGTTCGGAGCGGGCGGCAAAATGGGGATGCGCCTTGGCGCGAACCTTGCCAAGACCGATGAGTTCGAAACCATGCATGTCGAGGTCTCCGACGCCGGAAAGGCGGCTGTCCGCGAGGCTTTCGGCGTTGACTGCGTCGATGTCGATGTGGCCCTGGATGGCGCAGACATCATCGTTCTGGCGGTTCCTGACACCGTCATCGGAAAGGTGTCGCACGGCATCATCGACAAGGTAAAGCCGGGTGCGATGATCTTTGTACTGGACGGAGCGGCGCCTTTCGCAGGCCATCTGCCCAAGCGGGATGATGTGACCTATTTCGTGTGCCATCCCTGCCATCCGCCCATCTGGAATGACGAGAAGACTTCCGAAGGCCGACGTGACTATTTCGGCGGCATTGCGGCAGAGCAAGGCATCGTCAACGTCCTGGTGCAGGGCCCAGAGAGCGATTACGCCCTGGGAGAGCGGGTTGGGAAGGCAATTTACGCCCCGGTCGCACGGTCGCATCGCGTCACGCTCAAGCAATTTGCCCTGCTGGAACCCGGTCTGTCCGAGACGGTCAATGGCTCGTTGATGAAGGTTCTGCGGATGGCGATGGACGAAGTCGTGAAGAAGGGCGTGCCCTACGATTGCGCCCGCGACTTTCTGCTGGGGCATATGAATATCATGGGGGCGGTCATGTTCGACCAGCACAAGGGCGTGTTTTCGGATGCGGCCAACAAGGCGATCGAATTCGGCATTCCTGTTTTGATGAAGGACGACTGGCTGCGTTGTTTCGACGACGACGAAATCGTGGCAAGCGTCAAGCGGATCACTTGAGCCACCCTTGGCCGGGCGATCCGCCTTGGGCCTTTTGTTCGGGGCCGCGATCACGGCCTTGATCATCACTGCGGTCTTGCCGCGGATAGCGCCCATTCCACGGCAAGTGATGCAAAGGCTGAAATGGGCGCTTACTGGTCGGCATGTCATACATGTGAAATTATGGTTTTGATGTGAAACGAAAGATGCCAGCACATGCCCGCAGACGCGAAGTTTCCCGACATGGACGCGCCCATTGTCCGAAAGAAGCTGTCCGACCAGGTCTTTGAACGGCTATGGGCGATGATCCAGTCCGGAGAGTTGACCCCCGGTGATGCAATGCCGTCAGAGCGTGCCTTGATGGAGCGTTTTGGTGTCGGCCGCCCGGCCGTGCGCGAGGCGCTGCAATCCATGGCCAACAAGGGACTGATCTCGATTTCCCACGGGGAGCGCAGCAAGGTCAACAAGCTGACGCCGGGGATTGCCTTTGATCAGGTGGACGACATTGCGAAACTGTTGTTGTCGAGCGAACCGTCGAACATCGAAAATCTCAAGCAATTCCGCAAGATCCTCGAGGCGGGGTCGGTACAGATCACCGCTCGGTCCTGCAGCGCCGAGGAGATTGCCGAACTGCGGGGACTGGTCGAAGCGCAACGCAGCAAACTTGGTCAGGACCGGGCCTTTATCGAGGCGGACATCGCCTTTCATGTGGCGATCGCGCGGATGACCGGAAACCCCCTGTTGCAGGCCGTGACACAAGCGATGCTGTCCTGGTTGTCAGAGTATTACAAACCGGTCCTGCACTGGTCGGGTCGTGAAAACACTACCCTGCATGAGCATGGCAAGATCGTGGATTTGCTTGAACGTCATGATGTTGCAGGGGCGGTCACCATGATGGGCGACCACCTCGAACGATCAGATCCGCTGTACGAGCCCAATTAGTCAGACTTAAGCAGGCAGTGCTCGCCTTCATGTTCGAAAGGCCAGCCCTGGCATGCCGGGTGTCCACTGGCTGCCTTCGACGCCAGCGTTCTCGGATTGGTCGCAAACTACTGGCCTGAAAACCCGATCTGTCCCATATCTAAGGTTCATCCAGCCGGGCATTGAGCATGAATTGCGCACCAATTGGCCGCGTTGCGGCGCCGATTGCCCGGGCTTTGCCCCCGATGCTGCCGGCTTCGATGCGGGGCGGGATCAGGCCTCGGGTGTCCTGGGTCACGACGTATCGCCGTACCCGGTTCACAAGGTCCTCTCGCACGCTGGAAGGGAAAGACCCGTCAATCACAATCGCCTCGAAGTCGATGACCGAGCATGTGGAAAGCGCGGCCTTGGCCAGTTCCTGCGCGGTTTGGCCAAGCCAAGGATCAACATAGCGTGACAGTGAATGCCAGCTTTCGGGATCGGTCCAAAGCTGTTGGGGGTCAAGATCCACCTCGCGCAGGCGCAACTCCAGTTGGCGGATAGAGGCCATGTCGATCAGCTGCATGCTTTCACCGTTCGGCCCGATACTGCGCAACGACCCAAGCGCGCCCGCGTTGCCCTGTCGTCCCTCATAGACCGAGTTGTTCAGGACGACGCCACCGCCGATGAAGGCACCGATGAAGAAATAGGCGTAGTCGCGGAACTCCTTGCCGCGGCCGTAGGTATGTTCTGCCTGGCAGGCCGCAGTTGCATCATTCATGAGGTAGACCGGCAACCCGATCCGCTGTTGGGTGACCTCTTTCAGATCGATCTCTTTCCAGGGTCCATAGGCCGCAGAAGGCATTGCGGCGGCATCCGACCAATTCCACATCTCGAAGGGGGCGGCGATGCCCAGCCCGCAAACGCGCGCAGCATTTGAGGGCGTCATGCTGCTGGTGATGTCCCGCACGCCTTCTTCGAAAAACGCGAAGATGTCGGCAGGTTCGGGAAAGGTGTAAGTCATCTGGCGCTCGTGCCGCGGCGCGCCGGTGAAATCTATCAACACCAGATCCGCAGACCGCCGTCCGATTTTCAAACCGAAAGAAAACACGCCGTCCGGGGCCAGCCGCATCGGGATTGACGGTTTGCCAACCTTCCCGCGGACGGGATCACCACGCTCAAGCAGGCCCTCTGCCTCAAGTCGGCGCAAGATGCTCGACACCGTCGGGGGGGAAAGCTCGGCCAGCCTTGCAAGGTCACTTCCAGCCATCGGGCCGTTGCGTTGCAGCAACGACAGCAAAAGGCGTTCGTTATGATCGCGAACACCTTTCTGGCTTAGCCCAGTGCTGATTGATCTGACCAACCCGTCATCCATGCGCAAACTCTATGCACCTCCTTGCTCATCAAGAATAGCCCAAATCAATTAATAAATAAAGTTAACTTATAAATTGACAGATGCGCCCGAATCGCGCTTTTTAAGGGCAACGGCAGCATTTTTGGTCGTTGACCGCGTGGGGTGGAGGCCCCGCAGCACACTTGTTCTGGGAGGACATCATGAAGAAACTTCTTGTCGGTACTGCGCTTGCAGCCATCACATCCGCCGGCGCCGCTATGGCAGATAGCCACGGTGTTTCGGCGTGCCTGATCACGAAAACCGATACCAACCCGTTCTTTGTAAAGATGCGCGAAGGCGCTGAAGCTGCCGCTGCAGAAGCCGGCATCACTTTGCGTTCCTATGCCGGCCAGGTGGACGGTGACCATGAAACCCAGGTTGCCGCCATTGAAACATGCATCGCGGATGGCGCCTCGGGCATTCTGCTGACCCCGTCGGACACCTCGTCCATCGTCGGCGCGGTACAACAGGCCCGCGACGCCGGCCTTTTGGTCATCGCGCTGGACACGCCGCTTGACCCGATCGATGCCGCAGATGCGACATTTGCCACCGACAACTTCCTTGCTGGTGAACTGATCGGGCAATGGGCTGCTGCGCAACTGGGCGACGATGCCGCGAACGCGCGTATCGCCCTGCTGGACCTCGCTGTCAGCCAGCCCACCGTTGGCGTTCTGCGCGATCAGGGTTTCCTGCAGGGGTTCGGGATTGATCTGGCTGATCCCAATGTGAACGGCGACGAAGATGACCCGCGCATCGTTGGCAACGACGTGACCGCAGGCAACGAAGAGGGTGGCCGCAAGGCGATGGAAAACCTCCTTGCCGTCGATCCGTCGATCAACGTCGTCTACACGATCAACGAACCGGCAGCCGCTGGCGCCTACGAAGCGTTGAAATCCATCGGTCGCGAAAACGACGTGTTGATCGTCTCTGTCGACGGTGGTTGCCCCGGTGTCCAGAACGTTGCCGATGGTGTGATTGGCGCGACATCCCAGCAGTATCCTTTGCGCATGGCGTCCTTGGGGATCAAAGCCATTGCCGCATATGCGGCTGACGGCACGCTGCCGGAAAACACGCCGGGCAAGGATTTCTTCGACACGGGTGTTGCGCTGGTGACAGACAAGCCGGCCGAAGGCGTCGACAGCATTTCCGTTGCTGAAGGCAAGGATCTTTGCTGGGGCTAAGACTGTGCCACTGACTTGCGAAAGGGCGGGAATTTCCCGCCCTTTCTATCAATCGGGGTAGGCTCACCCCGCGACTCAGGGAAATTGTGGGGATCCACCATGTCAGGCAACGCTGATGACTATGAAGCCGTCGTAAAGGCTTCTGCCACCGAAGGGGTGGCCGAATTCGAAGGACGCAAAGGCGTCTTGGTCCACATCCAGCATGCGCTTCACGTCAATCCGGCCCTGGTGCCGCTGTTCGTCCTTGTGATGTCGATCATCCTGTTCGGGCTGTTGCTCGGCTCCAAGTTCTTTTCTCCGTTCGCGCTGACGCTGATCCTGCAGCAGGTGCAGATCGTCGGTATCGTTGCCGCCGCGCAAAGTCTTGTAATCCTGACCGCCGGAATTGATCTGAGCGTCGGCGCCATCGCCGTGCTTTCGAGCGTCATCATGGGGCAATTCACGTTCCGATACGGCATTCCTGTCGAAATCGCGGTGATCTGTGGCCTGGCGTTTGGTACGGCCATCGGGTCGATCAATGGCTGGCTGGTTGCCGTCATGAAACTGCCGCCCTTCATCGTGACCTTGGGTATGTGGCAGATCGTTCTGGCGGCCAACTTCCTGTATTCCCGCAATGCCACGATCCGCAGCCAGGAGATCGAGGCCGAAGCACCCTTGCTGCAGTTTCTTGGCACAACCTTCAAAATTGGCGCAGATGCGGATGGCCGTGGAGGCGCGACATTTACCTACGGCGTGATTGCCATGGTCCTGATCTTTGCGCTGCTCTTCTATGTCCTGAGCCAGACCGCCTGGGGTCGCCACCTTTATGCCGTGGGCGATGATCCGGAGGCGGCGCAGCTGTCCGGCGTAAACGTCAAAGCCACCCTGATTTCCGTCTACGCGGCAACCGGCTTTATCTGCGCCATCGCGGGATGGGCCCTGATCGGCCGGATCGGTTCAGTCAGCCCGACCTCGGGCCAGCTGCTCAATATCGAAAGCATCACCGCCGTGGTGATTGGCGGCATCTCTCTCTTCGGTGGGCGCGGGTCCATTCTGGGGCCGTTGTTTGGTGCGCTAATCGTGGGTGTGTTCACGCTTGGCCTGCGCCTTGCCGGCGCTGACGCACAATGGACCTACCTGCTTATCGGCGCGCTTATCATTGGGGCTGTCGCGGTTGACCAATGGATCAGAAAGGTTTCGGCATGACACTTATGGAAAACATCGCGAACGGGTCCATTGAACCCATCCTCAAGGGTCGCGGACTGGTCAAGCGATACGGTCGCGTCACTGCCCTAGACCACTGCGATTTCGACCTCTATCCCGGTGAGATCCTTGCCGTGATCGGTGACAACGGGGCGGGAAAGTCATCTTTGATCAAAGCGGTTTCGGGCGCAATCGTACCGGACGAAGGCGAGGTCTTTCTTGAAGGCAAGCAGGTGCATTTCACGTCACCGACCGACGCACGCAAGGAAGGGATCGAAACCGTTTATCAAACCCTTGCCATGTCGCCCGCGTTGTCCATCGCCGACAACATGTTCATGGGGCGCGAGTTGCGCAAACCCGGGTTTCGCGGCAAATACCTGCGCCAGTTGGATCGCAAGCGAATGGAGGACATCGCCCGCGAAAAATTGACCGAACTGGGTCTGATGACCATCCAGAACATCAACCAGGCCGTTGAAACCCTGTCCGGCGGCCAACGTCAGGGCGTTGCGGTTGCGAGGGCGGCGGCGTTCGGTTCAAAGGTCATCATCCTTGACGAACCGACAGCGGCATTGGGCGTCAAGGAATCCCGCCGCGTATTGGAAATGATCCTGGACGTGCGGTCGCGTGGCATCCCGATCATCTTGATCAGCCACAACATGCCGCACGTGTTCGAAGTCGCAGATCGCATTCACGTCCACCGTCTGGGCAAGCGGCTTTGCGTCATCGACCCCAAGGATTACACGATGTCAGACGCAGTGGCGTTCATGACCGGCGCGAAAGAGGCACCCGCCGAAGTGTCCGCATCGTGATCTGACGGCGCGTGGGACGGACATGGATCTGATCCATACTTGCCGATGACAGACCATGGTCATTGTCACTCCAGACCTCACACAAGAGCCTGGGACAAATGTCCAAGCGGCCCCATTGCGGGCCGCTTCATCTGCTTTGCGATCAGGGTCTTGGTGCCGAGCGGTATGGCTAATGATCTGCGCCTGCCAGTCCCTCACTTAGAAGACAAGCATGCGCGTTGGCGCTCTGCTCCCCAACGCTGGACCAGCGGAAGTCTGCTTCGAGCCCACGTTGACTGATGCTGCGCAATGTGTGAGCGTCTGCTATCTGGATCGAAGAAACTATGTCTGACGATTGAATATTGATCGTTCCCAAATCTCCACAGCATGTTCCTTCAAAGAAGGAAACTAGGTGTTCAGTCCCGGCATCTGGTAGATTGCGCAGACCAACATCTTCCACTCCAAGAATGACATTGGCCGAAAAATCGGTTGCGACGATTTCGTTAACTCTCCCACAGGAAGTTTTTTTGATCGCAACTCGCCCAGCCTAACCCGGAGATTGAGCGAAACATGTCCGTCGTCATATAAAATGGGACATCAGAGCGGTTTGAGCATTGGAGGCTCTGGCTCTTTGGTTGGATTGATTATGCCGCCTGTTTTTGATGTTGCAAACGGCGGTTTCGGATTGTCAGTTTCTTGATCTTCTCTCTTTCTCGCAGGATGGCTTTGTCCCGCCCGAAGTAGACGTCTGCGGGTGTGACGTTGTTCAGGCTCTCGTGGTATCGCTGGTTATTGTAGTAGTCGACAAAGGCCCCGATCTGGCGTTCAAGATCACCGGGCAGGTAGTAGTTTTCCAGCAGAACCCGGTTCTTCATGGTCTGGTGCCAGCGCTCGATCTTGCCTTGGGTTTGCGGATGGAACGGCGCTCCGCGAACATGGTCCATCTTCTGTTCCTCCAGCCATTTGGCCAGATCACCAGAGATGTAACAGGATCCGTTGTCGCTGAGCAGATCGGGCTTGAGACGCACAACCGCCTGATCACAACCTGACGCCGTCAGAGCCAGTTTGATCGTGTCCGTCACATCCTCGGCCCGCATATTTGTGCAGAGCTTCCAGGCGATGATGTAGCGGCTGTAGTCGTCAAGGATGGTGGACAGGGAGTACCAACCCCAGCCGATGATCTTGAAGTAGGTGAAGTCGGTCTGCCACATCTCGTTGATGGCCGTGGTCTTGTCCGTGAACTCGTCGGCGGCCTTGATCACCACATAGCCCGGAGCAGTGATCAGATCGGCCGCCTTCAGGATGCGGCAAGCCGATGATTCAGAGAGGCTCTGTTGCACAAATCGGCTGAACGCCGAGTTTCCCCTTTCCCCGGGCGGACTTATCCTACGACTTCCGTGACGGGCATGCCGAGCGCGGTGTAGCCGTTCAGGACGGCAATGCGGACCTGGAGTTCCGCGACCTGGCGGTCGAAGTCCCGCGCCATGAGCCGCTGGCCCAGCAACTTCATACAATGCATTTTTGTCTCGACGCGGCTTCGGCGGTGGTATCCGCTCCATCGTCGCCAGAGTGCGCGGCCCAGGTATTTCGCCGCGCGCAAGGCCTCGTTTCGCGCCACGGCTCCGGCGGTGATCGTCTTCCAGGGCTTCGCGTTTTTGCGGGGCGGGATGACGGCATGGGCGCCGCGATCTGCAATCGCATCGTGGCATTTGCGCGTGTCGTAGGCGCCATCAGCCGTGACGCTACCGATTTCCTGGTCCTGCGGGATTTGGTCGAGAAGGTCGGGTAGGATCGGCGCATCACCGATGTGGCTCCCGGTGATTTCGACGGCCCGAACCTCCAGCGTTTCCTCATCAATCCCCAAGTGGATCTTGCGCCAGACGCGGCGTTTAGGGCCGCCATGCTTGCGGGCGTGCCACTCGCCTTCGCCCTCGACCTTGATCCCGGTGCTGTCTATCAACAGGTGCAACGGCCCCTTGGAGCCGCGGTATGGGATGTTGACGGCCAAGGTCTTCTGGCGGCGAGATAGCGTGCTGAAGTCGGGCACCGTCCAGTTCAGACCGACCAGCTGCAGCAGGCTCTCGACGAACCCGGTCGTCTGCCGGAGCGCCATGCCGAACAGCACTTTCATCGAGAGGCACGTCTGTATGGCGGCGTCGCTATAGCTCTGCTGGCGGCCACGCCTGCCTGTCGGCACGGCATCCCAGATCATCTCAGGGTCGAACCAGATCGTCAGCGAGCCCCGGCGCTTGAGCGCTTCATTGTAGGCTGGCCAGTTTCTGGTCTTGTAGGTCGGGGGTATGGGTCTGCTCATGCATCCCAGCTACCACGCTGGATTCACGAGATGAATCCCTCACGCGATTTGTGCAACAGAGCCGGATGACGGAGTCAAAAAGGAGTCTGCGAACTTCTTGCTGAGCTTGAACCGAACCGTCTTTCCCTCGATCTCGACTGAATGCAGGATATTCTGTGAGGCCAGCTCATCGCATGCCGACCTGAGCCACCGGTTGTCTCGGGCCGTTTCGGGGCCAACTGCTGCGGAGATCAGGCTGGCACGGCAGCGATGTTCTTTGGGAAATATGCTGGGCACAAGTTTCATCTGACCCTTAACGGTGCGGTCGAACGCGAAGAGCAGGCCATGGATCAGTCTCAGTGCGAGAAACGTGCGGTCTCCGTCCGCAAGGAAGCGCAGCACGGGCTCGGGAGCTATGTATCTGTCGTTGATGGGCATCGGGGACTCCATTCATGTTGTTGCCCAATGCAATTGGTCCCCTGAGCACCCCGTTCAAAATGCAAGTCGCCCCGTTTTCATGCTGTGTCACCCCGCAAGCCTGATTGCTCAATCCGTAGAGGTGACGTGCGGCCTTGCATCTGTGGGCTGTGAAGCCCGGACTTCTGTCTTTTGCGCACTGAGCGGGGAGTCCGCAGAACCCGTTTTCCGGGGCGCAGGGAGATGTCATGATATTGTTTTTACGTAATTTTCCCAGGAATGAATTCCATGAAGACCACCATCTATAGAAGAGTCATGACGATGTCTTTTCATTTAAATGGCTCATGGCCCTCATCATCAGTCCGGGCGGCGCTTCTGGCTGAGCGCCGCCCGGATTGATGGCGGGGCCACGGAGCGGGCGAACCTGGGGCGCTACTGTCGAAAGTGCCGGGGCTGGGTGCTTCCGAGAGCAGCGCATCCAAGGAGGCAGTGCTCGAGAACAAGAATTCGACATGCGCCGATTGGACTGGAATATCCATGCATGTTGAACGGCTGGGGCCTGCAACAGCCCCGAGCCAAACCGCCGCGACCTCCTGCGCGGCGGTTCTTGACAAGAGCCAGAGGATTTTCCTTGGCGGCATAGTGCCGCCTGTCTCTGGCAGAAGGAGGACCCATGATGGGCGAACACCAGACCTTTTCAATCAACCCGAGGACGGGAGTCCAATTCGGCACTGCGGTCAGGCTGACACGCGAGTTCCTGAGCAGGCACGGCAGTGGCCTGGACGATCTTCTGGGGCGTTTCCACGGCATCGAGGGGTATAGCATTCGCGCGGCCGTCGAAGCGTCATGTGCTCCGTCATCGACAACCATGGAATTGTCACTGGCATTGGAGGAGGTCGTCGACCGCCTGCTCTCGCTTCAAGACGAAGCGTGCCACCCACAGCCGGTCGATGAAGGGCGGCGGCTCCATGTCGATGCAGGTCTTCGTTGGTATGCGGCCCGGTTCCATGATCTCGCGCGCGCCGCGCGGCTGATGTAGGCCGATCCAGAACCGAAGACTGGTGTGGGGCAGTTTGTGGGGCAGTTTTGGGGCCCAGAGACAAGAAAGCCCCCGAAATTCATGAAAAACATGAACTTCGGGGGTTTACTATGGTGCCCAGAAGAGGACTCGAACCTCCACGACCTTTCGGCCACTGGTACCTGAAACCAGCGCGTCTACCAATTCCGCCATCTGGGCACGGGTTGGTGAAGCAGGCGTTTAAGCCTCATCGTGGGAGGTGTCAACGGCCTTTTTCAAAGAAAATGCACGCGGCATTCCGGCGTCTTGCAGGCAGGGGTGCACAAAGGTATTCCTACCCCCGAAATGTCCTTGAGGAGACGCCAGATGTCGAAGCTCGTCACCATATACGGGGGGTCCGGTTTCGTGGGCCGCTATATCGCGCGGCGCATGGCCAAAGAAGGCTGGCGAGTCCGAGTCGCCGTCCGCCGCCCGAACGAGGCGATCTTTGTCCGCCCCTATGGCGCCGTAGGCCAGGTTGAACCGGTTTTCTGCAATATTCGCGACGATGCCAGCGTGCGCAGCGTGATGAATGGCGCCGATGCGGTGGTGAACTGCGTCGGCACTTTCGACAAGGGCGGCAAGAACAATTTTGACGCCGTTCAGCACGAAGGCGCCGAACGCGTCGCCCGAATCGCCGCTGAGCAGGGCGTGGCCCGCATGGTCCACATCTCGGCCATCGGGGCGGACAAGGATAGCGACAGCCTTTATGCGCAAAGCAAGGGCCTGGGCGAAGAAGGCGTGCTGCAACACATGCCGGGCGCCATGATCCTGCGCCCTTCGGTGATTTTCGGCCCCGAGGACGAATTCTTCAACCGGTTCGCCAAGTTGACCCGCCTGTCGCCGGTGCTGCCCGTCGTGGGCGCGGACACCCGGTTTCAGCCGGTCTATGTGGACGATGTGGCCCAGGCCGCGGTCAAGGGCGTGCTGGGCACCGCCGCGGGCGGCGTCTATGAACTGGGCGGCCCCGATGTGCGCAGCTTCCGCGAATTGATGCAGGAAATGCTGCACACGATCCGCCGCCGTCGCCTGATCCTGAACATTCCGTTCTGGGCGGCCGGCGTGATCGGGTCGGTTTCGGACTTGGTGCAATCGGTGTCGCTGGGGCTGATCCCGGCGCAGATCACCCGCGACCAGGTGCGCAGCCTCAAGCGAGACAACGTGGTTGCCGAGGGTGCCAAAACCCTGGCCGATCTGGATATTCGCCCGACCGCGACCGAGGCCGTGCTGGACGAATACCTTTGGCCCTATCGCCCCTCGGGGCAATACGACGCCATCAAGGAATCGGCCCGCAACCTGCGCGCGCAGTAACCCGCGCGCCAAAACGGCCTTGCCCAGACAGTCAAAGCGCGTCCCGCCGGGGCGCGCTTTTCGTTTTAGGATGCGAGGAAAAAAGGGGAGGGAGGCACCGGCAGCCTGTCTGGACCGCATGGCGCCCGCGGTCCTAGTGATGCTTTCGCAGATCGCTCAGCAGTTGGCCGTTCCAGCACCCCGGCGGCGGGGTCGGGCTGACCTCGGTTTGCCGGGCCAGCCATTGCTCGCAGGCTTCGACCAGGGCGCAGCCCCGGCAGCGCGTGACCATCCCGGCATAGGCCTCGGGGGCCAGGTGTCCGGTCTGGATTTCATCGGCCAGGCTCAGACCCATGACCCGCGCCACGCTGCGCGTCATGAAAAAGTGGCGGGCAGGGTCGCCCAGGGTCGGTCTCATCAGGTCAGCTCCTGTGCGGCGTTGCGCAGATTGGCCAGAGGCGCGCGGTTGGCGCATCCCTCGGGCAGGGATCGGGGGGCATCGTTGCCAAGGCTATGCGGCTGGTTCAGCCAATGCCGGCAGCCTTGCGTCCAGGCGCAGCCGCGGCAGGTGGTGACCATGCTTGCCCAGTCCTGCTGGGTCAGCTCGCCCTGATCCATGGCGCTTTCCAGATCCACCCCGGTGGCCTTGGCCATGCGTTTGGCCAGCCAGTAGTGGCGGCGTTCGGGGCCAAGCGGGCGGAACGGCTGCGGGTCGGCCTGATCGCGGATCATCGGGCGGCCTTTCGCAGGTCGGCGAACATCTCGGTGTTGCGGCAGTATTCGGGCGGTACATCCACCGGCGCGCTGCGCGAGGCCAGCCAGCTTTCGCAAGTGCAGGGCTGATCGCAGCCGGTGCAGCGCAGCACCGCGTCCTCCAGCTCGGTCATGCTGAGATTGCCGCGCAGCATCTGTTCTTCGATATCCAGACCCTGCGCCTGTGCCATCCTGTCGACCAGTCCGGCGTGGCGTTTCAATGTTTCGCGGCTTTGCATCGGTCCGACCCCCTTGGTTTTCAGGACATGTCCCGAACAGGGTAGCCAGCGCGCCCGCGCCGCGCCTTGACTCAGGTCAACGACGTCCGGGGCGCCGCGCCGTGGCGGTCAGTTCTGGCCGGCGACGAATTCGGCATAGGTCTTGCGGACAATCGCCATGCGGGCGGCATTGGGCGGATGCGATCCAAGGAACCGGTTGCCGGGGTCCGGGATGCGGTTGAAGAACAGCGCTCCGCGCACCGGATCATAGCCGGATTTGGCCGCGATGATGGTGCCCAGCCGGTCCGCCTCAAGCTCGAAATCCTTGGAATAGGTGCGCGCGCCAACCGTGGCCCCCAGCTCTTCGGCGGCCTTGATGGTGTCGGCATCGGCCCCCGACAGCGCGGTGATCCCGGCCAGGACAACGGCGCCAACCGTCGCGCTTTCCTGCGTCTTTGCGATATGGTCCATGACGTGGTGCGCCGCCTCGTGTCCCATGACAAAGGCCAGTTCGTCGGCATTCTCGGCCGAGGCGATCAGCGCGAGGTTAAAGGCCACGATGGGCCGCCCCGCGCGGTCAACGGTCTGAAAGGCGTTGGGCGGCTGGTCGGGGCGATCGTCGACGACGATCTGGAAATCACAGTTCAACCGCGTCGAACGGTTGCGGCACACCTGCTCGGCCACCGGTTCGACGGTTTCGACCACCTGCACGAACTGCCGCGCCGCCTTTTGCGCGCGCAGCTGCACATCGCTTGGCGCAGGCGTCAGATCCTGGCCGCCCGGGGCAGGGCCCGTCGGCGGCATGGGAACCGGAAGCTCGGCGCAGGCGGCCAGAAGAACGAACAAAAGGGGCAGGGCGCGGCGCATTGGGGGATCCGGGGCAAATCATGGCTGTCAGATGCAAAGATAGGGATGCTTTGCCCCATGGGCCAGCCCCCTTGTGATCACGTGGCAAAGACAGGCCGGCCCGGGCCTTGCGGATTTCCTGTTTCAACCGGCCCGCACCCGCGCTAGCATGGTGCCATGTTCAGCATCGAGCACGAATTTGACGCCACGATCGTGACCCTCGTAGACGAGGGCGAAGCGCCCTTGCAGGAGGACGTCATCGTCTCAAGCTTTGCGGAATGCTTGACGGTCGAACAATATGATGCGCGCACCGACCGCACCGACAAGGTCACCCTGTCGATCACCCAGCTGAACGATCTGATCGCGGCGCTGACCCTGCCCGAAGGCGTCTATACCCGCCGGACCGATGGCGGCGAATAGCGCCTGAACACCGTTTCATCTGCCGCCGGGCGGTGCTTTCCCCCGTCACGGGGCAATCTGGAACAGCTTGTCGCGCGCGGTTTCGCCCCGGATCAGCAGCAGCCGCGACTTTGGCACACCCAGCGCCTTGGCCAGCAGCTTTTGCACCATGGCCGTCGCCTTGCCGCCCTCGGGAACCGTGGTGACATGAACCCGCAGCACATCACCATCCCGCGCAACCGTATTGCGCGATGCCTTGGGCGTCACCCGCACCGCGATCACCGCGCCGGGGGTGGCCAGGTCTGACAGGTCGGGTGTTTTCATGCGGCAGGCCTAGCGCCAGCTGCGCTGCTTTGCAACTTGGCGGTTGAAACCGGGGCGCGCAGCGCTGACATATGGGCAAGCCAAGAACAGGATGTGATGATGCCCCCAGCTAACCAGGCCGCCCTCGATTTCCTTTTGTCCCGGCGTTCGCGCCCGGCCAAGACGCTGCGCGCGCCCGCTCCGGACCGGGCGGCGCTGTTGCCGATCCTGACCGCCGCCGCACGCACCCCCGATCACGGCAAGCTGGAGCCTTGGCGGTTCATCGTTCTCGAAGGTGCGGCCCTGACCCGGCTGGCAAGCGCGGTTGAAACCACCGGCGCGCGATTGGGTAAACCGGACGAGGACATCACCAAGGCCGCCAGCGCCTTTGCCGACAGCCCGCTGTGCGTGGCGGTGGTCGAGGTGCAAAAGGACAGCCCCAAGATCCCGCCGATCGAACAGACCTATTCGGCCGGGGCCGCCTGCCTTGCGCTGCTGAACGCGGCGCTGGCCGCGGGCTGGGGGGCGAACTGGCTGTCGGGCTGGGCCAGCCACGACCGGGGCTTTCTGACCGACGCCCTGGGGTTGCAACCCCATGAAAGCCTGGCCGGGTTCATCCATATCGGGACCGAAGGCGCGGTGCCGCCCGAACGCCCGCGGCCCGATCTGGACGCCATCACCGAATGGGTGTCTGAATGATCCTTGGTGATTTTCTCAAGGCGCTGGGCCAGCTGGGCGACCGGCGTTTTCGCGGCGTGCTGCTCAAGGGGATCGGGCTGGCGCTGGCGCTGCTGTTCGGGTTCTACGCGCTGTTTGTCTGGGGGGTCGGCTGGTTCGTCGGCGACAGCGTGACCTTGCCCTGGATCGGCCAGGTCACCTGGATCGACAATGTGATCAGCTGGGCGGCGGTGCCGCTGATGCTGGTGCTCTCGGTCTTTTTGATGGTGCCGGTGGCCTCGGCCTTTACCTCGATGTTCCTCGAAGAGGTCGCTGACGCGGTCGAGGCCCGGCACTATCCGGCGCTGCCGCCGGTGCAGCCGGTGCCCTTTGGCGATGCGCTGCGCGATACCTTCGGCTTTCTGGGCATCCTGATCGCGGCCAACCTTGTGGCGCTGGTGCTGTATCTGTTCGTCTCGCCCTTGGCGCCGTTCATCTTCTGGGCGCTGAACGGGTTCCTGCTGGGGCGTGAATATTTCACCCTGGCGGCGATGCGCAGGGTGGGCCGGGACAACGCCCGCAAGATGTGGCGCAGGCATTTGCCGGTGATCTGGACAGCGGGCGTGCTGATGGCGCTGCCGCTGACGGTGCCGCTGGTCAACCTGCTGATCCCGGTGCTGGGCGCCGCGACCTTCACCCACCTGTTCCACAGGCTCAACGGCCGGTAGGGCACAGGGCGCAGGGCGGGGCTGTCTGCCCCGCCCGCGCGTTCAGTTGTCTTCCAGCGGCGCCATGCGCTGACCGGCGATGCTGTCGATGTCGCGAATGCTGATCGCGCCGGTCAGGATGATCGAGGCAAGGATCGCCCAAAGCACCCCGGCGATGGCCGTGGTGATCCAGGCCTTGCGCTTCAGGTTGTGCACTTCCGGGCTGCCGGCATGGGTGCCCGGTTCGACCTTGCCAAGGTCGCCCTGGGTCTGCAGGCGGATGGGAATCACGCACAGGAACGTCAGGAACCAAAGCACCGCGAACAGGACAAGACCCGAGGTGATTCCCATCAGACCTGCTCCAGCTCGACCAGGCAGCCGTTGAAATCCTTGGGGTGCAGGAACAGCACCGGCTTGCCATGGGCGCCGATCTTCGGCTCTCCGGTGCCCAGAACGCGGGCGCCGGTTTGCTGCAGGTGATCGCGCGCCGCGATGATATCGTCGACTTCATAGCAGATGTGGTGAATGCCGCCCGACGGGTTCTTTTCCAGGAAACCGTTGATCGGGCTGTTGTCGCCAAGCGGAAAAAGCAATTCTATCTTGGTGTTAGGCAGTTCGATGAAGATCACCGTGACGCCGTGATCGGGTTCATCCTGGGGCGCGCCGACCTTGGCGCCCAGGGCGTTGCGATATTGCGCGGCGGCGGCCTCCAGGTCCGGGACGGCGATTGCGACATGGTTCAGACGACCGATCATGGGGGTTCTCCTACGTATCCTTGTTGCAACAGGTTATGGCGCGACAGACCCAGCCGGACAAGGCGGTGCGGCCTTTAACCGCTTGTTCACCCTGTTGAGGGCAGCATGAAGCCCTACCTGCCACTGGAGGGGATCATGGACGACTATCGAGACGACCTGGAAGTGCAACATCGGCGGCCCACGGCGACCCGCCCCCTGCTGGGACTGACGGTCCTGGTGGTCGAAGACAGCCGTTTTGCCTGTGACGCCATGCGGCTTTTGTGTTTGCGCTCGGGCGCGCGCATCCGGCGCGCCGATTGCATCAAGTCCGCGCGCCGTCACCTGCAGGTCTATCGCCCCAGCGTGGCGATCATCGACCTTGGGCTGCCTGATGGCTCTGGCGCGGAACTGATCGCTGAACTGGCCCATACATCGCCGCGCATCGACGTGCTTCTGGGCACCAGCGGTGACAGTTTTTCCGAAGACGTGGCCATGGCCGCCGGGGCGGACGGCTTTCTGGCCAAGCCGATCGAATCGGTGCTGGTGTTTCAAAGCAAAATCCTGTCGGCGCTGCCGCCAGAACGCCAGCCGAACGGCCCGCGCCTGGTCAGCGATGATCCGGTCCGTCCGGACCCGATGGCCTACCGCGATGACATGGCCCATGCCGCCGACGTGCTGGACGAACGCGGCGACGGGCGGATGCTGGACTATCTCGCGCAGTTCCTGCGCGGTGTCGCCCACAGCGCCGGAGACGGATCGCTGCAAAAGGCCGCCGAGGACCTGGCCGAGGCCCGCGCCAAGGGTCGTCCACTGCAGGCGGTCATCGCCCGGGTCGCGGCGCTGATCCAGGATCGGCTTTCGGACCGGGTGGCCATCTGACCCCAGCTCAGGCCGCCCCCGGCCTGACGCGTCCCAGCGCCCAAAGGTACGCCGTTAAGAAAGGTTAATTTTTCACCAAATCCCCGCAGCCTGAACGCAAGTGTGCCACAATTGCCCTGCAACTTTGCGGCGAATTTGGCAAATCGGAGACAAGGGACATGGGGACACAGGCCGCAATGATGATGGCGCTGGCAACGGTTGGGTTGCTGCTTCCGCTGGTGTTGATCAAGTACTACGTGAAAAAGGTCACGATGGAAAAGGACGGGGAACAGGCCGCCTATCGCCGCAACGAGGCAGGGCGCCTGATGATCATGACCGCCATGTCGGCCCTGATGTTCGGGCTGGTCATCGCCTTTGGTTCCCAGGTCGTCGCGCCGGAAATGATGGCCGCGGTCCACTAGGGCAGGGGCACCAACCTCAAGACAACAAAAAGCCCCGCCTGCGTCACGCAGCGGGGCTTTGTCTTTTTCAAGCTGTCCGACGCGCCGGATGATCCGGCGCCGAAATCAGTCTTGCGGGATCACCCGCAGGCCCAGCTCCATCAACTGGTCCGAGGTCGGATCTGAGGGCGCCTGCATCATCAGGTCTTCGGCGCGCTGGTTCATCGGGAACATGATGACCTCGCGGATGTTCTGCTGGTCGGCCAGCAGCATCACGATGCGGTCGATCCCGGCGGCGCAGCCACCGTGCGGCGGGGCGCCGAATTTGAACGCGTTGACCATGCCGCCAAAGCGCTTGATCACCTCGTCCTTGCCATACCCGGCGATTTCAAAGGCCTTGAACATGATTTCCGGGCGGTGGTTCCGAATCGCGCCGGACACCAGTTCATAGCCGTTGCAGGCCAGGTCGTACTGATAGCCCTTGACCGCCAGCGGATCGCCCATCAGCGCCTCCATCCCGCCCTGCGGCATGGAAAACGGGTTGTGTTCAAAGTCGATCTTGCCGCTTTCCTCGTCCTTTTCGTAGATCGGGAAGTCCACGATCCAGGCAAAGGCAAAACGGTTCAGATCGGTCAGGCCCAGTTCATCGCCGATGACGGTGCGCGCCTTGCCCGCGACCTTTTCAAAGACCGCCGGCTTGCCGCCCAGGAAAAACGCCGCATCGCCAATGCCCAGCCCCAGTTGCTGGCGGATCGCCTCGGTGCGCTCGGGGCCGATATTCTTTGCCAGCGGGCCGGCGGCTTCCATGCCCTCACCCTGGTCGCGCCAGAAGATGTACCCCATCCCCGGCAGGCCCTCTTTCTGGGCAAAGGCGTTCATGCGGTCGCAGAACTTGCGGCTGCCGCCTGTCGGCGCCGGAATGGCGCGGATTTCGGTGCCGTCCTGCTCCAAAAGCTTGGCAAAGATCGCGAAACCAGACCCGCGGAAATGCTCGGACACGTCCTGCATTTCGATCGGGTTGCGCAGGTCGGGCTTGTCGGTGCCGTATTTCAGCGCCGCCTCTTTATAGGGGATCTGCGGCCAGTCCTGCGGCGCATCGACCTTGCGGCCCCCGCCGAATTCCTCGAACACGCCCGCGATCACCGGGGCAATGGTGTCAAAGACATCCTGCTGCTCGACAAACGACATCTCCATGTCCAGCTGATAGAAATCGGTCGGGGATCGGTCGGCGCGCGGGTCTTCGTCGCGGAAACAGGGCGCGATCTGGAAGTACTTGTCAAAACCCGACACCATGATCAGCTGCTTGAACTGCTGCGGGGCCTGCGGCAGCGCATAGAACTTGCCCGGATGCAGGCGCGACGGCACCAGGAAATCGCGCGCGCCCTCGGGGCTGCTGGCGGTGATGATCGGCGTCTGGTATTCGCGGAAATTCTTCTCCCACATGCGCTTGCGCATGCTGGCCACCACGTCCGAACGCAGCGTCATGTTGCGCTGCATCTGCTCGCGGCGCAGGTCAAGGTAACGATAGCGAAGGCGGGTTTCCTCGGGGTACTCCTGATCGCCGAACACCATCAGCGGCAGTTCCTCGGCGGCGCCCAGCACCTCCATGTCGCGCACGAAAACTTCGATTTCGCCGGTCGGCAGCTTGGGGTTCACCAGATCGGCGTCACGCGCCTTGACGCTGCCGTCGATGCGGATGCACCATTCGCTGCGCACCTTTTCGACCTGCGCAAACACCGGGCTGTCAGGATCGCAAAGCACCTGCGTGATGCCGTAATGGTCGCGCAGGTCGATGAACAGGATGCCGCCGTGATCGCGGATGCGGTGCACCCAGCCAGACAGGCGAACGGTATCGCCGACATTGGCTTTGGTCAGATCGGCGCAGGAGTGGCTGCGAAAGGCGTGCATGATCGGGATCCTTTGTGGAAGGCCGTATAAAGAGGTCAGGCGCGGATACACCCTTTGAGGGGGCCAAAGTCAAGGCAATCGACCCCTTTTGACGCCATTTGCGCGCCCCTTGGCTTCTTCTTGGCAAAAATACTCCGGGGGGGCGCCGCAGGCGCGGGGGCAGAGCCCCCCGAACTCGGCCACGGATGGGGCTTGAACCTACCCGCCCCATGTCTATAACCCACAACAATTTGCGGGCAGGACGCGAGTCACCGGCCCGTTGCCCCATGCCGTACTCATGCCGCCAAACGAGGTCCCCCATGCCCAAACGTACCGACATCAAATCCATCATGATCATCGGCGCGGGGCCCATCGTGATCGGGCAGGCCTGCGAATTCGACTACTCGGGGGCCCAGGCCTGCAAGGCGCTGCGCGAAGAAGGCTACCGGGTCATCCTGGTCAACTCGAACCCGGCAACGATCATGACCGACCCGGGGCTGGCCGACGCCACCTATATCGAACCGATCACCCCGGAAGTGGTCGCCAAGATCATCGAAAAGGAACGCCCCGACGCGCTGTTGCCCACCATGGGCGGTCAGACCGGGCTCAACACCTCTCTGGCGCTTGAAGAAATGGGCGTTCTGGAAAAATACGGCGTCGAGATGATCGGCGCCAAGCGCGCGGCCATCGAAATGGCCGAGGACCGCAAACTGTTCCGCGAGGCGATGGACCGTATCGGTCTGGAAAACCCCAAGGCGACAATCGTCACCGCCCCCAAGAAAGCCAACGGCAAATACGACCTCGAGGCCGGCGTGGCGATTGCCCTTGAAACGCTGGAATACGTCGGCCTGCCCGCCATCATCCGCCCCGCCTTTACCCTTGGTGGCACCGGCGGCGGCGTGGCCTACAACCGCGAGGATTACATCCACTTCTGCCGCACCGGCATGGATGCCTCTCCGGTGGGCCAGATCCTTGTCGATGAATCCCTTCTGGGCTGGAAGGAATACGAGATGGAGGTCGTCCGCGACAAGGCGGACAACGCCATCATCGTCTGCGCCATCGAAAACGTCGATCCCATGGGCGTGCACACCGGCGACAGCATCACGGTCGCCCCGGCGCTGACCCTGACCGACAAGGAATACCAGATCATGCGCAACGGCTCGATCGCCGTACTGCGTGAAATCGGCGTCGAAACCGGCGGATCGAACGTGCAATGGGCGGTGAACCCCGCCGATGGCCGCATGGTCGTGATCGAAATGAACCCGCGCGTCAGCCGGTCCTCCGCGCTGGCCTCCAAGGCCACCGGCTTCCCCATCGCCAAGATCGCCGCCAAGCTGGCTGTCGGCTATACGCTGGACGAACTCGACAACGACATCACCAAGGTGACCCCGGCCAGCTTTGAGCCGACCATCGACTATGTCGTCACCAAGATCCCCAAGTTCGCCTTTGAAAAATTCCCCGGATCCAAGCCCTACCTGACCACCGCGATGAAATCCGTGGGCGAGGCGATGGCCATCGGCCGCACCATCCACGAATCGCTGCAAAAGGCGCTGGCCAGCATGGAATCCGGCCTCACCGGCTTTGACGAGGTTGAAATCCCCGGCGCGCCCGACAAGGCCGCCGTGGTCAAGGCGATCAGCGAACAAACCCCGGACCGGATGCGCACCATCGCCCAGGCTATGCGCCATGGGCTCAGCAACGATGATATCCACGGCGTCACTATGTTCGACCCCTGGTTCCTGGCCCGAATTCGCGAAATCATCGAGGCCGAAGAAGAGGTCCGCGCCAACGGCCTGCCGCAGGACGCCGACGGCATCCGCGCGCTCAAGATGATGGGCTTTACCGATGCCCGTCTGGCCAAGCTGACCGGCTTTTCCGAAAAGGACGTGCGCAAGCGCCGTCACGGCCTTGGCGTCACCGCCGTGTTCAAACGCATCGACACCTGCGCCGCCGAGTTCGAGGCCCAGACCCCCTATATGTATTCCACCTACGAACAGCCCATGATGGGCGAGGTCGAATGCGAAGCCCGCCCCAGCGACCGCAAGAAGGTGGTTGTGCTGGGCGGTGGTCCGAACCGCATCGGGCAGGGGATCGAGTTTGATTATTGCTGCTGTCACGCCTGCTTTGCGCTGGCCGATCAGGGCTATGAAACCATCATGATCAACTGCAACCCCGAAACCGTGTCGACCGACTATGACACTTCGGACCGGCTGTATTTCGAACCGCTGACCTTTGAGCATGTCATGGAAATCCTGACCAAAGAGCAGGAAAACGGCACCCTGCACGGCGTCATCGTGCAGTTCGGCGGCCAGACCCCGCTGAAGCTGGCCAACGCGCTGGAGGCCGAGGGCATCCCGATCCTTGGCACCACGCCCGACGCCATCGACCTGGCCGAAGACCGCGAGCGGTTCCAGGCGCTGGTCAACCAGCTGGGCCTGAAGCAGCCGAAAAACGGCATCGCCAGCACCGACGCCCAGGCGCTGGATATCGCCGAAAGCATCGGTTTCCCGCTGGTGATCCGCCCGTCTTATGTGCTGGGTGGCCGCGCCATGGAAATCGTGCGCGACATGGATCACCTGCGCCGCTACATCCGCGAGGCGGTCGTCGTGTCCGGCGACAGCCCCGTGCTGCTCGACAGCTACCTGTCCGGCGCCGTCGAACTGGACGTCGACGCGCTGTGTGACGGCACCGACGTGCATGTCGCGGGCATCATGCAGCACATCGAAGAGGCGGGCGTCCACTCGGGCGACAGCGCCTGTTCGCTGCCGCCCTATTCCCTGTCCGCTGACGTGCTGGACCGCATCAAGGACCAGACCGTCGCGTTGGCCCGCGCCCTGAACGTCGTCGGCCTGATGAACGTGCAGTTCGCCATCAAGGATGGCGAGATCTATCTGATCGAGGTGAACCCGCGTGCGTCGCGCACCGTGCCCTTCGTCGCCAAGGCGACCGACAGCGCCATCGCGTCGATCGCCGCGCGCCTCATGGCGGGGGAAAAGCTGTCTGCCTTCCCGCTGCGCGCGCCCTATCCGGAAAACGCCGACTACGACACCGACATGCCCATCGCCGACCAGATGACCCTGGCCGACCCGAACATGCCGTGGTTCTCGGTCAAAGAGGCGGTCCTGCCTTTCGCCCGTTTCCCCGGGGTTGATACGATCCTTGGACCGGAAATGCGGTCGACCGGCGAAGTCATGGGCTGGGATCGGTCCTTCCCGCGCGCCTTCCTCAAGGCGCAGCTGGGCGCGGGCAACCACCTGCCTACCGAAGGCGCGGTGTTCTTTTCGGTCCGCGACGATGACAAGACCCCCGAAATGGTCGAGGCCGCGCAGGCGCTGGCCGGTCTGGGCTTCAAGATCGTCGCCACCGGCGGCACGGCCAAGTTCTTTGAACAGCACGGGATCGCCTGCGAAAAGACCAAGAAGGTCTACGAAGGTCGCCCCAACGTGGTCGACCTGATGAAGGACGGCGGCATCCAGTTGGTGCTGAACACCACCGAAGGGTCTGCCGCGGTCGAGGACAGCCGCGAAATCCGCTCTGTCGCGCTTTATGACAAGATCCCCTACTTCACCACTGCCGCCGGCGCTCACGCCGCGGCCATGGCGATGAAGTCCCGCGACGAAGGGGAATTGGTGGTCAAGTCCTTGCAGGGCTAAAACCGCCGACCACTGAAACAGACCCAAAGCCCGCCTCACCGGCGGGCTTTTCTTTGCGCTCCGCCAGCCACCCCGCACCAACCCGTCCCGGTCGCCGTAGGCCGGGCTTCAGCCCGGCCCCACCGGTGCCTTGACCCGCTGTCCCGCCCCTTCGGGTTAGCGTCGTCGCAAAGAAAAAGGCCGCCCCGAGGGACGGCCTTGAAACGCGGTGCGACGGGGCTCAGAAGCGCCAGTCGAACTTGCGGATCAGCATCAGGCTGACGGTCCCCTGATCGCGGTCACCGGCCTTGACGATGGGCGAATCCGCCGCATCCCCGGCCATCTGGGTCCAGCCCAGCGTGCCCTGCACGGCCCAGGCTTCTGTCACGTCATGGCGCAGGCTCATTTCCAGGCCAAAGGACTTCAATCCACCGTCGGCGTCATAGGCGCGCAGGCGCGTCGCCGTGGTCGGCACCGTGAAATAGGTGTCCATATAGCTGTCGTCCGCAAAGGACACGCGCGGGCCAAAACGCAGGGTGGTGTTGGATCCGGCGTCGATGATTGCATCGGCGCCAAGGTCGGCAACCATGCCTTCGTGGCCGGTCACGCCCTTGCGCAGTGCGCCCCAGGCCTCGGCATAGTCCCAGCGGTACGAGGCCTTCAAACCCAGTTCCAGCGCCGCATCGACATCGTCGATCCCGCGCAGCATCGGGACATCGTCCTTGGTGCGTTCGGACAGATAGCGGAACGACGGCGCAAGGCCAAAGCCAAGCTGGCCGGGCTGGATCTGCAGCGGCCCAAGCGACAGCGCCTGCAGGCTGCCTGTCAGGGCCACGCCCGCCTTGTAGTCGTCCGATCCTTCGTAGGTCGGTGCCAGGCTGGTCCCAAGCCCAAGCTCGAACTGGATGTTGCGGTCTTGCGCGGTGGCAAGGCCGGGGACAAGCGCGACGGCAAGGGCGATCAGGCTGGTCGAACGGCGGGTGGGGAAGGTCATCATGCTCTCCAATTCGTGAAAGGGGCCCCTTGATCGGGCCCCTTGGCATTCATTCATTCATGTCGGCCGCTTACTGGGCGGCCTTGAGGGTCAGCGAGGCCAGGCCAAGCGCCAGGTTCACGCCCTGGACGCCTTCGACACTGACGGGCTGCAGGCCGATCTGCTTTTCGGAACCACCGACCAGGGCATTTGCCCCAAGGCCAATTCCAAGCGATGCGCCGGCTGATACGCCTACATAGTTGCCCGCCAGGGCATAGTCACCAGGTTTGTTTTGGGCCGTGGTAAAGACCAGCCATGTCATATAGCTTTTTTCGGTCTTGCCGATATCCAATCCCAGCTTGTCCATGCTGCCGGCGTAGTTTTCGACCGCCCCGTCGGTGTGCTGAAAGGTGCAGGTGACGGCCTTGGACGAGCCCAGGAACATCCCCCAGCCGCCTTCGATTTCGCAATCGAGCGTCCCCAGCTGCTGCCCGGTGACTTCGGACGCCGGTTTGACGGTGTCCATCTTGTCCTGGATCGTTTGCTGGGCCAGGGCGGGGGCGGCGATCAGGGTTGCCAGGGCCGCGATGGTGCCGAGTTTCGAAAGGGTCATGGTGGTCTCCTAAGGTTTGGAACCGGGCTGGACGAGGTAAGGCAACCAGCCCGGCACTTTTGGCGACGTTTCCAGTTGGGGGCGCGCCAGAACCTGATCCAAGGATACCCCCTTGGGATGAGGGATGGAAAATTCATAATAATAATGGATAAAGTGAGTAATTCTTATATTCACGCAAGGCTTTGCCGGGAAACGGCTATTCCAGGTGGGCCGCGGCCCTTTCGTCCGGCAAACCCTGCCGGTTGTTGCAAAAAGGGCGCAGCGCGACGCTCTGCCTATCGAATGACGGCTTTCTGGACGGGCCGACTGGCCGCTGATAAACCCCCTTTGAAAGCCCGATTTCCAGTAGGAGCAGACCATGCCCAAACCCGTGATCCTGTGCATTCTTGATGGTTGGGGCCTGAGGGATGAAACCGAGGCCAACGCGCCCGCGCTTGCCCATACGCCGACGATGGACCGGCTGACGGCGACATGCCCCAATGCGACACTGATCACCTTTGGCCCCGATGTCGGGCTGCCTAGCGGGCAGATGGGCAATTCCGAAGTGGGCCACACCAATATCGGCGCGGGCCGCGTGGTGGCGATGGACCTTGGCCAGATCGACCTGGCGATCGAGGATGGATCGTTCTTCGACAACGCCGCGATCCGGGATTTTGCCGCCGCGCTCAAGGCTTCGGGCGGAACGGCGCATTTGATGGGCGTGGTGTCTGATGGCGGCGTGCATGGCCACATCAGCCATATCAAGGCCGCGGTAAAGGCGATCTGCGATCAGGGCGTGCCGGTGGTCGTCCATGCCATCACCGATGGCCGCGACGTTGCGCCGAAATCGGCGGACGGTTTTGTCGCCGACCTTGCCGCCAGCCTGCCCAAGGGCGCGCGCATCGGCACGGTGATTGGCCGCTATTACGCCATGGACCGCGATAACCGCTGGGAGCGGGTGCAAACCGCCTATGACGCGATGATCCTGGGCAAGGGCGACAGGGCCGACACCCCGCAGGCGGCGGTGCAGCAGGCCTATGCCGCCGAAAAGACCGACGAATTCCTGCCCGCCACGGTGATCGGCGATTATGCCGGGGTGCGGGCGGGCGACGGGTTTTTCTGCCTGAACTTCCGCGCCGACCGCGCGCGCGAAATCCTGGCCGCGATCGGCGATCCGGAATTTGACGGGTTCCAGCGGGACACCCCGCAGTTCGCCGCCCTGCTGGGGATGGTGGATTATTCAAAGGCGCACAACGCCTATATGACCACCGCCTATCCAAAGCAGACCATCGTCAACACGCTGGGCGAATGGGTCGCCAAACATGGCAAGACCCAGTTTCGCCTGGCCGAGACGGAAAAATACCCGCATGTCACCTTTTTCCTGAACGGAGGCCGCGAAACCCCCGAGGAAAACGAAGACCGCTTCATGCCGAAATCGCCCAAGGTGGCGACCTATGACATGCAGCCGGAAATGAGCGCGGCCGAAGTGACCGAGCATCTTCTGGGCGCCATCGACCACGGCTATGACCTGATCGTGGTGAACTATGCGAACCCCGACATGGTGGGCCATACCGGCGATCTGCAGGCCGCGATGAAGGCCTGCGAGGCGGTGGACGAAGGGCTGGGACAGGTCGTGGCCAAGCTGGAGGATACCGGGGGCGCCATGCTGGTGATCGCCGATCACGGCAATTGCGAAACCATGGTTGATCCTGAAACCGGTGGGCCGCACACGGCGCATACCACGAACCCTGTGCCGGTGATCCTGTTCGGCGGTCCCAAGGGCGCGCAGATCCGGGCCGGGCGGCTGGCCGACGTGGCGCCGACCCTGCTGGAGCTGATGGGGCTGGAACAGCCTGCGGAAATGACCGGGGAAAGCCTGATCTCGTGAAGCGGCTTTGCCTGATCCTTGCCCTGCTGGCAGGCCCCGCCTTTGCCCAAAGCGCGGGGGATGCGGCGCAGGCTGCTGCCGATGCGCTCGAGGCGGCGTCGATCCAGCTGGATCAGGCCGAAAGCGCGCGCGACCGGGTGGCGGCGCTGACCGGCACAGTGCGCGCCTATGAAGACGGGCTTGCCGCGATGCGCCAGGGGCTGCGCGCGGCGGCGATCCGCGAAACCGAGCTGAGCCACAAGCTGGCCGCGCAAGAGGCCGAGATTTCCCAGCTGTTGGGCGTGCTCAGTGCGCTCGGCGGTCAGGTGCAACCGCAGACGCTGTTGCATCCGCAGGGGCCCTTGGGCACGGCGCGGTCCGGGATGCTGGTGGCGGCGGTGACGCCGGGGCTGGCGGACAAGGCCGCGGCGCTGCGCTCGGACCTTCAAGAGGTGACGGCGCTGCGCGAGTTGCAGCAAAGCGCGGCCGACACGCTCAAGGAAGGGCTGGCCGGGGTACAGGCCGCCCGGACCGAGCTGAGCCAGGCCATCGCCGACCGCACCGACCTGCCGCGCCGCTTTACCGAGGACCCGATCCGAACCGAAATTCTGATCGCCTCGACCGAGACGCTGCAGGGCTTTGCCAGCGGTCTCAGCCAGATCGTCGAAAACGAGGTGCCGGAAAATCTGCCGCGCATTGCCGGGCAAAAGGGCACGCTGGCCTTGCCGGTGCGCGGCGTGCTGCTGCGCCGGGCGGGCGAAAGCGATGCCGCCGGGGTGACGCGCCCCGGTATCGTTCTGGCCACCCAACCCAAGGCGCTGGTCACCACGCCCACCGCCGCGACGATCCGTTATAACGGGCCGCTGCTGGACTATGGGCTGGTCACCATCCTTGAGCCCCAGGCCGATCTTCTGTTCGTGATTGCCGGTCTGGACGAGGTGTACGGCAAGGCCGGACAGGTCCTGCCGGCGGGCAGTCCGGTTGGTCTGATGGGCGGGCAGGCCCTGCAAAGCGGCGACATCCTTTCACCAAACGGTGATAGGGGTGGCGCTGGGCGTTCGGAAACGCTCTATATAGAAGTGAGAGAAGGCGATGCGCCTGTTGACCCACTGACGTGGTTCGCAACCGACAAGGGATAAGATTGGATATGAAGAAATTCATGATGGCCGCATGTGGCGGCGCGCTGGCCTCGGTGGTGGCGACCACGCAATTCGTTGGCCCTCTGCTGGCGCAGGAACAGAACCGCCCCACCAACGTCTATGAACAGCTTGACCTGTTCGGCGACATCTTTGAACGCATCCGCGCGCAATACGTCGAAGAGGTGGACGAGGCCGACCTGATCGAGGCCGCCATCAACGGCATGCTGACCTCGCTTGATCCGCATTCGAACTATCTGCCGCCCGATGACGCCGAAGACATGCAGGTGCAGACCCGCGGCGAATTCGGCGGTCTGGGCATCGAAGTCACGCAGGAAGATGGCTTTGTCAAAGTCGTCTCGCCGATCGACGACACCCCCGCCGCCGAGGCCGGGATGGAGGCAGGCGATTTCATCACTCATGTCGACGGCGAATCCGTGCTGGGCCTGACGCTGGACGAAGCCGTTGACATGATGCGCGGCCCGGTGGGCAGCGAAATCGTGATCACCGTGGTCCGCGAAGGCGAGGATGAGCCCTTTGACGTGTCGATCATCCGCGACACTATCAAGCTGACCGCCGTGCGCACCCGGCTTGAGGGCAATACCGTCGTGCTGCGGGTCACCACCTTCAACGACCAGACCTTCCCGAACCTGACCGATGGCATCGCCAAGGAAATCGAGGCCGCTGGCGGCATCGACAAGGTCGAAGGCTTTGTTCTGGATCTGCGCAACAACCCTGGCGGCTTGCTGACCCAGGCGATCAAGGTGTCGGACGCCTTCCTGAACGCCGGTGAAATCGTGTCGACTCGCGGCCGCGACCCGGCAGACGGCGACCGGTTCAACGCAACCGAGGGCGATCTTGCCGAAGGCAAACCGCTGGTCGTGCTGATCAACGGCGGCTCGGCCTCGGCCTCGGAAATCGTCGCCGGCGCGCTGCAGGATCATCGCCGCGCCATCGTCGTCGGCACCAAGTCGTTCGGCAAGGGTTCGGTCCAGACGGTGATGCCGCTGCGGGGCGATGGCATGATGCGCCTGACCACCGCGCGCTATTACACGCCGTCGGGCCGGTCGATCCAGTCGCTGGGCGTGTCGCCCGACATCGTCGTGGACCAGCCGCCGCGCCGCCCTGAAACCGAGGAAGAGGACGAAAGCGCGATCAACCGCTTCTCGCGCTCCGAGGCGGACCTGCGCGGCAGCCTGGACAACGATTCGCTGACCGAGGACGAGATCGAGCAGATCAAGGCCGACCAGGCCAAGGCCGAAGCGGCGGCCAAGCTGCGTGAAGACGACTACCAGCTGGCCTATGCCATCGACATCCTGCACGGGCTTTCGGCCTTGAGCAGCGGCAGCAAGTAATCGCATTGCAACAGACAGTGTGATAGGGCGGGGCCGGGCCTCGCCCTATTGCGTTCAAACATGGGAAAGATGCGGATGACGCCGGAAGAGATCGCCAGACTGCCCTATCGCCGCAATGTCGGCGTGATGCTGGTCAACGCGCAGGGCCACGCCTTTGTCGGCCAGCGCTTTGACAGCGAAGTGCCCGCCTGGCAAATGCCCCAGGGCGGGATCGACAAGGGCGAAGAGCCGCGCGCCGCCGCCTTGCGCGAATTGCTTGAGGAAACCGGCGTGTCGCCCGATCTGGTCACCGTCGAGGCCGAAACGGACGGCTGGATCGCCTATGATCTGCCGCATGACATCGTGCCGCGCATCTGGAAGGGGCGCTACAAGGGGCAGGAGCAAAAGTGGTTCCTGCTGCGCTTTCACGGCACCGACGATCAGGTGCGCATCGACGCCGACGATCACCAGGAGTTTTCCGAATGGCGCTGGATGGACGCGGACGAAGTGCTGGAACAGATCGTGCCGTTCAAGCGCGGGGTCTATGAACAGGTGATCGCGGCCTTCCGCGACCGGCTGTAATGCGCGCGATTGCGCTGATCCTGACGCTGCTGGCCACGCCGGTTCTGTCGCTCAGCTGCGGTGACCGCGACCCGGTGGCGGCGTTTGGCTATGCCAGCCAGGACAGCGCCGAGTGGATGGTGGTCTATGGCCGCCTGGCCGTTGACGAAAGCCGCCTGCCGCAGCGCGAAGGCGCAACTGCTGAGGTCGACGTGCCCGCCCGGTTGAAAGGCCGACTTCTGGACCAACGCGGGTTCAACGCGGATTTCGACCGGCTGATCACCCTGCGCATCAGTTGCCTTGATGACATCTGCGCCGGGGTCAGCCATGGCCAGTCCTACCTGGCCTTTCTGCGCCGAGACGACCGGCGGTTGGTCGGCTTTGTCGATCCCTGCAACAGCCTGCTGTTCCCCCGGCCCACGCGGGCCGAGCTGAACGCGGTTCAGTCCTGCATGCGCGGTGCCTGTCCCTGAATGGCGCGGGCCTGTCCTTCGGATTTCAGGCGCGCCATGTAATCGCGCAGCAGCGCAACACGCTGCGGGCGGAACGAGGTATCGGTGATTTCCAGCGCTTCGATCCGGTCCAGTCGGAAGGCGCGGAAATCGTGGCGCAGCAGGCACCAGGCCATCAGGCAATGGCTGTGGTCGAACAGCACGATGGACAGCGGCTTGACCTCGCGCGTTGAAGCACTGCCCTGCTTGTCGCTGTATTCGAACCGAACGATGTGTTCGTCCCAACAGGCTTGCCGCAGCGAACGGGTGTCGATGCCTGGCACTGGCGGCGGGGAAAAGCGGTGCGCGCGCAGAACGGCGTGTTTCAGCCGGTGCGCCTGTTGCTCTGGCAGCCGCGCGCGCAGCTTGGCCAGCGCGGTTTCGGCGGCCTGGGCCAGTGCGGGATCGCCAATGGCAATCACCTCGCGCAGGCCCAGCACCAGCGCCTCCAGCTCTTCGTCCTGAAAGCCCAGCGGCGGCAGGTGGGCGTCTTCGATCAGGGTATAGCCAAAGCCCGCCGCGCCATCGATCACCGCGCCAAGGCCGCGCAGGGTGTCGATGTCGCGGTACAGCGTGCGGTCCGACACGCCGGTTTCCAGCGCCAGTTGGGCGGCGGTGGCGGGGGGCGGCAGCCGGCGCAGCGCGCTCATCAATTGGAACAGGCGGTGGGTGCGGGACATGATGCCAGGATGATGCCTCATACTGCCAGAAATTGACAGTAGTCATCTTTAGTCAGGGGGCAACCGACACAGGAGTTTGTCATGCTTTCGCTTATCACCTTTCCCCCGGGGTTCGATGAACCCAGCCTCAGCCCCTTTTGCGTCAAGGCGATGATCTTGCTGAAGATGTCCGGGCAAGACTGGCGCCCCGAGTGGGCCAGTCACCCCAAGGCCGGCCCGCTTGGCAAACTGCCCGCGCTGCGCACGCCGGACGGAGTGATCCCGGACAGCGCCCTGATTCAGGAATGGCTGACCGGACAGGGCGCGGACCTGTTTCCCGGAATGGACAGACAGCAGCGCGCCCAGGCCCATGCCCTGATGCGCATGGTCGAGGACAGCCTGCACCACGGGCTGATCCATGACCGCTGGGCGCGCGACGACGCCTGGTCCTTGGTCAAGCCGGTGTATTTTGCCGCCATGCCCGCGCCGGTGCGGGCGGTGGTGCCGAACATGCTGCGCAAGGGGGTGGTCAAGGGGCTGCACCGGCAGGGCTTTGCGCGCTACTCCGAGGCGCAGCGCCTGACGTTCATGCAGGCCGATCTGGACGCGCTGAGCGTGCAGCTGGGCGATCAACCTTACCTGTTCGGCGACCAGCCTTGCGCGGCGGATGCCAGCGCCCTGCCGTTCCTGAGCATGCTGGCCGGGCTGCCCTGCGACACGCCCCTGCGTGCCGCAGTCCGGGCCAACGACAGGCTGATGGAATATGTCGCGCGGGGCCGCGCGGCGCTGTATCCCAAGCTTAGCCTTTGGAGCGCCGCTGCCGCGTGACCTTGCGCTTGGTCTTGGCGTCCTTTTTCTTGGCCTTCGCCGCCTTGCGATGCGGCGAGGGGCCGCCCTTGCCGCGCGGTTTGCCCTTGCCCCGGTTAAAGCCGCGTCCGCGCGGTCCGCGCCCGCCGGGCACGCTGTCATAGCCTTCGTCGTCCAGTTCCAGCAGTTCAAAGGCGATTCCGCCGGTCACGGGCGCGGCTTCGACCAGCTTGACGCGGGCGCGCATCCCCAGACCGATGATCCGGCCCGTGTCGCTGCCCATCAGGGTCGCGGTTTCCTGGTCGAACTTGAAATATTCGCGGCCCAGCGTGCTGATCGGGATCAGCCCGTCAGCCCCGGTTTCATCCAGTTTCACAAAGACGCCAAAGCGCGCGATGCCCGATACCCGCCCGGTGAATTCGGCGCCGATGCGGTCCGACAGGAAGGCGGCAAGATAGCGGTCGGTGGTGTCGCGTTCGGCCATCATGGACCGGCGCTCGGTGTCGGAAATATGCTGGCCGATCTGCTCCAGCCGCTCGATTTCGCCGGGGGTCAGCCCGTCGTCGTCCCAGCCATGCGCGGTGATCAGCGCGCGGTGCACGATCAGGTCGGAATAGCGGCGAATGGGCGAGGTGAAATGTGCGTAGTTCTGCAAGGCCAGGCCAAAGTGGCCAAAGTTCTTGGGGCTGTAATAGGCCTGCGTCATCGACCGCAGGGTCGCCATGTTGATCAGTTCGGATTCATCGCTGCCTGCTGCCTGATGCAACAGCCGGTTCAGGTGCGCGGTTTTCACAACCTGCCCCTTGGCCAGCGAAAACCCGGCGGCTTCGGCGGTGTCGCGCAGCGATTCCAGCTTGTCGGCGGGCGGTTCTTCGTGGACGCGGAACAGCAGCGGGGTCTTTTTGGCGACCAGGGTTTCGGCGGCGCTGACGTTGGCGAGGATCATGAATTCCTCGATCAGCCGGTGCGCGTCCAGCCGTTCGGTGAAATTGACCGATTCCACCTTGCCGTCCTCGGACAGGATGACCTTGCGTTCGGGCAGATCCAGATCCAGAGGCTGGCGCCGTTCGCGCGCCTGTTTCAGCGCCTCGTAGGCGGCGTAAAGCGGGCGGATCACCGGATCAAGCAGCGGCCCGGTCTTGTCGCTAGGCTCGCCATTCTGGGCGGCCTGCACCTCTTGGTAGTTCAGTGCGGCGGGCGAGCGCATGAGCCCGCGGACAAAGCGCTGGTCGAGCTTTTCGCCCATCGCGTTGATGCGCATGCGCACGGCGACACAGGCCCGCGGCACCCCTTCGTGCAGCGAACACAGGTCACCGGACAGACGGTCGGGCAGCATCGGCACGACGCGGTCGGGGAAATAGCTGGAGTTGCCGCGCTTGCGCGCCTCGTCGTCCAGCTTGGAATTGGGGCGGACGTAATGCGCGACGTCGGCAATCGCCACCCACAGGATATGACCGCCCTCGTTCTTGGGGTCGTCATCGGGTTCGGCAAAGACGGCGTCGTCGCGGTCGCGGGCGTCGAACGGGTCGATGGTGATCAGCGGCATGTCCCGCAGATCGGTGCGCCCTTTCAGACCGGCGGGCTTCATGCCGTCGGCTTCAGCCAGAACCTCGGGGGGGAAATCGTCGGGGATGCCGTGCTGGTGGATCGCAATCAGGGACACGGCCCGGGGTTCGGTCGGATCGCCAAGGCGCATGGTGATGCGCGCGCGAGGCAGGCCCATGCGGCCACCGGGGCCGGCCTGTTCGCCTTCGACCAGTTCGCCATCCTTGGCGCCACCAGTGGCATCGGCCGCGACGGCCCATTCCTTGTCTGCGCCCTTGTCGATCGGCAGGATGCGCCCGCCCTCGGCGCCCTTGCGGAAAATGCCGACCACCTTGCGCGGGCTGGCGCCGATGCGGCGGATCAGCCGGGCTTCGTAATTGTGGTCTTCCTCGTGCACCACCTGAAGGCGGGCAAGAATGCGGTCGCCTTCGCCCAGAGCCGGATCGCTTTCGCGCGGCACGAACAGGATGATCGGTTCCACCCCTTCGCCGTGCCATTCCAGCGGCTTGGCGAACAGGTCGCCATCGGCGTTGGGGGCCATGATCTGCAAAACGCTGACCGGCGGCAGGCGATCGGGATCGCGATAGGTCTTCTTGCGCTTGGCAAGATGGCCTTCTTCCTCAAGTTCCTTGAGGACACGTTTCAGGTCGATCCGCGCCGCGCCTTTGATGCCAAAGGCCTTGGCGATGTCACGTTTTGAGGTCAGGGTCGGGTTCGCGGAAATCCAGTCGAGGATCTCTGCCTTGGTGGGATGTTTGCTCATGCGATTCCCCTAGCACGGGGCGCGGGGCGCGTCACGCCGCAAGGTCGGCAACTGTATCCACATCGCGCAATTCATCGACCAGTGCGACGCGGGCACCGCTGAGCGAGGCAAGGCTGTCGGCCAGGGCATGCTGGCTGGACCAGCGCACGCCTTGGAACAGGGCGCTTGGCACGGCCGCGGCGTTGCGCACCCCCACCAGCCAGTAACCGCCATCGGGGGCCGGGCCAAAGACCGCGTCATGCGCGCCAAGGGACGTGAAGGCCCGCCAGATAGACGCGGGGGTGATGCCGGGAATGTCGGCGCCGATCACGCAGACTGGCCCGGGCGGGGCGGCGCGCATCATCCGGGCCATGCGGTCCCCCAGATTGCCGCGCCCCTGGGCCAGGCGGGGCAGATGGGCGGGCCAGATGCGGCTTTGCAGCCCCTCGCGGTCGGGCGAGACGGCCAGCACGATCTGCCAGCGCGGGTCCTGCAGGCGGCGCAGCAGGGCGCGGGTCTGATGGCGGAACCACCATGCGGCGGCGGTATGGCCGATGTCGCGCCCCAGCCGGGTTTTTACGCGGCCCGGGCGCGGTTCCTTGACCATGACGATCAGGGTGCGCTGGCTCATGCAAAATAGCTGCGCAGGATGCGGGTGTAGATTGCCTTCAGCTGATGCACCTGCGCGACCTCGACCCGTTCATCGACCGCGTGCATCCGCTTGCCCACAAGGCCGAATTCGACCACCGGGCAATGATCCTTGACAAAACGCGCGTCCGATGTGCCGCCGGTGGTCGACAG